>DAOLZQ010000035.1:0-31294 GCA_035426385.1 Saprospiraceae bacterium
TGAATACAATCCCTGGAATAATTCCTGCTACCCACCAACCGGCCATGAGTACTATGAGTGCTAAGATAAAAGCGCTCAGGATGAGACTAAGTAGTGATGATCGTCGGGGAAATCTTTGATTGAATGAATTCAGACTGCCGTACAACATTGAAAAAAACCCCGCCAGGAACGCTGTGCCTAGCCCCAGTAATATAGAGACTTCAAATCCGGCTACATAGCCGGCAAAAATATCACGGCCCAGATTATCAGTACCCATGATGTGTAATTGGTGTAGTTCGCTATCTCGAGAGAACCACGACAGGGGATGACTGGATGACAGATGGGTTTCGTAAGGTGAGATCATCTGTACCGGGTCCATTTCGATCAGCGCCTTTTCTGCTGAATGTGCTGACTGAGGGGAATAATTGAATAAGCCTATATTTATATGAGAGGAACTCAGACGCAGGAGTGGCTCAGGATTTACAAAAAGCTTACAAATCAAATAAAAACCGACTATTAATAGCCAGTAAAATGTCTTAGTGTGGAAAAAATTCAGCTTTAAATCCTTCATACAGAACCCTGATTTGAATTTAACTCCGCTCTAGTGATTCGCAGCCTTGGATCGATAATTGGAGAGAGAATGCCGGCTACAAAATTTGACACAAGACATATGAGAGCTACAATCCAAGTAATAACTATTATGGTAAATATATCCTGTCGTTGAATGGACTGAAAAGTCAAACGACCCAGTCCCGGAATGGCAAATATATTCTCAATGATGAGTGTGCCTGCTATTAGTGCAGGCAATAGCATGGCTGCGTAAATAGTCATTGGCAAGGCAACAATCCTCAATATATGACCAAATAGAATTTGTTTGGAACTAAACCCTCTCGCCAGCAGGCTTTGTACAAATGGCTTATGCCATTCTTTTTCCATCCCGGCATGCCATCTGATGGCGAGGCCGGCGGATAACGGCAAGCTCATGAGTAAAGCGGGAAAGAAAAGATAATAAAAGGATGAAAAATTGAACGGCCCATTTCCGCCCTGCAAAAGAAAAGAACCTACACCGGGAAACCAATGAAATAGTGGAGAAATATCATCGGTGGTAAATATCGGAATCAAAAGAGTGGCCAACCCAAAAACCGGCATTATATAAACTAAATTTGTCCCAAACGTAACACTGTTTAAGACCCATTTTTTATTTCGAACGTTGTTTTGCCATGCGATCTTCTGTTGCATCCACCAAATAGCCCATAGTGTACCAAATAGATTGACTAAAAAGAATGTAATCATCGCGAGGATGAAAGACCAACCAAAGGCTTCACCTATAGTATTTCGTTCTCTTACATTGGATGTAAATTGATGCCACATCTGATGAAATTGATTATTAACACCCCACCAGTGAAGTGTTGGAACATAACCGGTAAATGGCAGACTTCTATCTTTATATATTAGTGTTCTTAAGGTTTTTAGATATATCCCTGTGGCTGCCTCGACATCGATATAATCATATTCATTATATAGATGCATCAACTGTCCAACTGTGCTTGCGTAGCGCATAGACTGAAGCTGACTGAGGTTGCCACCACTTGCTTCCAACAATGTTATCAGACTGTGCAGCTTAACCCATTCTTCATAGGTCCAACCTCTACCCATCAGGTTAATAGCCTGAGTCTTGACAGGTGAGATTGTCATGTTTACGAGTCTTAAATCATAATAGCCGGGTAGAACTGAAAAATAAAAGGCGGGTGCTTCCGGTTTAAAAAGATCAGAGACCATCAGTTCTGATTCATCTTGCACTGGGCGTGAGATGCTGATGATGAGAAAATAAACCAACAGTACTATAAAAGCTGATTGAATTATCAGAAGTGCAAATCGACTCACATAGCCGACAGCAATTTTCATTGCATTGAGTTTTCAAAATATCCCGGCCTGCGCATAGAGAAGACTGGGTGCAATTTTTTATTTATTAAAATACAATTCTGTGGAGAAAATAGGAATATGACCGGTTGCAGTTTATACATAGTTACCTGAAAGTCTTTAAAGAACTTGTTACGAGTAGCCTCATCCGGTGCATTTCGAATTTGTGCCACCAGTGAATCGATGAGCGGGTTCTGTAGATTGGCGACGTTTGTGCCTTTGCCAAATGCATTCGAGCTGTGCCAGCTCAGATAGGGGTCATCAAGGCCTGGGAATTGACTGGCAGCCATGTTAGCCAGGTCGTAACTACCCGCTTTGACCTTTTGGAGGATTTGAGTAAATTCCATCACTTCGGGTTGAATAGAAATACCGATTTTGGCTGCTTCATTTTGTAATAGTGCAGTCATTTCTTTTCCTAATTGTTTTCCGGTCGTGAGATAAGTAAATTGAAGTGGAATCACCTTGCCATTGATGCGTTTACTTCTCACTCTTTGGCCGGATTCTAATTTCCAACCACCTTCTTCCAATAATTTTTGACTATTCGATGGATCAAAACTTACTGGAATTAAAGCTTTGTTATAATAGAATTTACGAGGTAAAATGGGGCTTACTACTCTGGTAGCTTTACCATCCATCAACTGTGCAATAATTTTATCAACGTCCAGCAACCCTGCCAGAGCCTTACGGACATTCACATCGCCCAATGCCGGATTACTGTTATTCATAGCTATATAATAATATTGCAAAATATCAGGACAGCCCAGATCAAAGCTATCTCGGATCAAAGGAGAATTCTCAAGCTCTTTAATTTTGGTTGGCGATATACCTGCCAGAATATCCAGATGCCCGCTTTTGAGCGCATTAATTGCTGAATTTTCGTCCGGAAGCACCAGATAATTCAGTTCCTGTGCATAAGCTTGTAAAGTAGTGGAGCTGTCTGCATATTTGTCTCCCCACCAGGGGTGGATTTTTGCCAGGCTAATTATCTGACCTTGCTTCCAAGATTTGACATTGTACCCACCTGATCCATTGAGGTGTTCGAAATCAGAAAAACGATCTTTGAAAGCAGTGGCATTCAGTTGATAAGCCGCAGAATCTGTACAGTGTAGCAGGCTATCTCCTTTCTGCGCTAGTATAGCCAATGGGACAGACTGGATAAAGCCATTCCGGTCATAAGTGTGCGCCGGGACAATAGGCATATTAATCACTGCCTCCAGATCCAGATGATACCGCCCCTTGAAAAAGACGTCAAAGGTCAGCGAATCAGTAGCATCAGGTACTATATCAACCAGGTTCTTTAGTGTAGATCGGATTGAGTTGGCTTCAGAAAATGGGTTAAACAGCAGTTTGAAGGTCGTGATAATATCCTTACTCGTCATATTGCGGCCATCTTGCCATTTGATACCGGGTCGTAGTGAAAGCTTGTATTGTTCCAGTCCATTATTGTAAGTTGCTTTAGGGATTTTCCCCACCAGAACCGGTCTGAGTCGCAGCGTCAATGGATCAAACTCAGCTAGTGGCAGAAATATTTTTTCACTAAGTTGACCTGCTATGGATGTTTTACTGAAAAAGGGAGAGATCACATCAGGCTCTTCGTTAATCCTGATCTGAATAGTTGTGATCTTTTTTACTTCAGGTTTATTTTTGCATGCCGTGATACTGAAGATTAATAATAAAATAGCAGCTAGGTGTTTAGAATATTGAAGCATACACAGATTATTTGCAGATCATTTATTGACATCAAAGTTAAAAAAAATGGCCTACTCCCCTCAGTGGCCTTATTCCATGCTCTTCAAAATCATTTCAGATATATCTAGCACCACAGTATCTTCTGATTTGTCCGATTCATTTACGCCATCTTGCATCATTGTATTGCAATAGGGGCAATTCAGGGCGATGATCTCTGCTCCTGTAGCCAAAGCTTCTTCGGTTCTCTCCTGATTGATTCTTTTTTTTCCAGGCTCGTCTTCTTTCCACATTTGCGCTCCACCGGCGCCACAACAGAGACCATTCTGACGACTGCGCTTCATCTCAGTCAGATCGGCATCTAGTGCTTGCATGAGCTCTCTTGGTGCTTCGTAGATGTTGTTGATCCTGCCCAGATAGCAAGAATCATGATAAGTGATCTTTTTTCCCTTAAAAGCACCACCTGAAACTTTTAATTTTCCCTCAGATAGGAGTTGATTGAGATAGACGGTATGATGGAGCACTTCATAGTGACCTCCCAGTGCCGGATATTCATTCTTCAACATATTAAAGCAGTGCGGACAGGTAGCTACGATTTTTGTGATCCCATATCCATTGAGCGTCTGAATATTCTGGTTCGCCAGCATTTGAAATATAAACTCATTTCCGGCACGCCTTGCCGGATCACCCGTGCACAGTTCTTCATTGCCCAATATGGCAAATGATATCCCCAGCTTCTGTAATATCTCGCTGAAGGCGCGGGCAACTCGCTGGGCTCGTGCATCATAGCTGCCGGCACATCCGACCCAGTACAATACGTCCGGCATTTTACCCTCTTGGGCCAAGTCAGACATTCTTGGTATTGACATAGTTTTATTTGTCTTTTGTTTTTTCTAATGGGTTATCAGCTTAGATAAAGCCCTTTTATAAAAGTTGTTCTAGAACTCATACGCCTGCAGTCCATTCATCTCTTGCTATAGTCATCTGCCAAGGGCTACCGCTATTCTCCAGATTGGTAAACATTGGATTCCAGTCAGGTGGACCCGCACTCTCTGAGAGAATCTCATAGCGTCTGAGTTGTAATATGATATCCAGTGGATCGATCAGCACAGGACAAGCTTCTACACAAGCATTACAAGTGGTACAAGCATTAATTTCTTCTTTGGTAGTATAATCAAATAGATTTTTATTATCTGAGTAGCCGTATTGATTTCCCGTATTTTCCTTCCCGGTAAACTGAGCTGGATCAGCTTCGATATTGCTTCTGATTTCTTCCATACGGTCGCGCACATCCATCATTACTTTTCGGGGAGAAAGCTTTTTTCCTGAAATATGGGCCGGACAGACAGAAGTACATCGACCACACTCAGTACAAGTGTAAGCGCTAAGTAAATTGTGTCGCGTGAGATGAAACACATCAGCAGCTCCAAATTGCATATCAGGACTCATTTCTACTTTTGCTCCCGCAATCTCAATGCCCAGCATACTCTTCACCTCGTGCTCTATTTCAGGCATATTAACCATAATACCCCTTGATTTGTCAGGTGAGAAATAGGTATTAGGGAAAGCAAGTAAGATATGTAGATGCTTCGAATAAGGCAGATATACAAGGAATGACAACACCACCAATACATGGAGCCACCACCCGAACTGACGTGCTATCTCCAGCCCGGTCTCACTCATGTGGCCAAAGAATAAGGGACCAAGTCCATTGCTAAATAGAAAGAACCCCGGTCTGGCGTATTTTTCAGGCCAATTGAGGTGTAGCACTTGATCTGAACCATTCATGGTAAATATCCCGGTGATCAATAAAATCTCACCTAAGAGGATTAGGTTAGCATCCAATTTGGGCCAACCCGCTAATTCCTTGGATGCGAGCCGTGGCACTCTCAGAATATTGCGACGAGCTAAAAAGGCGATCGTGCCGATAAAGGCCAGAATTGACAGTAGCTCAATGAAACTAACCATGACAGAATAAAAACTACCAAATACCCCATGAAGGATACGGTGCGTTCCCACGAGGCCATCGATAATCTGCTCAATCAAATCGAATTGAGTGAATATAAATGCTACATATATAAATAAGTGCAGAAAAGCAGGGATAGGGCGCGCAAACATCTTTTTCTGTCCTAGGGCTATTAAGATCATCTTTCTAAGTCCTCCGGCATGTGCTGTTTCTTCAACAGAACCGATTCGGCCCATTCTTACATTTCTGTATACTTTGCTATATCCTTTGAAGGCCAACCATGCGGCACCGAGCAGAATAATTAAAAAGAGGATTCTTGACATGGTAACTTAGATATATACTTGCAATTTTATCTAAAATTACTCAATAACTCAATTTTTTTGCCATAAATAAGCTATGAAAAAGCCTAAATTCGCAGATATTACGTCTAAAATATGATAATACTAGATTCAGACCAGATTAAACACAAGATTAGCCGGATAGCGTGGGAAATATTAGAAAGACATTATGGCCAGTCTCGAGTGTATATATTGGGTATTAATAATAAAGGATATGCGTTGGCCGAAATGATTTTTAAGGAATTGGATTTGATCAGCCAGCAAAAACCAGAGTTCATGCTGCACCAGTTGCGAATGGATCCTGCCGACCCATTGAAATCAAAGGCAACGATTCTCGGCTTGGATATTTCTGAACTTTCAGACAAGCACATTATAATAGTAGATGATGTTGCCAATACCGGAAGGACCTTATTTTATGCTTTTATGCCTTTGATGGAAATTATTCCGGCTCAGGTAGAGTGCGCAGTAATGGTAGACAGGAAGCATAAGCTCTTTCCGGTGCAGGCAGACTATGTCGGACTTTCCCTTGCTACGACCTTGATGGAAAATATTGAATTTACCTTTGATTCCCGCCGTCGTATGAAAGCAGAATTGGTTTAATTTTGAACCTGATGGCGTCCTCGATTCACCCATCGATATATCAGCAAGCTCAATATATAAGCCACTGCGCCCATCAAGACCGAAAATACAACTGCACCCGTTAGATATTGAATTAAATTTAATTTTATTGCTTCCAGGGTAAAGAAATCTGAATTGAATTCTATCTCCATTGGCTTTTTTACAAAGAAACGACCTATCCAATAACTCAGGTAGATGAGAATAGGTATCATAGGCGGTATACTGATGTGAGCAGCAAAAGTGAAAAGAATTTTGTTGAGCCGGAGTAGATGACAGGTAGCCCAACCTATAACTAATTGATATCCCCACACAGGAAATATCCCCATGAATACTCCAAAACCTATTGCTGCAGCCTTGCGATAATCAGAGATGGTGGGATCATTCAGAGCATTTTGCAAAGTAATTTTAAAACTTTGTTTTCTCAATCTTAACCACCATCTTTTGGGTATTTCGTAGAAAAAAGCCCTAATAAAGAGTAAGGTATTAAGAATTGAAATGCGTGTAAAGTCCCTAAAAGGTCTGAAATGGCTTACACGTACTTCTGTAGGAGGATAATAGACCCTGATAGGTAGTGGCCGGATTTCATAACCTTTCCAGGCTGCTTTCACTAATATCTCTACTTCAAATTCATATTTCCAGCTATGCAGTCTGAGTTTTTTAAGAATACTTAGTGGATAAGCTCTGAACCCTGACTGAGTATCTGGTAATTCAAAGCCGGTAAACAAACGTATCCAAAAATTAGAGAATTTATTCCCGAAAGTACTTTTGCCGGGTATATGAGCCTGATTCATGTTCCGACTACCGATGATAATTTGTTCGGGTAAAATTGTTAGGTAAGGTGCAAAATAGGGCAGGTCTTCGGGAAAGTGCTGGTCATCAGCGTCTAGTGTTATTGCAAAGCAAAATCCCCTCTCCAGCGCACTTTGCATTCCGATTTTAAGTGCATTTCCCTTGCCCTGATTCGACTCCAAGGTGAGCACTGTGATGTCTTTTATTGCAGAGAGTGCTTGTATTGTGTCGTCTGTAGATCCGTCATTGACGACTATGATATCCAGACAGTAGTGCCTACAGCGGAGAATTATGTCTAGTATAGTACCTGCATTATTATAGGTAGCTATGAGTACGCAAGCCTTAGCCAGCTGGAATTGCTGCCTAGTATATATAGCTAAACCCATCAATCAATCAAGTAGTTCTAATTTCAAAAGACATCTGAATTTTGCTAAAGACTATCTCTTCCTGCTCCAGTACAGCTGAAAGGTGGAGCCCATTTTCTTGTTCTTTTAAAGTTAATTTACAATTAATAGCAGGATGGACTAGCGGATCTATGAATTGTAGAAATTTTGCTTGAATTACTCTTTTGAGTTGTAATTTTTCACCTGTATACTTTTCTGCAGCTCGGGTAATGATTTGTAACATAATGACTCCCGGTAAAATGGGTCTATCTGGGAAATGGCCTTTGAATATCTCATGGTTGGCATTGATATTGACTCTGCATTCCATTCCGGTCTCAGAAATTTGTAAATATTCTATATCAAAGATAGTCTTCATTATATTTTGTTAACATTTGAACAGCTATACTGTCTACAACACTTGTCACTTTTTGCCGTTTAAGTGTAAATTTAAATTAAATGAAGATGTTAAGCATCGTTTTAGCCTTTTTAGCAATGCAATGCAGTAATAAACAGCAAGTACAGGAAAATAATACAAGTTTAAAACAACACATGGAAATAGAAAAAGCAAATTTAGACAGCGTTGTCCTCGCAGGTGGATGCTTTTGGTGCACGGAGGCAGTTTATGTTGATCTGATAGGTGTAGAAAAGATAGAATCAGGCTATGCAAATGGTGATATACCGAATCCTACTTACGAGCAGGTCTGTACGGGAAAAAGCGGCTATGCCGAAGCGATAAAAATATATTTTGATCGGACGGTTATAACGTTGCCGGAAATATTAGAAGTGTTTTGGACCGTGCATGATCCTACTACACTGAATCGTCAGGGCAATGACAGTGGGCCACAATACCGTAGTGGTATATATTTTCAGAATGCAGAGCAGGAGAAAGTGGCACGTCAATCTATGGAGACTGTGGCAAAAGAAATCTGGGGCGACAAAATCACAACAGAAATCAAGCCACTGACTAATTTTTATCCTGCAGAGGATTATCACAAAAATTACTATGCACGCAATCCCAATCAAATGTATTGCCAATTGGTCATTAGTCCAAAAGTGGCTAAGTTCAGAAGTAAGTTTGCAGATAAATTAAAATCAAACCAAAAAGAGAAACCCGATCAAACTATGAACTATAATAAACTGACACCCGAAGAGGAAAGAGTAATTGTATATAAAGGAACAGAGCGACCCGGTACTGGTGAATACTATCAATTCAAAGGCAATGGAGTGTATGTCTGCAGGAGATGTAATGCACCTTTATACGATAGTAAGGATAAATTCGAAAGTGAGTGTGGCTGGCCTAGTTTCGATGACGAAATACCTGGTGCTGTGAAGCGTGTTCCTGATGCCGATGGCAGTCGTACAGAGATAGTATGTGCCAACTGTGGTGGTCATCTCGGCCATGTTTTTGAAGGGGAACAACTGACTAATAAAGATACCCGTCACTGTGTGAATAGTGTCTCCATCAAGTTTCTTTCTCGTGCTGAGGCAGATAAATTAGTTAAATAGGGCTACTCAGATTACTCAATGGTCTTGATCTTAGTAAGGTACTGTGTGCCTTTACGGAGAAATTCTATGTCAAGTGGCTTAAATTTAGAAAAGGGGAGTGAAGTAACATCAATTAGGTGATTTATTTTCTTACCATTTATCTTTTTAATTATGTCTCCTGGTTTCAGCCCTGCTAAGTCAGCAGGCAAGTTGGGTTCAATGGCGGTTACTTTCATGCCTTGTGTTTCGATCATTTCAACTAACGTAATCCCTATTTTTTCCTTACCGGTCTCCTTTTTAACTAAAGGAACACGTTCATTTAGAGGCGCTAATATATTCACACGATCCTCCTTACTGGAAAGATAAAAACGGGTAACATAGGCCTTATTCCGCCGAAGTATAACAAGTTCAATCAGATCACCCGGAGTTTTACTGTTGATAATGTGTTCCATGTCGTCCAGAACCGCCACATTATCACCGTCTATAGAGATAATGACGTCATTTCGCCTCAACCCTGCTCCAAAGGCGGGGCCAGGGGAAATATTCTTTATAAATACGCCATTCTTTGAATTTTCCATTTTGGCTCCGAAGTAGGATGCTTCTGACATTCCCTGATCTTCTCTCACCATAGACACCTGCATGTTGAGATCTGCAGGATGCTGTCCGTTGATGAGGACTTCATTACTATCTATAGTAATATTCAGGTGTTCTAGCGAATTGCCCTCCACCTGAACTTTTAACTTTTGTTGAGCGATGAGACCCACATTGAATAGAATAAACCCAAGCGTTGATAAGAAAATTAAGGTCTTGTTCATAATGAGATGATTTAAATGGTTAAAGAATTAACGATCTAAAATAACAAAATTATTTTAAAATCATTTATATAATGAAGGTTTCATTTTTTGAAGGGCAAGAGGTTGAGCGATTGTATTTTTTATAGCATTTCTCAAGTATCATTTTTTTTCGTTTTGCAAATAGCTGATAAACAGTCAGTTCTAGATTTAAATTAAAAATATGCAAAAAAATTATATATATAAAAAAATAAAATATATTTTTACGCAATCATACATATGATGTCTAACTAACATATGATTAAAAAGCTCTTCTTTCATTTAGGTCGTTACCTTGAGATGTTGTGGCAAGGGTTTGCTATACCGGAGCGTACAAATATGTATTGGAAGGAGACAGTACGCCAGATGCATGATATCGGTATAGGATCTTTACTCATTGTGGCATTGATCAGTTTATTTATCGGTGCCGTAACAGCGCTCCAATTTGCTTATCAATTAGATGGTACTCTTGTGCCCCGCTATTACATAGGGTACATAGTTCGGGATATTACTATAATCGAAATGGCTCCGACCATAACTGCCTTGGTATTGGCAGGTAAGGTGGGCTCTAATATGGCTTCGGAGATCGGAGGTATGCGACAGAAGGAGCATTTGGATGCTATGGATATCATGGGCGTGAATACGCCGGGTTATATAGTGATGCCCAAAATTCTTGGCGCTCTCGTGGCTATCCCATTATTGGTCATCATAGGTGCTATGATCAGTATTCTGGGCGGTTATCTCGCTAGTGTTCCTACCGGTCTTATATCTAATGAAGATTATCTTAGAGGACTGAGATCATTCTTTGTACCATTCAATGTCACACTGATGTTGATTAAAGCATTCGTTTTTTCATTTCTGCTCACCAGTGTCTCCTGCTATCAGGGCTTCTATGTAGAGGGCGGTAGTATTGAGCTGGGAAAGGCCAGTACAGATGCGGTTGTAATAAGCGATATTATGATCTTAATAGCAGATTATGTCATTGCATTAATCTTTACGGTATGATCCGGATCGAAGGCATTAATAAATCATTTGACGGTGTCGACATTCTGAAAGGAATTTCAACCACTTTTGAAACCGGTAAATGTAATTTGATCATCGGGCGCAGTGGCGCGGGTAAGACAGTACTCCTCAAGATATTGGTGGGGCTACTGAAGCCCAGTTCAGGTACTGTATTCTATGATAAAACCGATTTCCTTAATCTGAGTAAGAAAGAACTTCGTCAACTTCGGATGCAGATGGGTATGTTGTTCCAGGGATCAGCCCTCTTTGATTCAATGAAAGTGGAAGAAAATATCCGGTTCCCACTGGATATGTTTAGTAATATGACGCGAAAGGAAAAAAATCACCGTGTAAATGAGTGTCTCGAAAGAGTAAGCTTGACAGGAGAAAATCTAAAATACCCATCTGAAGTGAGCGGCGGTATGCAGAAGAGAGTAGGGATAGCCAGAGCAATCGTGTTTAAGCCAAAGTATCTGTTTTGTGATGAACCTAACTCAGGATTGGATCCCAAGACTTCCATCGTCATCGATGAACTAATAGACTCAATAACGGAAGAATACAACATCACTACTGTAGTGAATACACATGATATGAATTCTGTGATGCAGATAGGTGATAATATTAATTTGCTAGCTGACGGAACGTTGGTTTGGAAAGGAACAAAAGAAGAAGTATTGGAAAGTGAGAACGAAATGCTGCAATCCTTTGTGTTTGCCTCTCCTTTCCTGCAAAGACTTAAGGCTAGAGCGGAGAGGGCTCACCCATAAAAATTGGGTAAAAGAGTGTAGAAGAGAAAATTGAATGATCAGTTATTTGAACCTGAGATACCCACAAAAAAAAGACCCGGTCTCCGCCTTTGCGGCACCGGGTCAGAAGACTAAGGTCTCAAAATAAGAAAACTACTTCTTTGTACCATTGGTACATATCTTGATATATATTTATTTCTAATATATATATAATTCTAATATAATATAACTGATTTTAAAAACGATTTGTTTCACAAATTCGGTTTTTATCGACCCTTTGGCGATCTGTACACCTAATGCAAATATAATGCCAAGATGTATAAGTTGACTTATAATATTTATTTTAAATATGAAATAATTCAAATAAATTCAATTAATGTTAGATAAAATTAAACATTGTATTAAGAATACAGATATTTATTTAATATAATTACAATAATTGTAATAAATTATTATCTCAAATAAAAGTAAGAATTTTTTAAATCAGCTCATTATAGCGTTGTATCAATGGAAAAAATTATTTAGATTTCTCGTTGGCGACGTCGATGAGCCACTGGGTGAGTTCCGCCAAAATCATAGCTGTGGCTCCCCAAAGTGGGATTCCGGGAACCACATCATAGTAGGGGATACGAATTGTCACCTGATCCATTTCGCGAGTTATATCGGTCCATGACAATAGTGTTTCATTCAAGAGTTTTTGTAATGGCACGAAATAATGACCTACTGCCTCCTCCTTAGATAGTGTAATGGATGGTGGCTCCTCTACCCATGCGAGGAAGGGAGTAATCAGATAACCGCTTATAGGAATATAGAGGGGCGACAAGCTACCTATTTTTACCAAACTTAAGGGATCAATACCGGTCTCTTCTTGGGCTTCTCTCATTGCAGTTTGCCACAAATCGTGATCTTCTTGTTCTTTTCTGCCGCCGGGAAAACAAAGTTGACCACTATGAGGATCTCCCTTATGAGATGATCGTTGGATTAATAATGTTTGTAATTCTTCACCTTGTTGGCTGAGTAGTACGAGTACCGACGATGGTTTAGCATCATCAGGTATTTGCGAAGCAGGAAATCGACCCGGAGGTGCGAGCTTTTGCCAAGCTGCTTCTCCTGGAAGTAGGTGTAGGTATTGTTGTAGTGCTTTAAGGTCCGGTTTGCCAAACATTTGGCAGTAAGATTTTATTTATTACTCTCTTGCAAATATTGGGATATTGCACCCGGCATAGAAGGAGCATCGGGCTGAGGCGCTATCACGTCCACACGTAGGTCAAATCCTTCGACTGCTTTGCATGTTGTAGGTCCATAGGCTGCTATGCGAGTCTCACCCTGGATAAACTCTGGAAAATTATCAAAGAGACTTTGCACTCCTTGGGGGCTAAAGAAAGCCAGCATATCGTATTTGATATCTGCAAGATCTGAAAGATCACTGCTGATGGTGCGGTACATTTCAGCTTCCTGATATTTTATTTTATTGTCATCCAGCCACTGAGTAATCACTTTATTGCCGAGATTAGAGCGTGGAACCAGGAAGGTTTCGTTTTTATATTTATTGAGGTAGCCATTCAAATCATGCATACTCTTTTCGCCAACAAATACTTTACGCTTGCGATACAGAATGAATTTTTGTAGATAATTAGCTACTGCTTCGGTGAGACAGAAATACTTGGTATCCGGTGATATTTTCAGTCGCATTTCTTCACTAAGACGAAAGAAATTTTCTATACCGAATTTGCTATTGAAGATGACAAACTTATATTCGTCAGGTCGAATTCTGTATTTTCTAAATTCTTTTTCAGGCACATCTTCAACATGAATGAAAGGTCTGAAGTCAACTTTTAGGCCATACTTGTTAGCTAGTTCAGTATAAGGAAAAAGGGCCTGGGTAGGTGGAACCGGTTGTGAAACTAATAGAGTATTTACTCTTTTTACTTTCGTATTGTTAGCTGATGCAACGGATTTGATTGACATTCAATGAGTTAAAATTTAAAAAAATTTTATTTATTACCCAGAAAAAGCAAAATTATCTTGGCAATAATTAAAACAGGCGCTATTTCAATGGTGCAAAGGTAAATAATAAAATGGAATTTTTGGAATGTTATATAATTCCCGGCCATAAGCATCCCCCTTAATTGCCTGATAGCATACATTATGATGAAGAACCCAAGACCTGAATATATGCATACCATTGCCACCTGAGAGGATGAAAAGGAGATGAGTCCATTGATAGGCAAGAGTGCAATCCCCAGTAAAATGTTAAATGCCACTATCATGAAATTGTAATAACTGGTTTCTTTCTCCACCGGAAAAATGAGTCCTATAAGTCTAAGAATCAGGTGCTTGGTCAAATACATTATCGCAAATATTCCCACACATCCGCCATAGAGCAGAAGGTCGCTTTCCACGATGTGTACTTTATAGAACTTAAGAATCAAAAATAGGAACAAGCCAGCATTGAAAAAATAAAAGAGATACAGCAGGAAGTAAGAAAGTCCCTGGCTGCTGTGCTGAACTCTATACACCAGTTTTAAATAGGTGTCACTGATGATTGCTCTATAAATGTTTACCAGGAGTCCTCTATTGAATGTAATCAATACTGTAAGAAATAGCAAAAGAATAATAAAAGCTACAAAGAGAAAATTTTGATTGTCAGAGAGGCTTGATGTGATTGGAATTGGTTTTTTGATGACCAATGTATTGTTTGGAATGTAGTTCTCAGGTACAGCAACGATCTCAAGTGGATTTGACTGATCTATATGCCTTTTTACGCTGTCATTGAGCGGGACATCAGCCTTTATCTCCTGCCGGACTTCGAACGGATTGCCTGACTGGGGGAAGATAGTTCCCGGTAAAAAGCTGATCAGCAATACGAAGAAAATAAGGTGTGGTCTCAACCCGCCTGTTTTTTTGTAGCTCAAAAGTAGGAAGGATTTTCCAATTGCGGCTCGTCACTCTGCGCTTTGGCTTTTCTTTTTATAAATCGGTAGTGCATTGATGCTATAATAGCCAGCGAAATATAGAAGAAAGACCCTTCTTTATCTGACTCTACCACATCATTTATGAGTAAGACCATGATCAGATTGAAGAAGCATATCCCAGCAGCCATAATTGCCAGTTTGCTCTCTCTATCTGTATATGAATGATAGGTGGTTTGTAGTGATATCAGCGTAAAATAGATTAAAGCCAGGAACAGCAGCGCTGCAGGAATGCCCTGTTCTATGGCTAGAAGCAATATATAACTGTGCACCGTACTGTGCTCGGGGTTATCACTTACATAGGTGCGGAAAGAATTTATGGTATAGGGTTTATAATTATCATAAAAATTATTGGGACCTACTCCAAGTAGTGGCCTGTCTGGTATCATGTAGCGGGCTGCAACCCAACGATAGACGCGCTCCATGGTAGAGATATCCTCTAGATTATACGTAGCTGTAATCAACCGGTCGAATTGCTGCTGTGTAATGGTCTTGTTAAAGTCCGGAGCTAACTCAAAAAATCTATCATCCCGGACCATATACATTGAGAATGCTATGGAGCCTATGATGGCTAGCCAAAAGGCAGGCTTTACCAGCTTCCACTGTATGACATAATAGAAGCCAAGTGATAAAATCAAAGTCAGTATAGCTGCTCTAGTATAACTCAGATAGATAGCGCAGATAAATAGGATCATCAGACCAAATAGAAGCCAATGGATCATCTTAATCTTCTTGTAATGTCGCCACAGTAACCAGAGGAAAGGAATAATAGCGACCATCTGAACTGCGTAGTTTACATGATTTGAATAAAAGGGCCCTACCATATAATTTATCTCATTGAATGAAAATCCGGTGCCGGCATGTCTGACTACTACATACATAATAGTAATAGTGCAGCTGATTACGGCCAGCCAACTCATGAAACGAATGTCCTTAGGTTTACGAAGGAAAAGGACGGTACAACCGAAATAAGCTATTATATACCATGCCTTTGCCAAGAGATATTTTATGGAGAGCACTACATTGGTCGATTGTAATGTTGCCATAATACTTACTGCGGCCATAGCCCCTAATATCATAACTATTGGATGTCGTAGAAAGCCCCAATCCCATTTTCTATAATTTAGCAATATGGCACCAGGTGTGATCAGGAAGAGAAAAATACAGATTATCTCATCAGGTGCGTCAAGACTGAGTCCGCCAAATTCCAGTTCGATCGAGAGCGGTATAGTTAAGATCAGAATGTAATAGATCCACTTAATATCTAAAAGCAATAGCAGTGATAATAAGACAAAGGCAGGTATGAAAACCAACCATTCCATACGCACTATTATAGATATAGCTATCCAAATCACAAACAAAACAAAAAGCACGAGCTGGGCAGTATTACTGCCGGGTATCAGGCGAAACTTTCGCTGATTATCCATTCCAGAGTGATTTCCACTTTGGATCTCGTATGGTGCGCATAAATATGAGCAAGAAGAGGGTAAAGAACAAGGCAGCCGTCATGCTGAGTATTATGATCACCGATCGGATGGGCCGGGATTTGATGAGGGGAATGTCTGCTTTCTCAACAAGATGGAGTGCATTGTTCTTGCTATTTAACACAGATACCAACTGATTGTATCTGGTACCATAAGAAGCTATATAGTCTTTGGCCTGGCGCTGCTGGGTTAGTAGTATCTCAAGTACATTTCTACCGGCATTGAACCGCTCCATATTCATAATGCTTGTCCCACCGGTATCGGTAAGTGATTGAAATTCCTTTTGAAGTCCGGCTACCATAGCACGGATCATATTGATAGTATCTCGTCGAACGCCGGGGATAGTTTCAAGTATTTTTAGTCTCTCCTTGTCTCGTTCAAGTTTTGTCTCTGTAGATAGCACTTTGGAAACCATCAACTCGGCCTGTGTGCCCGGGTCGATAATTTTATATTTTTCCCTATAAGTGTCGATACTGTCATTCAGTACCTTGATTTCTATTTGCTTTTTCTGTAGTGTATTCTCTATTGTGTTTGCTAATTCGTTTAGGTTCTCCTTTATAAGAGCAGAAGATATCTCATTGATTTTCTCGCGTGCAGCATTGGCCATGCGAGCACTTACTTCTGCATCCTTATCTTCTATACTCAGCTCGATAGCATCCAGTTTAGTCTTCTTGACCGAATAGAGCGCTCGGAAAGCTTTCTGCACCTTAAATCTTGCTAGTTTGCCGGTGGAGTCAATATCATAGCGATGGTACAGTCCAAATGAATCCACCATTTTATCTACCAGATCATTGGATTGGGCTACAGTAAGCATTCTGTCCAGATCCAACCCAGAACCGTAATATTCCATCGGTTGTGAACTTTGACCAAAGATGTGCTCAGGTTTCATGATATCTGTGCTGGCTGCATAGAATACGGAACTGGCTCTATAATAATTGGGGAGAAATAGACATATCACAGTGGCAACTGCTCCGGTGATCAGGACATTCCGGAGGATTAGGTACCGGTTACTCCAAAAAAGTTTTATTAAGTCAAATACTGTTTCACGGGAATCCATGCACCCTTTTTTAATTGGGCAGCAAAATTACAACAATCTTGATATTAATGTAGCTATCAAATACATTTTCGCTACGTGGACTTTTGGATGTATTTCTGAATTGACAGATTTAATCATTAAAAGGCACATCAAAGATCTCATCTTCATCTTCATTTGCCTTAGAGGACTTACGTATCATGGGATTATTATCCTTGTCGGTGAAAAACTGACTGTTTAAGCCACCCACACTGAAGTTGTCAAAGCCATAATCATTCGCTTCAACATATTTGGCATAATCCTTTTCGAAAACCATTTTTATGTTTGCCAGGGCTCCATTTCTATGCTTTGAAATCATCAATTCTGAATCTACCTTGGAGGCAGTTCTGTCCTCCACCAGTCCGGACATATCCGGACGATAGATAAAGGCAACGATGTCGGCATCCTGTTCGATGGAGCCTGATTCTCGAAGATCAGAAAGTTGAGGTCGCTTGTCCCCTGCTCTGGTTTCAACTGAACGATTGAGCTGGGAGAGTGCGATGATGGGTATGTCTAGTTCCTTGGCAATGCTCTTTAGTGCGCGCGAGATGGAGGCAACTTCCACTTCACGATTGCCTTTATTCTTACTATCTGCGCCTGCTGACATCAACTGTAAGTAATCTATTACTACCATCTGTATATCGTGCTGCATCTTCAGTCGGCGGCACTTGGCCCTCAGTTCGAAGATGTTGATAGCAGGCGTATCATCTATGAATAATTTTAAGTCAGAGTCAGCTTGGAGTGTCGAATGAAGTCTCTTTAATTCTTCATCTGACAGGTTGCCGTCTCTTATACTGGTACTCGAGATGCGGGCTTCCATTGAAACCACCCTTTGTGCCATCTGAAGAGTAGACATCTCCAATGAAAAAATAGCCACCGGAAACCCTTTCTTTGCCGCATTGACTGCCATGGTGATGATCAGTGCTGTCTTACCTACACTGGGTCGAGCAGCTATGATGATGAAATCTGACTTTTGCCAACCTGAGGTAAGTTTGTCCAATTGCTTAAAGCCGGTAGGTACACCGGTGATTCCTTCTGGCTTGTTTTTTTGCTCCTCGAGTCTTTTTGTGAGCTGAGTTGCGAGGTCCAAAAAAGTAGAGTAGCTTCGGCGAAGGTTATTGTCTGTAATTGAAAATAAGTTCTTCTCAGCATCATCCAATAAGTCAAACACATCCTTTGCGTCCTCGAAGCAATCAGTGATAATATTATTACTTACTTTAATCAGTTCACGCTGTATGTGTTTTTGCGCTATGATCCTGGCGTGTATCTCTATGTTCTGGCTACTCCCCACTATAGATGTTAACTCTGCGAGGTACATTGGTCCGCCGATAGAATCAATTTCACCTGATTTTTTCAGTTCTTCATGAACTGTTAATAAATCTATGGGTTGAGTTTTGTTGAAAATACTCATCATAGCTTGAAATATCTTCCCGTGGGCCGGCAGATAGAACATAGAGGGATTGAGTACATCGAGAATCGCCGACATTGCATTTTTGTCCAGCATAATGGCTCCCAATACTGACGCTTCGACCGGAATAGCTTGGGGAACTATCTTTCCTTGAGATAAAACACTGAAATCCAATGACTTATTTAGGGGTCTAAGGTTTGACCCGGAATGAGCTATTGGTTTTTTGGACAGTGACATACTATAATAAGATGAGAGCGAATAATTATGGTGCAAGATAAATCAAATTTGACATCACATGGGATAGCCATTTAATTCATAATATAAGCGGAATGTTGATAAGCTAAGTTCCTATGTGAATAACTATGTGAATAAGTAGTTGAAAATCGTTGAGCAGGGTAGCAGATATTATTTCAAATCTTTGAATTAAATATATGTAATAAATATCATACAAAACTTTACGCTAGCTAAATGCCTGAGATACATATTGTTTTAAATAATATGCATATTTTTATTAATACGTATTATCAGAGATAGGATATCAGTCAGGGAGCTTGACTAAATTGTGGAATAAATTTTTCAATTCAAAATTTTTGATACTTTGGACGATTGCTTACAGTATTTATATCTTTGGCATTATATAAGATAGAATATCCTTCCCTCACTAAAAATTTAATAAAATGAACCACAATCTATATGTTGCACTTTTGCTAGTATTAGTACTTAGTGCCTGTAAAAACAACACACCATCAACTCCGGATATGAAAAATGAAACTGCGAACGGACAGACAGCCGGTCGAATATTTGCCACACCATTCACTCTGCCATATCATGCTATTCCTTTTGACAAGATTACAGATGCAGATTATATGCCGGCTTATATAGAAGGAATGAGAATACACCTACTCGAGATTGATTCTATCGCAAACAATACAGAGCCGGCTACTTTTGAAAATACCTTAGTAGCTATGGAACGGGCGGGCCAAATGCTCTCCCGAGTTGATCTTGCCTTCAATGTATTGGCAGGTGCCAATACCAATGAAAAATTGCAAGCGATACAGGAAGAAGTAGCTCCTAAATTGTCGGGACACTACGATGCCATTAGCCTGAATGATAAATTGTTTAAACGTATTAAAACTGTGTATGATGGTAGGGCTAACCTGAAATTGGATACAGAAGACGCACGTTTACTAGATACCTATTATAAAAAGTTCATCATGGATGGTGCTTTACTCAGTGAATCAGATAAGGCAAAACTCAAAGCGCTGAATGAGCAGGAAGCAGTTCTGAGTGCCCAATATCAAAATAAATTACTCGGTGCGGCCAAAAATGGCGCCTTAGTGGTAGATAATAAAGCGGCACTGGCCGGACTGAGCGATGATGAGATCAAAATAGCTTCGGATAAAGCAAGCGAGAATAAACAAAACGGAAAGTGGATGATTCCACTGATCAATACAACTCAGCAACCTGCACTGCAGAATCTGACTAATCGCGCCACCAGAGAAACACTATTTTCCAACTCATGGAACCGGGCAGAGCGTAGTGATTCCAATGACACCAGAAAAATAATTTTAAAGTTGGTCCAAATCCGCGCAGACAAGGCAAAGTTGTTGGGCTTTGAAAATTACGCCTCCTGGAATTTACAGGATCAGATGGCTCAGAATCCGGCTAACGTCATGGAACTATTGAAAAAGTTAAATGCACCTTCGGTCAAGTTGGCAAAGAATGAAGCGATTGAATTACAGAAAGTAATTGATGAAAAGGGAGATAAAATAAAATTGGAGCCCTGGGATTGGAATTATTATGGTGAGATGTTGCGTAAGAAAAAATATGATTTGGATGAGAATGAGATCAAGCCCTATTTTGATGCTGATTCAGTATTGAAAAATGGAGCTTTCTGGGCAGCTTCAAAATTATATGGGGTCACCTTCAAGCCTCGTACCGATATCCCTGTATATAATCCCGATGTAAAAGTATATGAAATATTTGATCAGGATAATCAGCCTATGGCCTTGTATTTCTGCGATTTTTACAAGCGCGACAATAAGAATGGCGGAGCCTGGATGTCTAATATGGTCAATCAATCCAAGCTATTGGGCACCAAGCCGATAATCTATAATGTCTTTAATTATGTGAAGCCGGTAGGCGGACAAGCATCACTCATCAGTTGGGATGATGTGATTACTATTTTTCATGAGTTCGGCCACTCTTTGCACGGTTTGTTTGCAGATCAGAAGTATCCTTCGCTGTCAGGTACCTCTACACCAAGAGACTTTGTAGAATACCCCTCACAAATCAATGAATACTGGGCTAGTTATCCAGCTGTACTCAAGAACTATGCTCGGCACTATAAGACACATGAAGTCATACCGCAATCGCTGATAGACAAAATCGAAAATGCTGCCTCTTTTAACCAGGGGTACAATTCTACTGAAATATTGGAAGCAGCTAATCTGGATATGCGATGGCACATGCAGCCAGCTACCGCTCACATAGGAGATGTAGATAGCTTCGAGTTGGCCAGCCTGAAAGATCTGGGCTTTGTAATACCAGAAGTTCCTTCTCGGTATAGATCTTCTTACTTCTTGCACATTTGGGCAAATGGTTACTCCGCCGGATATTATGCATATCTATGGTCGGAAGTGCTAGATAAAGATACTCGTAAATGGTTTGAGGAGAATGGTGGACTGACCAGAAAAAATGGTGATTATTTTAGGAAAATGATCCTGTCAAAAGGCAATACCATTGATTTTAAAACCCTCTACAAAACTTTCCGAGGAAGGGATGCTGACATCAAATACTTCCTTAAAGATAAAGGTCTGATATAAAATTTGGTCTTCAGGGGATAAAAAGGTTTGATGTAAAATAATATACAGCCAGATAAGTTTGTGCACCATTTGGCTTATTTTTTATTTGGAAAAATGTTTGATTTTTTTTCAAATATTGGGGAGAATAATCTGTGGTAATTAAATTTTCATTCATTTTATTTGAAATAGAAGTTGGCTGAATTAATTAATTTATATTAGCTGCTATATTCTCACTTTATTCTTTTACACTAAAATTTCATCAAGAAACATGATTACAATGAGACATTTATTTATTTTCTTATTCTTCGCCTCCGCTCTAGTTCTTAGAGCTCAGGATACTTACTCGGATGATTTTGAGTCATATACAGCGGGTGCCTTTGTTGCCAAATCAAATACGACTAACTGGCGCACATGGACAAATACAGCAGGTGGAGCCGCAGATGATGCAAAGATATCTACTAAACAGGCTGCCAGTGGAAGCAATAGTTTTGTGATTAGAAATACTGTCTCCGGCGGTGGACCGGAGGATTTAATCTTAAAAATAGGCGGTACTCGTAATAAAGGCACACTTGATATTGGCTGGAAAGTTTATATCACCAGAGACTCAGGCGCATACTGGAATTTCCAAGGCACAGCCACACCAGGGGGTTCGTGGGCAATGGATTGTCAGATATTGCCTGATGGCAAATTATACATCACTACCGGAACACTGAATACCAAGACTATACCATTTCCTATTGGAGAGTGGGTTGACTTTCGCGCATTGATAGATATTACAAACAATATGTTTTCCATATATATAAATGGACAGTGTGAAGGTGTGTATAGAAGTCAGGTAAATACAGTAGGTGGTGTTGACTTTTTTGCCAATGTAGGATCTTCTTATTATGTTGATGATTTATTTTACAATTATAGCGCTGAAGCTCCTGTATATGGTGCGACTGAAGCCGGCCTGGTCGGTATGACTGTGGAAGGTGGTCGACAGATCGAAGGAGAAGTAATAAAATTGAACACTACCTTATATAATGTAGGAACTGATACCATTACTAGTGTAGTATATCAGATTACTTCAGGTGGTGGTAATTTTGTAGATACTTTAAATACAGTTTTAGCTCCCGGTAAAACACTAAACTGGACGATTCCTAATGATGTAACCCTGTTTGATGGAGATAATAATGTGAGTATTACATTGATCGAAGTCAACGGCGGCGTAGACTCTTTTACTTGCAATAATGCGATGAATGCAACTGTATTCGCAGTAAAACCTGCAGATCACCGCAAGATTATTCTGGAGGAAGGTACAGGTACCTGGTGTGGATGGTGCCCCAGAGGAGCCGTCTTCCTTGACCAGATCTCACCGCTATATGATGAGTATATCATACCTATTGCGGTACACAATAATGACCCGATGACTGTTGCTGCTTATAATAGTGTGATTACTACATTTCCCGGATTTACCGGATTTCCGGGTATGGTCGTAGATAGAAGAGAAGTCTGGGATCCTTCACAAGCACTACAGCCTGCGCTGCCATTTCTTCGTGAAGCGCCGGATGCAATTATTTCCTTAGGTGCAAAGATTAATGATGATCCGACAAAAATGGACTTTTCAGTGAAATTTAATTTCTTGAATGACATTCCTGCTGGATATAAGATGTTCCTGACTCTCTCTGAGAATGATGTGAAAGGAGATGCAACTACATACAACCAGGCCAACTATTATGCAGGAGGCGCTTCAGGCCCTATGGGTGGTTATGAGACTCTGCCGAATCCCGTTCCTTTCTCACAGATGGTCTACCAGCATGTGGCTAGAAGTTTCAATGCAAATAATAATCTGGCTGCATATACTGCAGGTGATTCATTGGTATTGAATTTCACCGTAGCAATGGAAGCCAAATGGAATCAAGACAAAATGAAAGTTATCGGTGTACTGCTTAAGAAAGATGGAAAAGTATCTAATGCCAATGATGCCACTATTGATGAAGCTGTCAAAGCCGGATTTATACTGAATGCAAAGGAAAGAATCCTTACTGATGCAAAACTAAGCGTGTATCCAAATCCTGCTTTCAGTACGGCATCTGTAAATATGCAACTGTCACAAGCTACTCCTGTAAGTGTGTCTTTGCTAGATATTCAGGGAAAAACAGTCTTTACACAGGATTTTGGTAACCATCAGGGAGAAACCAGCCTGTCGCTGAATCTAAGTCAACTTACTTCAGGAATCTACACCGTCATGGTCAGAACCAACAGTGGGGTTGTAACCCAAAAGCTCACCGTGATCAAATAAAAATACATATTGACAGGTTTATGACCCATAGACCATTCACAGATTGAATAGAAGTACAAAAATTCCCGGTTGCTTTTGGTGGCCGGGAATTTTTTTTGAAGGAATTGCTGTTTTTTGGCGTTTAAGCGCTTTTGATTTTTTTGCTTATAGCCATTACTTGACCGTCCTGAAATAACTTTAGTTTCTTTTTCATTTTACACTTTTTTTGTGTAAACCTATTCCAGGGCAATTCATACTTTTCTTTACGTGAAAAAAATAACGCTAAATCACCTTCTACTTTCCACCGAACCGAATTTCCTGAGTAATTGTGTGTTTTCTTTCTTTTCTTTGTAGCCATGAATTTTCTCACTTTAGAGAATATAAGTAAGTCCTACGGGGATAAATTATTATTCTCATATCTATCTCTTTTTATAAACGAAGGCCAGAAGATAGGCCTGATAGCCAGAAATGGAGCCGGCAAGACCACCTTGCTTCGCGTCATAGCCGGCCTGGAAGGGAGTGAGGGTGAAAATGCAACCATCCAATTCAAGAAAAATTTGCGGATCGGATATCTGACTCAAGAACCCGATCTCAATCCTGAAAACACCGTATTGAATGAAGTCTTCTCTGGAGATCATCCTAAGCTTAGTGCCGTCAAAGAATACGAAGCGGCTCTCGTGCTCCATAATGAAGACAAGCTACAGGACGCTATGCATTCCATGGATGATCTGCATGCGTGGGACATGGAAGCACGTGTAAAGGAAATTCTCTCGAAACTCTCTATTGATGATTTCCAGCAGAAGGTGAAGGAATTGTCCGGAGGGCAACAAAAAAGACTAGCGCTGGCTAAGGTACTCATCAATGAACCTGAGTTTTTGATCCTGGATGAGCCTACCAATCACCTGGATGTCGCTATGATAGAGTGGTTGGAAAATTACCTAAGTCAGCCCAATATAACCTTGTTACTGGTAACTCACGACCGCTACTTTCTGGAAAATGTGTGTAATGAGATAATAGAATTGGACCGCGGCAAATTATATAAGTATTCTGGAAGCTATTCTGATTATCTCGAAAAGAAGGCCTCCCGCGCGGTCAATGACCAGGTTACTCTTGAGAAAGATAAGAAATTGTACCTAAAAGAGTTGGATTGGGCCAGACGTATGCCGCAAGCAAGAACTACCAAATCTAAAAGTAGATTGGACTCATTCGAAGCTCTAAAGTCGCAACTGGCCGGTAAGCGAGAGGAAGGTAGCTTACAGATCAATCTCAAGCCAAATCGGTTGGGTTCAAAAATCGTAGAAGCTCATAATATTTCAAAGCGGTACGATGACAAGGTACTGTTCAAGAATTTTTCGTATAAGTTCAAGCGACTTGATCGAATAGGTATCATAGGCCCCAACGGAGCCGGAAAATCTTCTTTGTTGTATATTTTGACTGGCCTGTCAATGCCGGATAGTGGAAAAGTAGTTATAGGTGATACTGTTATCTTTGGTTACTATACTCAGACGGGCATGAAACTGCAGGAGGATAAGCGGGTTATCGACGTCGTCAGTGCTGTATCAGATAATATCCCGGTAGATAAAGGGCTTAGCCTATCTGCTGCTCAACTGTTGGAGCGGTTTATGTTTCCCCGAGAGCAACAGCAGGTGTATGTTTCACAGCTCAGTGGGGGAGAGCGACGACGCCTGTATCTACTAACAATTCTCATGGCTAATCCCAATTTTTTGATATTGGATGAGCCCACCAATGATCTCGACCTGGTGACTCTAAATGTGCTGGAAGAATATCTGGAGACATTCCAGGGTTGTCTGCTCATGGTTTCACATGATCGATACTTCATGGACAAATTGGTTGATCATGTATTTGTCTTTGAGGGTGATGGCCATTTAAGCGATTTCCCCGGGACCTATTCACAATATCGTGAGAAAAAATCTCTGGAACAGTTTTCAGATGATGTCAAAGCGGATGTAAGTAAGAATCAGGGAAAAGCAAGTTATGAAGAACAAAAGGAACTACAGCGTGTAGAGAAGGACATTGCCAAGCTTCAGAAAGAGAAAGCTGCCCTAACAGCCGGGTTTTCTAGTGAAATTTCTGTAGAAGAAGCTCAGTTAAGTTCTAGAAGGCTTAAAGAAATCGATGCGAAAATTGAAGAAAAAGAAATGATTTGGCTCAGACTTGCTGAAAAATATGAATAAATCTTATTTTTCTAAGAATTTATTCAACGCATGATTAATAATGTTTGATTCTATCGATCTCATTTGAAAAGTGTTAAAAGATATGAAATAGAAACCATTTCATATTAATAACAGTTATAAGGTATCATTCCATTTCTATGAATAAAAACAATAGACAGTACAGCGCTCTTATCGAGCGATTAGATCAATTTATCCGAAAATATTATTTAAATCAGGTCATAAAAGGTCTTTTATACGTAGTAGGATTTGCAACTGCCTATTTTTTAATTATAGCATTGCTGGAAAATTATTTTTACTTTGGAACTGCAGGTAGAAAGGTATTATTCTATTCTTTTTTGGGTTTAAGTATTTTTACTTTGATCCAATGGATAATATTACCTGCAATGAAATTTTTCAATCTGGGTTCTGTGATTTCCAATGCTATGGCTGCCCAGATCATTGGCGACCACTTCCCCACTGTCAAAGACAAACTGCTAAATATCCTCCAGCTACGAGAGCAGGCCGATAGTGTTTCAGATTCTTCATTAATTCTAGCGGGTATAGAGCAGAAGACAGCTGAACTCAAGCCAATACAGTTCAAGGCTGCCATAGACCTGAGCAAGAATAGAAAGTATCTAAGATATGCATTACCCCCCGTTTTGTTATTACTGGTCTTACTCTTAGCTGCACCCAGCCTTATAAAGAATCCGACCAATCGTCTGATTCAGAATAATAAAGAATTTGAGCGGTTAGCCCCTTTTCAATACACCATCAAAAACAAAGTCTTAAATGTAGCTGAATATGAAAATTTTCCCTTGCAGGTGCAACTTTCGGGTGAATCACTACCTCAGGAAGTTACCATAGTAGTGAATCAAGTAAAGACAAATCTCATACCTGATAAAGAAGGTAAATTTTCCTATGAATTTAATAATGTCCAGGATAATCAGGTCTTTCAGTTCGAGGCGGCTGGTTTTACAAGCAAGCCTTATTCACTGAAAGTACTGAAAAAGGCTGCTGTAGAACAAGTTACAGTCCGTTTGGACTATCCTTCCTATACCGGCCGGGAAGATGAGACACTTCAGAGTATAGGTGACTTGATGGTGCCCTTCGGTACCAAAATTACCTGGCAATTTAAAACACGCAATGCGGACAGACTAAATATGTGGTTCGAAGGATTTGCACCTACTCGTGCCTCTCAAGTGAGTGAACAGGCTTATTCATTTTATAAAACTGCGGCACGTGATCAGCGATATAGCGTGATTGCGGGTAACGCTGCTTTACCTGCATCTGATTCGATTTCATACGACCTACGGGTGATAAGCGATCAACCGCCTGTGATCTCATTGGATGATTACATTGACTCTACAAATAATAAGTTAGTGTATCTAAATGGAAATGTTGGTGATGATTATGGAATCTCCAGACTCATAATGGTGCAGCAGATAAAAAAGCAGAATGGCAAATTAGTCACCCGAACCCTGCCAATACAGAAGCCAAAGGGCAAACAAGGGTTTTATTCATATTTGTTCGACATCAACTCACTTAATTTGGAAGCCGGAGATGATCTCAAATATTACTTTGAAGTCTTTGACAATGATGCTGTTCGCGGACCCAAATCTGCCAGGACACCTGTCATGTCCTATAGTAAACCAACTGTAAAAGAAGTAACAAAGGAAATCGAGAAAGCTACCAAGGATGTTCAGCAAGAGTTGCAACAGACGCTGAAAGAATCCAAGAAAGTTCAGGACCAGATTAATAAGCTGAAAGAGAAATTATTGCAACAAAAGAGTCTCAGCTGGGAGGATAAAGCTGAGATGGAGCGGCTGCTTGAAAAACAATTGGCACTGCAGGAAAAACTGGCCAAGACACAGGAGAAACTCCAGAAAAAGCAAGAGCAACAAGAAGAAGTTAAACCGGTCGCACCAGAACAGAAAGAGAAGCAGGAAAAGATCGATAAAATGATGGATGAGCTTAAGAATCCTGAGCAAGATAAAATGATGGATCGGATCAAAGAACTCATGCAAAAACTGGACAAGCCGGAGTCTCTAAAACAGTTGGATCAGATGAAACAACAAAATAAAGAGTTCAACCAATCCATGGAGCGAATGATGGAGTTGCTCAAGACTCTTGAGCTCGAGAACAAAGTCCAAGAGCAAGTGGACAAACTTAATGAGATGGCTGAAAAGCAAGAAAAGCTGAGTAATGAGACCGAGAAGGAATCAAAGAGTCAGGACCAGTTGGAGAAAGAACAAAAGGATCTCAAGAAGGATTTTGAAGACGTGAAAAAGAAGATGGATGAGATCAAAAAGGAAAATAAAGATCTGAAAGCCCCCAAGAAACTAGAAGATCAGGAAGAGCAGAAGAAAGATCTTGATCAGGATATGCAGGACTCTCAGGACAAACTCGAACAAAAACAAAACCAAAAGGCCTCAAAGAGTCAGAAAAGTGCTTCAAAGAAAATGAAGCAGATGGCAAAGCAAATGTCCAATGATATGGCTGCCTCTCAGCAGGAGCAAATAGAGTTGGATATGGCGGCAGTCAGACAACTTCTGGAGAATATATTGGGACTTAGTTTCACTCAAGAGAATCTAATTAATGTTACGAATCAGACTTATGAGAATACCCCCAAGTATAAAGACATCATGCGGGATCAGATGAAGATCAAGACGGACTTTAAGATGGTGGATGATAGCCTACAGGCACTCAGTAAACGAGTCATTCAGATAGAGTCATTTGTGATGAAAAAGGTGACTGAAGTAAATGGATCACTGACTACATCCTCAGAGAGTCTGGAGGATAGAGATAAATCGACCAGTGCACGGGCTCAGCAGACAGCAATGAAGAATCTGAATGACCTGGCTCTGATGCTCAGCGATGTGATGAATCAGATGCAGATGCAAGCAGCACAGGCGATGCCCGGCAATCAGATGTGCAAGAAGCCAGGAGGGTCCAATCCTACTCCAGGTCAAGGCTCTGCACCCATGGATAAGATCACTGAAGGTCAGCAAAAACTATCAGATAAAATGAAAGACCAATTGGGTAAGATGCAGAATGGACAGAAGCCTGGTAGCGCAGACTATGGTCAGATGGCTTCAGAACAAGCCAAGCTGCGCAAGATGCTACAGGATCTGGATAATGCTACCCGTCAGGGTGGAAAAGGGAAAAGTCAGTTGCGTGAAGACATCATGAATGCGATGGACCAGATCGAGAAAGACCTGGTCAATAGAAGGCTTACTAATGAAATGATTCTAAGACAACAGCAGATCATGACTCGCTTGCTCGAAGATCAAAGGGCACAGCGCAATCAGGATCAGGAAGAACAACGACAAGCGAATACCGCAAAACAACAAATTAGTAAAGTTCCACCTTCAATGGAAGAATACATCAAGAAGCGTGAAGCCGGCCTGGATGAATATCGCCCTGTCAACCCTGCGCTGACACCATATTATAAGCGACTAGTAGAGCAATATTATAATCAAATCAGGCCTAAATGATGGCAGAAATAATTAAATTTAATAGCGAGCTGGAGAACTTGCATAAAGTAGAATACTTCGCAAAAAAACTAAAGGAGAGTTATCAATTAGATGAGTCAGTTTTCTCCAATATATTAATCAGTCTCACTGAAGCAGTTAATAATGCAATCATCCATGGTAATTGTAATGACAAGAATAAATCAGTTACTATACGCGAGTGTAAAAGCGAGGACGGCGTCCAGATTCAGGTAGAGGACGAGGGTGTGGGCTTCAGGCCTGAAGCGATTCCTGATCCCACGCTTGATGAAAATTTAGAAAAGATAGGAGGCCGCGGCGTGATGATAATGAAGCATCTGGCAGACAATGTGCGTTTTATCAATAATGGTTCGTGCGTTGAACTGACTTTCCATATGGTGCGCATGACCTCAGAAGACTAATATGGCTTCTAAGATTAATTTTTTCAATGAAGGAGATCTGAAATTAATTCCCTTTCGAAAAGGTAATTGTAGAGAGATAGCGTTGGAAATATTCGAAAACCATGATAAATTGCTAAATTATATTAATGTAATTCTTTGCGATGATGCTTATTTACTCGACATCAATAAGAATTATTTAAATCACGATTATCTGACAGATATTATCACTTTTGATGATGGAGAAGATAGGGTAGGCAGCGATATTTTTATTAGCTTAGATCGCATCCGGGACAATGCTTCGAAATTAAATATAGATCCTACTACAGAGTTTATGAGAGTCTTTATTCATGGGTGCCTACATCTGTGTGGACTGAAGGATAAAACTTCTGCAGATCAAAAAAAAATGCGGTCTCAGGAAGATTATTTCCTGACTAAGTCTGGCTTTGAAATTAATAATTAAGTAAATTCTTAATTCCTCCAAGAATTAGGCTGCCAGGAATATGATTAATAACTGTGCGACTATTATGCGTAGGATCATCGCTACTGGATAGACCGAAGCATAATTTATAGAGGCAACCTCATTTGCTGCCATTTCATTAGCAAAGGCTAGAGCGGGAGGATCAGTACTGGCGCCCGCCAGGAGACCACAGATTTCCAAATAGGTTTTCCGACCCTTATAGTATGCGATGAGTCCCACGGTTACCAAAGGAATGATGGTGATGCTGAGGCCCATTAGTATCCAATAGATCACACTATTGTCTGCGAAAGCCATTTGTAAGAATTTACCACTCCCCAAGCCTACGCTAGCCAAGAAGAGCGATATTCCCAGTTCACGCAACATTAGATTGGCACTATAGGTAGTAAACTGATTGAGATATATCTTATTTCCATAGCGGCTGAGTATAAGGGCGATAATAAGAGGTCCGGCAGCTAGTCCTATACGTATGGGAATACTTAGATTTAAGATATATATGGGGATGCTACCCAGGAGTACCCCCAGCACTATTCCCACAAAGATGGGTGCTATGTCAGGCACATCAAGTCTCCTCATTTCATTACCCAAGGCACGGGTAGCGATCTCTACGCCATTTCTGGAGCCCACTACTTTGACCTGGTCACTCATTTGAAGGATCATGTTTCCATGCGGTATCAACTCGACACCTGCACGAGCGACGCGGGACAAAGTAAAATTATGTTGCTGGAGCGAAAATATTTCACTGATTTTTTTGTGGGTGGCTTCCTTATTCGTCACCACAATAATGCGGCTAATCAATTCGCTACGCGGTGCGACTTTCAGATTGGTACTGCTCTCATTACCGATGATCATTTTTAGTTTGGGTACCTGATGCTTGTGCGCAACGATCAAAAACACGTCATTTTCTTCCAGAATGGTGTCTGGAGTCGGTGTGATTATCTGGCCCTTATTGAGCATTCTGGAGACGACAAATGGTTCATTAAATAATTGGGTTAATTCTCTGAAAGTCTT
>DAOLZQ010000036.1:0-30508 GCA_035426385.1 Saprospiraceae bacterium
AAAATATTTATTGACTAAGGAGTCCTATTAATTCTCTATGAAATTTATTTAAATCACGTATTACAATTGCCCAAATAATATCATCAGAGACAGCGTCACAACCATGTATAATTCTATTCTGGGTATCAACTATTTCTAGCATGAGTTATTTGAATTTCCGGATTTACGTTTTGTCAGAATAGAATATGTTAAGGGTTCTTTAGCTCATTATTCTCCTTTATTTCTTCAAACTTTTCTTTGATCCTTTTGATATCCTTATATTGGATTAGTTCAATGTGTAGGGTTTTTTCCGTATTGGTTAATTGCAAAATGATCTCATATAGTTTAATAGAAACACCCGTAATTTCAGAAATTTGAATGGTGTTCACCTGTCTATCATGATTGAGTAAATACCTTATTTGTTTGTCATCCCATTCTATAAAATAACGCCCCTTTTTCAGGTTGGAATAAACCAATGCGAAAAAAAGTATACCTTGAATTATATAGCCGAAAAATGAAATCTGACCCCCTAAAAAGGTTTTCTTACCTGGGGTAAAATAGAGACTAATCAAGCCCCACAATCCCCAAACTAGGTATAATACGGCGAAAGCTTTGGAGACAAAGTTTATAATGGGATTTATTTTATAGACTTGAATTCTTTCCATAGTTGAAAAAGTTATACAATAGTAAATGAATGAAAGTACACCTACTCGTTCAGGTTTTGGGATCAGACCGAATTGTAAAAATCAAATTTAGAAAAATTTTACTTAAATAGCAATAGCCGATTGAATATTTTCGGTCGTTAGTATTCTGTCTGAGATAGTACTACCTATAATGATACTAAACATTTCTGCCATAGTAAAGCACGTCTTCATGGTAATAGAAAAGACGCCAGCTAAGCGATTCGTCAAAAATTAATAAGTCATCTGCGAAGAAAATACCCTCCAAGTATTTGATTACCATCTTCCACGTTAAGGCAACAGATTGGCCACTTCTATCGTAGTCGATATAAGCGAATTTATCAAATAGAATCTGTTTGTGGTACAAGTAGTTCTTACTCTCTTCAGCACCATGATCACTGACATTGAACTGTTCTATAGTTTATTTACCTGGAATACCCACGAAATATAAGTCGAATCCGCCCAACCCACCCGGCCGATTTGATGAGAACACCATCATGTGCTGAGTCCAGGAGACTCCCTCTTCCAGTAAGATAGGCCTGTACTCGTCAAATTCTGAATTTATACTGGGGCCAAAATTGATGGGCGCACTCCAGTGGCCATTTTCAAAATTACTATAGTACAGATCATACCCGCCAAAGCCACCGGCTCTGTTTGAAGTAAAGACCATTTTATTACCATATATGAAGGGGCATTTATCATCAAAGTTACTTGATAAATTAGAATCTTTGACCACCTGATAACTCGTATCAGCAGATAATAATTTTTCCATTCTCAACGATGGATTTACATTCACATAATAAAAATCGAAGGACCCTCCCTCACGATTTGAACAGAAATAGATCGTTGATTTGTCTGCGGTAAAAGTGGGATACATATCATCAAATTCAGAATTTAAAAACCCAATATCTTTTGGGTCAGAAAATATAGAATCGTTGTGATTTAAAACAAATTTTATTTGAGCGTTTCCTGAGATATCAGAAGAATATAATATGGTAAAATCTAAGTGGTTATAAAGGGTATCAATGATCAGGTTGGGGCCAAGTTCATTTCCAGCAGTTTTAATTTTATTTATACCGGAGGTTATGATATTGAATTCTTTTGAATGTTCTTCCCAGCCACCGAGACTGTTAGACACCTTCAGTATCCCGGTGGACAGTTCAAAGCTGATGTCCATCGGAAGGAAAATCACATCAAACTGCCCCCCTTTGCTATCTCTGTTTGTCGAAAAGCAAAAGGGAATTAATTTTCCAATAACTGGCGAAGCAGAGTTATAGTCATCGTACTGGGTGTTAAATTCAGTAAGATTGACGGGCACTTCCGGTAGGTGCCCCTTGAAATTCTTATTTTCCTTATCACAAGATGATAGTAAGAGTACCATGCTAAAGGCAATTAGATAGTCAAGATATTTCATAGGACTGATTTTATATAAGATAACGTTGTGAAGCTAAATTTTGTGACTTTGCTCACGGATGTAATCCATCCAAATTTACCCTATCCAGTTAATTCCACAGCTCTATTTTTTCAAATTTTAAGTGAGTGATTTTGTTTCTTCCCAGTCTTTTTCGCCCCCCTTATTTGCTACTACCATGACGCGATGTTCCACATTGTCATCTTTGAGAGTAATATAATTATCTTTTTGCTCTACACCATCCAGAGTCAATGTATTCTTACCTGTTGAATTTTGAATTACTTCGATGTGATAGACTGTATTTTTATATCTATAGTGGGCCTTGAAAGATTCCCATTCGTCGGGGACACAAGGGATGAATCTTATCTTATCTCCTTCTTGTCTCATACCTAAGAAGGACTCTATAATGAGTCGGTACATCCAGCCTGCAGATCCGGTGTACCAGGTCCAGCCGCCCCGTCCTGCGTGAGGATCACGGGAATATACATCTGCAGCCAGCACATATGGTTCTACTTTGTAGATGGCGATATCTGCTGCTGTACGACCATGGTTGAGGGGATTGATCATATTTAATAGTTCCCAGACCCTTTCATTATTACCCAGCTTAGCAAAGGCCATAATCATCCATACAGCCGCATGTGTATATTGTCCGCCGTTCTCTCTTACACCGGGCACATATCCCTTAATGTAGCCGGGATTCAGATCAGATTTATCGAAAGCGGGCTCAAGCAATTTAATCAGTCCTACCTCGTTTTGTACTAAGTGCTGGTAGGCAGACTCCATGGCTGTATGTATCAATTTTTCATTTCCTCCCCCGGACAATACGGACCAGCTCTGTGATATAGAATCGATTTTGCACTCCTCATCCGTTTTAGAACCAAGTGGTGTTCCATCGTCAAACCAAGCTCGTTTATACCATTCACCATCCCAGGCGCTTTTGTCAATATTTGCCTTTAGTTTAGATGCTTCCTGACGACATAGATCTACAAAAGCCTGCTCATTGTGCTGTTCTGCTGATTCAGCAAATCTATTGAGTATTTCAAAGAGGAAGAAACCCAGCCAGACACTTTCGCCCTTTCCATGTTGACCGACCTTATCAAAGCCATCATTCCAGTCTCCTGTTCCAATTAAGGGCAATCCGTGTTCGCCGAAATTTAGACCATGTTTAATAGCTCGCACACAGTGCTCATAGAGCGGTGCAGGTGTATGAGCTATGAGTGGAAGGTCATAGTATGATTCTTCGCCGGGGTTTAGTTGACGGCCATCAAGGAAGTCCACTACCACGTTTAGAATACCTATATCTCCGGTGTATTTAATATAATAGGCAGTTACAAGTGGTAGCCACAGATAGTCATCTGAGATACGAGTGCGTACACCTCGTCCACTCGGTGGATGCCACCAGTGCTGTACATCACCTTCTTTGAACTGGCGTGAGGCTGAGAGTAAGATTTGTTCACGAGCCAATTCAGGTCGGGTATGCAGAAGAGACATCACATCCTGCAACTGGTCTCTGAATCCAAACGCACCACCGGACTGATAAAATCCGCTTCTACCCCACATGCGAGAAGATATCGTCTGATAGGTAAGCCAGCCATTGGTAATTATATTGATAGAAGTATCCGGCGTCTCCACCTGGAGTGCTCCTATAGTTTCTGCCCAATAATTTTTTACCTTTTTCAAAGCATTTACTGCCATTTCCTTTCCTCTAAACTGAGTGACCAGCGAACGAGCCTCATTAGCATCCTTTCCTGCTCCCAGCCTGAAAATGATTTCCTGCTCCTCTCCATCTGCTACTGAAAATGGGACTTGTATCGCAGCACAAGGATCCAGCGCAAGACCGATTTTACCAGAGAGTTTTACCCGTGACATGGCGCGTGGATCCTGCAGAGTTCCATTGCGGCCTATAAATTCTGTCCGATCGGCGGTAAATGTCTTTTTTAAATAATCCACATCAAAGAAAGCAACTCTACTATTAAACTCAGTGCTATATTGATTCTTGGCAAAGAGCGCACCACTCTCAGGATCTATCTCAGTGTGAATGTGCATGGCGGTCTTAGTGCGGCTATCACCCAGCACCCATTCGATGTAACCGGAAGCAGATAAGCTGCGAGGCCTTCCGGATTGATTTTTGATTTTTAAAGAAATGAATTTAATAGGAGATTCGATATCCACATACACAGTCATCTCAGAGTGAATACCATCCTCTAAATGTTCGAAATTACTATACCCGAATCCGTGCCGCGCGATATAGGTAGAAAGGTTGCCTGCCGGTAGTTGAGAAGGAGACCAAAAGCGCCCGCTCTCTTCATCTCTTATATAGAAAGCTTCTCCACTGGTATCAGACACCGGGTCATTACTCCAGGAGGTTAGCCTCAGCTCATGCGCATTTTCAGTCCAGGTATATGCCGAGCCACTTTCTGAAATCACAGTACCGAAAGTTGGATTTGCGATTACATTTACCCAGGGGGCAGGTGTTCTGGTTTTATTATTAGAGACAATGACATACTCTTTTCCATCGGGTGAAAATCCACCCAGACCATTAAAGAAAACAAGACCTTCCGGCAATGTAAGAGCAGAGTCGATTCGTGGAAATGTGGTCCCTTTTTTAATCAGCGGAATGGGTACAATTGCAACTTCTTTTTTATTTATCTGATCAGCTAAGATTCCTTCACTGTCTGAGATAATTACCCGGGCTACTGATTGAAATAATATTCGATCTTCGTTTGAAATCTGGTCGGAAGCTCTAATAAATATCCCCCCTTTCTTGCCATTTAATTCTGAGGGTATGAGTGCTTGAATATCATTTTGAAATTCTTGTCGATAGCCATCATGTGCTTCATTCCAGATGACCAAATCTACGACGAGGCCTTTCAGTCGCCAGTAAGTATGTGCCTGAATCATCTTCATCACTAATTTTATATTATCCTGATCTTCCAGTTTTAGCAGGACAATGGGTAAATCACCTGAAATGGCGTAACCCCATAAGCCGGATTGTTGCCTGTGATTATTGATGAGAATGACAGGGTCAGCTCTAAACTTAGCATTTGCGTATAGGATAGAGCTTGCCAAGCGGCCATATAACTGAGCATCTCTTTCAGAGGCATTTATCTGATGCAGCACTACCTGACTATGTGACCAAGCCATTTCAAACACACGGTCTTTGTGCGATTTGTTGTCATAGTATTTATTAATTAGCCCTTGACAGATTTCTCTTGTCTCGGCAATACCTGTCACCACATCAATGGTGATGGTTTCTTCCGGCTCAATAATAATTCGGAAACGAATAGCGACGATTGGATCTAGTACCGAACCTTGGCTACCGCTTAGTTTACCCGGCTTCAAGGCTTGTGGATTCACTATTGAATTGCCATGACCTATGAACGCCATTCGGTCAGTCTCATATGATATTTCTTCAGCAGATCTCCCTTCCGATGCCATCAGATGGAACATCCATGGAGTTTGCTCTTCGATGGATCTGGGTCTGCGTGTACACAGAATCGTATTCTGATGTGGAATGATCTCCGTCTGAACAAACAGATTGCTGAAAGCAGGAGCGATCAGATCAGACGCGGGGGAGGCTAGAACTACTTCAGCATAGCTGGTCAGTTCAATTGTCTTACGCCTAGACGACCCGTTTGTGATGTGCAGTCTGCGCATTTCTATATCATCTTCCGGTGAGACCACGATTTCTGTACGAACTTCTATCTCCTGACGATTAATATGAAAATCAACCCGGCCTTGTGAATAAGTTACTTCGTATTTATCAACTATCTTGAGTGTGGGCTGATGCGTATTGGACCAGAAGGTATCCTCATCCAAGTCGCGGATGTAGCAAAAAGTTCCACGGTTATCACGGGTCACATCTTCGTGCCATCGGGTGACAGCAAGGTCTTTCCAGCGACTGTATCCGCCGCCGGCATTGGTGACCATCACGTGATATCTTCCATTGGAAAGTAATTGTACTTGGGGAATAGGTGTATCTGATGTGCTGATGATTCGCGTCTCCTGACCCGCCGCTACATAATTGATGTCCGCTATATCAGTAGTATGCGCAAAGAAGGAAGTTGCTTTAGGAATCCGCTCTTGCAGTAATAAAAGTGTAGCCCTAAACTGTGGCTCTGATTCAAATAATCGCTGCAACGGTTTGTCATGCAGCAGGTACGATAGTGAAAGCAAACTCATACCGTGGTGATGCGCCATGTAGGAATAAATTATAGCTGCTGATTGTCCACGCTGTAATCGCGAAGGGGTATAGTCCACGGCTTCATAGAAACCATATTTTCCCTCTATGTCTTTTTTACTGAGTAGTTCCAGATTTTCACATGCTTTCTCAGGCTCTACCATGAGTGCCAGGGCAGTGGCATAGGGAGCTATCACCGCATCTTCCTCCAATCCGCGCTTCAATCCCAGGCCGGGAGCGCCAAACGCTCGGTACTGGTAGTTAGAACTGGCATTGATCAAATTATAACCCGATTCTGAAATGCCCCAGGGCTTACCTGTTTTATTCCCATACTTTATCTGCCAGTTTACGGCTGCTCTATAGGTCTGATCCAGTAGTGTATTTTCATAAGTAGGCATTACTAATAGCGGCATTAAATATTCAAACATCGAACCACTCCAGGATAAGAGTATTGATTTATTGTCCACATTGGTCAAGAGGCGGCCTAACGCAAACCAGCTTTCCTCCGGAATCTTTCCCTGGGCAATACACACAAATACACATAGCCTTATTTCAGAGGCCAGCAAATCATAGTGACTGGCATCCAGGCGATGATCCTGTACATTGTAGCCGATGCTAAATAAGTGGCTTGACTTATTATAGAGGAAATCCCATTCCATATCAGCCAATTCATTGCACTGTCGCGCCAGTGTGCGAGACTCTGCGATTAATTTTTCTAAATGGTCAATTGAATAATTAAATGCGGAAGACAGTTCATCAGTTGAATTTTTTTCGTTTTGCTTTTTGTATAATTCAAGTTGTAGTTTTTTTGTTCTTGCTAATAATTCACTCCAGGTCGTATTTAAGTTTGGCTCCTGAATATCTTCAAATACGACAGACTGTGAATGCAATAAAAACCATGGTTTGAAAGTCAAGAAATGTTTATTTATAAGATTTATATGATCTATGAGTAATTGTTTCCACCGAGATATTTCGCTGTTTGGCCTACCACTAATTTTTTCAATTTCTGACAGTATATTTTCTGCCAATTTTTGATAGCCTTGATGTGCTTCATATAGATTAGTTATTTCAGCTTGACAGATATTATTTAGATCTTGAGCCAGATGGTCGGTAAGTAGAATATTCTTATCTGTGAGCGTATCTACAAAAATCTGAAATGTATCCCTAAGGCCATAAAATAAATGTTGGCTTCTAATTCTTTGATGAGGCAGTGCCAGCAGACCTTGACGTAATACAAGCAGATGACCGGCCAGGTTTCCACTGTCCACGGTAGAAATATATTTAGGATTAAGTGGTTGTAATGTTTCAGTATCATACCAATTATAAAAGTGCGAATTGTGGCGTTCCATTTTCTCCATCGTATCGATGGTATTTTTAGTTCGCTCGATGAATTTGCCGGGGGTAATATATCCAAAATCGCAGGCTGTTAAATTAGCTAATAAGGACAAGCCGATATTGGTGGGAGAGGTACGGTGTGCGATTAATTCTATGGGCTGCTCCTGGAAGTTGTCAGGTGCCAACCAGTTGTCCTCAGCAACGACGAAGTGCTCAAAGAAACTCCAAGTCTTGCGGGCTGTCTTGTGGAGAAAGCTTTTCTGATCTGTGGTAAGTGAAGCACGCTGTTTCTTAACTGGCTTACCAGTGATCCAGGTAACTGCAGGTGCGATGAGCCACAGTGCCAATATGGGTACTGCAATAGACAGCTTATCAGGAGTGTAGATCCACAAAACAATCAAAATACTCAAAGCTAAAATTGGTTCTATCCACATGGTAGTATATGAGCCGGCTAGACTGGATCTATATGCTTTCGAAGTATGAGAAGACGGCGCCCACTCCAGTAAATGTTTTCCAGAGATCGCCATTCGCCAAACGGTACGTAGGATAGCTACCAGATTAGCAAAGGCCTCATATGGAAGGCTTATGAGCGTAAATAATGTGCTTATAGTGACTTCACGGATACTTTGAAAAGAATTCTTAATGTGATATCGTAGGTGAATATTTTTCGGTTTACGCAAGGTATCCCAGAGTGAGGTAATAATGATGGGGAAAACAATAATTGCAGAAACTGCAAGTGTCCAAAGTAGTGTATCGGGAAGGGACAGCCATGCTAATAATAACAGAACAGTAAGCGCAATGGGTACCAAACTACGCCGCATGTTGTCAAAAATCTTCCAACGGGACAAAGCTGAAATGGGATTCTTGTACAATTTTTTATTTGAGTTCGGAACCCAGGGTAAAATCCAAGAAAAAATCTGCCAGTCACCTCGTACCCACCGGAGTCGAATCTTCATATCTGCACTATAAGAGGCTGGATAATCCTCAAATAGCTGGACATCACTTATCAATCCGGAACGGATGTAGCAGCCCTCTAAAAGGTCATGACTCAAGATGCGATTCTCAGGGAATTTTCCATCCAGAATTTTTTGAAATACGTCAACGTTGTAAATACCCTTTCCGATAAATGATCCCTCTTCAAATAAATCCTGATATACATCGGAAGACGCTCGAGTATAAGGGTCCATACCGGGTTCATTCCCATGCATACGGGTATAAATTGAACCTGTAATATCGGGCAGACTCACAGTAACGCGGGGTTGCAGTATTCCGTATCCTTTGGTTACCCGCTTCTTCTTTTCATCGTAGGTCGCATGGTTCAGAGGATGAGCCATAGTACCGATCATTTTCCATGCAGAGTTGAGCGGTAACTGAGTATCTGCGTCCAGCGTAATTATATATTTTATCTGCGGAAAGATGGATTGATCTCCTGTAATTATTGAAAAAGAGGCAGATGAAATCCCTCTTAATAGTTCATTTAGATCAGTGAGCTTGCCACGCTTTCTTTCATAACCCATCCATTTATTTTCCTTTGGATTCCATGTCCTAGGCCTGTGGAAGAGAAAGAATAAATCGTTTTTTTCTCGGGAATATTTTTTATTTAATGCGTCGATACCTTGTGTCACAGTATCTAAAAGAATCTTGTCATCAGGCATGATCTCCTGTGTAGCATCTGTATAGTCTGTCAAGAGAGCAAAATATATATTCGCTTTTCTATTTGCAAGAAAACGTACTTCCAGGGCTTCCACCAGGTCTTCCACTTCCGGGACTGTGGTGAGCAATGATGGAATCACTACCATCGTACAGGCAGAGAGAGGAATTTCCTCTGAAAAATCCATCCTCGGCAGCAGATGTGGTTTAACCATAAGTGTGGCAAAGAAATTGACGACAGATATAGCAAGCTGACTTGCACTTATCAAAGCAAGAATTCCAAAAGTTACTAAAAGCCAGGTTTGTGTATCTTCTGTCCGGGCTTTATAATATAGCGCGATACTGATACCTACAGTTATCAATAAAATGATTAATAAATAAATGGGGAAGGCATGCCTTTTAATAGATGCTTGTATCTCTTGAATACCCCACTTTGGCATTTGAGCTCTTTTCTTGGTTTGGGCTAATCCCGGACCTATCAAATAGTAGCCTACATGTGCTTCCCTCTGATCACTATCCGCAGGCGGTATGTGATCTTGCATGAGCTGAATGGCAATACCTGCAATTCTCGCCTCACTTAATTTACTTCTTTTAGAAATGCGCTCCACGACATGTCGATAGCGGTCACGGGTAGAGAAATCCATCTGCCCATAAATCCCTTTATAGTCATTTAAAAGTATTTTCTCGACCACGCTATGAGATTCTACAAAAGCTCTCCAGTCCATGGTTCCGAGCAGTCGGAGACTGCCGATACTATTGCTTATAGAAACCTGATCGGCAGCTTGTTTTTGATTTTCCGCATTTACCAATTCAGTACCTGTCAGTCCTGTCCCCGACAGTTGCTGTTCAGTCCAATTGAGTACTACAGCCAGGTCAGGTCCCTTTCCTCGCAATTGGCGAATTAACTCAGTAACAAAGGCACTATTAATGGGCGGATTGGACCGGGCCATATCTGCAAGTATAAGTATCAGATCTTTTGGATTTTTTTCTGCAGTACTAATCATTTTTTTTGCCCAATAATCCGCAAGGTTTCTGTCCACCTTGTCGATAGCGATACTTGAAGAAACCCGTCTGATATTTTCGATCAGCGCCAGTCGAAGCATGATGGGTATGGACCACAGTTCACCCAGCTTTAGATTGGTCACTGTCTGATATGCCCCTACAAAGAGGCCCAAGCTATCGACATCAATCCTACCGTCACTGTGAGAGATTATTTGAATAGCAATGTCATAGCTGCGCGTAGTTCCTAAGGCGGATTCATTTGCAAGCTGAGGTAGATCTTCACTGTAATGTTTTGGAAAATGTGTCTTAGCGAGCTGAATATGCTCTTCTATGAGATAAAAGTTATCGATCAACCATTCACCCGCCGGGGTAAGTGGATATTGTTTTTTTATGGAATCGGTGAGTAGTTCCCGGACTTGCTGTAAAAGGGCTTCATTATTTGCTAATCGTTTTAGAAGGTGATCCTTTGCAGGTTTTTTACTTAGTATGTGGCCCGACGCAAGTGATTTGCCAAACTGTTCCATTTGCTCTGAACTAAATAGCTCTTCACGCATGGGTTCTTCATCAGAATAATTTAATTTAGTATCTCCTATTTGGAAAAAGGCTCTCATATTGGATATGAGCTCGTGTGCCGTCGGAATTATTTTTAACTTCATAGGTTTGTTTATTGCATTTATAATGCGTCATTGACAATAGACTGTGCCTCTTCAAGTATTTTTTCTAGGTGATCATTACTCAAAAAACTTTCACCATAGATCTTATAAATATCTTCAGTGCCGGAAGGCCTTGCTGCAAACCAACCATTTTGTGTGATCACCTGGACCCCGCCAATAGGCGCATTATTGCCCGGTGCCCTCGTCACTATTTGTTCTATCTTTTCACCTGCCAGATCTTGGTGTTTTATTTGTGCTTCTGAAAGATTTTTTAATTTTTCTTTTTGTTCAGAATTTGCTTTTGCTTCAATACGGTCATAAAATGATTCACCAAATTCTCTTGTAAGTTCATCATATAGGATGCCGGGATCTTTTCCGGTCTGCGCAGTAATCTCTGCTGAGAGCAAAGCGGGGATGAAGCCATCCTTATCAGTAGTCCACACCTGCCCATTTAAGCGGGAGAAAGAAGCACCTGCACTCTCCTCTCCGCCAAAGCAGAGCGAAGAATCCAATAGCCCATCTACAAACCATTTGAAACCCACTGGAACATTATACACAGATCTGCCCAATTTCTTTGCTATGCGATCTATGAGTTGAGTGGTAACTATTGTCTTGCCAATGGCAGAATTTTTATTCCAGTCGGGGCGGTGTTGGAGTAAATAGGATACGGCCACAGAGAGATAATGATTGGGATTCAAAAGCCCTGAGCTGGGGGCAACTATTCCGTGGCGGTCATGATCTGTATCGCAGGCAAATGAGATATCGAAGCGGTCTTTCATAGCAATCAGGCCCTGCATAGCATAGGAAGAGGATGGATCCATGCGGATCTTTCCATCCCAGTCTACGCTCATAAAGCCGAAAGCAGGATCGACTACCTTATTGGTCACGGTCAGATTGAGCTTATAGTAATCCGCGATTGGCTCCCAATAGTGTACACCGGCACCACCAAGCGGATCAACGCCCATGCTGATTTTTGACTCCCTAAGGAGCTTCATGTCAATCACATTTTCCAAATCCTTGACATAATGGTGGAGATAATCGTGGTGGTGAGTGGTGGCTACTTTTAGTGCTTTTGAAAAGGAAATTCTCTTTACTCCCTGAAGATTATTTTGTAATATTTCGTTTGCTTTTGCTTCTATCCACTTGGTTATCGTATCTGAGGCAGGACCACCATTGGGCGGATTGTATTTAAATCCTCCATCTTCAGGAGGATTATGCGAAGGCGTGATCACTATACCATCTGCCAGACCTGTCTTCCTCCCCGCATTGTACGCTAAGATGGCATGAGAGATGACCGGGGTGGGTGTATACTCATCTCCGGCAGCAATCATTACTTCTACCTCATTTGCAGCCAGTACTTCCATAGTAGTGGTAAATGCGGGGGCTGAAAGTGCGTGAGTATCAAAACCGAGATATAAGGGGCCATCAATATTTTGCCCTTTGCGATATAAACAGATAGCTTGTGTGATGGCGAGAATATGGTTTTCGTTAAATGAGTTTTCTAGTGAGGATCCTCGATGACCGGAGGTACCAAAAGCTACTCTTTGAGCCGATAGAGAGACATCGGGGATGCCTGAGAAATAAGCGGTGACCAGACGGGGAATATTAGCAAGTATGTTTTGTGGCGCAGGTTTTCCTGCTAATGAATTTATGATCATATCTTCTTTTTATTTTTTTTGATTGCTACAGCTGTCTTCGAATATAGGCTGTCGGGGATCAAACTTTATATATGTAGATTTATTACTTAAAGAAATAATTGACAATTACTTCTAATTAGATTATTTCTATTGTTCCAACCAATATTCTTTAAGAGTGTTCAACTCTAAATCTTATCAGCACGACGAGCTAATACTGATATGCAACTGTGAATAAGCAATAATATGGAAAACTTTCCAACTTTGTACTCATTAATCTTTAGAAGGGGTGCTTCTGTTCACGCACCATACTACATCAGTGAAATAATGCTTGTGATCAAAAAAATGAGCAAGCGGAGTGAATCCTGATTCTAAAGCAGTTCTTTCGATTTCTTCAAGCGAGTATTTTTGAGATATTTCCATAAATATGGTCTCATTTACTTCAAATTGAAATAAATTATCTTCACCTATACGGACATCCTGCTTTATCAATGATACGAGATAGCTCTTACATGCGCCGGTATCCGGGTCATAAGAGGCATAATGATCAAATTGATCAATATTAAAATCACCGTTTAGTTCGCTATTAATTCTGGATAATAAGTTGAGGTTAAACTGGCGAGTGATTCCGTGTGCGTCATCGTACGCATCACGAATTTTTCGGGGATGCTTCTTCAGATCAAAACCGATCAATACCAAGTCGCCATCCAAGAGTTGGCTTTGCAGTCTCTTACAGAACTGCGGCATTTCATTAAATTTAAAATTGCCAATGTTTGAGCCTAAGAATAAAACAACCTTTCTGTTTTTTGAAATTACATTTGCCTTAGACAACATATTAAAGTACTCTCCATTGAGACCCTGGATATTTATCCCCGGCAAGGAGGACGGCAATGTCTTGTGTAGTAATTCAATAATGTTCTCAGAAATATCTATCGGGAAATAAGTAGCTATTGCATTTCTTTTAAATAACTCTCTAAGTAGGTGCAAAGACTTAGTCGCATCACCGGCGCCAAATTCTATCACGTCTAATCTTTTGTTTTGACCTAATAGAGAGTTGGCTATTTCGGCAGTTTGTGTTGAAAATATTTCCATCTCACTATCTGTAAGATAGTACTCATCACTTGCCATTATCTGTTGGAATAGCTCATCGCCTTTCTTATCATAAAAATACTTTGAGTCTAAATATTTATGAGGAGAGCTTAAGCCCTTCAACACATTGTGTAGAAAGTCATCCATATATCTTCATTGTGCTAATCGTATGCCGGTATATTGCCAACGTAAATCAGGTTGGAAAAAATTTCGATAAGTAATCCTGCTATGATTGGGCGAAGTGACGTCAGATGCACCACGCAATACCATTTGATTTACCATAAACTTGCCATTATACTCTCCTATGGCACCGGGTGCTTTCGAAAATCCCGGATAAGGAAGATAAGCACTGTCAGTCCATTCCCACCTTCTTCCCCAATCAAATTGTCTGGCGGCGATCTCCCATTCAAATTCAGTAGGAAGGCGCATTCCCTTCCAGGAAGCATACGCTGCTGCCTCATAGAAGCTGATATGGCATACGGGTTGGTTCATGTCCACCGGTAGCAGACCGGCAAACGTATAATTGTACCACTTGCCCTCTATAAAATACCAATACAGAGGAGAATTTATTTGATTTGTTTTTACCCAGCTCCACCCATCGGAGTGCCAGTGATTAAAGTCTTTATAGCCGTCTGAATTAATAAACTCTAGAAACTCACGATTAGTAACTAATTGGGTGGAGATCATGAAATCAACCAAATAAGCAGGGTGTCTTTTCAGTTCGTTATCAAAGCAGAAATCATCTCCATCAAAACCAATTTCATAAACTCCTTTTTCAATGCTTATGAAGTTATTTTCTGGTGCAGGTTCGATTCTTCTCTGCTCATCTGAAGTACTCTTATAGGGTGGAAATAAGGGATTATTTCCCAGTATATATTTTATGTCTGTCAGCAATAATTCCTGGTGCTGCTGCTCGTGATTGAAGCCGATGATCAGAATCTCTTCTACTAACTTTGGTATTTCTTTTTTCAAAAAATAGGCCATTGCCTCATCTACGTGTTTTCTGTAAGCGTAAATATCTTCCACACTAGGCCTGCTGAGGTTACCACGATTGGTGCGGATCACTCTGGCACCTTCTGTCTCATAATAGCTATTGAAAACATAGTTATAGGCGGAATTAAATTCTACATAATCTGAAGCAAATGCTTTTAATATGAATGTTTCGAAAAACCAGGTAACGTGGCCAATATGCCATTTGGGTGGGCTTACATCGACCACAGGTTGCACCACGTAATCTTCTGTCTTAAGAGGCTTGCAAATGTCTTCAGAGTATTTGCGAATTTCCCGATACCTATTTAATAAATCCATTTTATTTTTAGTGGCATTTAACGGTAATAAATTATTCACTAATTGAAAAGATTTACTTTTTAATATTGTTAATCTTCAAGTCAAATTAGTAGTTCTGAGAGCGGTCTTTGAAAAGGTCATGAAACCTCTCTATAGGCAGATATAACTTATCAATAGCCTGGAAATTCTTCTGTTCGAATATTGTCATCATCTACACCCGCCTCATTGAGTGTCTTACGGATAGAAGTTACCATAGCCTGAGGGCCAGAGATGTAGTAGATGGGTAGAGACAGATCACCAAGGTATTTCTGCAACATTTCTTTGGTAAAAAATCCGGTCTCGCCTTTCCAATCCTTAGAACCATCTAGATCGGTCATTGAGGCGATCAGCTTAAAGTTGGGGTTTTCTGCCTCTGCTGCTTTCAACTCATCCAGGTAAGCGGCATCCTTTGGAGTCTTATTAGCATAGAAAAGAAATATTTTGTGGTCTGTCTTATCGTGCGTAGCTTGTAACACAATGCTTCGTACGGGAGTAATGCCTATTCCACCTGAGAGAAAAACTGCGGGTATTTTTGTGTTATTCTGAAGTGTGAACGAACCATATACGCCATCAAAAATTACTTCAGTACCTATGGGCATTATTTTCATGTTGCGCTTAAAAGCTGTATCACGCATCCTAGTAGTAAAAATAATATCTTCTTCATAGGGTGCGCCCAGAGAAAAGCCTCTGGTATCTCCTTCTACATCTGTGTCAGATGGATTTATAAGTGTATAGTCCGCAAATTGCCCTGACTTATAGGTTAGTCCTATCGGTTTTTCAAAACGAAATTCCATAGTGCCGGAGGCAACTTCATTTTTGCTTTTAAGTTTAATGTTAACTTTTGTCATTATATGAAATATTTAAGTTGTTGGTAGAATGTTTATTTTAATAAGTTTGGGTGCGAAGTAAAAGATCGATTCCTTTATCAACGAATAATCCGAATGCTAACTCCAACATTTATTTGACTAGATGAGCTCTAAGCATCCAGGCCGTTTTTTCATGTTGCTCCATCAGACCGGTCAGGTAATCACTGATCCCATCTGCTTTTAAATCTTCTGAAGTAGTATCTATTTTTTCACGTAAAGACACAATGATACTTTCATGGTCTTTCAATAGTGCGGCAAAAATGGACTGGCTATCATTCTTCGCGGGAGCCTTGTCAGATAGTTGAGTGCGCTCCAGATAATCGGTGAGTGTAGCAGGTGCATAGTGCCCTAGGGTACGAATTTTCTCGGCAACGGTATCCACAATCTTCTGTTGCTGAATATACAGCGTCTCCAGATAAAGGTGTACAGGGTGAAAATCCGGACCTTCTACATTCCAATGAGTATTGAGTGTCTTGGCATATAATACAAACTCATCTGCTAAGACCTGTGAGAGAAGGTCAGCGATTGCTTTTTTGTTTTTTTCGGAAATCCCGATATTAGCTTTTTTCATTTTATAAGATTTATTTTAATAAATTTAAATGCAATTCTGCTGTCATAATTACGACAACAAGGCCTTTGCTTTCTTGATTACATTCTCTACAGTGAAACCATACTCTGCCATTACTTGTTCACCAGGAGCAGACTCTCCAAACTTATTGACGCCTATCACATCACCATCATCTGTCACATATCTGAGCCACCCCAAAGAAGAACCTGCCTCTACTGCTAATCTCTTACGGATGGAGGCCGGAAATATTTTTTCTTTATAACTGTCATTTTGTTCTTCAAACAGTTCCCAAGAAGGCATACTGACAACACGTGCTGCAATATCTTGTTGCTTTAATTCTTCCTGAGCAGCCAGCACCAACTCCACTTCCGACCCCGTGGCAATCAGAATAATATCAGGTGTTGTTTTGGAGTCAGAAAGTATATAAGCTCCTTTTTCTAATTCTGCAGCTTTTGTATATTTTTCCTGGTCAATTATTGCAATCTTCTGGCGTGTCAAAATCAGGGCAACAGGTCCACTGGTATGTTCGAGAGCGACTCTCCAGGCTTGGGCTGTCTCATTGGCGTCTGCAGGCCGGATGACGGTCAGGTTAGGTACTGATCGGAGTCCGATCAGCTGTTCTACGGGTTGATGAGTAGTGCCATCTTCGCCTAAAGCAATACTGTCGTGGGTAAAAATAAATATGGGACGGATTTTCATAATTGCCGCTAGCCGAATAGGTGGCCGCATATAGTCAGAAAAGACCAAGAAAGTAGCGCCGTACGGAATGAGATAATTACTTAGTGCCATTCCATTTAGTATAGCACCCATGGAGTGTTCTCTAATACCAAAGTGAAAATTGCGCCCGTTTCGATTTTCTTTTGAAAATGATTTGTATTTTTCGAGGTTGGTGTCAGTGGAAGGCGCCAGATCTGCCGAGCCGCCAATCAGATTTGGCAGAAAATCAGCGATTGCATTGAGCGTCTTACCTGAGGCACTACGAGTCGCCATTTTTTCTCCTGATTTAAATAAGGGCAGCTTTTCATCCCATCCTGTGGGTAATTTACCACTGCTCAGTAATTCATATTCTGCGGCCAGTTCAGGATATTTTTCTTTGTAATTATTATATAGAATATTCCACTCTTTTTCTTTTTCAATTCCTTTCGCACCGGCCTCGCGATAATAATTTAATACCTCATCGGGCACGACAAAAGATTTATCAGGGTCGAACCCAAAGTTTTCCTTTACGAGTCTGACCTCATCCGCGCCGAGAGCAGAGCCATGAGCCGCAGCTGTATCTTGCTTGTTGGGGCTGCCATATCCGATGTGGGTACGCACTTTAATAAGAGAAGGCCTATTCACTTCTTTTTGTGCATTCTTTATAGCAGCCGAGAGCGCAGCTAAATCATTACCGTCTGCAAGCACTTGCACATGCCAGTCGTACGCTTCGAAGCGCTGCGCCACATCCTCGTCGAAGGTCAGATCAGTACTGCCTTCAATACTAATGTGGTTATCATCATACAGATAAATCATATTTCCCAGCTTGAGATGACCGGCTATGGAAGCAGCTTCAGAAGTAATTCCCTCCATCATATCACCATCGCTGCAGATGGTATAAATGGAGTAATTAAATAGATCAAAACCGGGTTTGTTGAACCGTGCTGCCATATATTTCTGAGCGATGGCAAAGCCAACGCCGTTTGCAAAGCCCTGTCCTAAGGGCCCCGTAGTAACTTCAATGCCGGGAAGCAGACCGTATTCCGGATGACCTGCAGTCTTACTGTGCAGTTGTCGGAAGTCCTTAATATCGTCAAGCGTGAGGGGATACCCGGTGAGGTAGAGGAAACTATACTGCAATAGACAGGCATGACCACAGGAAAGAATAAAGCGATCCCTGTTGGCCCATTTCGGATTTTTAGGATTATAATTCATGATGTCTGACCATAAGACGTGACCCACAGGTGCGAGTCCCATAGGTGTGCCGGGATGGCCAGAGTTTGCTTTTTGGACTGCATCGGCAGCGAGAACCCGGACTGTATTTATGCCCAGTTGCTCTATTGATTCTGTCGTATTATTCATGCTAATTTTTTTAAAAGAAAATTATAAATATTCCATTGGAAAGAAGACTTGCTATTCTGCCACTTCACTATACTCGCCCAATCTTGCAGCAGAAGCATATTTAGCGCGTCGATATAGTATCTCCTGAGCTTTGTCAATATTGGCTTCCTGCCCCTTCCACATTTCTAGGGCCGGTTGTTGAATGGCTCTTGCAAAAGAGAAAGTAACTATCCAAGGTAAGTGACCTCGGTATTTTTTATTGATAGCACTCAGATGTGCATCTGCGATCTGGGGTGATTGTCCCCCCGATAAGAAAGCTATGACAGGAACAGCCGCCGGAACAGAGGATAGAAAACAATTCACTGTAGCATCAGCGACTTCATCAATCGAGTTTTGAACTGCACACTCGGAGCCTGCCAGTACCATACTTGGTTTTAAGATGATGCCCTCTAAATCAACTCTGAGTAGGTATAACTCAGCGAAAAGAATCCTTAATGTCTCCTGAGATACGTCATAGGAGCGCTGCAAAGTGTGGTCTCCATCCATCAGTACTTCTGGTTCTACGATAGGCACTATACCTGTCTCCTGGCAGAGTGCTGCATATCGCGCAAGTGCATGTGCATTTGCCTTAATACAGGCAGTAGTGGGGAGGCCGTCCCCTATTGTGATGACACCCCGCCACTTGGCAAAGCGCGCTCCCATCTTTTTATATTCAGCCAATCGCTCACGTAGCCCATCCAGGCCTTCGGTCACTTTTTCGCCTGGAAATCCGGCCAGAGACTTAGCGCCTTTATCTACTTTTATGCCCGGAATAATGCCTGCTTTATTTAATATTTCAATTATTGGAATTCCTGCATTGGTATTTTGACGAATAGTCTCATCATATAATATCGCACCGCCGATACTTTCATTTAGTCCGGGAGTAGAAGCGAGCATTCCGCGATAATCACGTCTCATTTCTATAGTCTGTGGAATACCGTTGGCGGCAAAGCGCTTATCACAGGTGCCGGTACTTTCATCCATTGCGAGCAACCCCTTGCCATGGGCAAATAATTGCTGAATAGTATCTTTTAATTCTGGATTCTTCATGCTTTAAATTTTATTTTTTTCCAATAATGCGACCTTATCTAGACGACGCTGAAATCTTTCCTCATTTTTAAACTTAGCATTGATAAATGTCTGTACCAATTCCCAGGCCAGAGCGTAACCGGTGACGCGTCCACCTAGGCACATCAGATTCATATTATCATCCTCCACACCCTGGTGAGCAGAGAAAGTATCGGTAATTAAAGCTGAACGAATCCCTGCTACTTTATTGGCTGCAATACAAGCACCGACACCGCTGCCACAGATGGCTATACCTCTATCAATCTCACCATTGGCCAATGCTTTAGCCAGCGGAATAACAAAATCCGGATAATCATCATCGGGATTGAGATGATATGCGCCAAAATCTCTTGTTTCGAAGCCGGCAGTTCTGAGCATATCATCTAATTGTGTTTTTAAATCAAATCCGCCATGATCTGCGGCAATGCCTATGTGCTTCATGTTTCTTATCCAAGTTAAGGTTCATCTGCTCACATTTGCTGAGAGCGGGATTTTAAATCTATCAATTACACTTATCAAAGTACCGAAAAAACCTGACCCTAATAAATCAACTTCCTATGGAGTTATTTGTTCGCTAGGTCCAATAAAACTGCTAAACAAACTGTCAATTATTTTATGCTAAAATTTTTATCTGCGTCTTTGAGAATAACAACTATTATAATTACCTATTCAATTTAGAACGGCATATTTTGTAATCAAGGTTCCTCGTTCATTTACCTTTTCAAAACTTATTAATTTTAAATCAATATCTAATTTTTCATCGATGACAAAATTGCCTCCTTTCCCAAATATTTTAGGTTCGAAGGTCAGCCATATTTCATCTATTAATTTTGCCTTTAAAAAAGAAGTGGCAATATGTGCACCTCCGACGATTAACATTTGTTCAAGCCCTCTCTGTTCATAGTGTGCCACTAATTGGGCAGGAGTCTGATCGGTAAATTCAATCTGACCGGCCACCTCAACTTCTTTATACTTTGCGGGGGTACTCGTCATAATTACTATATGGTGACTGGAAGAGGGTTCCATTGGAGCACCATCATAAGTGCTACTTCCCTGGACGATGAGGGCTGAGTCATTCCAGAGCTTTTTAAAATAATCCTGATCTTCCTTAGAAGTCCATTTTCTTACATATGATTCTCCCCAGCGGGTGATCTTACCATCTAATGTGGTAACAAAGACAAGTATTTTTTTCATTATATTCAAACTTTTTGAGAATTCCGAAACCTCCTACAATTTAGGATTTTTTTTGAGGCTTGTTCCCATCTGAGTTATACTAAGGCTTTAAATTTAATTATCCATTGTCCTCCTCCAGGTCGTTGTGATTGTCTCCTCCCAGACTGTAATAGTTATTTTCTTCATCTTCTTTTCCAAAATTTGCTATAGCCTCATCGTCTTTGGAGCCTGGTACATCAAGATCTTCACCGGTCATATCTTCACAGAAATCCAGCTCATTTCTTTTTCCAAGATCATCAACTTCAATATTATTTATGCTCAGATCATCTGCATTTAAATTTAGTTCAGTGGACTGATTATAAATATCCTGTGATTTAGGATAAATCGGATAACCAGGATATTCCTGTTCTTCATTTTTTGTTTCTTCCGAATTACTATCTTTACTTGTTGGTGTTAATTTCTCAGTGTCTTTCTCTTGTTCTTCGTTCATTTTTTTAAGTTTATTTTGTTTAACATCTAAAATAATTTGAATCAGTACAGATCAGGCTTTCACAATCATCTTACCAATATTATTTCCTTTGAATAATCCAAGGAATGCAGATGGTAGCTGATCGAATCCAGGAATTATTGTTTGATCAAATTTTATTTTTCCTTCTTGTACCCATTTTGCCAAGTGGCTGATTGCTTCAGGAAATCGACTTTGATAATTGATGACAATAAACCCCTGCATCAATACGCTGCGAGTAAGCAGCATGGGTTGCAAGCGAGGCCCTACGGGTACTTCCGTGCTATTGTATAGTGAGATTTGTCCACACAAGGGAATGCGTGCATGGAAATTAATGTTGCTGATAACTGCGTCAGATATTTCACCTCCCACATTATCGTAATATATATCCACTCCCTCCGGGCAAGACCTTGAGATGGTTGTTTTTAAATCTCCAGTCGTCTTATAATTGATAGCTTCATCAAAAGCATACTTTTCTTTTAATAATTTTACTTTTTCGTCAGAACCGGTTATTCCTACTACACGACATCCATGTATTTTAGCTATTTGACCCACTACCAGGCCTACAGCTCCAGCAGCGCCTGAGACAACTACGGTTTCACCAACTTTAGGTTTTCCAATATCCATCAACCCAAAATAAGCTGTCATGCCCGTCATGCCGAGCACGTCAAGATGATAAGATATCGGTACATTTGAGTCATCAATCTTTGACAATCCTTTTGCAGATGTAACTGTCTGAACTCGCCAAGGCAACATTCCGAACACAATATCTCCATGATTTAAATCAGGTGATTTACTCTCTATTACTTTTGCTATAACCCCACCTAACATGGGTTGATCTAACTGAAAAGGAGGTACATAAGATTTTGTGTCATTCATTCTGCCGCGCATGTAAGGGTCTACAGAATAATACAATCCTTCCAAGAGAACTTCGTCAGGCTGCAAGGGCGGTAAGGCGATACTTTCAAAGCTAAAATTGTCTATTGTTGGTGAGCCGACCGGTCTTGATGCGAGTACTATTTGCTGTGTATCCATTATTTATTAATCAAGTATTAAAGAATGAAATAAATTACTCATATTAATTCTCATATCACCTACTTTCTCATTTTCATACATGACTCTTTTTTGTTTCAGTCTTAATTTTGAGTCCATAATCAGCCAATGTATTTACAGTGGTGTGAAAGTCAGTGTGCTGAAATCCGGCTATACCCATGTCTTTGACGAGATCTACAAATATTTTCGAGTCATCTATGTAGAGGATATTTTCCAGAGGTATCTGGGCGCCATCGATTGCCAATTGGAATACGGCTGCTTCCGGTTTTCTGGCATGTACATAACAGGAGGATACAAAGAAATCAAATATCTCTGTTAGTTTGAATTTATTTATTCGAAAGGAATTTAGTTCTCGTGATTCGTTACTTACGGCAATAATTTTGAGTTCATACTTCGATTTTATTTTTTTTATAAAATCAATCATGTTCCAATCTGCCGTAGATAGGCCATGAATAAAGTCGATAAACTCCCTGCGGGTAAAATCACGTGGTGTATAGAATATCACAGTGTCCAGATATTCATCCAGAGAGATCTTTCCTTCTTCGAGTGGAACAAACAGCATCTTATGGCGCTCCTCCATTTCAGTTCTATCCAGGAAAAAATGTTGTGCAGCTTGTTGTCTGAATTCGTGACCCCAACCTTTCGAAAGCAATACTCCGCCGATATCCAAGAATAAACAACTAATGTTATTTAACTCACTCATTTTAAAATTCAGGTTCTAGTTAAGTATTTAGAAAGTAGTATGCACTTGAAACAATAGAAAAATCGCTTCCTTATCTCCGAGTTAACTTATTCTGAATCTTATTGGTTGAAGGATTTAAGGACGTTAACAAAGATTATCTGATTATTCCCCTAAAAGGTAGGCCCGAAACAGCACTAGCGAGTGTGTGTGGAGATATTGGATATCTATCTCGCCAATAGATGAGATTCGTCCGTCAAAAAGACCCCTTCAGGTGTTAAGCCTGTGGAGTCATTTATATGTAGAGTCATGGTTACTTTTTAATTAAATAGGTTCTCATTATTACTTCTCTACTATCAATTTGCCTTTCATTATAATATGAATGCTGCAATAGTATGAAGCACTTTCAGTAATTACTTTCTGCCAGGAAGCTCCGGGGGCAATGGGAGAGGACGTCCAGGCCTTATTTACCTCCGTCACATCATGGGCTACAATGTCCTTATTGGTCCAGATCACAGTATCTCCTTTATGTAGCTTAAGTTCATCAGGTTGAAACTTCATGTCTTTGATCTCAACAGCCAGAGTCTGTGGAGTGTAGCTGGCCTGACTACTACAGCCATAGACCAGCAACACTACAGATAACAGTAAGAAAAGATGGTCCTTAACGTTATTCAGAAATTTCATTTTTTACTTCATTTTCTTTTGAAGCATTTGAGCGTGCTCAAGGTGTGTGTCAAGAATGGGTACCACTTTTTGCAATAATGCTTTTAGTTCCGCATTAGAAGCTTGAGGTATTAGTACCGTTTTGACGGCTGCGATCACTGCTTTATGGTAGGTAACTTCATTATCTACATATGCTTTATCAAAATCTTTTGCTGATTTAGCATTGAGCATTTTTGCTGTAGCTTTAGCGTCTGCAACATATTTTTTGCTTACTGCATTATCCTTTGGAGTTACTTTCAATTTTGTAACCAAAGCTACTGCCATATCGATAACTGACTGATGGTCAGCGATCATGGTGTGAGCAAATTCCAATACTTGTGGGCTTTTTGATTTCTTTAAAGCAATGTTAGCAAAGTCAATGTCACCTTGGTTTGCCACCACGGCTACTGATGCGATCTCTGCATCCGAAAGTTTTGGTGCTTTCTGAGCAAATGCAGGTGAGAATAAGGTAACTAAAAACAATACTGCGGCTGTTACCCAAGCTGCTTTCTTTAAACTATTCATGATGTTTATATTTTACGATTTATATTGGGTTAGAGTTACTCACTCATCAAAAGGTTACAATTTTTCTCATAATTGTTAAAAACTTGTGGCATTTGGTTTGATGTAATTGTTTTAAATTAGAATTCTGAAATTTTCTGGTGAGCGCCGTGGAAGGGTACCATTGTCAAAACGGAGCAAGCATGTGTTTCCATTAAATCAATGACGCCATCTTTGTCAGTATCAGCTTCAGGTGGAGGAAGAAGATCTTTTCCAAAAAGGATAAGTTCAGTCCGGTGTAGTTTCAGACCTTTCTTTAGAGCTTCTTGGGCATGATCTACAAGAGCAAAAATAAGCCAGCCTTCTTTTTCGATTTGACTGACCATTTTACTTAATGTATCAGCTACTGTAAAGTCGCTCACTGTTACCTTTAGACCTTTCATGTCTAAAAAAAATATTTAACTAATTTATAGAGCACCTTAAAAAGACTTTTCTTCTTAAGAACCGCTGTATTTTATGCACTTTTGCTTTGTATTGTAGTGTGGTATATTCTCTTAAAAAAAGGACATGTTTTCCCCAACGGCAATTGTTGTCAAACACAAGAGAATCGTCGCTTTTGGAATAAAGCTAGCGAGAAGAATATAAGACATTTCAATCAGGAAGCATCTCTCAGGATGTTGCCTTGTTTTAGTTAACAACGATGTCAAATACTTGTTTACAAGATTGCTTGATTATTTTTCATATTAATTTACATGAATAATAATTATTTTGATCTAAGTATTACACACTATAGGAGAAGGGTTAAATAAAGAGTATTACCTCCTCTCCTCATTTGGTTTTCTATTCACTTTACGGGAAATGAGTTTACAGAGAATGACCAACTATTTTAAAGTAAATTTCTGTTTAAGTGGCGACTTTTAGATGAAATACGGCAAATAATATCCTTCTAACCCAGTCGATTCACAAGAATATTGCGTTTCTTTTGATATTATTTCAAGAGACATCCATGTCTGCGGAGATTCTTACAAATCGCATTTAGGCCAGTCTTGTGTCAGAAAAGAGTTAATAACGGATTGATGTACTTTCCTTGTCATTGTCGTCTCTATTCTTTTTCACCGGTACTGGAAGTACACCCGCCATTTCACTGATGATATTAATCAGCTCAGATCCCGATGGAACAACTATTTTGGCATTAGAACTCAGTGCTTTTTCAACCGCTTCTAATTTTCTTAATAATTGTGCATTTCCTGTAAAGTACTCGTCTGCAGCCACATTCACTAATTGTATAGCTTCAGCTTCTCCCTCAGCGTGCAACACTTTAGCTCGTTTATAGCCTTCGGCTTCTTTTATCTTAGCTCTTTTCACACCATCTGCTACTGTTTCAGCTGCAGTAGCATAGTCTATAGCCGCTATCTTTTCATTTTCCGCCTTGACTACTTTATTCATAGTTTCCTGCACATCATGTGGTGGATCTATTTGCTTCAATTCAGTACGCACTATTACAATCCCCCAACTGGAAGTTTCGTTTTTCAGAGTATTATGTAGCTCCGCATTGATCTTTCCTCTTTCACTATTGGCTGAACGTAAAGTAAGTGTGCCGATAATATTTCTCAGAGTAGTACGTGCAAGATTTACAATCTGCCATCTATAATCATTTACATTGTACAAAGAGGCTTTTACATTTTCTTCTCCTTGTATCACCCTAAAATAAATTTGTGCATCTACACTTGCGTTCAGGTTATCATTTGTAATAATCTCTTGCGGCTGAGCATCTACCATTTGCTCGGTAATATTTACAATGTACATCTTATCTATAAAGGGTACAATCCAATGAAATCCGGGATTGGCAAACTTGTGGTATTTACCCAATCGTTCAATTAATCCTCTGTGTGTAGGTCTGACGATCTTGATTCCGGCAAAAAAAAGTAGTATTATAGCTCCTCCAATGAGATATGGTAAGGTTTGTGGATTCATTTTTGTATATTTTTTTAAATTTTTATTATCAGCAAAACTTACTGAATTCCGCTAAAGTAATTAATTTTTGGCATTTATTTTTGTTAAATGCCTCATACTGCTAATCGTTAATCTTATTTCCTTTTAATTGTCTTCAAATCCCCTATCTCAGGGTGATGTCGAGCTTCTGCGTTCACCTTATTATATTCTAAGAAAAGGAATCTTTCAATAACTGTGAGGATAAATATGTTGGTAGGATGTTATTTATTCACCTTCTCGTCCAATGCTTTTATCATTTCATTGGTAATGCTACTGCTGGAAATGCCATATCCATTTATCAGGATACCTTTTAGATTGTGCTTTTGAGATGAAATAGCGTACAGGATTGCTTCGTCGCTCGGATCGGAAGGCCCTTCAAATCGATAATGCTTATCCACCACAAACTCATCGGGAAATATTTGAAGGCTACTATCACTACATATCAGGCAATTCTCTTTTAGATTGAAATCAATAGTATATCCCCTTTCTTTTAGTAAATTAGAAACTTCTGAGAGTGTCGTCATGAAATCCATATTGAACTTTTTTAGTGTTAATTAAAGGGTTTAAATGAATTTTTTATAAGCGAATTATGGCTAACTGTCAGCCAGTAAATCAAAGTATTCATCATCCTCATTGGTGCCTCCCTGACCTTTACCCAGATCTTTCGGTGACAGTACAAATTCAATAGAGCTAACCCATTTGACCATCTTATAGCCCAGTTGATTTTCAATTCTCAAGCGCAAGGGCGCTCCATGCTCTAGCGGTAAAGACTCATAATTCATTTCCCAAGCAAGTATGGACCCGGGGTTCATACAGTTATTAAGCGTATGTGTATCGTAATATGTTCCTCCATACAATCCTTCGCCAAATGAAAAGAAAGCAACTGTAGTGGCTTCGGGCAGCGGACTGACCAGATCTATAATATTGCTCAATGATATGCCTCCCCACTCAGCTATACCGGACCATCCCTGGATGCAGTGGTGCATGGTAATGTTCTGCTCTTTTCCCATTTCTTTCAGCTCAGTCAATGATAGCTCGATGGGATTTTCTACTAATCCCGTTATCTTAAGTTTGTAATCTTCAAAATTGTTTTCCGCCATCTTTCTCCATTTAGCTGAGTCAGGCATTTTTCCATTCAACCAGAAGTAGGGGGAAATATCTTTTTTCTGGTAGTATGCTTTAGGCTTAAAGCGATTGATAGTAAGCCTCCAGAGCCTTCCATTAATTGAGGCCTGCAAGGACTGAAGAGCTCGGGGCTTGTTCCAGGAGAGCCAATGTGCCATAAAAGCAAAGCCAATAGTAGCCAGGATGATACCAATACCTATATATAGTCCGGTGTGGCTGACCGCATCATCAGTGCCCATGATGATGTGATTCATATTTCTAACCAAGCCAGTAGCGGCTATCAGAGTTACGTGAATAATTACAAAGAGAACAAAGGCAACCATCACCAGAAAGTGAATGGAACGGGCACTCTGCCGATTGCCGAAAAGTCTGGGATACCAGTGAAAGCGGTTTTCTATAGCCGGTGACATGGCCAACCCTGTCAACATCGCTACTGGTGCTAATATGAATATCACGCCAAAATAGGTGAGCTGCTGTAGTGGATTGTAATGATAGAATCCATTGGGTTCGGCCGGAAAGTGGAAAGTAGCATAGTGAACAAATGCATTCCAGGCATCAGGAATAATCTGCCAGGAGTCGGGTACTACCCGCTTCCACTGGTCGGTATATAGTAGGAGGAAGATAAAAACAGCTCCGTTCAAAAGAAAGAAAGGTACAGTGAGGAAATGCCAGACCCGGGCAATACCGATGGTGTGGCGGTATCCGGGCAACCCCACTGCAGGGCTAAGATAGCGGGAATCCTCCTTCGCTGTCCAGAGCTTATTCTTAGGAACTTTTATCGGTGTAAATCTGATCCATTCTGTCTCTGGAGCACAACTATTATTCCAGTAAAGGCGAGGATGATCATATAGAATGGACAGCCCACTTCTGATGATCAATATCAGAAAGAAGAAATTGATCCAGTGACTATATATGATCCAGATGGGAAAGCCGGAGGGATCTGCGCTATTCACCGAGATTATAGCAGGAGAAGGATCGGCGGGCATTCCAAATAGCAAGTATTGTATCCATGCAGCACCGATAGCACCCAGCATCACAACCAATATGGTGATCTTTATGTATCGCTTCAATCCGATATAAGCACTCCTATCTGCCGGATAATGAACTGACTTTTCCTTTGGCGTAAAATGTGGTCTCATGTGGAGACAATTCTGTACATAGAGAGTAAACTACCAGGATAATATTATTGTTTTGGTAGGTTAAATTAAGAAAATCAAGATGAGGCTGTTCGGGTGTTTGATTCATTTGGGTGTTTTTCAAAAGAACCTTTTTATGATTACTGCACCAACGGTGAGCCACGCGGACAGCTTACGAGAACAAAATTACTCATTGATTTAAATTATTTTTAGAATGTCCACACCCTAAGCTACCTCCAAAGGTGGACATCGGTTAGGTATTTCAGCCGACACTATTTTTATTTGTGCTTCATAGTTTCGAGAGTGAGCGATTTGGGATCAGCTCTTAAGAGTTACAATTGGTGTAATAAAACAGTTGTAATTAATAAATGTGACCGACAGGTTCAGACGCTCATAATTGGTTTGTCGGCCGTTTAAATAAAGTAATTACACACGGATTTAATCATTTGTTGAACTATCAAGCAATATTTTGTGGCCACGGTAAGGCACCTAGAACAACAGTGTATAGAGGTTTAGTCATTTCTCTTAGTCAGTGGGTTCCCATAGTTCGATCTTGTTTCCTTCTTCGTCCATGAGGTGGATAAACTTGCCATAATCATAGGTCTCCATTTCATCTGTAAACGAGACTCCTTGTGTTTTTAATTTCTCGATCAATGCCTCCAAGTTTTCTACGCGGTAATTGATCATAAATTCCTTTGTAGAGGGTTCAAAATATTTTGAGGACTCGGCAAAAGGGCTCCATTGTGTCGATCCCTTTTTTGTGGGATCTGCCTCAGCTCGCCACTCGAAGGAAGCACCATAATCATTGGTGTCTATACCCAGATGTGATTTGTACCATTCTTTCATTTTATCGGGATCTTTACACTTGAAGAAGATGCCGCCGATGCCTGTTACTTTTGCCATAGGTTTAGTGTTATTATTTGTTATAATATTTGAGTTGCCACTTAGTGAATAGAAGTCTTCGGTCATCAGAATACTTTCAAATTTATCATCCCGGTAAGTAAATAAAAAAGCCCCACCCCAAATGGTCCCGGGATATTGAATAATTTGATTTGTTTCTGATTTTAGGGCAGCATTACTGATGCTATCTATTGCAGATGCAATTGGCATCCAGCGATATGCTCTGCCGTCTTCCTTAGGTTGGATAATTGTTCCACTCAGGTATTTTGCAGTGTAGTGGGTTCGGTAAGAAACTTCCCTATGATCCGGAAGCCCTACAAATTGGTAAGTATATACTCCCGCCAGCCTTTCAACTAGCAACGAAATACCAATTGATTTAGCTAAACCCTCGAAACCTTCTTTTAAAGACTGATTCTCGTTTGAACGGAGAGCCGGAGTCATCCATCCTGCTATTCCTTTTTCTAATAAGATATCATTCTCATCATTGAAAATGATGAGTCGCTGGATGGTATAATTGTCTGCCTTTTTAATAGCTATTTGTCCTGTGACAGATGAAGACGTAACCTGTGAAGAGACGAAATGGGTCGTAGCTATTGAAAAGAGAAGGGTCAAAAATTGCTTCATGAGCAAGTGTTTATTTTTAGCAGGTTATGATTTTAATGCTTTAGTGGAGGTCCTACTACGGTCATTTCATGTTCGGCGAAAACTTTGGCTATTTCTTCTTTGGGAGGTGGTGAGGTCCAACTATCTGTAACTTTGAAAAAGTCCTCCATCTTACCGGCAGGTAAATAGGAAACAATCATTTTACCCTGTCCAGAAAGTTGAATAAAGGCATGTGGCACATTTCTCGGTAGAAAAATGGTATCACCAGCAGTTAGCTTGTGGCGATCATCTCCAACCTGAAACAGATACCTTCCCTCTATCACATAAAACCATTCATCCTGCTTAGGATGGATGTGCAAGGGAGGGCCTCCATTTGGAGTGAGACCGGTTTGTTCAAATACTGCTAGGTCACCATCAGTATCTTCACCTGAGATCTTGATGTCTAAAATATTGAGTGTAACGCCCTTCATTTTATAGTGCTTTCCAAAGCGGGCTTCACCGGCATTAACCTTAAATCCCTTATTCGTCCTAAAGTGGGTGAAAGATTTCAGCTTGGCTAATGCAAGTACTGGAATAGCGGAGAGAGTTGACAGTATAAAAGTGGTACGGTTCATAAGAAGGT
>DAOLZQ010000037.1:0-29914 GCA_035426385.1 Saprospiraceae bacterium
ATAAAGCCCTCTATCGGATTATCACCGGAACAAACGGCCGGCATGGTTGAAGTTTTGGCGGATGCAGGCATTGATTTTGTAAAAGATGATGAACTGCTTTCTTCTTCCGGTAATTCTGCTTTTGAGGGGTCAACATATTGACCGGATGCTCCCCAGACGGATTTACATAGGCTTGCTTCCAGGAGGTACCCCCATCAGAGGTCTTATGGCAGAATCCGTAATCTCCAAAAATAACTACGTTGGCATCATTAGTAGCGACATCGATGCCAAAAGGGCATTCGCCATACGTCCAGTTGCGATCGCCGCCGTCACCACTCCATCCGGTGGAGATATTGAGGTTGTGTTGCGTAAGAAAAGTACTGACCCAATTGCTACCGCTATTTGGAGTTTTAAAAATGGTTGGTACCCCGCGATCATCACTACCGGCGATATATACTGTATTGATATCATTCTCAGCCATGTCTATAAACATGGGGAAATCTTCACTAAGGTCGATTCCATTGGTTATGGAAGTCCATTGAGACAGACCTAAGTCACAGGTGTAGATGCCCTTGCAAAATGAATAATAATCAGAGCCTGTGACACCCACATAGACATCAGCTACATCTGCTGCCAGGCAATACATACGGATAGTAGCGCCCACCCGTCCTGCAGTAAAGCTCCAGATTCGCTCATTTGCAGGCATACCTGTTAGAGACAGTGTATTCCAGCTTGTGCCGGCATCTTCAGAAATGAGGACACCATCATTAGTGCCGATCAATATGGTGTCATCTGAAAATAGTACACCACCCACTACATTACCTGCACCGGAATTGACCGCTGTATGGATGAGTGTAAAATCTGTTCCGCCATTGGCTGAAAAATAGATAGAACCATAAGTTGAGATCAGGAGCTGATTTGGCTTTTCATAATTAGCGTGCAGCGAGACAAAGTTTTCGTCCGGTTCAGGATTTCCCGACAGTACTTGCCAGGTAATGCCACCATCCGAGCTCTTCACCGGTGTACCGAGATCATTTACATAACTAATCGAATACAGCAAGCCCGGCGTGACTGTGAAGTTTACTTTTGAATTGGCGCCGCCCATGAATTGGCTGAAATGCACTTGATTATATGATTTTCCGAAATCCACAGAGTGAAATAGTTCGCTCATGTCGCAAGCGATAAAAAATTCATTGTGATCGGCCGGATTGATAGACGGCGAAAATAGTGCGCCGCCACCACCTACTCCACGAGCTGACCAGCTCTCAGGCTGAGCCGAAAGTTGTAGTGATAGGAATAGGCAGATACAGACTAGAAGTTTCTTTTTCATAGATATAGTGAATTTGAATAGCGAAACATTAAAATACAAATACTTTGTGAAATGATTTTTTACATTCACAAGTAATATGAAAAGAGGATGTCCTTTTAGATGTATTTATAAATTACTCACACGCCCGAGTCGATCAGCCTCAGCCAAAGTTTTTTTCGCTCGTTGATTGGCTATGTAATTTTTACAATCCAACCATTTACTACCCATTATTTTGTTCAGACTACGATCTACTGTATAGTGCTGAGCGATATTTAGTGCACCCTTAATGCGCCGAGTAAGACTTTCGTCAGCACGGAGACTGATCGAATATCCACCATCAGTGTATTCAATATAGTGCCAATATCCGGTGGGAATAAAGAGTGATTCACCGGGTTCAAGGATTACTTCATACCCCTCGGCAAACTGTTGAGCCGGATGGAGATCAAAATTAGGGTTATCCACATTGACGTAGCTTGCTACAGTAAAGGGAAGGTGATACAGCTTTCTCGATTCGGAGGGAGCAAATAATACAACGCGCTTTCTCCCATGAATCTGATTGAGAAAGACGTGGCTGAGGTCTATATCAAAGTGAAGAGCAACTTTGCTTCCCTGCCCACCGAAAAACATATATGGAAAATCATTGAAGAATCCATCCATGAGGGAAGGAATGCGATAATCATTACGCAATTCTGGTGCATGCTTGAAGATATTAAATAAGAATAAGCGCATATCGCAAGGTTCCGGTCGATCTAGCATCTCCAGATACTCACTAAATGGCATGTGTATGTCAGGCGCCATATAGCCTTTGCCCGGCTTGGATACGTTTGCACTAAATACAGGAACTTTGAGTGAACCATACTTCTCCTTAAAATGCGTAATAGTCCACTTATGCTTTGCCGGCCATTCGTCCATCAGATCAGTAAGCACTACTGGCAGTAGCGGAGCTAGATAATCTTGAGCAAATGAATCCCTTGTGAGCCCTGAAAGCTTGGGAATGGACTTAAATGTCTTTTTTGGATTCATCACAAAGGTGAACTATTAGGATTGGCTGGTCATTCAGGATACGTCTCTCGCCAGCGGATCATGCCACCTTGGAGATTGAGTACAGTAAAGCCGGCATTACTCAGAGCTTCGGCTGCTGCATTGCTACGAGCTCCACTTCGGCAGTAGGTGATCACAGTCTTAGGCTTATGAGACTCAAGTGTTTCAATACTATCCATTAGGGTACCGAGGGGAACTAGCTCACCGCCTATATTAAACTCATCGTGTTCGAAAGGCTCACGCACATCTATAAGTACGATGTCTTCTTCCTTTTCAAGTCTTGATTTTAAATCTGTAGGGCTGATTTGTTCTACCATGTTTTGATTTTAGTGCAAAAATAGGATTTTGTCGTCGTAGTATGTTAGAGAAGTCTTAAAATTTTAAAAGAAGCTGGCTTTTTTGGAAAATTTTAATCCAACAGCAAGGTTAATACGTATTGAATATATATATTCGGCACTAAAGGCAGTCTAGGAACTGTCTAAATGCCAAAACATTAGATTTGATCAAATAGGGAATTGAAAACTCCATAAAGAAATAATAATTTTGATTGACTCATAATTACTTGATATTTATTAAGTTTATACATATTTGTGTAAAATATACATATACTTAATTTAATTTGCATGAAATTAATTGTGTCCAGTTAGTTCAAAAAAAATATATTTGCTTCTCAATCAAATTTTTAAAATCTAAAAGTATTTAAGTATGACAAATGCATCAACTGAAAAAAACAGTAAAGCGGGTAATATCCTACCATTGATAGTGATCCCGGTTTGCTTTGTTTTGGGAATTCTGCTTTATAAGTTTGTTTTTGGAGACGCCAGCCACTTCAAAGGTGGTGATAACGCCAATGATCCCTTACCAGGCGATTATTTTGGAGTAATCTACAAAGGGGGTTTCATAGTACCTATATTAATGGGTATCCTATTTATAGTACTTGTGTTTACCGTCGAGCGTCTGATTACCGTCGGAAGAGCTTCAGGTAATGGACCGGTGGACAAATTTGTCCGAAACGTGAATTTCGCGTTATCGAAAGGAGATGTTTCAGGTGCTCTAGCCCTTTGCGATAAGCAAAAAGGCTCAGTTGCCAATGTAGTGCGTGCCGGCGTAGTAAAGTACAAGGATATGATGCAGGACACATCTCTTGAAAAAGATCAAAAACTCATCTCGATTCAGAAGGAAATCGAAGAAGCTACAACCCTCGAACTACCTATGTTGGAACAAAATCTTCCCATTATAGCTACCATCGCTTCTGTAGCGACACTGGTAGGTCTGATCGGAACAGTGCTAGGTATGATCAGGGCCTTCGCGGGTATGGCACACTCAGGTGCACCTGATGCCTCTGCATTGGCTACCGGTATTTCTGAGGCACTTATCAATACAGCGCTTGGAATTACGACCTCGACAATAGCTATCATCGCCTACAGTTATTTTACCACTAGAATAGATGGTATGACTTACCGCATCGACGAGGCCGGATATAGTATGCAGCAGCAGTTTGCTTCTCAGCACTCTTAAGGAAGTGATTGCCTTGATTTGATTAATTTTTTAGTTTACTTAAATAAATACTAATATAGATGCCCAAGCATAAGATGAAGCGAAAGAGCACCACGATCGACATGACGGCGATGTGTGATGTTTCTTTTTTGCTGCTGACTTTCTTCATGTTGGCTACCAAATTTAAGCCGCCTGAAAATGTTACTGTAGTCACTCCTACCTCTATTTCTGATACCAAGATAGCAGAGACGAATGTCATGGTCATCACCATCGATAAGGATGGACGAGTATTCTTTGAAATGGATGGACAGCCTACAAAAAAGGAATTGATCACAGCTATTAATGATGATCGAAAACTGGGTCTGAACGAAAATGAGATGAATAGTTTTGCCCTGGGCGGAGCTGTTGGAGTACCCTTTGATCAATTGAAAAATTATTTGAACACGCCTTTAGGTGATCAGAAGGAGTATAAAAGTCCGGGCATTCCGGTAGATACTGCTCTTACTGACGCAAATGAACTGTTTAAGTGGGTCGCTTATGGTCGTATTGTGAATCCTGAGGCACGTCTGGTCATAAAGGGGGATGTATCAACCAAGTATCCGATGATTAATAAGGTGTTTTCGACACTGGCTAATGACAAGATAAAAGGATATAAATTTAATTTGGTGACCAGCATGAAGATGGGTGATCAGCCAAAAGAGGATAATTAATCATACATTAATAAATTAAGAAAAAGAATTAGGTATGGCCGAATTAGATACCTCCCAAGGCAAAGGTGGTGGGGGAAAATCAAAAAAAATGTCGACTCGTGTGGATCTCACACCGATGGTGGACTTAGCATTTCTACTGATCACTTTCTTTATGCTCACTACGACGATGAATAAGCCACAGGTCATGGAGATCAATATGCCCGTAAAACCTAAGGCAGAAGATCCCAAGCCACCCGAAGTAGAAGCCTCACGTGTACTTACTGTCATACTCGGTAAGGATAACACAGTTTGGTACTACGAAGGTTTGGAAGCGCCTGAGATCAAAAATGCCAATTATCAGGATATTCGCAAAGTTATTCTTGATAAGAAAGCAGCAGTCGAGGCTAATCCGGCTTTTGGTAAGGATAAGACTGTAGTGATTATCAAGCCCACAGATGATGCGATATATAAGAACATAGTTGATATGCTGGATGAAATGGCTATAGATGGTATTAAGATCTATGCTATGGTTCCCGTCACTAAGACAGAATTAGACCTCGTGGGGAAAGGAAATACTGAAGCAAATAAGACACCTAAATAAATTATAACTTAATTTTACGTTGAAGAAACTTTTTTAACTTATCTTTACGTTATAAATTAAAATAGCACAAATGGAAAGCGAAAGAATATTAAAGTCCGATATGCTCGACCTGATTTTTGAAGGTCGAAATAAAAGTTATGGAGCCTATTATTTGAGACGCCAATATCCCAAGTATCTTGCTCGTGCACTGATGGTGGCGATTCTGGTGGCAGCTCTGTTCATCGGGTATGCCTACCTGAATACTCGTCTGAAGAAAGCAGATGAGTTGACAGATGTAAAAGTGGATCTGGCAAATATTCCACCTCCGCCACCTATGGATGAGACAAAACCTCCACCCCCACCTCCGCCGACTCCTCCACCACCACCTCAGCGAGCTTCAGTACAGTATGTACCGCCAAAAGTGACCAAGGATGAACTGGTGAAAGAAAAAGTAGAACTGGCTACAGTAGAAGATCTTAAGGAAAAAGATCCGGGTACTAAGACCGTTAAAGGAGATCCAAATGCCAAGGTCGAAATATCGACCAATACGGACCCGGGACTGGTAGAGTCAGATTCAAGAAAAGAAGCGATAGTAGCTCCAAAAAAAGAAGATGAGAACAAAGTTTTCAAGGTAGTAGAACAAAATCCTGAATTTCCGGGAGGTGATGCACAGATGAGGGCTTTTCTTCGAGATAATATAAAGTACCCGGCCGCTGCCCGGGAGAATGGACTACAAGGTAAGGTCTACATCCAGTTTGTCGTGGAAAGAGATGGCTCAATCTCGGCAGTACGTATCGTGAAAGATCCCGTAGGTGGTGGCGCCGGTGCTGAAGCTCAGCGTGTAGTCAAGATGATGCCTAATTGGAAGCCAGGTAAGCAAAATGGTAAGCCGGTGCGCGTCCAATATACCTTACCGGTTAACTTCCAATTGCAGGATTAATAAATATTGGTTTTAGTTAAAAAAAATTTAAAAAAGTAGCGATATGGAATTAATCCTTATGGCTACTTTGTTTATTTAGTAAATAATTAATACTTGAGAAATTCCTCTCGTACACCAATCAATAATTCCTACCAGATGCTGGGTATGGTATTAGGTGGAATAATTGGGGTTCTATTTACTTTTCTGGGATTAGCTTTAGTTACAGGATGGGTAGTAGTACCCACAGGAAATGATCCGATGGTGCGCATATTTGGTGGATTGATGTCATTTTATGGAATTTATAGAATTTATAGAGTTTACCTGAAGTATCAGGAAAATCAGAGAAAATGAAAATGAATATAGGAATCGTAATTGGATTGTCCACAATGTTACTCATTAGTTGTAATTCTAATAGTGGCAAAAAGCCGGTTGCTGAGCGGGATACTCCTGTATCAGGAAAAATTGAGATTGTAGCGGATAATTCATATAAGAATCTCATAGATAGCGAGGTTACTGTATTCAATGCACAGTACACTGATGCACACATAAATGTGACATTCAAGCCGGATGCAGCAGTAGTCCAGTCTTTTCTGAATGATTCTGCACGCCTGATTGTCCTCGGACGTCAACTGAGCTCAGAAGAAGTCATCAGTTTTAGAAGACGAAATTATGATCCCAAGGAGACCCGGGTGGCTTTGGATGCCATTGCCGTCATAGTGAATAATGCTACTCCGATAGATAAGATAGATATGGGGATGCTATATGATTTATTGACCGGAAAGAAATCAAACTGGCAACAAATCTCACCTAAAAGTTCGGCCACTAAAGTATCTCTGGTGATGGATAGCAAGGGTAGTGGAGTCTTTAAATATCTACAGGACTCAGTATTGAAAGGCGCTCCTGTAAGTTCTAATGTCTATGCGGTCAATACTAATGAAGAAGTAATCGACTACGTGGCTGCCAATCCCGGTAGCATGGGTTTTATTGGTGTCAATCACATCAGTGATATGACTGACCAAAAGAATCAACAATTTCTTAAAAAAGTAAAATTACTCGACATAGCTAAAAGTGATGTTGCTGAAGGATATAAGCCCTATCAGGCTTTTCTTGCAACTCGACAATACCCTATGGTCAGAATAGTTCACATATATATAAACGAACCTTACAATGGACTGGGTAGTGGCTTTTCAGCCTTTGTCGCCAGTGATGTGGGTCAGCGTATCGTACTGAAGGATGGCCTGGTGCCGGCTACAATGCCTATTCGTTTGATTCAAATGAATCCTACCACGTCACCTATTGGAAACTAAATTTAAAAAAACACTAAATTAAGAACCATGTTTAAGCAAATCTCTTTATTACTAACTTTTGTATTGATGAGTCTGAGTGCACAGTCTCAGGACATTGATCAGATATACAAGATGTATTTCTATGGTGATAATGACGGTACAATCGCAGCCATCCAAAAAATGGCCTCCGCAGATCCTGAGAGTTATGACAAACAATTCTATCTATACAGTCTGCTGAATGCGACCAATCACTATGAGGAAGCTCAGAAAGTACTGACGCATATCAAAAACGATGCTTCTGTAAAGGCTTATAAAACCACAGCCGAGATATTGGAACGTATTAATGCAGGAGCAAATGGTACCGACTTACAGTCAGAACTCGAGAAAGCAATTCGTGGAGGACGGAAGTCCAAGGGATTTCTCTCTCTGATGATCGGCGAACAGTTCCTTTATGGACCAAACAAAGATGCAAAGTTGGCTATCGTTTATATCAAGGATGCCGTAGATTCCTACAAGATGGGAGATGCTACTACCCGCATGTTACTTGGTGATGCCTATGCGCTAAAGGGTGATGCAGGAAATGCCGTAACTAACTATGAGTATGCAGCCGACATGGACAAGACCAATGCGGTACCTAATTATAAGATAGGCAGAGCCTATCTGGCGGGAAAGAATTATGAATTCGGTATACCGGCTTTCAAAGCAGCTATCGCTGCGGATCCTACCTTCGCTTTAGTGTATAGAGACCTAGGCTATTATTACTACGAACTTAATCAGTATCCTGAAGCAAAACGCAATTTCGAGCGTTACTTGGCACTTACTAAACCCACTGTTAATGATAGACTATGGTATGCTAATACCTTATACCTAAATCGGGATTTTCCGGAAGCGATTAATGCCCTAAAAGCAGTAAAGAACGATGCTCCGGGCAGATATTATATCGATCGGTTACTGGCCTATAGTTACTATGATGACAAAAAATACGAAGAAGCTGATCAGAGTATAAATGAATTTTTTGCGAACCACGATACAGTACCCCTCATCGCTTCTGATTTTGAATATGCAGGGCGCATTGATATGGCCTTAGGAAAGGACTCATTGGCCTACCTACAGTGGATGAAAGCGTATCAGATGGATAGCAATAAAATTACGCTGGTTAAGGAGATCGCAGATACACTCTATGCTCGAAAGAAGTATGCCGAATCAGGTTATTATTTTAATGTAGTTGCCAAAAATACCAATCTGGCAATAGATTACTACTATGCTACTCGTGCCGACTATCTGGGCAATAGTTTCATGCGCGGTGACTCTGCCGCACAGGGCATCATTAATAAGATTCCTGAAGATCCTACAGGCTATCTGTGGCGTGCACGTCACAATGCACAGTTGGATACGCTGAATGCAGGTCTTGCTGAGCCCTTCTATGCCAAAGTGATCGAACTGGGAGACTTGAATAAAGAGAAATATAAAAAAGAACTTACTGAAGCGGCCAACTGGATGACAGGTTACTACATCCGGAAGAACGACTTGAAGACCGCCAATACCTGGAATGACAAAGCACTTGAATATGATGATACCAATGCTCAGACTCTTAACTATATGGATTATCTGTCAAACCCCGCTCCACCGGAAACTCCTAAGCCTCCCGTAAAAAAGAAATAATCGAGCTAGGCGATAATTACCAATAAAAAATCCGTTCCGAGGAAACTTGAAACGGGTTTTTTATTGATATCCAAGGTTGATGGCGGATTAAAATCATAATAATTTTTCAGGTTCATTACAAGTTGATATTTCCCTCCACCGTTGCAAGATTGAGCTACCTCAAAATTTTAGCCCGACACTGACTGAAAACATAGTGGGCTTGGAACCGGCCAGATTTTTGTAATAATCAGTAAGTCCCAGTTCATAGTTGGCATCTATGGTAAATAGCAGTACATCAATTCCCATACCTACATTGGCTCCATAATACCATGGATTGTAATCATCAGCATATAACTGACTCTTATCGCTCACCTTCCAGAACTTGTTGGCGACACCACCGGCATGTACTCTGAATTTTAAAAGAGTAGTATTGATCAGTGCATATCCCACATTGGCCGGGATCTTGAAGTAGGTGGCTTTTCCCTCCAGTTGTGTTGTGATGTCCGAGAATTTTCTAATGGTAGAGCCTGATCGAACTAAAAAGAAGCCGGGTTGAAAGTAGAATTTTCCTCCCAACTTTAAGTCTGCGCCCACCTGAAATCCAGCTTCAGAGCCGTCCGTAGTGAATGATTTTGGCCTATCACCGATCCAGAGATAGTTGATACCGGCTTTTGGTCGAACAGAGAATTGGCCGTAACTTAGTACCGGCATCGTGATGGTAAGACACCAAATTAGATTAATTACTTTCATTTTATTTGTATTTAATGTTGTTGATAGATGAGAAGGCGGACATTTCTAACTTAGCTGAATGTTATAGTATTAAGCGATTGGTAAGGAAATATTATTTTTGTCGCTACAGTCCTATCGACTATCTTAGGTAAAATTTAACTTAAGTAAAAAAAATATGCTAAACTTTAATGTCAAAAGTTAATAAAATCAAGCAAAACATCAAGCAGCAATCCGCGGCTTCAGCTATTGTGGCTGAGCTGCCGTCCACCAATATAGGAGGGTGGCTGAGGCCACAATGGATCCCATGGTTCCTCGGTATCATTGTACTTCTGATGTATGCTAATACGCTTAAGGGCGACTTTATGCTGGATGATGCTATTGTCATCACTGACAACCAATACACTCAGCAGGGTATTAGTGGACTGCCAGGGATATTTGGAAAAGATACTTTCTTTGGTTTTTTCAAGAAAGAAGGGAAGGATAAGCTCGTTCAGGGTGGTCGCTATCGCCCACTGTCATTGGCGATGTTTGCACTGGAGAAAGAATTTTTTGGTGGAAGTGCCTTTATGTACCATCTGATGGGAATACTAATGTATATCCTATGCTGTATCTTTCTTTATGTCTGGTTGAGAAATTTATTTGAGGCTCGATTTGGAATAGAGAAGGCTGTCCTCATAGCGCTATTTTCAACCGTTTTATTTGCCGTCCATCCGGTACATACAGAGGTTATTGCCAACATCAAGGGTAGAGATGAAGTACTGGCTCTTTTATTTTCGTTGCTCGCTGCGATTTTTTCAGATCGAGCTCTGAAAGAAAGCAATGGTCTTAAATGGTTGCTCTTAGCTGGATTTTGCTTCCTGCTGGCTCTATTTTCAAAAGAAAATGCCATTGTTTTTCTGATACTCATTCCACTGGCACAATGGGTATTTTACAGCAAGGACTTCAAAAGTGTGATTAAGTCATGGTGGCCTCTTGTCGCCTTTATGGTTATCTATCTGATGGTACGATTTGCCGTTCTTGGGCTTCCGGGTAGTCAATATCAGGTCTTTGAATTGATGAACAATCCCTTTTTGGAGTGGAAGGGTACCCACTTTGAGCCGGTGTCCTATGGTGTTAGGTTAGCTACTATTGCCTTGACCTTATTCAAGTATTTAATCCTGCTCATTTTCCCACTTCATCTCACGCATGATTATTATCCACAGCAAGTTCCACTAGTCAACTGGGGAAATGCTCTTGCTATCAGTGGCTTGTTGATCTATAGCGCATTACTCATTTGGAGTATCATCAAGATTCGATCTAAGAATATCTATGCCTTTGGCATTCTCTTTTTTCTCATAGCGCTCTTTCCCATGACCAATATCGCAGTGACAGTGGGTACGTTTATGTCAGAACGCTTTTTATTTATCCCATCTGTGGGATTTTCTCTTATTGTGGGGTTACTGCTGGCGAAATATGTTGTTAAGTTCAAAACTACAACAGCTCTGAGTTCGGTTGTACTGTTGCTATTGCTCTTACCCGGCATCAAGACGATCGATCGAAATCAGATTTGGCAAAGCAATTACACCATCTTTACACAAGACCTGAAAAACTCACCCAATAGTGCTAAGTTATTGAACAGCGCGGGAGGGATCACACTAGATAGTGCCATCAAAGTAACTGAGCCGGGAGAGCGAAATTTTATGTTGCTGCAGGCTCAAAAGTATCTCGAAGAAGCCATCAAATTACATCCGCTCTATAATCAGTCTTATCTCATGCTGGGCAATTGTCTGTTCTATCAGCAGAAATATGAAAAGGCTATTGAAACGTACAAAAAATTAATGGTTATAGACACCGGCTCGACAGATGGGCCGAAGAATTTAGCTTTAGCTTATCGTGAATACGGTAAGTTTGCAGGTGAAAAAGAGGGTAATATTCAAAAAGCTTTGGATAATTTAAGTGTTTCTTTGCGTTATAATCCCAATGATGCTGAGACAAACCGACTCATGGGGGTAGCCTATGGTTTTATGAAAGATCCGAAGACAGCGCTACCTTATTTTCTGAAATCAGTAGAGCTCAATCCCAAGGATCCCAATTCATTATTTGACCTTGGCAATGCCTATTATCAGCTTGGAGATCCTGTGAATGGTGCTAAGTACCACGATGAAGCGATCAAGATAAATCCGGAGCTGGGGTCAAAAATTAATAAATGACCAGAATAAATCAAGAAATGAGGTGGATATTTTTTCTATTACTGACGATATATTTTGTCTGTCACACCTTGTATGCCAGTCAGTCGGGAATCAAACCCGGAAGTAAGGCTCGCATCGTTCAGGATGAAACGGGCTGGGTAGATTCAGTGATGCAGACCATGACTACTGATGAGAAAATAGGCCAATTGTTCATGATCCGTGCCTTTTCCAATAAGGGGTCTGATCACACACGTGCTATTAAAGAACTCATTAAGACTTATAAAATAGGCGGTCTGTGCTTTTTTCAGGGGTCAGCTGAGGAGCAGATCAAACTCACCAATGAATATCAGCAGCTCTCTAAGATTCCATTGATGGTCTCGATGGACGCCGAGTGGGGTCCGGCCATGAGGCTGAAGCAGGATTTTATCGATTTTCCAAGGCAGATGACGATGGGAGCCATTAGAGACAATAGATTGATCTTTCAGTTTGGCAAAGAGGTAGCACGTGAGCTGCTCAGGATGGGTGTCCAGATAGACTTCGCACCGTCCATCGATATCAATAACAATGCGGCCAATCCGGTCATCGGTAGTCGTTCATTTGGAGAGAATAAATACCTGGTCGCACAGAAGGGATACATGTATATGCTGGGATTACAGTCAGCCGGCGTCATGGCCTGTGCCAAGCACTTTCCCGGGCACGGTGACACCAATGTGGATTCGCACTTTGATGTGCCGGTGTTGCCATTTGATTCGGTCCGGTTGGAGAGTCTGGAGATGTATCCTTTCAAAGTATTGATCAACCAAGGTGTGCAGAGTGTCATGATAGGCCACCTCGCGGTACCTGGTATCGACCACGATCCTAAATTGCCTGCATCATTATCACATAGGATTATCACGCATTGGCTCAAGGATAAATTGCAGTTTGATGGGCTCATCTTTACAGATGCCCTGGAGATGCAGGGTGTAACTAAGAATTTTGAGCCCGGAGACATAGAAGTTAAGGCCATTCAAGCCGGCGTAGATGTACTCTTATTGCCATCAAGTATCACCTCCGGCGTAAAGGCAATACGCAACGCAGTAAAAGAAGGTGATATCACCATTGCGCGACTGGATGAAAGTGTCCGTAAAATTCTTGTCGCCAAATATCGCTTTGGCTTGACCGCCACTCCTCAGGTGGCAACTGCTGGTCTGGAGAAAGAATTGATCACAGGAGAAGGGAAAGCACTCAAGCAAAAGATCATTGAAGAAGCAATAACCATGGTCAAAAATGAAAATATGATGATACCTGTACAGGATATTACGCAAGATATTGCCACTCTGGCACTGGGTTATACTAAAAAGGCACCTTTTCAGGAACGGGTAGATTCATACTGTAAGGCCCATCATTTCTTTATAGGTGCAGCGACTAAAGATAAAACGAACACTGAGATGATGAATTCGCTCGCTGAACATAAAACGGTGATCATTGGAGTGCTTGGCATGAACAGTTCAGCAAAAGATAATTACAATATCTCTTCGAATAATCTGGATTTCATCAATCAGTTATCACAAAAAACCAAGGTTATATTGATTGCCTTTGGCAGCCCATATAGCCTGAAGAATTTTATCACACCAGCGGCCGTATTATGTGCCTATGGTGATGATCCCGTCTATCAATCGGTAGCTATTCAGGCAGTCTTCGGTGGGATTGAGATTAAGGGCAGATTGCCCGTGACAGTACTCCCATATACCTTCGAAAGCGGACTGGAGACCGGACCGGCGATAAGAGTAGGTTATACAGAGCCTGAAGCGGTGGGCATGAGTTCTGAGAAACTGAGAGACCTGGACAAATTAGCGGATGATGTAATCAAATATGACGCTGCACCCGGATGTGAAATGGTCGTAATTAAGGATAATAAAGTAGTATATAATCGAGGTTTTGGCCACTATACTTATAGTGCAAAGAGTCCCTCCGTAAATACCCAGACTGTTTATGATCTGGCCTCGGTCACCAAGGTAGCTGCCACAACAGTAGGTGTGATGAAGCTCTATGAAGAGGGTAAAGTTGATATCTACGACTATTTAGGTAATTACCTGCCCTACTTAAAGGGTAGTAATAAAGAGTTTATGATCATCCGGGATGTGATGGCGCATCGTGCCGGTCTATATCCCTGGATTCCATTTTATGAAAGTACAGTAGTCAATAATGGCCATCGGGTGCGCCCCTCGGCAAAAATCTATGATTCTCGCTGGTCTCCAAAATTTGGTATTAAAGTAGCTAACAGGCTGTATATGGATACCAGCTATCTGGACACCATGAAGAAGCAAATCGCACGGGTATCTAATCTACCCAATACCAATTACCGCTACAGTGACTTGGGTTTTATCATGCTCAGCCAGGTAGTGAAAAGAGCCAGTGGTGAACCACTTAATATCTTCATGGATAAAAATTTTTATGAGCCGATGGGTCTTTCAAATATGGGCTTTCTGCCTCTTCAGAAGATACCTGAGAACCGCATAGCACCCACCGAGGATGACCGCTATTTCCGTCAACAGATATTGCAGGGTGAGGTGCACGATATGGCTGCAGCTATGATGGGAGGTGTGAGCGGTCATGCCGGATTATTTTCGAATGCGCTCAATCTTGGTGTCCTGATGCAAATGCTTCTCAACAAGGGTACTTATGGTGGCACCAGATATTTAAAGCCTGAAACTATAAAGGCATTTACTAGCAGACATCCACTAGAGAGCCGGAGGGGAATAGGTTTTGACATGCCCCAGACCGACTGGAGTCAAGTACAAAATGTCACAGCCAAAGCCTCACGAGAGACCTTTGGCCATATCGGCTTTACAGGTACGGCTGTCTGGGCTGATCCACAGCACGACCTTGTCTTTGTATTTCTTTCTAACCGTACCTATCCCAATGCTGCCAAGAATGTGCTCGAGCGGCGAAACTATCGCATGAAAGCTCATGCCATTACCTACGATGCAATTAAAAATTATATCCCTGTGAATTATTCTGTGAGTGTGAAGTAGGCGGTAGAGATATATCTGATGAAATATTTAAATTTATTGATAAAAGAATGGTGAGATAGAGTTTAGTAAAATAATTTCTGAACCTTTTATTTTGAACTCCATTCTGACCGCATCTGCTGTAGAGCAGCATCGATAGCTGACTGACATTGCTCCTTCAGTATTTCCGCATTATCAGAATAGATGGGTTCGCAATAATGAATAGAACAGATGATCCGTCGTCTGCTGAATACGTCAAGGAAATGTGCGATCAGAGAAGAATTAGCTCCCCAATACACTGAGCGGTCGGCAAAGTCTAGCGCTACGGGCACTACCGGACGACCGGTAGAAGCAGCTACCTCAAATGAACCGGGAAACATGGGTCCGGATAAATCGAGTAGATTGACACTGCCTTCGGGATATATAGAGACTGCTTTGCCTGATTCCAGCAGTTCACCGATGATGCGGCGCATCTCCCTTCGTGAATTTTTATCTTGCCGGTGCAAAAATACAACGTTAGTACGGCGTGTGCCACTTCCGATGATGGGATAGTCTGCTACCTCTGCTTTCGACACTACATAAGCATCAATGTATCTAAGCAACACTACAGGGTCTATCATCATGCGATGATTGCAAGCATAGAGAGCATTTCTGAAGCTACTGTCACCAGTCTTGTGAATCTTTATCGAGAGTACTGCGATAAGAAATTTGATAAAGGCCAGCCGATATTTGAACCCTCTTGCTTCGGTGAAGCCTAATATGAAGCCCTCGATATGAAGAGCTAAGACAGTCAGCGCCAATCCGATTATTACCACCGGCAGCTTAATGTAGGCCAGTAGCTTATCGATGTATCGCATTAAGTTGCAGGTGCGTTGAAGTGATTCCAGCCTTGAGCCGTGATGCGATGGAAGTTGCCGCCGCTCGTCTCGAGCATGATGCCTTCGTCTGGTGGCAGGATAGTGCCTATCACATATACGTCATCCAGCAAGTGAATTTTATCAAGGTCTTCGGGTGCAAGAGTAAAGAGGAGTTCATAATCCTCACCGCCATTGAGTGCGCAAGTGATGGGATCCATTCTGAATTTTATCGCCTGTTGCTCAGTCATAGTATGGATGGGTACCTGAGCTTCCTTGATGATAGCTCCGGTATCTGATTGGGTACAGATATGAAGTATTTCTGAGGCTAAGCCGTCAGAAATATCGATCATTGAAGTGGGCTTCACGTCTGCAGCTTTTAGGCTCCGAATGATATCCCCTCTGGCCTCTGGCTTGAGCTGTCGGCCAATGACATATGCATTGTCCTCGAGCTCTGGCTTTATATTGGGATTATCCAGGAAGAGTTGCTTCTCTCTCTCCAGGATTTGCAGCCCCATGTAAGCCCCACCTAGATTGCCGCTGACACAGATGATATCGCCGGGTAGCGCTTGGTTGCGATAAGTTATTTCTTCTTTTTTACCTATCCCAATAGCAGTCACACTGATGAGCATTCCTTTTGTACTAGATGAGGTGTCACCGCCCACCAGATCTACTTTGTAGCGCTTACAGGCAGCCTTGATACCGTCGTAAAGTTCCTCCAGAGCCTCCAGACTAAACCGGTTGGATACTGCCACAGAAACAGTTACCTGTTGTGGCTCAGCATTCATGGCATAGATATCAGAGAGGTTTGAGATGATGCTTTTATAGCCCAGATGCTTGAGCGGTGTGTACATGAGATCAAAATGAATATTTTCTATCAGCATGTCTGTACTGATGACACTGACATGATCACCCTGGTCGATCACCGCAGCGTCATCTCCTACACCATGAAGAGTAGAATTATGATATCGTTCGAAGCCGGTAGTTAATTTTCCTATCAATTCAAACTCACCCAACTGATTTAATTCTGTTCTATTGGCCTCTTCCATGTTCACTATTTTTTCTAGTTAATTATTTCAATCAGTGGTGAAGTGAGATCCCACAATACATCCTTAGGCGGTGGTGCCACGTAAATCATTTCCTCTCCACTTACCGGATGCGGAAAGCGAATCCTGTAAGCGTGCAAATATATACTTCTGTCTTTATTTCCCCTACGCGCACCGTATTTTACATCACCTTTGATTGGACTCATAGTGGATGCCAGTTGAGCTCTCAGTTGATGATGCCTTCCGGTATGGGGCTTTAGTAGTATGATGGAATATTTATCGGTATTTCCTAAGATGGTAAAGGAAGTCTCAGCGTTGTGCTCCATCTCAGTGTCTTCGATAATTCTAGACTTATTTCCGGCTGAAATTTTGGGAGAAATAAAATGTTGGAGCTCACCACTGCCTGTGAATTGTGATCCTTCTATTAGGGCCAGGTATTCTTTCTCGATTTTTTTATCATGGAATAACTGACTGAAATAAGCAGCCGATTTTTGATTTTTAGCCAATATAACTACGCCGGATACGGGCCTGTCAATACGGTGTACCACGAACATCGGTTGTTTGAAATAGATTTCTGCCAGATCGATGAGTGCTGTATCTCCGGTCTTATCCTTAGACAGGGGAACACCTGCGGGTTTATTTATAATACAATACTGGTGGTTTTTAGCCAGGATTAACTCAGAAAAAACCATCATTCTATCTCTTCATATGATATGTACTCGTCGGAATGAGCGTCTTGAGCTGGTCGATTCTTTCCCATTCGATCTAATTCGCGTTGTGCAGCGTCAGAATTATAGGATAATATTCCGACTCTAAAAAAACGAATTACAATAAATATAACTGCAATGATTAGTAAATACTTCAATTAATCTTTTTTTTATAAGGTCACCTCACTTTAAATGAGAAGAAGCAATTAGTTGTTTATGGTGTTTTGATAATTTTCCCAGCAAAGATAGCAGTACCCACATTTATTTTCAATAAATATAACCCTGGATTTAGAACCCTCGTATTTATTTTTAATCTATTATTGGACATTTCCGCTGTATTCTTCACTATTATTCTGCCTGACAAATCGCTGATTTGAATAACTGCTTCACTTGCGCTAACACTCGATTCAAACTCTACGATGACATAATCACTGACTGGGTTGGGATATAATTTCACTTCCTGCTCCGAAATCAGATTCTTATTTGCAAGAGGAACTATGACTATTGGGTCAAATATTTTTACACATATATTTGCATCAGTCACTCTTAGTATATAGGTCCCTTTACTCAGTCCGGCAAGATCTCTGCTTGTGGCAAATTGAGTTCCATTCTTAGTCCAATTATAGGTATAAGCTGGTGTGCCACCTTCGATAATGAGTGAGATAGACCCATTCGCACCTGTTCCTTGTACCACATTTAGGTTGCTATAGTCCAATTCCTTAGGTTCAGTAACTGTAAAAGTGGCAGATGCAGTACAGCCAACAGTATCTGTCACTATTACTGAGTAAGTGCCGGCTTTTACATTGTCAATGCAAGGAGTAAAAGACTGGTTAGTCCAGGAAAAAGTGACAGGACCAATATTCTTTTCAGCACCTGCACATAATCTGCCTGTGTTGTCACCATTGCACTGGATGAGCAGTTCCTGTGCGATAATTGCAGTGATAAAGCAATTGTAATTATTGACGGTGAAAGTGACTTCTTGTTCGCAACCCTTATTATCAATGATAGTTATGGTATATGTTCCTGGATCGATATTCGGAATAGTAATCTCTGTACTTCCGGTATATACTATGTCTTTAAAAACTATTCGGTAAGGGGAATTTCCCCCGATAATTGAAAATTTAATCTTGCCTGTGGGTTGATCCGGTCCGGTAGGCTGAGTGATGAGGTATCCGATATTAAATGCACCGGGTTGGGTCACCGTCACCGATACTACTTCGGAGCAGTTGGTATTGTCAGTAATGGTCAGTTTGTAATTACCTGCCTTTACATCTATTAGTACAGGTTCTGTGCTTCCATTGGACCAGTTGAAGGTGTATGGCTCTATGCCCACTACATCAAACTCGGGGAAGACGCCGCCATCACTCTTTCCATAGCAAGACACATTGACCGCTCTGAGATGTAATTCCATATCACAATTATCTGCTTCTACATATACTTCTCCGGTAGCTACGCATCCATTTTTATCAGTGACAGTCACATAATAATCACCGGAAGTAAGGTTGGTAATTTTTGAAGTTGTACCACCATTACTCCACGCCCAGGTATATGGCGAAATACCCGAAATTGGTGTAGCAGTAGCTGTTCCATCACTCATCCCAAAATTCTCAGGGGTAGATTGTAAATCCAGAGTGATCTCAAAAGCTTGCTGTATGGTGATTGAGTCCACTGAAACACAATTATTGCCATCCACGACAGAAACATAGTATTTGCCTGCCACCAGATTGTGTATTTGACTGGTAGTGCCTCCCGTGGACCAGGTGTAACTATATGGAAAGACGCCATTGGTAGCAATAGCGCTGGCTGATCCATTGTTTCCACCGTAACAAGTCACATTGGTACCTATGACGACTACGTTGATTTCAGATCCCTGATTTATAAAGGTGTTGCCTACTATCTGGCATCCTCTGTGATCTGTTACCGTCACAGCATACGGCCCGGCGGGCAGATTTGCCATGCCTTGAGCCATGCCACCATTATTCCAAAAATAGGAATACGGCTCAGTACCGCCAATTACTTGGGCCAACACTGTTCCGGTCATTCCACCGAAGCAGGTAATATCCGTCTTTAAGATTTCTATACCCAGTTGCTGAGGCTGAGGAACATAAACATAAGCTACATTACTGCAGCCACCCGCATCAGTTACAGTAACAGAATATGATCCCACACCTACGTCATTGAGGAGGGTGTCCTGGTCTCCATTACTCCATTGGATTTGATAAGGAGGAGTATCACCTTGTATCTGCACAGCCGCATTACCATCCTTGTTTGTGTTGCAACTTATAGAATCAATTACATAAGTAGTTAATACCGGAAAGCCGGATGAGTTGATGGTGAATTCTTTCTGGAATAAACATTCGTGCGCATCGTATACTTTTAATACATATTGGCCCGGGTCGGTAATTTGAAACGATTGATTTGTATCTACATTTGTATTTGGTAGTGTCCATTCGAAGTTATAAGGAGGAATGCCACCGAAAGGATCATTGCTTGCTATGATGGTTCTATCCAGACAAGTCAATAAAGAGTCATCCAGAAGAAGTGTACTCAATAGTAGAGGAGGATCAGTTAAGTGCACCATTCCTGAGGCTGTACTGCCATTTTGATCGGTGACAGTAACTGCATAGTTGCCATTGGTTAGGTCGAAGATAGTCTGAGTAGCTCCTCCATTGGACCAGATATATGAGTAGGGCTGGGTGCCACCTGTAGTCATGACTGAAGCTGTACCTGTAGCACCTGCATAGCATAGTGGGTCGGTGGATGTAATCGATATAGTCAATTGGCTATATGCACTTGCTGCGAAAATAACCTGAATCAAGAAAATAAATAGAAAAGTTATATACGGATTGGTATTATTTCGGTTCATAGCGACTTATTTTTTCTGAGGAAGATTGGAATTAATAACAAATTTAACTTAATTAATTGAAAATCAAAGGACAATGCTTTATGGATATTTCATCCCTATTCAGACTGCAAGAATGATGCCAAAAGAGTATTTAGACTAAGTTTTCAATAATTTCGGGTATTTACTTCCCCATTATGGTACCGTCACCTTTGCCCGGGTCAGTACCGCCTTCCATCATGCCATCCGGATGCACCAGGATACATTCCAGCTTGCCCAGTGGCTGATAGATCATATTGTGCCCCAGTTTTCTCAATGAGTCCACTACCTCAGGATTGATTTTCTGCTCGAAATAGGCCTCATCAGGCATCCACTGGCTGTGAATCTTGGGAGCCATCACTGCGGCTTGCATGCCCATGTGATAGGATACAATGTCCATGATAGCCTGCATGACTACAGTGGGGATTGTAGAACCACCGGGTGTTCCCAGCACTGCGAGTATCTTGCGTCCATCCATTACTATGGTGGGAGTCATATTGCTGAGCATTCTCTTTCCGGGAGCGATGATATTTGGTTCACCCCCTATCATCCCAAACTGATTGGGCTTGCCTGGTGCTACTGTAAAGTCATTCATTTCATTATTGAGTAGAAATCCAGCTCCTTTTACTACCACTCCAGAACCGTAATTGCCATTAAGTGTAGTGGTGACAGCGATTGCATTCCCATATCTATCTATGATCGAGAAGTGGGTTGTTTCAAAACTTTCAATGGCACCTCTTGTGGCCGGTCTTATACTGTCAGAGGGTGTGGCATGTGGTGTGATGCGCTTGAATTTTTCCTCTAAAGTTAGCGGAGAGAGTAACTTATTCATTGGAATGGTCACATAATCAGGATCTCCAAAATAGACTGCTCGGTCGGCAAATGTCCGTCGCTGAATCTCGATGAGATAGTGCAGATAATTGGTGGAGTTCAAAGGCCACTGATCTAGTTTTAGATACTCTGCTCCGAACAACATCTGCAATAGCATAGTGCCACCTGCGGAAGGCGGTGGCATGGTGATGATGGTATAACCCTTGTAGATCCCTACCAGCGCATCGCGCCATTCTGATTTATAACTTTTCAAATCATCTTCGCGAATGAGGCCACGCAATGTATTCATAGTAGCGGAGATCTGAGTTGCTACCTTTCCGGAATAAAAGCCCTCTCGCCCATGATCTCTTATAGCAGTGAGCGTTGCAGCCAGATCAGCCTGGATGAGAAGGTCGCCCGGTCTCCATTTCTTTTGGCCATACGCAGTGGAAAATTGAGATATGCTATCTATCCAACTACTGTATTGATTGAGGTGAGCCGCTTCAGCATTCGTCAGTTTCACCCCTTTCTCAGCCAGATTAATGGCGGGCTGGATTAAATCCTTCCAAGGCAATTTGCCTTTTTTCAAATGTAATTGCCACATGCCATCTACTGTGCCGGGGATGCCCGAGGCAAAAGCACCCTCCAGACTAGCTTTGTAATTAATAAAGCTGGTCTCGCTAAAGTACATGCGCGCAAATGCATTTAATGGAGCCATCTCCCTGAAGTCAACTACACCTGATTTTCCCCTTGCATCTTCGAAAACTGCAAAACCACCTCCGCCGATATTACCTGCTCTGGGATATACCACAGCAAGCGCAAACTGGACGGCTACCGCTGCATCAAACGCATTTCCGCCTTTTTCTAAAATTTCAAAACCTGCCCGAGCAGCTTCCGGGTGGGCACAGACGACCATTTGATGATCGCTTACAGGTACTTTGGCACCAGTTTTGCATTGTGGTCCTAGTAGAGCGAATACACCAATTAAAACAACGATGCGATGAAACGACGAGTATATGCGCCGGATAGAATTGGCTTTATAATGCATTGACGACAATAAATTAAGACTTTTTTTAATCAATTAGGCGTTAATCGGGTACTTTTGCATGGTAAATATGGCTTTTTAAATGGATAAAATTAAATATTACTTGATTGTTCTAGCTTGCCTCGGGACCTTTCAGTCTCAAGCACAGGTCAAGTATAGTAACGAATTTTTATCAATTGGCGTAGGTGCGCGCTCCTTTGGAATGGGAGGTGCGGTGGCCGGCTCTGTCAATGATGTGACTGCCAACTTCTGGAATCCGGCCGGCCTGAGCCGCATCGAATCCGGTCTGCAACTGGGAGCAATGCACGCGATATGGTATTCCGGTGTGGGCAATTACGATTACATCGCTATTGCTAAGCCGCTCAATGATAATAGAAGCGCACTCTCTCTGGGTATCATTCGATTCGGTATCGATGGCATTCCGAATACTTTGGACTTACTTGGTCCGGATGGCTCCATCGATTATGACAATATCAGGGAATTCAGCGCAGTAGACTACGGTATATTCGGCTCTTATGCCCGAAAGTTGAATGATCCGAAGTGGAACATTGGAGGCAGTGTCAAGGTGGTCCGTCGCACACTGGGAAGTTTTGCCAATTCTATTGGCTTTGGCATAGATCTCGGAATCCAACATACGGGCGAAAAAGTATTCTGGGGGATCATGGGTAAAGACATCAGTACTACTTTCAATAGCTGGAAAGCCACATTTACAGATAAAGAAAAAGAAATTCTACAGCAGACAGGTAATGACGTACTGGTAAAAGGAACAGAGATCACTAATCCCACTTTCATACTGGCGGGAGGAATAAAAACTGCACTAGGTAAGAATGGCGGCTTGCTCGCAGAGCTGGATGTAGATATGACTACTGATGGAAAGAGAAATGTGCTGATCAGCGCCAGCCCGGTTTCATTTAACCCACATCTCGGCCTGGAATATGATTACAAACAGTTGTTCTTTCTCAGAGGAGGGGTCAATAATATCCAGCAGGTAGTGGATGAGACTAATGGAGATAAGAAATCATGGACGCTGCAACCCAATTTTGGTCTGGGTATTATGATCGGCCCGGTGATGATAGACTATGCACTGGCCAATATCGGCAATGTAGCTGATACCCGACTCTCGCATATTTTTTCACTGCGATTGGACTTTAAGCCCAGCCCCAAGGAATAGTAATTCCCGCATTTATTTTTTAGAAACCACATACAGTTTACCTGAGTCAGTTACGGCGTAAATATGTCCATCAGGTGAGCATAACACATCCCGGAATCGTTCACCTTCATTGGCTAACAGTCTTTCTTCACCAACCACTTTATTACCGTTCAGCACGATACGATCGATGTGCTGACCACTCAGACATCCAATGAAGAGATTATTTTTCCATTCGGGTATCTGATCGGAGGTGTAAAAACTGATGCCACTGGGCGAGATCACCGGATCCCAATAGTAGATGGGTTGTTCCATACCGGGTGCCTGTGTGATATTTTTTCCAATTTCCTTGCCTGAATATTCTATTCCGTAAGTGATGGTAGGCCATCCGTAGTCTTTGCCTGCTCGTATGATATTGATCTCATCGCCTCCACGTGGGCCAAACTCCAGTTCCCACAGGTCGCCGGTGACCGGGTGTATAGCCAATCCCTGAGCATTTCGTATGCCATAAGCGTAGATCTCGGGCTTAGCATCGGGTGTATTCAGAAATGGATTGCCTGGCGCAGGCTTGCCTTCACGGGTGATTTTAAATATTTTGCCCAGTCCCGAACTCAGTTTTTGAGCTTGCATACGACCATCGAGGTGGCTTCGCTCACCACTGCTGACAAAAAGGTTGCCATCGCTATCGAAGACTAGGCGGCTACCGAAGTGAAGGTTGCTTTTGAAAGCTGGATCAGCCTTGAAAATAAGTCTCGGATTCTCTATTTTACCAGCTTGAATGTTAAGTCTACCCTTACCCACAGCGGTCTGATTCTTTCCACCATCTTGAGGAAGTGAGTACGACCAGTAGATGGTCTGATTGATTTTGTAATCCGGATCCAGAGCTACATCCAGTAGCCCGCCTTGTCCATCATTATCCACAGTGGGAAAGCCGGTGATTTTCTTGACCAACTGACCAGTTTTGCTATACATCTGCATGAATCCGGACTTTTCAGTGATGAGGAGATTGCCATCCGGCATCTCTATGATTCCCCAGGGTCTGCCGAGATCTTTCGCCCTTACTTCAGAAGTGTAGGGAGTAACGGTCGATACTGCATTGATGCGAGTCTGACCGATGAAGGCCGGCTGGTGGTCACTATTGGGTGGGAGTGTCTCTACACTTCCAGCAGAGGCGGAGGTGTTTGTTTTGTCCTTTACATCTTGGCGGTTTTTCACACCATTCTGTGAATTGCACGCGCTGTGAGTAAATAATAATGCCAACGCGAGAAGAATATAATATTTCATCCGTACTATTTTTTTATACTAATGAGATTGAGAGTGAGATTGTTTTAAGGTCGCTGCGCTTTGGGTCGCTGCGCTTTGGGTAGCTACGCTTTAGTTCGCTGCGCTTTGGGTCGCTACGCTTTGGGTCGCTGCGCTTTCGCGGGTTGGTGCATTAGCATATTAGCTCTTGGGTGTTAGCATATTGGTGTTTTACCTATTATTGTTTTCGTTTTTTTGCTTAAAGTTTATAGCTTTTATTGGGTATTGCTTTTCTTGCTTTTTGCTTTCCCCTTACTGCAAAAATGGATTATTTTTCTGTTCAAATCCGACACTGGTAGTCTCGCCGTGACCACTGTAGATCATCGTCTCTGGTGGTAGTGTCATGAGTTGTGATTCGATGCTGTCTATCAGCAGACGATAACTACCACCAGGCAAGTCAGTGCGGCCAATGCTGCCATTGAACAAAACGTCACCTGAGATACAAAACCGCTCTTGCGCATGATAGAAAGAGATACTTCCCGGTGAATGGCCCGGCGTAAAGAGAGTTTCTAGCTCTGATACGCCAAAATGTATTATTTCACCCGTCTCGATATACTTATTTCCACGCTCAGGTAAGTTGACCTCTATACCATACATCTGGCCAACTGAGGGCAGAGAATCCATAACAACCTGCTCTGCCCGGTGAAATTCGGGCAATAATCCATATGTATCACCGACAAACCGGGCACCAAGGACATGATCGATGTGACAATGGGTGCACAGTAGCCTGACCGGGTTCAGTTCATTGCGCTCGATGTATTCCACCAACATTTTTTCTTCCTTTGGCGTAGAACAACCGGCATCTATAATCACACATTCACGGGTCTGATCGTGCAGTAAGTATGTGTTTTCGAAAAAAGGATTAAATACAAATGAATAAATTGTGATCATACTGTGCGAAATGTTGGTATAGACGGCGTTATCTATGATGTCATGCAAATATGAGCACAAAGTCTTATATTTCGAAATGAATGATGTCAAATTTTCATAATGTATATGAAGAATTTACATATTAAAATTTTTTATATTATATTTTGTCTGGCCTTACTGTCGGGTAATCTGTGTGCTCAAACAGATCTGGTTCAATTTGGCAAAAATCGTGTGCAGTACCACGATGATTTTGACCAATGGCTGTTTTATGAAACCCCCTCTTTCACTGTGTATTGGTATGGCAAGAGCAAAGCCGCCGGTCAGAAAGTAGTGCGCCTGGCAGAGCAGGAATTCAAGCAAATCACACAGACAATTGATTTCAAGACAAATGAAAAGACAGAGATACTGGTCTTTGCTGATCTAAGTGATATGAAGCAGAGCAACATTGGCCTGGATGAGGCCTTTGAGCTGAAGGATAAGCTGACAAAAACACTGGATAACAAGATCTTTATTTATTTCGATGGCAATCACAATCACCTGCGACGTCAGATCCGTGAGGGTATTGCTTCTGTATATATCAACAATATCTTATTTGGTTCAAATCTGCAGGAGATCGTGCAGAACTCCATCATGCTTAATCTGCCCGAATGGTATAAGAGTGGACTAATCTCCTATTTTGGCGACACCTGGACACCGGAGATAGAACTGAAGCTCCGATCACTACTCAGTCATAAGAAAATAAGCAATTTTGAACGACTGGCAAAAGCAGACCCCACAATAGCGGGCCACCTCTTCTGGCACTATCTGGATATAAATTATGGCAAAAGCACCATCGGCAATCTGGTATATGTAACCCGCATCAATCGCAACCTAAAGCGCGCCTTCCAGTATGCACTCGGCATACAGTACGATGACTTCATGCAGAGTGTCTTTCAGTATTATAAGAATAGTTATCCTGCACTGACCAATGACAGGAAGGAAGAAAAGTTATCACGATTGTATAGGATGAAAGTGGGCGAACAAGTGTCTGCTCTGAAGTATAGTCCCGATGGCAGTAAGATAGCACTAGCTGCCAATAATCTGAACAAAGTCAAGCTTTGGCTTATCGACCCTATCAGTGGCAAGAAGAAAAAGCTATATAGCTATGGCGTAAAGAATAAGATTCAACTACCTGATCTGAACTATCCGGTTTTTGCCTGGAATAAGACCGGCAATAAACTAATGACGGTGTATGAGCGTCGGGATTATATCTACCTCAGAGAGTTTGACCTAACCTCCGGGAAATCACGTGTACAATTGCTTCCTGAGAAATACGAGCGGGTGTACAGTGTGGCCTACTGGTCGGACCGATCTATACTGATCAACGGTTCTACTGACGGGTATGGCAATATATACCTCTATGATCTACCTACGCGACAGAGCAAGACTGTACTGGAGGATCCTTGGGATGATCTGGATATGACCGTAGCAGATGGGACGGATGGAGGTGAAATTTATTTTAGTTCTAATAGAAAACACACCCGACAGCTAAGCGTAAGTGGTGATTCAATACTACCCGTCGGTACCTTCGATATATTCAGGCTCAGACCGGTAGATCCGTCTGCCAATGAGCTTACCTGGCAGATGGACCAAATTACATTTACGCCTGCATACAATGAATTTGCGGCGCAGGTAGATGAATCTAAAAAAGTGCTTTCCTTTCTTACTGATGAATATAAGAATAAGGCAATAGTGACTATTCAGAAGGATCAAATTTATCCGGATAGTAATCAGATGGTTTCCATATACAATAGAGCCGAATTACTCGATGGATTTACAGTAAGCGGTAGAAATGAAATAGGAATTGTGACTGGGTTTAACGGTGAAAATTATTTTTGTAAAAAAATAAATGCAGCTGAAATTTTTGAGGGAAATAATGCGCCAAAAACACGGACTGAGGGCATAGAGGTTTACAATAACAATACCGGTGAGCCGGATGCAAAAAACGCACTTCCTGATGTATCCCAGGTCATAATACCGGATTCACTACCTGCCGAAAAAAAATTTATCACTCGATGGGGTGATATTGTCTACACGCCTAATGATAAATCAAAATCCTTGTTGAATAAAAATGCAGGATATGTAAATACGGCCACTCAATATATGACGCCCCTGAACCGTCTCAATATAGTTCCTTATCGATTACAGTTTAGAATGGATGAGACAGGCACCCGATTTGATAATTCACTGTTGTTTGATGGGCTCAGTACCTATGCAGGAGCAGGAGGTGATGGCTTGGTAACGCCTATGGGGTTACTGCTGCGAGCTAAACTGAAAGATAAATTTGATGATTATCAATTAGAGGGTGGTATTCGCATCCCGATATCCCTGAATGGAAATGAAACCTATTTGGTATTTGATAATTTAAAAAATCGCCTGGATCAAAGAATCGCATTATATAGGAAAGTGCTCAATGATACAGATGAAAGTAATAATGCCATAAAGGTAAGTAAGAACATTGTCTTGTTGGGACAATATGAAATTAAATTTCCCATCGATATATTCAATGCTTTTAAACTTGGTGCGATACTTAGACAGGACAAAAGTATCTACCGTGCTACCAATTCGACTCAGCTCGAACGACCCAATGAATCTATTGAAAGGATAGGGTTGAGGGCGACATATATCATGGACAATGCACTGGAGCAGGGACTCAATCTATATGAGGGCACACGAGCGAAAGTATTTGCAGAATGGATCAAAAAATTTGACCTTCAGACGGAAGATAATCTCGCTTTGAAATTTAATAAGGGCCATATGTGGGTGGCGGGATTGGATGCCCGTCAATATGTCCCACTTGATGGAAGGTCTATTCTCGCAGGGCGCCTATCTTCACAAGTTTCCTTTGGCTCTGAAAAAATCCTGTATTATCTCGGTGGAGTAGAAGGGTGGTTGTTTCCAGCTTTTGACGAAAATACCCGGATAGACGGCAATGAGAATTATGCTTATCGAATGCCGGCTACCAATCTGCGAGGATTTAGATATAATGTTCGCAATGGAAATAATTTTGCATTGACTAATATAGAATTGCGTGTGCCCATCTTCAGATATTTGACTCGTGGTACTATTAAATCTGCATTTTTTAAGAATTTCCAACTAAATTTCTTTTTTGACGCAGGTACAGCCTGGAATGGTTGGAATCCTTTTGTCAAATTCAACCCACTCAATACAGTAGTCATAGACCAGAAAGATATTGTGATCAAGATTAATTATTTCCGTAATCCGGTAGTGTTCGGTTATGGCGCCGGCGCCAGATTATTGTTATTTGGATATTTTGTTCGACTGGATTATGCGCGTGGCTATGATTCCGGCAATCTGAATCCGGCCAAATTTTATATATCCTTGGGGAAAGATTTTTAGTCGCAAAAGTGGATAGAAGCGCTTTTGCATAGGAGCACGTTGGCGCTTTGGATTTTGGCGCTTTGCTTGTAAGTATTAATGAATTAAATTTTTTGCAATTAGATTATAGCTAATAAAATAATTATAATGTAACAGTATATTGATCATTAATTTCATTCAGGGCTGAACGAACGAGGTCAATGCACAATTCTATAGACTAATTAGAGCTCTGAAAGAACTCAATACTTCGGCAAATCTCAAAGAGCTTTGTTAGCCAACAATTAAATTTAAGCTCTGAAGAAGCATAATACAGGAGCAAAGGGCGCAGCCCTTTGTTGGGTTACCCAAAATCCAAGCTCTGAAATGATTCAATACTTAGGCAAATCTCAAAGAGCTTTGTAAGCCAACAATTAAATTTAAGCTCTGAAGGAGCATAATACAGGAGCAAAGGGCGCAGCCCTGCGGAATCACTTTAATATAACGTATGTGAAATGATGATGCAAATTGGCCTTTAAAATAGCTCACCAAAGAGTAATTTTACGCGAACCTTATTTTGGGAGGAAAGGCAGGGGCTACTTATACTTATTTTTGAGGAAAAAGTATAGACGGAATTAATTGGAGCACACTATCAACAATTAATACAGCATATATTCCACCATCTGCGCCTCCACATCATAACTATCTAGATGAATATTATATATTTGTACGAGTACACGTAGTTAGTAGCGACGATCAATAAGGAAATGACTCGACGACAATCTCCAGAGTGTACGAATGACCGGGTCAGGAAGAACCTTATATTAATCAACCTCTGAATAATCCTGTAGTGATTGATCAAATCTCAATTTTTACAAACCTTACCAATGGATACACAGAAGGTGAAATTAATCTACCAAAACAAGAGATATTTACGATCCGTATCAATGATAGTTATGGTAGATAGATCACAACAATTATAGAAAACAAGGTATTTGAAAAGGGAGTTCACACGTTTTCATTTGAACTTCGTCAGTCAGGTATGTTTTTTGTAAATGCCTTTAGTGACA
>DAOLZQ010000038.1:0-29399 GCA_035426385.1 Saprospiraceae bacterium
ACTCCCACCGCAAGGTGGGAGTTTTTTTATGCCCTGAAGTCTGGCCTGCTTCAGATTATATTACCGTGAAACTGAATAATCTTTATATTTTTATTTCTCATATTAGATTATTCGATTTATATTTGTCAGCAGATAGAACTACAAAGTCTCTTAGTAAAAAATATTCCCTCCCAGGAACCGTATTTTAAATAATTGTTGTGAATATTGCCCAGCGGTAATATTCACATATTCTTTTTTAATTGCACCAATTTAAATCAGATCGTATGAACAGTTCACTTTTACAAAAAATCTATTCTTTTATTAAACTGCCAATAGGCCAGGTATCGTTGATGCTGGTGCTTTTTATTGGGCTGAGCCAACCTGCCGGGGCATTCAACGGAGTTAAGAATCCGGACTATAATGGTATTGGCAATTTAGGACAATGCGTAACGTGCCCACCAGAGTGGATTACCGTGACTTGTAGTCAGTTAGATCCTTATTTAAACTATGGAGAGCCATATTTATCACAGGAATGTGCTCCAGGTTCTATGGTTTCAGGCCCTTACATTATTGATGACAGGATCGGTTGCGGTTCAGGTCAAATCACTAAGAAATGGCAAATTTGGACCTATTGGGGTGAATACACTTGTATTCAGCACATTATGGTCACCGGAGGCTGGGGTTATCCTCAGATCAACTGGCCACCGGATCTTATACTCTACGGATGTAGCGCAGGCTATCAGCCTACAGACCTCAATCCGCCGTATAATAAACCTTCTTGGTGGGCTCCTGATTGTTCCAATCTGATGTACACTTGGAGAGATGAAGTTTACTATCCTGAAGATCACAGTGGTGTATGCTTGAAAATATTTAGAAGATGGAAAATTATTGACTGGTGCTGTTATAATGTTGATGATCCCAATTCAGGTTGTGTGTGGACACATACCCAGCTAATCAAGATTATGGACAATCAACCTCCTGTGATATCTTGCCCGCCCAGTATGACTGTGGATGCAGGTCCTAATTGTACAGGTAGTTATGTCCAGATCCCACCTGCTTCCGCTTACGACAATTGTGGTAATGTGACCATTTTCAATAATTCACCTTATGATGTGTATGGTGGCGCTGATGCCAGCGGGTATTATCCTCCAGGTACTACTACCGTTACCTTCACCGCAAAAGATATCTGTGGAAATACCTCTTCTTGCTGGATGACTATCACTGTGAAAGATAAGAAGAAGCCTACTCCGGTAGTACATCACGGTCTTACCACCAATCTGATGTGTATGAGTCCTGAACCAATGATCGTCATTGACCCTAAATGGTTTGATGCAGGATCATTTGATAATTGTACACCGAAAAATCAACTTCAGTTTTCAGTACAACCCAACCGATTTACATGTTCCGACAGAGGATACAATGACATTTGGATTACTGTTACTGACAAATCAGGCAACAGTGAGACGGTCAAGACCTATGTTATAATAGGTGACCCTAATCAATGCTGTGGACCGGATACTTCCACACCTCCTACTATTGTCTGTCCTCCTGATATGACTTTCAACAGTGAAGGTCCCAACTGCACCGGTGGCTTCGTGACTATACCACCTGCTACTGCTACCAGCACTTGCAATGGTCCAATCACTATTACCAATAATTCATATTATGCAGTAAATAGTGGAGCAAATGCCAGTGGAACTTACCCTGTAGGTACTACTGTGGTTACATTTACAGCGAAAGATTACTGTGGTAAAATAGCTAAATGTAATGTGAAGATAGTAGTGCGCGATGGTAAGAAACCAACACCTGTAGTATTTCACGGCTTGGCTGTATCACTTATGGAAGATACCATCAACGGTGGTGGAAGGATTACCTTGCTTCCTGAATGGTTTGATGCAGGTTCATTTGACAACTGTACTGCTAACAGAGACCTGCTCTTCAGCGTTTCTCCTAATTATTTCAATTGTGATAGCCTAGGAATACGGAACGTTTGGTTCACAGTCACTGATGAATCCGGCAATACAGAAATTGTACAGACTTATGTAGATATCCAGGATCCTAATGATTTCTGTAATACAAATTTCACTGCTGATGTGAGTGGTAATATCCTGACGGAAAATGGCGACCAGGTTTCATCTGTTGATTTACATGCCAACAGTGATTCTACCGATAGAATGAAAAATGTAGATGGATCATACTTATTGGATAGTCTTACAGGAAATGTGAAGTATATCATCACACCGGAGAAAAAGGACAATGTCGTCAATGGTATTTCTACCAAAGACTTAATCATATTGAGACAACACATTTTGGGTAAATCCACGATATACAGTCCATATAAACTGATTGCTGCTGATGTCAATGGAGACAAGGTGATCAATACTCAGGATTTAATTATTCTGAGGAAAATTGTGATGGGTACTCTGGAGGAATTCCCTGAAGGTGTTTCCTGGAAATTTGTAGATATGAAGTATATCTTCGATCCGTTCGTTCCGGCATTGACCCAGAATTATCCTTCGTCTGTCACAATCAAGAGGCTGCGTGAGAATACAGATAATGTATCCTTTATAGCGGTTAAACTAGGTGACTTGAATAGTACAGTATTAGCCTCTGGTGTTCCAGGTCAATATAGTTCGCGTTCGGATGTTTCTACAAAGATGTATGCCATCAAAGAAGCAGCTGAGCAAGGAATTACCACAGTCAATATAAAACCAACTGCATCACATAAAATGACGGGTCTGCAAATGGCGATCAGATTTAATCCGGCTGACTATCAATATCTTGGCTTGAACGAAAGAACATTGAAAGCTGATGGACTTGAATTTACAGTCAATGCAGCTCAGGCAGATCGAGGAATATTGAAAATAAGCCTGGTATCTGATAATCCGGTGAGCGTAACTTCTTCAGATATTCTTTTTGGTTTGAATTTTAAGACATTGAGATCAAGAGAAGAAAGTGAAGTTATCACGCTCGATAATTATGCTATGCAGCCAGAATTGTATGAGACTGGTGATTTGACGTATAATATTGAACTAGTCAATGAGAATGTACAGACCGACAATGGATTTGCATTATTTCAGAATAGACCCAATCCATTCCAGAAAACAACTGAGATCGGCTTTACACTACCTGAGACACAGATGGTAGAATTCAAAGTAGTTGATATTACCGGTCGGGTATTAATGACACAGAATAAGGAATATTCTATGGGTCTTCATACCATAAGTCTGAATATGCCTCTGTCTTCTGGTGTGTATTTTTACACGCTTAAAGCAGGTAATAATATTGATACAAAACGAATGATTGTTATCGAGTAAAATTGAATTTTCAAAATAAGAATCAAGCCGGGCAGATACACATCTGTCCGGCTTTTTTTTAAACTTTACATTGCAGTGAAATGTTAAACTAAACTATGTTATTAAGACTATTGATATTTTGCACTATAAATCTGTTGCCTGTTTTTCTAACAGCGCAACAAGTAAAGGTGATAGATTTTAAATACCTCGAACCTTATCTTCAGCCGACTTCTGATACCATATTTGTGATTAACTTTTGGTCTACCTGGTGTAAGCCCTGTGTGGAGGAATTGCCTATTTTTGCCAGCGCTGAGACAGCTCTAAAAAGCGCTAAAGTGAAATTTATTATGGTAAGTATTGATTTCTCTAAGAATATAAATACTCAGCTAATTCCTTTCCTTAAAAAGAATAAGGTACCAGGTCAGGTATTATTGCTAAAAGATCTGGATTATGATAATTGGATAGGTAAAATAAATGAGTCCTGGGATGGAACAATACCTGCCACTGTAATCTCTACACAGAAAGAAAGGATATTTATAGGTCATGCAATTGCTGATCCAAATGAACTTTTAGGTCCGATTAAGTCTTTATTAGTTAATTAAAATTCAATGCTTTATGAAGATTGCATCTGTTGTTATGGTTATTGCAGCTACAATTGGAACACTATTTTATAATCTATCGGGTGGCAGTTCCGGATATGCTGTAGGAGATGTTGCTACTAATTTTAGTCTGAAGAACGTAGATGGAAAAATGGTTTCTCTTTCTGATTATCCCGCTGCTAAGGGTTATATAGTGATATTTACATGTAATCATTGTCCATTTTCAGTAGCTTATGAAGATAGGATAGAAGCATTGCATCAGAGATTTGCCTCTCAGGGATATCCGGTCATAGCAATAAGTCCAAGTGATCCTAAAGTAGAGCCGGAGGATAGCTTTGGTAAAATGGTTATTCGAGCAAAAGAAAAAGGATTTACTTTTCCATATCTCATCGATGATGGTCAGAAAGTTTATCCACAATATGGCGCCACCAAGACGCCTCACGTTTATGTTCTGGATGCTGCTCGCAAGGTACAGTATATAGGCAGTATAGATGATAATGTATATGAGCCGGAAAAAGTACAGGTGAGATATGTGGAGGACGCTATTGCTTCCTTACAGGCGGGGAATCCCATCAGAGTGACTATGACGAAGGCAATCGGGTGTTCCATCAAGCCAGGTAAATAGTTTCTTCATAGCCGGAAGGCATATATAAACACTTTAATTAGTTTAGGAATACAACCTTGATTGGTCTATGTATTCAAATACAGCATCAGGTACCAGGTACTGAATTGACTTTTTATCCTTTATTTGTTTCCTTATGTAAGTTGAGCTGATGTCAAGGAGTGGCCCAGGCACTACGTTTACCATTTTGTATTCAGAGTAGTCCTTAGCTTCGAAGCCCGGCCGGGCATAGATATAGATTCCATATTTCTTTAATAGCAGTTCACCATTCTTCCATTTATGGATACCGAGGAGATTATCGCTACCCATGATGAGATAGAATTCCTTCTCTGGATATTTTTCATGCAGATATGCCAGTGTGTCAATCGTGTATGAAGGCTGGGGTAATGTGAACTCAATATCACTTGCCGATAGACGAATATTATCCCCTATGGCGAGTCGGACTAAATGCAGCCGATCCCGCTCACGAGCCAGTGTCTTTTTATCTTTAAATGGATTTTGAGGCGATACTACCATCCATACCTGATCCAGATCAGTATGTAGAGCAATGTTATTGGCGATAATCATGTGTCCGATATGAACCGGATTGAATGAACCAAAAAATAAACCAATTTTGTTATTCATCGTACGGCCGCCATTTCATTACCGGCATCACGATCATAAGTATCTGCTCGCCGACTTCATCTTCCTTTGGCAGCAGTAGAGCTGCCTTGCCCGGCTGAGATACTAGAAACTTAACTTCTTCTGAACTCAGATTGCTCATTGACTCTATGAGATACTTAGCATTATAGCAGAGTTCGAGGCGTTCGCCTTGATATTGGCAAGGAATAGTTTCCTTTGCCTCATTTGAGAATTCCACATCCAGAGTATCCATGGAGAGTTCGTCATCAGCGATATTAACATTGGTCTGGAAAGTGGTCTTGTTACCATACACCACTAGTCTGCGTAGTGCATGTAGCATCGACTGACGATCAACAATAATTTCTTTATCATTATTTACCGGTATGACTGAATTGTAATTGGGAAAAACCAAACTGATTAGTTTGCAGGTTATTTCAAAGTCGAGATATCTGAAGCGAACTTGGTTCTTGGAGTACTGAATGGTGATCGTTTGTTCACCACCTGACATAGCCTTCAGAATACTGACCAGTTTCTTAGGGAGTATCATCGAATGCTCTTGTGATTCATGTACACCATACAAGGTGTATTTAACCAGTTTGTGTGAATTGGTGGCAACAAATTCAATTAGATCAGGCTTAATTGCCATATTAATACCCAACATATTCGTCTTCATCTCATCTGTAGAAGTCGCGAATGAGCAGGTATTTAGCGCCTTGATCAGTTTAGAAGAAGAAACATCGAGTTGATTATCTTCGTGAAATTCGGGTAACTGAGGATAGTCATCAGTGCTATTGCTGCTGGTTTTATAGAATCCGGTAGAAGATTTTATTTCCAGTACTAGTTTTTCTTCATCAAAATTTATCTCAATTGGTTGTTCGGGTAATTCACGCAGCGTAACTAACAGTGGTTCGGCGGGTATGGCAAATTTTCCATCTTGTGATGAAATCACAGTCATGCTACCTCGAATAGTAAAATCCAAATCACTGGCAGTAACCGAGAGCTGGTCACCCTCTACCTCAAACAAGAAATCTTTTAAGATGACCATTACAGCCTTCGAGGGAATCACAGAGGCACAAACACTTACCAACTTTAGTAATTCACCGGATGAAACTTTAATATTCATAGTATGTCGATATACAATTTTTGGAAATAAACTAAGCCCAAAGATACACTCTATGCGCTACAATTAGGTCATAGCGCCATTTAATTTCTCAATCCTGATCCCAGACCAATGCACTGGCACCGAGTATGGCTGCGTCAGAATCAAATAGTTTGCTTGGTATAATTTTAATCTTGTTTTTATAAATCGGAATTAAATTATTTTCAAAAGCTTGAATGGTAGGAGTGAAGATAAGATCTCCTGCTTTGATCAGGCCGCCAAACAATATTATGGCCTCAGGTGAAGAAAACATCGCAAAATTTGCAAGTGCTCGACCTAGAATCTTTCCTGTATAATTGTACACTTCTTTAGAAATAACGTCATTTTTCATGGCGCATTCATATACGACTCTACTGGTGATTTCTTCTTCCTTATAATCTCGAAGTAAACTCGTACTGTCGGGTCTTGCCAACAATATTTCTTTAGCAGTCATTGCTACTCCTGTAGCACTAGCATACATTTCCAGACTACCATGCAGTCCTGTGCCGGGATGATATCTGCCATCGGGTATGATAATCGTATGACCCAGTTCGCCGGCAAAGCCATCATGACCGTACACCATCTTTCCATTGCATACTATTCCGCTCCCTACGCCAGTGCCAAGTGTGATCAGGATAAAATCTTTCATGCCTTTGGCTACTCCATAGATCATCTCACCTATAGCTGCTGCATTTGCATCATTGGTCAGAAAGGTCGGTAGGCTAAATTTCTCCCTGATCATAGCCGCCATGGGAATGATGCCCTTCCATTCCAAATTGGGTGCATGCTCTATGGTCCCTTTATAGTAATTACCATTTGGCGCTCCTATACCGATACCTTTGATCATGTCAATGCCGCCTGCAAACTCAATGGAGGGCAACACAGCGAGGTATAGTTCATCGATAAAGGTGTCTACTTCAGGATGATTTTTAGTTTTGATCGAACCACGCTGAAGCACCTCCCCTGAACTATTGACTATGCCGAATTTGGTATTGGTTCCTCCAATATCAATGCCTATTACGAGATTATTTTCCATATACAGAAGAATAAAAGCAATCTTTAATGCGCTGTCTTGCTGATAGACGCATCGTAATCAATGCCCTGTTTTTTGAGAATATTCTTAACGATAAGAGCAAATACGACGAGATAAGCAAAGCAGATCACCGGGATCACAAATGATGCATGTATTCCGTATCCGATTGACTCAGGACGCATAGACTGCAGGTAATCAGATAATTTACCCTGAATAGGCGGTATAATACCTCCACCAAGAATCATCATTATCAGAAAAGCAGATCCTTGAGTAGTATATTTTCCCAAACCTGCAAGAGATAAGGAGAAAATTGAGGGCCACATAATAGAGCAGAATAACCCACCACTGAGTATGGCATAAATGGCAATATTGCCGGTATTTAAAAGCCCAATCATCATTGCTACTACCGCTAGTACGCTGAAGATTAAAAGCATCCGTGCCGGCTTGTGATCGCTTATAAAAAAAGCTACAACCTGAATCGCGACACAAATGACATACCAATACAAAGGGCGCATATCATACATCGCCAGCGAATTGAGGCCAATTATAATTCCAAACGCAACGAATGGAACAATGACCAGCATTAGATTCTTCGTAGAGTGTTTGAGGTCGAATGCAGTGATCGCTCCTGCCCATCTGCCTATCATCAGACTTCCCCAATACATAGAGATATATGGTGCTACTTGTGAAGACTGATGACCTCCGAAGGCCGGTTGCTTTAATAGCTCACTAAGGTTACTACCTATGGCCACTTCCACCCCTACATAAGTAAATATGGCAAGCATGCCCAGCACGAGCTGTGGGTATTTCATTGCACCCCAACCTTCAGGCTTCTTCTTCGCTGTAAGATTAGAAATTAATAATCCTCCAATCACCACTGCAAGAGCGCCGAACAACCAGTACATGCGTGTACGCTCCATATCGTGGAGCTCTGTAGCACTAAGGGTGGCAGGGTCAATCTTGTAGCTGCTGAATATGGGCACAAAACACATCAATAACAAGCCGGTCATAATCAAGAGTGAGTAAAGGGCTTTTCCGGCGGGCTCAGTTTTTTCTACACTGATACCATGAGGTACCTTTTTTGAGAAATGAAATAATGCCGCTGCCGCCAGCATGAGGGCACCTACGCAAGAGTATAATAGCACCACTTTGCCGAGTCCCAGATTTTGTATCTGCTCGTCAGAGATAGCTGCTGTCGTACCAAATAGAGCTAAAGCAATTACTATAGGACCGAGTGTTGTTCCGAAAGAATTGACTCCACCACCCAGGGTGACTCTCGCTGCCCCCGTGGCCGGATCACCAAGATCGATAGCAAAAGGCTGAGCCGATGTCTGCTGGAGTGAAAATCCCAGCGCTACTACAAACAGGCCAAATAACATTCCCGTAAAGGTATTTGCATTGACTGCTACGATCATACATCCCGCACCAAAGGCAGAAAAGAGAAGACCATATACAATGCTTTTCTTGTAGCCCCATTTTCCCACCAGGTCGTGTCCACCGAATGCTCCATAGGCAAATAGCCCTAGTGCTCCGATATAGTAAGCTGTATAAAAAGCGAAATCTATGAGCTGACTTTGGAATTGATCCAGGTGGAAATAGTGCTTGCAGAAGGGGATAAAGACACTATTGCCCGCTGCCAGGAAGCCCCAGAAGAAATAGACAATGATCAGAATAGAAAGGCCTCCGTAATTGGTCGGTTGCAATTCGCGTGGTGCTGCAGTAGAAGATTGTGACATGCTATGATAATTATTATACGCATGCAATATAAATATTTATTTAGCTTATGACCCCCAAATTATTATGAACCGATTTTCCCATGAATGTTAGCCGGCACACGCATCCAGTTGACTTGCAGCATCCAAGTCAATTATGAAAAGCAAATTTCCGTCTTCAGGTTGGATTAATTTGGCCGGATAACTGTATTTATCAGCGAGATTATTTTGGATGACGTGATAGGCAGCTAGTGACTTATCTTCACCTTTAATCAAAAAGACTACTCCACTGGAATTATTGACTAGTATGGGCATCATGGTAACTCTGGATCCTTTTGACTCATCTACATAATATCCGGTCACCGTAGATACCATATCTTTGAGTATCGGTTGATGCGGAAAGAGTGACAGTGTATGACCATCAGATCCCATCCCTAGCAGCACCAAATCAAAATTTTTATTGCCTGTCTCAGAAAAGAATGCCTCTATGGTGTGGCTATATTGTGTAGCCGCTTCAGCGGGTGATAGTCCGGTATCTACACGGAATATTTTATTTTTATCTACTGGTAGATGATCTAATAAGTGAATAATGCCATTGTGTGCATTATTCTCCTTATCATCAGCTGGAACCATGCGTTCGTCACCCCAAAAAAAATAACACGCCGACCAATCTATTTTATATTCGTGCCATATTTTTATTATTTTTTCATAAACTGGTATTGGTGTACTTCCTCCTGATAATACAATAGAGCAAGTGGGTTTTTGCTTTAAATTTTTTTGAATTGAATTAAGAATAACCTCTGCAGAAATAGAAACAAAATTCTCATTTAAAACCAGTTTTATATCCATGTTATTTTTTTATTCTAAATTTATTCTGAGTACCATACGTGACCATTATTGGCCAGCATCAGGTCTGCATCTGTTGGCCCATCGGAGCCCGGTTTGTAATTGGGAAAATCACCTGGCGCTTCGCTCTGCCATACATCTAATACCGGTTCAATCCGGCTCCAGGCTAATTCCACCTGATCAGTTCGCATAAATAGTGTCTGATCGCTTTCGATCACGTCATAGATCAAATGCTCGTATGCCTCAGGTGTTGAAGCCGATAATTCCTCCTGAAAATCAAAGACCATATCTACTTTCTTTAAGATCATTTGTTGCCCCGGAACCTTCGCATTAAATACGAGATTTATATCCATCTTGGGACTGATGTGAATGACTAAGTAATTAGAATCCCAGGTCTTGGAATTCTCTTTTGGAAATGCGTATAAGGGAGCTGATTTGAATTTAATTACAATCATACTATTCTTAGAATCTAATAATTTTCCGGTACGGATATAAAAGGGAACACCCTCCCAGCGCCAATTGTCTACATAGAAATTAAGAGCTGCATACGTCTCAGTATTCGACTCAGGATCGACATTTTTCTCACTTCTATAAGCCTGAATTTTTTCGGTACTACCATACTGACCGCGAACTGCATAGCGATAGACCAGATCTTTAAGAATGGGTCGCATCGCCTTCAGTACATCTGATTTTTTATTTCGGATTTCATCGCCATTAAATGAAATGGGTGGCTCCATAGCGACCATACACAGCAACTGAAGGATGTGATTTTGGACCATATCGCGCAGTGCACCTGAATGATCATAGTAATTGCCCCGGCTTCCCACGCCCATATCTTCTTTTGCTGAGATCTGGACCCATTCGATATAGTTTCTATTCCATAGCGGCTCCAGAAATGTGTTGGCAAATCTAAATGCCAGTATGTTTTGCACAGTCTCCTTCCCGAGATAGTGATCTATTCTAAATATTTGGCATTCACTCAGTACTTTGCTTATAGCTTCATTGAGTGAAATAGCACTTTGCATATCATGACCAAATGGTTTTTCTATAACAACACGAGTGCGATCTCGATTTTTGACAAATTTATATCCACCAAAATGTTGAATAACCGGCTCGAAGAGACCTGGTGCGATAGCCATATAAATGATTACATTCAATGCCTCACCCCATTCCTTTTTCTTGGCAATAATTACTTCTTCCACATCATCATAAAATGCCTTCTGCAATAGATCAGCATTCTTGAATACGATTTGTTTTTTAAATTCTTCCCAAATCTTTTTTTCCGGTTTTCTACGAGAGAATTCTTCAAGTCCATTGTAGTATTCTTTCATCAGATCTACCAACTTAATGTCAGTGCGAGCCACTCCATAAATCTGAAACTTCTCCGGCAATAATTTATCTACATATAAATTATATAATGCTGGCATTAATTTTCTATAAGCAAGGTCTCCGGTAGCACCAAGTATGATCATCAGTGTAGGATCCTTTGCTGTATTTTCTAAATTCATTATTTTAAATTGTTCGGATTTACTAATGCTATTTCACCGGTTGCGCCCAGTCAGTATGAAATATTCCTGTACGATCATTTCGCTCATAAGTATGTGCGCCAAAATGATCCCGTAAGCCTTGGATAACATTCATGGGCAATGAATCGCTGGTCATCATGCGGAAATAGGATAAGCAAGATTCAATCGCCGGGATGGTATATCCACTCTGAATGGTCCGAAGTACTATGGAAGAAAGTGAAGGTATGTTGACGTAGATAGATTTGAATATTTCTTCATCTGCTAAAATATTGACCAAACTCGGATTCTTCTCGTAAGCCTTTTTAAAGACGGGCAACATCCCAGAGCGAATGATACATCCCGCTCTCCAGTTTTTGACTACTTGCAGCAAAGAGGTGTCGAATTTGTATACCTCGGAGGCCTTGTGAATCTGATGTAAGCCTTGCGCGTAGCACAACATGAATGCTGCACTCACTGCTTTTTTTAATTCAGTAGTTTTTAGTTTTTTAGCCGGAAGTTCATTTGTTTTACGTGAAGCTAATTGTTTGCGTAAATCGATCCAGGAAGACAGATCACGAACAGCGACTGCCATATCTATTGATGGTACCGGAACCTGCACTTCCATAGCATCCTGACTTGTCCATTTTCCGGTGCCCTTAGAACGCGCAACATCCAATACATGATCGATCAGAAAGCCCTCTGCCAGATCATCTTTTCGAAGTATCACTTCGATAGCTGACTCCATCAGATATCCATTTAATTCACCCTTAACCCACGACTTAAAAATATTGGCTATTTGTACATTATCCAGTTTATTTATTTTCTTTAATACAGAATAAGTTTCAGCAATAATTTGCAACATAGCATACTCGATTCCATTGTGCACCATCTTCACATAGTGCCCGGCGGGACCATTTCCCATATACGCGGCACAAGGCTCACCCTTGTAACTAGCTGCAATAGCGTTCAGTACAGACTCGATGGAATGATATGCGCTTTCATCACCTCCCGGCATAATGCTGGGCCCGAAGCGAGCGCCTTCCTCTCCACCGGATACACCCATACCCATGAAGTGCAACCCTGTTTCTTTTAGCGTGTGGAAGCGCCTATCTGTATCTTTAAAATAGGAGTTACCGCCATCGATCACTACATCTCCCGCACTTAGAAGTGGTATGAGGTCTTTTAAAACACTATCTACTATGGGTCCCGCGGGTACAAGTAAAATTATTTTCGCCGGCTTTTCGAGAAAACTTACAAAGGTCTTTAACTCATTAGTGGCGGAGATATTATCCCTTTTATTCTTAAGTAAGAGATCTACTTTTTTCTGATCAATATCAAATCCGGCACCTGCCAGTTTGTGATCCGAGATATTCAATAGAAGATTGCTGCCCATGGTTCCCAGACCAATTACTCCTACTACAGACTTTTTCATTTTTAGATTATTTAATAAAGACAATCTTACCTACCACACCGGTTGGGTTTTCTAAATCTCCTGTTGAGGTAGCCAAGACATAATAAACACCTGAGGCCACTTTTCGTTTTTGAAAATCACGTCCATCCCATATAGCTTGCCCTCCCAGTGATTGGGTTTCATACACCAGACGGCCGTTCTGATCTGAGATTTTTACGTCAGAAGCATTGGCTACGCCTTGTATTACTATTGCACCTGTGTAATCCGGTCTGACGGGATTGGGATAAATAATTAACTCTTTATTGTGAAACGCATTTCCAACTGAGGCGTCAGTTCTGTAGACTTGCGCACCACTGGTGGTGCCAATGTACACATTTCCTTTCTTTACATCAATTTCTAATGTGGTGATTTGATTGGCTGCCAGAGGTGAATTTTCAGCGGTGATGTGCTGCAATACTTCATCGCCATATTCATTCGTCACGAAGATTCCCTGCTTAGTGCCAAACCACTTTCTACCTGCACCATCCTCTGCAATCGCAGTTATCTCAGAGCCATTGAGTAGAGGCGTAAGGCCTGATCCATCCTGCACTAAGGGGTACCTAGGCAAGCAAGACTCGAATACCGCACTACCACAATCGATAGTGAATACTCCACTGGTCGTACCCACCCAGATACGGCCTGATCTATCTGCAAAAATGGAAGTAGGTGATAAAAAACTTTTCTCATATTCGGAATATACCGGCAATACAGCCCAGCGATCATCAGAAGCTGAAGGGATATTTTCACCTGCATCATACACGACCACTGAATTGTTATCAGGCGCGGTAAACCATTTGTATTTCTGATTGGGATCAATTGCCAGTTTGATAAGAGCAACTATATTTTGAGGTGCTTCGAAATTATAGATTTGTTTCTGAGGAGTATACACAGCTACAGGCTTTTTACTATGCATCGCCATCCATAGATATCCTTCAGTATCATATTGCACATCAGCTACTCGTTCAGTATTTTCATCGCCGGTGATTCCGATGAGTGGTGAATTTTGAGAATTGTATAATTTTTTATTTGTACCATCATTTATTATCAAGCCATTGTGCATACTGGCGATAGCTAATTCATTTTTGTCTGCATTGAAATCTACAGTAGTTATGTCTTCGATAACTTCCGGATTTGCATAAAAAGGATCTGTATACAAATTAGATACATACCAGCCGGTGAAATCATATTTAAATAAACCTTCTTTATTTCCAAGGCCTAGAAATATACGGCTAAAACCACCTGAAGCAATATACAATGCTTCTTCTGTATATTTTATATCAAATACCAAATTGGACCAGGGAGAGTTTTCATTTAAATTGATCACATGGCTGCTTAAATCATTTAAGTTTAAATACCGAAAGGTGTGATAACTGTCAGCCAGCCAAATTTCATTCTCACTAAAGACCGCATTCAGATTGTCATTTATGAGGGATTGGTCTATTGGTTTATTATTTAAATTGATGTCCAATAGAATCGCTCTTTTAAGACAATCACTTTTACAATCACCACTGATAAATAAATAATCAGCATTATTTTTCAAATAGTTAATTGTACTAATATCGGTAAAGTTTGCTTCCTGATGGAGAGTCTGATCAACTTCGAGTTTCAATAAATTATTTTCCGAAGTAACATAAATTGAGTTTTTCCAATTTGCAAGTGCATTAAAAGACCTCAGATTTTCTTCCAGTACAGTCCAATTCCCTATAAATGAAATATTGGTTTGATTTTTATTGACAGTCAATAATTTTTGGCCGGTGGTGATGTACAGTTGGTTGCCAGACTGGGTAATATCATTTACGCCACCCTGCACTGCTACTGTATTGGTAAAAACCTCATCCACCATATCAAATTGCACCAAGCCGAAAGACATACATAGATAAACATACCGTTCTAAGCTCACTAATTTCCTGATTGATTTGTCAGGTACCAGCGTGGAATTATTTTTTATATCCTGCAGATTAGTGACTTTTCGGTCACTATCTACGATATCGATACTGCCACTTTTATAATAGACAAATAGTTTCTTCGCAACCTCATTATAGGCAATCTTCTCAATCTCAGTTTCAGTCAATCCATCTATTTTCGTCATGTAACTGATGTTGGTATAATCACTTTTGTCGAGAAACATCAGATTGACACCTGTATTATATACTATATAGTTGTCTGTAGCGGCTACGTCATAGCCCGAGCGGACACATTGTAATGATTTCCACTGATATAGCTTGAGTTCCTGACCCTTAGAGTCATTAGCCAGTCCCAGACAAAATAATATGATTATAAAGCTTGTAAAATTTTTCATATGGTATAGTAACGCCTGATATTACAAAATGGATAATCCGGGTTTTTTAGAACGCCGACTCAAAAGTAAAATTTTGATCTTTACTCAAGATATTACTTATTTTTGACAATGACCGATAAGACACGACGCAAAATACTGATCAATGGAGCTGTTTTCTCATCACTGGCAATACTACCCGGCATGACCCTTAAATGGCCTGATCGCAAGGTGTTTGAGTCTCACCGGCCTGAGCTGAAGGATAGAAAATTTACCAGTAAGGCTGTGGAAAACACCATACTAAGGGTAAAAAAACAGATAAAACACCCCGAAGTGGCCTGGCTATTTGAGAATTGTTTCCCAAATACGCTGGATACGACCGTTGATTTTACTATGATTGGTGGCCAGCCAGATACCTATGTGATCACCGGTGATATAGATGCCATGTGGCTGAGAGACAGCACAGCACAGGTGTTCCCCTATCTATCATTGATGAATGAAGATGCTGAATTGCGACAATTGGTCGCGGGTGTCATCCGTCGCCAAGTAGCCTGCATCAGGCTCGATCCCTACGCAAATGCGTTTTATAAAGACACCAACAGAATCAGTGAATGGAAAGAGACTGATCTGACTGATATGAAGCCGGGTGTGCACGAGCGCAAGTGGGAGATAGATAGCTTATGTTATCCCATGCGGCTTTCATACCATTATTGGAAAATGACTGGCGATCAGACTCCATTTGGTGAAGATTGGCTCGAGGCAGTAACACTTATTATCAAAACTTTCAAAGAGCAGCAGCGTAAAGTTGGACCTGGGCCCTATAGCTTCCAGCGGCGCACTGCCTGGGCTACGGATGGTGTTCCACTGGCCGGATATGGATATCCTGTCCGACCTGTAGGGCTCATTTGTTCCATGTTCAGGCCGAGTGATGATGCTACCATCTTTCCCTTCCTGATCCCCAGCAATTTCTTTGCGGTGGATGTATTGAGAAAAATGGCTCAAATGCTTACCGATATTCATCGCGCATATGGATATGCTCGAGAATGTAGTGCATTGGCAGACGAAGTAGGAGCTGCCCTGAAGATATATAGTATTGCAACACTCAATAACTATGGAAAAATCTATGGCTTTGAGACCAATGGGTTAGGTAGTTATAACCTGATGGATGATGCCAATGTGCCTAGTCTATTATCACTGCCTTACCTGACTGATATGCCGGTGGATGATGTGGTGTATCGTCAAACCCGAAAGTTTATACTTTCGCCGGACAATCCCTTCTTCTTTCAGGGCTCCGCTGGCTATGGCGTAGGCGGACCTCACACAGGTATGGATATGATCTGGCCATTGGGTATCATCATGCGGGCGCTTACGTCTACCGATACCGCAGAGATTAAAATGTGTGTGGAGCTGCTTAGATCTACTCATGGCGGTACCGGATTTATGCATGAATCGTTTTGTAAGGATGATGCCTCCAGATTTACCAGGAAATGGTTTGCCTGGGCCAATACGCTCTTTGGTGAATTAATTGTCAATGTCGTGCAGAAATACCCCGGCCTGATCTGAGCCTAAAAGAAGCAGAATTAATTGTCCCATTGTGGAGGTATATTAATTGCCTGTATTTTACTTTTTTATGAAGTAAGCCTCTGTGAGGATGCAAAATATTGCTGTAACCCGCTGACCATATTAAATTCGATGGATTTAATAAATAGCTAAAGTCAAGAAAAATTCCTTTAAAGGTAAATTTAGATAAATAGTAGGCTATAAATATGAAAAGTTTGAAATTAAAAATAAAGTTGCATAGCAGCTTGAATTCAGGTTTTCAATGAATTAACTTTAGCATTTAATATTAATTATTTTTATTGAGCATTAAAAAAATGTTAAATTATAGAAATGCTATACCAAAAATTTTATTGAGAGCAGATTATTCTATATTTTCGCTATTTAGTTGGTTATGCTGTTTAAAATGAATGCAATTCTAAAGAAGACTTAAAAAAGGAAAAAAGCTGGAATAGAATTAATAAAGGATTTGAGTTGTCAGTTGCCACTAGCTCAGGAGGCAGAATTAGAAAGCCATAGATTTTTTAATATTTAGAATTATGAAAAATATATTGGATTTAGTTCTGAGGGGAGTAATCGCGGGTGCGTTGCTACAGATTTCCTATAGTATTGAAGATGGAAGATTTTCATGGGATCGTTATTTTTCTTCCGGCCTTTTAATAATTATGGGACTTATGATTTTAATATTTATAAGATTTTATTATATAGATAGCTGGCGAAAAAAGAGAGCCTGACAAGTGATTTATTTGAGGTACTAAACCTCAAGCGTTGTTCAGTATATAATCCACTTTTTAAAATATAGGATAATGAGAAAGTTTGCAATAGTGATGTTGCTCTGTGTTGTCATAAGCGTAGTGTTACAAAGTCTATATGGGGTCTGGCATGGTGACTTTAGCTGGGCGCTTTATTTCCCGATAGCAATGTTTAGGGCAGTGGGTCTGTTGGTTCTCGTTTTGGTGGGAGACTATTTTGTAAGAAGCTGGCGAAGAAGGAGAGTTTAAGATTCCCACTAGGCTAGTTTTTCTTCCTCATTTATAATGATAAGATTGACTCTGTTTATTCTTATTATTTTATAGCCTGGCTGTGCAATGGTCACAGCTTTAGCAGGGTACATGAAAATCAAGGTTTTTCAATTTCATATTTTAATCACTAATTTGATTAAAATTGTGCCTTGAACCTTCAGAACTCGGCATGCAAAAGAAAATAGGCTTATTACAGACCACTTCGATCAATATGATTGACATGGTCGGCATAGGCCCATTTATCACCCTGCCTCTCGTAATCGGCCTGCTCAATGGGCCTTATTTTTTATATGCCTGGTTTGCCGGTGCGCTGCTCTCATTTGTGGATGCTATGGTATGGAGTGAACTGGGCGCCAAATATCCACTGGCTGGCGGCACGTACAATTTTCTCCGAAAATCTTATGGCCGGGAGGGTGGTAGGTGGATGAGTTTTCTGTTTGTCTGGCAGACCTCTATACAGGCACCACTAGTGATTGCTTCAGCGGCAATAGGTTTTGCCCAATATCTATCCTATATCTTTCCGCTTCCATGGTGGGGTGAGAAGATGGTCGGAGGTGGTGTAGTGATACTGATCATCGTGCTTCTATACCGTAATATTTCTGAGATTGGCAAGATTAGTGTGGCGCTGTGGATAGGCGTGTTGTTGACTCTCGCTTGGATCATCGGCTCAGGAATTTGGAAGGGCCACATCCTCGAGCCACTGATACACATCAACGATGGACTGACACTCAACTCCGGCTTCATTGCCGCACTTGGATTCGCCAGTGTCAAGAGCGTATATAGTTATCTCGGGTACTATAATGTCTGCCATATCGGTAATGAGATCAAGGATCCGGTGCGGAATATCCCGCGTAGTATGTTCCTCTCTATTGTAGGGATTTCTATCTTATACATATTGATGAATATGAGCGTGACGAGTGTCATACCTTGGCAGGAAGCAAAAGATAGTAAATACGTACTCAGTCTTTTTATGGAGCGACTTGCCGGACCTATTGCAGCTACTGTGTTGACTTGTCTGATCTTGTGGGTTGCTTTTGCCTCCGTTTTTTCTGCCACTCTCGGTTATTCAAGGATACATTACGCAGCGGCCAAGGACGGTGCATTTTTCAAGATATTTGCGCGTACTCATCCGACGAAAGATTTCCCATATGTGTCACTTTTATTCCTGGGCGCAGTCGGATTTGTCTTTAGCTTATTATTCAGATTGTCTGAAGTGATCAGTGCTATCCTAGCCATGCGGATTTTAATCCAATTTATCGGTCAGTCTGTCGGTCTCATTCTATTGCATCGTCGGGGAGAGACATTTCCATTTAAAATGCCTCTATATCCCATACCCGTTTTAATTGCCATCGGCCTTTGGATTTTCATCCTTATTTCTACCGGTTGGGGCCTGGTATTATCGGGGATTGCAATGATCGGTCTTGGGCTGATTGTCTTTTATATTAAAGAGAAATGGCAGAAATAACGTTGGGCTCCAAAAATATAGTTGGTCAACAAGAATGAATTCTAATCAAGAATTCTTTATATTTTCCTTTATCGAATAAAATATAAATTCACACCAACTTAACTCGTAGATCGCTTAAGTCAGGGAAAAACGCCGTTCCCCAACGACAGGTAGATAGATGGGTAGAAGGTTAGAAGGCCAGACGGTGAGGAAGTGAAAAGCTTCATCTATTGAGAATTAGTATTCTCTAACCAATAAAATTCCGGAATATCAGGCATTTAAAAAGCCGACAATGAAATTAAAATAATTGGGAATCATCGCCTAAGAGTTCTTAAAATTGACAAAATTGAAGCCCAATATTAAATGTAAACTGCGCACTTTACGGTTGTCAGCTTTGCTTGAAAATTTTAAGCTTATGGGGATACCGGAAGGACTTTCGCCTTCGCACCTCCATACGTTGCCGCTATGGACCTTCGGATTCAGGCACTCATAGCTGCAGGAAAAAAAGTAAGACCTTCGTTATGTTCACTTCACTTTACCCTCACTCCAAGCGTACTTTGTTCAGTTCCATTACTTATTTTTTAGCTAATTCTCGATTATGGGAATTTCAACAGAAAAGGTATCTTGTAAGTCGAACAGAAGGATAGCTCATGGATCAAACTACTCTTTTATTGCGACTTACAGATCGCTTTGGCAAGCCCGAAGTAGCCAGGCTGATAGGAAAATGTACCAGCATGTCCACTTCAATGATATATCGCACACTAAGTGGAGAGCGAAAACTAACTTTTGATGAGGGTGAACAATTAATATCATTCTTGCAGCACCATAATTTGCTTCCACCTGACCTTGCGACCGGTCATCGCTGGAAGTATTCTTTGAATATCGCAAAAGATGATTTACCATCCCAATTTATAAATGATTTGGAGAATAGTATGATGCAACTAGATGTTAAAAATGCAAAATTGTGGTTGACTTCGTATGAGATTCCCGTATTCTACTATATGCAGTTTCCCGAGTTGATGGCTTTTAAATTATTTTTTTGGTCCAAAACTATTTGGTCACCGATTTATAAAGCGTCCGAGGTATTTATCACTGATTTATGGCTGACCGCCGAACGACTATCCTCCATTCAGTCAATCTACAATCAGTATTGCAGCATCAAATCGGTGGAATACTTGAACACCAATATGTGCATTAATACTGCGCGTCAATTAAATTATGCTCGAGATATGGGATGGTTTAAGAATATAAAAAAATACTTGGACTTAAATTCATTAGTCTATGAATTGTTAGAGTCTTTGAAGGAGAAGGCCGAAAAGCACGTGAAAAAAAGCCCTTTCGATTCGACCATTAAAAATAAAGTTATTATTAAGGAAAATGAAGTTTATTTCACAAATAATATATACCTAATTGAATCAAATTCACAGAAACGTATTTTCGCGGTGCTGGATAATCCCAACCATCTCTCGACTTCTGATGAAAGTATGGTAAATCGAATTGATCAATGGTTTTCTGACTTGGACACACACAGTATAGCGATATCTCATGGATCAGACCTGGATAAAAAACGCTTCTTTGAACAGTTGGAATTAAATTTTGAAAATCTAACTGGTTAAAAAAATACAATAAAAGTAACTACTTATCATTGATGTTTATCCTTTTATCGAATAGAACTAAGTCGGTAATTATTTTTTTGATTTCGCAATTTGCTCAATCATTTGCCACATTTTTTCACCCGATGTCTTCCACGAGTATTTTGCTGCATTCAGATATCCTTTTTTTATTAATTCTTGTCGTAATTCCGGTTCACTATCCATGCGGAACATAGCTGCAGCTATAGCTACTGTATTATGAGGATTTACTAAAAGCGCAGCATCACCCGCAGCCTCCGGCATCGAGCTGACATCGCTCGCTACCACTGGGCAACCGCATTTCTGCGCTTCGATGATTGGCATTCCAAATCCTTCAAATAGAGAGACTAAAAATAGCGCTCGCGCACCACACAGTAGATAGGACAGCGCTTGATTATTTTGATATCCTAATAAAATGATGTCTGCTCTATAAGGTGATGATGCGAGTGCTTCTTTCATTAATTTATTTCTCCACCCTTTGTCACCAGTCAACACCAGTTTAGTGTCACTTGTGTGTGACTGACGGTATAGAGTATAGGCTTTAATCAAGCCGGCAATATTTTTCCTCGGTTGGAAGGTACCTACATGTAGAAAATATGGCCAAGAAATATTTAATTCTTTATGAAAAGTATTGATTTCTACTTTATCAGTGACCTTTTGAATTCCCTCATTGAGTCCGAGTGAAGTGATACATACTTTTTCAGGAGGAACATTAAACTGGGTGATGATATCTTCTTTGGTAGCTTCTGATACCGTACCGATCAGTGTGGCATGAGCGATAAAGCGGGGTGTGTATCGTCTGATATACCACCTATGCAACCAATCCATGTGTTCAGGATAGTGCAAATAAGCCAGGTCATGAATTATCAAAAGGTTGGGTATCTTCATGCGAAGTGAAGTGAAGTTATCCATTGATATAAATACATCAGGATTGTATTTCTTTAAAACTTTTGGAATGGAAAAATCAAACCAAGTCAAATAGAGTGGGGCTGCGCGAGCTTGTGGTGAGACAATTACTGGGATTACATTTTCCGCAAAAATAAATTCGCTATTATATGGTCTATCAAATAGGAAGATAAAGACATGCTCCGGGTGGCTCAGTACCATCTGTTTAAGTATCTCACGCGTATAGTGTCCCAGACCGGTGAGTCGGTTGGCAAGCAGAAGACGTGTGTTTACTGCTATGACCATTTATTATATTTTGAGCGGACGATAAGCAATCCCTTTGATCTCTATGAGTAAATGAGGATGTGGCAGTTGGTGTACTGCAACAGTGGTACGTGTCGGACCGTTAAAATCAAAATAGGTTGAATAGATTTCATTATATTCTTTGAAGTCATTCATATTGACGAGAAATACGCTCAGTTCCACCAGATCATCCAGATTGGCATCCAGACTACTCAATATTGCTCTGATATTTTCGATGACTGCGCATGTCTGAATTTTGATATCCAGTGTTACTGCACCGAATTCGTCGACTTGCGCACCGGCGATCGTATTATCAGGCCTTCGACTGGATGTGCCTGATATAAATAAGTAATCACCTGCACGTCGTATATGCGGAAATTGTCCCCTGGGAGTAGCCATGCCTTCAATTACCTTACTATCTTCCATCGGGTATTTATTGATATTGAATATACAGTGGTTGAGGCGTTCTGGTCAGAACTTCAGTCGGAGTAAGCAAAGGCGTACCACTTTTGGTGTCGTTTTTGTAGAACAATTTGAAGCCGGTATATTGCACAGGCTCCTTACGGATATAATCCCGCCAGGAGCTGAATTTTAATTCTTTATTTCCCCACCCATCCATATCCATCACAACCTGGACCTCAGGTGGATTTTTAATTCTATCTGCATTTTGTATCATTTTGCGCTTGAAGCGATGTATGATTAATATCTTAGGTGGTAGATGATTCTCCCTAACTTTTTGTTGCAGAAAATCTATTGCTTGGTTAATTTCTTCAGCTTCAAACTGACCCATAATAGTGCCCGGTACTTTCTTAGTATGCATAGCAAACTCTGCATCTATGCCCAGATGGACACGAGGAAGGCTAAGAAAACTATCCAATGGCTGTAGCTCACGAAGTAAGGTGCTATGTCCTACCTGGATATCCAGAAATACCAGTGCATCTATGGAATCAGCCCAGTGTATGATCTTTTTTATCATGTTTGAGTTCATCCTTCCACGGTACATTTTGTCTCGACCGGGATCTTTCTGTGCAACAGTAACAATCAGGTGAAGCGCTGGAATGACCTTGACTGTAGAGTCAGCGCGCTGCCAGTTCTCTACTTCTCCAAAGAGCTTTTTGATCATCTGATCTTTTGGTATTTCTCCCAATATGCCCATTCTAGTGCTATTGAGATTGCCATAGAAGGCTACAATACGATGAAATGGCAGTATAGCTCCGGGTATGACGGGTGTCATCTGCGCCCAACTGCTATCGTAATTATAGTGTCGTAAGAGTGAGTCTGCCAGCGTTCTCAGTGCTAGCGTATCTACCGGCTTTTCTACGGGTTTCTGTTCGGCGGTAGCAGAGTCAGCTCCGGTTCCGAAGACTGAATTTGCAGTGCTGTCACTTTTACAATTTTGAAATAAAATAAATAAAATTAGTGGGAGGACGGCGATGTACTTTTTATTCACAGTTGATTATTGTTTATGCAGGGCCTAAAGTACAGAAATAACACTGCAGGTCAGACCCTCAGCCAAAAATTTATTTAATTCCACGTAAAATATCTACATATTTTTCGAGCATTAGACTTTCTTTTTCAATAAATATTTGATTTCATGCCTTGGCTTGAGAAAGATATAAGTTACCTCGGCCTGTACAGAATCGATCAATTTAAATTCAATTGCTTCCAGTAGATCTGGGTTTTGGTTTTCGAAGCGACAGAAATTATTTTCTATATCAGTCAGGTAGAAAGAAGTCACTTCAGCATGATTCTCATGATATAAGGTAGTCACCAACTGGATGCCATCTTTGCTCTTATATATCTTGCGCTTTGAAGAGATGACTGGTTCGCCATGGTCGTAGATAAAACTGATGTGCTCTATGGAGCTGTCCGGCATTTGAATCCAATTTTCATATTGAAGCTCATCGGGCTGAGTCCAGTACCCTTTCATCCATGACAATGATTGCATGTTGTTGGTATAAAGTGGTCTGAGTGTATTACAAGAAATTCCCATCGTGCTGATGAGCAAGATTAGGAAGACGTTATATTTTTTCAAGTACAAATTTTGTCATTGCTGAATACAAATGGAAGGTAGCACCTTCAGTAAAAATTCCATGATTGCTGTTGGGGTACATGTGAAATTCGAAATCTTTTCCGGCTTTTATCAAGCTCCTATTCATCTCGACTGAGTTTTGAAAATGCACGTTGTCATCCGTCATTCCATGAGCCAGGAAATAATTACTGCGAAGTCGGTCGGCAAAATAGATGGGACTATTCTCTGCAAAGCCTTTGGGATTCTCTGCTTCAGTGCGCATATATCGCTCAGTATATATGGAGTCATACCATTTCCAGTTGGTGACTGGAGCTACTGCTAAGGCTGACTTGAATACATCATTTCCCTTGAAGAGGCACAGGGAGGACATGAAGCCACCATAGCTCCAACCGAAGATACCTATCCGACCGGCATCTACATAGGGCAATTTACCCAGATATTTAGCAGCCTCTATCTGATCGATTGTTTCATAGTGACCCATTTGCAGATAAGTCATTTTTCTGAACTCGGTACCACGACCGCCCGTACCTCGATTGTCCACGCAAGCGATCAAATACCCCTGCTGAGCAAACATCTTGAACCACCACTTGCCACCTGACCAACTATTGAGCACCTGTTGGCTACCGGGTCCACCATATAGCGTCATGAAGACAGGATATTTCTTGTTTGGATCGAAATTATCAGGTTTGATCATCCAGCCATTCAACGACACTCCTTCTGAAGACGTGAAGTTGAAGAATTCAGTTTGTGGCGCTCCATAAGAGGAGAATTTCTCTTTTGCTGTGGCATTGTCTTCTAGAACTCTGATGATTTTGTTCTTCTTGTCCAGTACGGTATAGATGGGTGGGGTATTGAGGTCTGACCAAGTAGATACCGCATAGTCATATGTGCCGGTAAAACTATAAGAGCTTGTGCCGACACTAGTTGAGAGCAACTGTTCATTCTTACTCGCCAGGTCAATTACTCTGACCTGTCGATCCATGGGTGTAGGTGCGGCCACCTGATAATACAATTTTCTATTTTTCTCATCTACTCCATATATGTCAGAAATATCGTGCTGACCGGTAGTTATCTTATTTTTTAATTTTCCATCCATCTGATAGAGATAAACCTGCTGAAAGCCCTCTTGATCACTCACCCATAGAAATTCTTTTCCATTCTTGAAAAAAGTGAGGAAATCATTGATTTCTATGTATTGTAGACTAGCCTCGTGAAGCAGTGTAGTATAATTTCCGGTATTTCTGTCCACGAGTAGTAAATTAAGTTCATTTTGATGCCGATTCATACGAAAGACACACAGTTGGTTCGCATCCCGGGTCCACTTTAGTCGAGGGTAGTAGATTTCTCCATCCGGAGGTAATTGAAGTGTTGCCGTCTTTTTAGTATCAAGGTTGAAAAAGTGAACGGTAACTGTAGAATTTTTCTCTCCTACCTTTGGATACTTGTAGGTATAAGGCTCCGGATACATACCATCATGATAGTATTCAAGTGTAAGTTCAGGAACTAGAGATTCATCAAATCTGAGATAAGCCAGACTATTGCCATCACCTGACCATTCGAAGGCTCTGGTGAAACTAAATTCTTCTTCATATACCCAGTCACACATACCATTTATGATCGAATTCCACTTGCCATCATTTGTGACCATAGTGACACGATCATCCGCCAGGTCAGTATAATAAAGGTCATTTTTGTAGGTGTAAGCTATCTTAGTTGCGTCCGGACTAAAGGTGGCATTATTGATAGGGTCTCCATTGTGGATGATGGTACTCTTGCCCGTCTTGCGATCATATACCAACACTTTATCTCGCGAACTGCGTCTGTATATCGCTTCACTTTCGATCTTGAAGAGAATTTTTGATTCATCGGCACTCAGTTCGAAATCATTCAGTGTAGCTCCCTCAGGTGCTATACGTTTAAATTCTTCCTTGGCCAGGATGATGGCTGACTCTTTGCCATCTGTAATGTTCATCTGTTTCAAATTGCCCTCACTAAGACTAATATAAGACTTACCGTCATTCATAAACCGGAAGCCGGGAATACCTTTTGTCCGAAAGCTGCCGGAGCGAAATATATCCTCCAGCGTGATTTTTTTCTGACCTGTAGCTGCAGCCACTAGAAAGAACAGACACATCATCAGCAAATTTCTCTTCTTCATGAGTCAACCATTTATGCCTAAATATACGAGTTAGTAGGAAATAGGGAGCTTTCCCTTTGCGTAAAGACTCTTATATATCTTTATATTTTTTCTGGCCTAGTCGTCTAAGATGAATATGACCTCAAAATAGTGTACAGAGTAAGTCCACTATTGGTGAAGATAAAAAACCTTCGACACTCTTTTGCATTAAAGAATAAACGAAGGAATTTGTAGAAAAAGGCTACAGAAAAATAGGATATTATAGTTGCACAATAGACTAGACCATCACCGCTTCACTACTTTAATTATTGCAGCGCTGCCATCAATACCGGTAATCTTAAGAAAATAAATGCCAGGCACTACACCGGAAAAATCCAGAGTATGCTCCCGCCAGGGAATATCGATCTTGTAGCCGGTGAGCGTATAGCAGGTGACAGATTGAATATCCGAGATCCCGATTAGAGTAGCGACATCCGACACCGGATTTGGATATAGCTTTCCGTCACTTCGAATAATGGTCTTATTCGCTGCTATGGGTAGACTGCAATCCTGTGTGCCGCCTTCGCAAAAATGGTTGAGCCGCACGAAATTGGAGTTTCCGTACTGGCCATTGCCACCAAACTGCTCATACATATCCAGACCCACGCCTTCGATGATGCGATTGTCCACCTTCTTGTGCTTCACTATGGGCGGCTTACGCGCCAAGAAATGCAGCGCTCTTCTATTCTTGCTTGCATAGAGCACCGTGTCCACCTTGTAGATGCGATAGGTAGTCGTATCTTCCACCTTTACGATTGAATTATCCATACAGTAAGTTAGTTGATTGCCCACCTTGAGGTCGAAGTCGATGATCAGATACTCAAAGTCCGGCATCCAGCAAGCAAAATTGTAGGCAAGTGTTGACCGGAAGAATACCTGATGCAGCACCGTATCCTCCCGTATAAATCCATTGATTCTTTCATTTTCGAGTTTATAGGGAATATCAGGCACGAAGCAGGGTGTATCTCTGGGTGCGCAGGGTTCTGTACCGAGCAAATCTGCCTTTCTGAGTATCTTGTATGTAGTGTCATTGAGCGTCGTATCTCCCTCTATCCAGCATACATACGAATTGGTAATGCGCTCGTAGGTGCTAAGTTGCTTAAATTTATCATAGTACCAATGATTTCCTTCCTTGACCATGGGTAGATACCCGGACTGACCCTGAAGGTAGCAGGCGAGCATCAGAAATAAGAAAATAGAGTATTTCATATGAATTGGTCTTTTGTGTATCGCATATTTATTTATAATTAATGTGACCTAATTTACTTTGGCAAACTTACCCACTTCACGTCCCTGAATTAGGACGAGGTACATACCCGATGGAAGCGACTGCACGTCTATGCCTGATCTGAGGTCACCGCAACTACCCGCATATACACGTCTGCCGGTGGCATCGATGATACTCAATTTTAATCCATCGTAATCATACGATAAGTTACTTTTTATCCGGTTCGAAGTCGGATTTGGATAGAGGGTTATTTTCTCGGGCGGTAGGTCTTTTGTGGCCGTGTGACAGGGATCGCCCGGTAGGGCTCCTAGTTCATAATCCACTAATGTATTGATGAACCAAGGAGGGTAAAAAGGCAACTTTCTAAAGTCCTGCTTAAAGCCCACGTCGGGGCCTTTGCGATCGGGAAATTCAATGCGGTGAATTAATGGCACTGCATTTCCACTCCACATATACATATGGCCATCATATCCTCGAAACATTTGGCCGAAATATCCTTTAATTGGAAGTGGAATAGGAAATTGGTTAACCTGAGCTGTGTCAAATGAGGCTATGTGAGTTAGGCTGTTGTGCAGACTGGGATCCTTTAGGTCAAACTGGTATAAATTGGAGGCGGTGGTTATATAGTAATAATGTCCGGAAGGTGAAAACTCAGCAAATCGTATCCACAAATTTCCCTCTTCTATTATAGGGAAACTGTCCTGCGCCAGAAAACTAAAGGCACCGCTACAGCGATCGAAATTCAGCAGAATAAATTTATTTTCCTGCTGCGATAGATAAGCAAAAATATCACCTCTAGGGCTAACTGCCGAGATACCTGAGTTATTGGTATTTATTCCCCACTGTGAGATGACTGATTTCACCACAGGATGAGTGCCTTCTCTGTCGAATAGCACACTGTAAAAATTGGAAGAGTAGTTCTCTGCAAACACGATGTGCCAATCGAGCCCATTGGCATGGCGAATGGCTTGGATAGACCCAACCTTGAGATTGATGGGCCCGGCTGCAAGACTGTCCTTGTACATCACTGCGGGCTTCCCCTCCGGGCTACCGGTGAGGTCTATTCGCGCAGTGTATAAGTAAAAAGAATCCGCGCTGGGAATATTCTCATACCGATAATATACCAATAATATGTCGTGTGGATCACCGCGATCTAAAAAAAATGTAGAATAAGTTAAATTATAACCATTTATGACTCGATAATTTCCGGTACGCTCTCTAAGGCTGCAGAATTTAAACTGAGGTTCTTTTGCGCCTTTGGAGTCGCTAAAATCACCTTTGTAGATCGGCGATAGGCTATCTGCATCCAGGATGTAGCATCCTTGCCACACCATAACCGGCTTTCCATCACTGTCACAATAAGTAGAAGTCTGTGATAAGAAAAAATCATAATAGGAGTAGTATTTTTTTGAAAAGTGGAGGCCGGTGTCCCGGCGCTCCACATATACATTATTGTAATTCATTGAGTCTGCAAAAAACCCGGCATAATTACCTGATAAAAATGTACGATTGTGATTTTTCTGAGCAGTAGCATTTGAAATAAAGGATGCAACTACTATGCATAGAAATATATACCGTAATTTATACATAGTGAAAATTCATGGTTCTATAAATATTCTTTGCGCAGGTGATTTACCTTTTTGGTTATAAAAATAAATTCCCACTGGTAATTTTGTAAAGTCGAGTCGATTGTTACCCTTAATGATTGTCCCGCTAAACACCGGCAGACCGTTCGCATTGAGAAGCCGGTATTCTGATTGAGTTAGCTCAGGATTTTCGAGACTATACACATTTTTACTGATTTTAATTAGCGTCATTCCTTGTACTGAAGTTTTTCCCTTCGGAATCGAAAATTCTTCCGGATGATCCCTACATATTTCGGCAATAGAAGCGATGTATTGAGCGTATCGTTCCGGTGCCAAAAAGTGGTTTGCTTTGCGGGCACCCGGACCATAGGTACCCTGATCCAAGGCGCTAAGTAACTCTGCATGGTCATACACTTCTTGTGGTTCAGTGTCTTTCATTCTTGCTTTTGTAACCAAAAT
>DAOLZQ010000039.1:0-9614 GCA_035426385.1 Saprospiraceae bacterium
ATTCTCATTTTATTAAGTATTTTTATTGAAGTAATATTTATTTACAGCAATTATTCTGTAATGCTTGGGAAGTAGAACACTATTGTTGAATCAAATAATCTCAATTCTCATTAACAATCGAAGAGTAATCAAGATTTTGTAAAATAAGAAAGAAATTTAACAAAACTTGAATATTATTTATATCTCAAATCAATCTATCGGCAATATATAGTTCTGAAATTTACGTTATACCAAAATATAAAGAATCTTTCCGTCATAAAAATAAATTTATAGGTTATTATCCTATGAAAATGTACTGTGCACTTTCAGTGCTTGATTTTTCTCATATCATTCGAGGGGCGACGCCTCTGGCTATTATACTGCGCACCTGCAGTGCTAAGTCTGTCAGAGCCTATGCCATCATTATGTCTTCATCCCGTCATACCCCCAAGAGTGAGCAATTCGGAATTCAGAGCTGAAGTTTTTTTGAGCGCTATCTGCCAATATTTGTTTACTCCCGCGAATGAAATGTGGCGGGATAGCGTTGGGTGAAGCAAATGGCGCGAACGGCCAATTATCACCGCAGGCGCGTGAGTGATAGCAGCGATAGCCCACTGTGAAGCATGGGCTACAAGCGAATAGCACGACCCTGCCAAAGGCGGGGGCACGCCAAAAAAAATCTATTAAGCCTAAAAAAGAAGTCAATCAACTCTTAATTCAAATCAGGTGCCTGGTCCCCTGATAGATACAACCGCCAATACTGTCCATACTGGCGCCAGTCACTGAGCTGAGGAAGTTTGGAATATTTTTGACGCGTAATAATCCGGCTAAGGCCATCAGCAGCGCTTCCTTGAACTCGATGATCTGCAGTTCGGGTAGAACGACTTCAACTCCATTCTCTTTGCTACAGCGCTCCGAAATGCACTCTACCAGATATTGATTGAGCGCACCGCCACCGGTGACCAGCATTTGGGCTCCTTCGAAGGAGGTATTTTCGCGGGTGCAGATATTCTTGATCTCAGCGCTAAGGCGATCTGCGATGAACTCACAAAAAGTATTCAGCTTGTCAGCAGCTGAGAAATCAAAGGACTTGATGACCGGCCATAGATCACGCATGACCCAATTGTTGTCCAATGATTTGGGGTAAGGAGTACTAAAATAATCCAGTCGCTTGAGCGCAGTATTCAACTCTGGTTGTAACTTACCACTGCGAGCTGTCAGACCATCCTGGTCATAAGCTTGGCCACTTTGCGAAGCCAGTTTATTCATCACTTGATTCGCCGGGCTAATATCAAAAGCTACATAGTGACCCTCTATGCGAGCACTCAGATTGGTAATACCGCCTATATTTAAGCACAGCGGAAATCCGGCAAATAACTTGCTCTCTGCAATGGGAATCATAGGTGCTCCCTGCCCGCCCAAAGCAACATCGGTGCTGCGAAAGTCAGAGATTACCGGTAGACCTGTCACTGCTGCTATGGCCGCACCATTGCCGATCTGAAGAGTCATGTGGTTCTGTGGCTCATGGAATACGGTATGACCGTGTGAGGCAATAAAATCAGGTACGATCTGTGTCCGACGAAGAAACAACAAGGCCTGCTCTCCAATATATTTGCCGAAAGTATTGTGCGCCAGCCACATCTCCTTAGCAGAGGTCTGATAAGCCTTCAGCAGGCGATCCTGCCAAAAGACACTCAGCTCGAAGGTCTCGGATTCGATGATCTCCCAGGACTGAATATAAAATGAATCTTGCTCATCCGAATATACAAACCTGCACAAGGCAAAATCTAATCCATCGAGCGAACTGCCGGACATGACCCCCAGGGCATAACTTTCTCCCATACTCCTATTTTTTTCGCAAATTTAAGTACAAGAATAATGATTTTCCTCCTTCGATGTTCTATAATGAAAGTATAGTTAGAGTCTGTGCAGGAAATCTAGGCACATCATAAGGTCTCACCTAGATGCTCTGTATCCGCCAAAATAGACGTAAGGGCTAAGATTTACCTCTCTCACAAAGAAAATTTCATGTTATTTAAGTATAATTGCATCCTTTCAAATCAGATGATCATGCGAAGCAATATTATTTTTTGTAGTATTCTAACTCTCTTTCTTTCACTCCATACGCCTTCCTCAGCAGGTGAGATATTCATGCACTCCCCCTCGGGTAAGGTCAAAGCGTCTTTTCTCCAAAAGGCAGGTGGTAACTCGGTCTATAAAATGTGGCTTGGTAATGACCCTGTGCTCAATGAATCTAAACTAGGCATAAAAATCAAGGATAATGACCTGTTCAATACCACTCTACTATCCAAGGTAGATTCTCAATCTCAAAACTACACCTGGAAACCGGTGTGGGGAGAGGAAGCCACCATCAAATGTAATTACACAGAATATATCTATACCCTGGTGTCTACCAGCAATCAAGCCATATATTACCAAATCCAATTTAGACTTTTTGATGATGGCATGGGTTTCCGGTATGTATTCCCACGACAGTCTGACCTGGCCTATTTCATCATCACAGATGAATTGACGACTTTCGACATGACCGGCGACCACTCTACTTTTTGGATACCGGGGGATTATGACTCAAATGAATTTACCTACTTAAACACGCGCTTATCTGAGGTGGACAGGCGCAAAAATGTGAATGCAGATGCCATATTTGCAAAGACCAGTTTCAGTAATCAAGCGGTCCAAACACCACTGATGATGAAATCTGCCAATGGCATATATATCAATATCCACGAGGCCGGACTGCGAAATTATCCCGCAATGGATCTTGACGTGGATATAAGAAGCTATATACTGTCTGCTCATCTGGTGCCCGATCCTGTGGGAAATAAAGCCTACATGCAGACCCCATGTCAGACGCCCTGGCGCACCATCGTATGCAGTAGAAAGGCAACCGATATATTAAGTTCAAGATTGATTCTCAATCTAAATGATCCGGCACCTGAGGGAGACTATTCCTGGATCAAGCCGATGAAGTACATAGGCATCTGGTGGGACATGCACGTAGGCACAGCCTCTTGGAATTACGCAGATACATCCAATCTAAAACTAAGCACTACCGACTGGGCCGCGCTCAAACCCAATGGCAAGCATGGCGCAAACAACAAGAAAGTACGTGAATACATTGACTTCGCAGCCAAATACGGCTTCAAAGGCATACTAGTCGAAGGCTGGAACATAGGTTGGGAAGACTGGTTTGGGAAATGGAAAGAAGAGGTGTTTGATTTTGTGACGCCCTATCCTGATTTTGACATCGCAGCGCTGAATGCATACGCCCATTCGAAAGGGGTATCGCTGATCATGCACCATGAAACCTCAGCCTCTGTGACCAACTACGAGCGCTGTCTCGACACTGCCATCAAAGTAATGAAGCAATACGGATACCCCGCTGCTAAAACCGGCTATGTCGGCTACATCATCCCACGTGGAGAACACCATGACGGCCAGTGGATGGTCAATCACTACGAGCGTGTGGCTAAGAAATTTATGGAAAATAAATTGATGCTCGATGCTCATGAGCCGGTGCGGCCGACAGGACTTCAGCGCACCTATCCCAACTGGCTGGCCTGTGAAGCTGCTCGCGGACAGGAGTTTAATGCCTGGAGCAGCGGCAATCCACCTGAACACGAAACCATACTACCATTCACACGGTTGATGGGAGGGCCAATGGACTATACTCCCGGTGTATTCCAGACCGAAATGAGTTATTATGACAAGAATAAAAAAGAGCGGGTTCACACGACACTGACCAAGCAGCTCGCTCTCTATCTGACGCTCTACAGTCCGCTGCAAATGGCAGCAGATCTCATCGAGAACTACGAACGCTTTCCGGATGCATTTCAATTCATAGTAGATGTGCCAGTGGAGTGGCAAAAGTCAATCTATCTGGATGCCGAACCCGGAGACTTTCTATACGTAGCCCGCAAAGATAAATATGGTGACAACTGGTATATAGGCTGTATCACTGATGAAAATCCCAGAAATACAAAGCTCAATCTGTCGTTTCTGGATCCGGGTAAGACATACATCGCCACAATATATGCTGATGCAAAGGATGCACACTATATCAACAAGCCTCAGTCGTATAAAATCGAAAAATTTGTGGTGAATAGTAAGTCAGTCATACCGATAAGAATGGCAGCGAGCGGCGGCACCGCTATAAGTATAAAGGTAGCCGGCAAGGGTGAACAGGCAGGAATTAAGAACATCTCCGCCAAATCTGCTTGGAAAGCTTGGGAATCACGCTGAGCGGAAAAGGAGTTATACAGTTGAGTGAGGTCATTTGTTTTGTCTGGATAAGAGTCGGAAGTCCGACTTATATGAGTACAATTCTATCTATTAATTTTTAATATTCTTCCTTACTTGCCTTTGAATCCAATCAAAAAAGTAAGGCATGACGTGCCCCCAAGTGTAGGGATCATGGGTGCCCCCAGCCACTTCCATATACTCTATTGAATTGCTACGGTCAAAACCCCGATGGATCAGTGTATCGATGAGATGGAGTGTGTCATCAATAGAATCAATGACACCATTGTGATTGCGATCTGAAAGCTCGTCACGTGTTCCGGCTTCAAACCAGTATTTTTGTCTGAAGTCTAATGGCAACTTCTCTATCGTCTCGTGCATGATACGAAAGTCATCGGGCGTATCAGCGGTGAAGGGCTTATGTCTCCACCAGAAACTACCTGAAAAAACGCCACAAAAGCTCATTAATTCAGGATGTCGAACAGTAAAATCAAAAGCGGAAAGCCCTCCCAGAGAAAAGCCGGCAAAACCCATCCTGTCAGGAGGAGCATTGAAGTGGTATTTCTGCTTCAACAGAGGCAATATCTCACTGATGAGTGAATGATGATATGGAATAGCTTTACTTCCTCTGTTTCTATAATCCAATCTAGCTACTGCCCCATACTCATTGATACGGTCGCCACAATCCAAGCCACACACAGCAATCTTACAATGATCGTATATCTTATTAAAAGCGTCAACGGATCGCTGCATATGAAGGAGTGGAAAATCTTGTCCATCATTGAATAAAATAAAAATACAATGAGGATGATGGAAGTGCCCTTGGCCCAAAATCCTTGCTTTGACATTTCGACCCAATATCTTGGACTTTATGAAAGTTTCCTGAAGAGTTAGAGCTTCTGTTTGGTACAATGTGGCAATATTCAATAATCAAAAGTACAAAAAGGCAGCAGAAATCATAATATTTGGACATTCTATTAATAAAAAAATACTTTTGACGTTGCAATACTGATTCAATTCCTTCATCTATGATTAAGACATACCTGATTTTCGCCTGTCTGTTTATTCATTTTGCACTTATCGCCCAAAACAACTCTCTGGAAGGCCGTATATATGACCAACTAAACCACAATCCGGTAGTAAATGCCAGCATAAGTGTAGTAAGTGCGGAAGATTCACTGCTGAGAGCATATACGCGCAGCGATCTAAAAGGGTACTATAATATCTCCGACCTGGATACAGGGTGGGTCAATGTATATTATTATTATCCTGGATTTCTAATCAATATGGAGACGGTGCATCTTACATCGGTCCAAAAACTCTTCCAGATGGATACACTAGAACTGATAAAGCAGGACCAGCTGCTCGGTGAAGTAACCATACTTGATGCAGGCAAGATCAAAATAAAAGGCGATACAATACAATTTACCGCAGACAGTTTCAAAGTGAGTGCAAATGCTACTGCGGAAGATCTATTAAAAAAATTACCAGGCTTACAGGTAAATTCAAAGGGAGTAATTACAGCCATGGGGCAAGAGGTAAAGAAAGTTTTCGTCGATGGTGAAGAATTTTTCGGAAGTGACCCTACCATAGCTACAAAAAATATTCAAGCAAAGGCAATTGATAAAGTGCAGGTGTTTGACAAAAAATCAGATGCAGCAGAGATGACCGGTATAGAAGATGGTGAAAAAATAAAAGCCATAAATCTCCTCCTAAAAGATCAATATAAAGAGGGCTATTTCGGCAAGATAAGTGCGGGCTTTGGCGCGACTCCCTTTTATTACAACAATACTGTTCTGGGACAATTCTATCAGGGAAAATCAAAATACGGACTATATGGAATTATATCCAATACCGGTACGACTAATCTATCATTTGAGGATTCACAGAAATATATGGGTACAGGAGGTATGAGTATTATGTCTACAGGATCTAACATTTCTATGACATACACTTCTGATGATGATTTTAGTTGGGATGGACAGTATAATGGCGAAGGTATTCCAAAGTCAAAGGCTATTGGGGGTTCTTACTCTACCAAAGTATTTAAAGATAAATTAAAGATTAATGCTAATTATGGATTTTCAAATCGCGAGAATGATCTGGAGAAAAGTGATTTTACAAAACAATTTTTGCCGAATACATTTTTGATTTTTGAAAATGATCGCACGAGTCACAGTTCACTAAATAAGCACTCCGGGTTAGTAAATCTGGATTACCAACTGGATAGCTTCACCACCATTAAATACAACATCAACATTTCAAAATCAAACAATTCAGGTATCTCTACCCTACTGACAAACAATAAAAATAATGAAGATAAAATATTGTCTTCAGTAGATCGAAAAGGTGTTCAGAAAAGCGGAGAAGACCGCATCGGACAAACACTTAATTTCAGTAAAAAATTCAGAAAGCAGGGTCGCTTTATTTATTTATACGGAAACTATACTCAAAATGAAAAGGTGGATTCTACCCTATATAATAGTTACAATCAATATTTTATAGAGCACAGAGAAGAGCGCCTGGATCAAAATCGAATCAGAGAGATCAACAATCGAAACTATGCAGCGAAATTGGTATATACCGAGCCACTCACTACCTCACTTTCGCTGTCATCAACAATATATAGAAATGGGGCATATTCTAATTCAAGTTTCACTACCAATAATAAAAATCCGGAAACTAATCTTTATGACCAAAAACTAGATTCACTCAGCAATCATTTCATATATGATAACTATGCGAATGGCGCAGGGCTGAACCTGAGCTATAGTAAAGATAAACTGATGTGGGGAATTGGTACTTCATTTGAGAATACCAACTTTGCACTGGATAACCGGGTACAAGATACTGTCATAAGATACGACATAAATAAATGGTTGCCGAATGGATTCTTTACCTACCGATTTACTCGTACCAGCAGAATCAATATTAATTACAATGGAAGCACCAAGCCACCGGACATCACCCAGCTTCAGCCACTTAGAGACAATACAGACCCACTCAATATCGTCATAGGTAATCCACAGTTGCGCCAGGAATACAATCAAAGTATCGGTATATCTTATAACTTCTGGAAAGCACTCACTGGACAGAGTTTTTGGGGCTCTATACATGCCTCTAATACGCTAAATAATATTTCTGAACGAAATACGATCGATGCTTCTGGCAGAAGTATAACAACTTTTGAAAACACCAATGGCAACTATTCAGCTTCCGTATATGCGAGCTTCGACCAGAAAATTAATAAAAAGATCAGGTTATCTGTAGGGACATACAGCACATTTATGCAGAATGTATCCTATATCAATAATATACGTACCGAAGTACAGACTTTTAGTCTTGGTCCACAGTTAGAAACTTACATTGACATTGAGGATAAAATGAATATAAATATATCTTATAATCCCAGTTGGAATCGTACTACGGGTGGGGTCATCTCAAATGAAGTAAAGTATTATTCACACGAGATCGAAGCAGGTGTCGAATATAAATTCAGCAAATCTCTATCTCTTAAGACAAATGCAAATATCATTCAACAGAATGCACAGACAGACTATGACAAGCGATTTGATCAGGTATTGTGGAATGGAACACTGAGTTATTCATTTATGAAGGACAAACAGTTAGAACTAATGTTGACAGTTCATGATATATTAAACAATAATAAGGGCTTACGTAGATATACTAGTTCGCAGACGATCAATGAGACCAGATACAACACCATTCAACGGTATGGAATGATCACACTGGTATATAATTTTAAAAATCAGGCTAAGGACAAAAAATCAGATCAATGAAAAAGTGGATATTAACCCTGGTCGCTCTGAGTATATTCAGTCAGGTCTGGTCTCAGGAAGTGCATGAATGTGGTATCATAAACTACGAGCGGAGGTTCAGTATAAAGAAAGCACTCACCGAATCAAAAGACGGAAATGAGAACCCTTGGATGGATGAAATCATTCGCATGGCTCCAAAATTTAAAATTGATCAGTTTACCATGCTGTGGTCACCAGGCAAATCACGCTATATATTTAAAGAAAATTCAGATAAGAGCAAGTCCAGAATGTGGGGTGGTGATGTGGCGCAACATAATGAAGTGTACAAAGACTTCTCCACGGCGAAACAATATTCCCTTAAAGAGATATTTGAGGGAGATTACTTGATCGAAGATACGATACACCGCTTCACATGGAAGATCACCAATGAGTACAGAGAGATAGCCGGCTACAGTTGTCGTCGTGCTACTTGTGTCATTCAGGACTCACTCTATGTGATAGCTTACTACAGTGAGGATCTCGCCAGCTCTTCAGGGCCGGAAAGTTTTGGAGGATTACCAGGGATGATACTGGGTATAGTAATGCCCCGAATGAATACAACGTGGTTTGCCACAGATGTACGGACTGAGTGCAATCGCAGTGGTGAAATTATAAAACCTGTTAAAGGAAAAAAAATACAAATGGACGTACTCAATAAGAAACTAGAAGAAGAGTTTGGCCGTTCAAAGAAATGGTATCAGAAAATGATCTGGAACTTGTTAATTTAAAATAGCAGGGTTACTAATATGCGCAAAAATAAGTTTGAAAGAATATCCGGATAAATACAGTCTCGGATTTAAATTAGAGAAAACAATATGGATACTATTGTAACATTTTTTACTGATATCAATGGATGGCTGAATAATTTCAGCAGTATGTATCCAGTAATTGTATATTTTCTGCTTTTTTCGATTGTATATCTGGAGAGTGCTTTCTTTCCGGCAGCTCCTTTCTTACCGGGCGACGGCCTGTTGATGGCAGTGGGTGTCATCGCCAGCAATGGAGTATTGAATTTGTTTATAGCCATACCTGTATTAATACTGGCCGGAACCTTAGGCAGTGATACATCTTTCAGATGGGGGCGAAGCTTTGGAAAAAACAAAAAGGGCTTGCACTCACCACGATATCAGAAGATTTATCAGAAAGCGCTGAAATTTTATGAAAAGTATGGAAATTCCGCATTCGTTTTATCACGCTTTATGCCGGTGATCAGAGCTTTAGTACCCTTTGTCGCCGGAGCTATTGACATGAAAGAAAATAAAGTCATTAGAATCAGTTTTTTGAGTGTCACATTTTGGGTGATATCTATCATATTAACAGCCTTCTTTTTGGGCCATCTTGATATAATAAAGAATCATTTTACACTGATCATTTTAAGTATCACAGTGATAAGCCTTACTTTTTCTGCTCTGATACCACTTCTACATAGAGAGAAGGAAGAAATTAATAAGTAAAGATAAATTGGGTCGCTACGCTTTGGTCTTTGGGTCGCTACGCTTTGGTCTTTGGGTCGCTGCGCTTTAGTATAATGGCGTTTTGGCGCTTTGGCGCTTTGGC
>DAOLZQ010000039.1:9714-28537 GCA_035426385.1 Saprospiraceae bacterium
CAATTACAATTTAAAGGTATTACGCCCATGCAGGGCTTAATCTTTTCTATTATTCAAACACAGGGCGATGCCCTATGCTATCGTATTACGCCCTTGCAGGGCTTAAGTTTTTTCCGTGTCCATGCAGGGCTTAACCTTTTCTATTATTCCAACACAGAGCGATGCCCTATGCTTTCGTATTACGCCCATGCAGGGCTTAAGTTTTTTCCGTGTCGATACAGGGCCAATCTTTTCTATTATTCCAACACAGGGCGATGCCCTATGCTATCGTATTATGCCCATGCAGGGCTTAAGTTTTTTCCGTGTCCATGCAGGGCTTAATCTTTTCTATTATTCAAACACAGGGCGATGCCCTATGCTATCGTATTACGCCCTTTCAGGGCTTATTTTGTATCGCGGTTCAGGTAGTTTTTTTATGAAATAATTTTAGACAATTAATGCAAACTAAAATAGGATCTGCGGCTATTAATTATCTTTACTATTACTCTGTTCACCCCCAACCCTTTCCGAAAGGCGACACGCGTAGTTTTACAGTTTAAATTAATCGTTAATCTTAATTAACCAATAGTCATAATTCACAATGAGTTTTGAGCAAAAAAAAGCAGCCCGTACGGGCTGCAAAAGAACTATAAACCTAATTAAAAGAACAAAGACTAATTTATATATTCCATGGATTTATATCCAGGAACTAATCAGCCAGACCTCTTAGAAATGGATTATCATTTCTAATATCTAACTCATTATCTTGAGATATAGACCAGCGTGATAAATTTTGTTCGCTGGAATGTGGCACATCTTCCAATACCACCTTGCGACGAATGTAGGCCGGCGTATTTTCCAATTCTACTATAGTAGCCACATTACTCAAGCGCGCATTTGCAATTTGCTTACGATAGTCATTTCTGGCACTCATCTCATCATATACAGGCTTTCTTTCGGGCGGATGATTGGATGGTGTATCGATATATGGATCAGAAAACTGAGTGTTGCTGTAAGTCTCGGCAGTGGTGCGCAGATCGTTTTTTCCAAACTCGAATAGTTGACCCTGCATTTCTTTTGTTTCAGTTGTTTTAAAGCTGAAATCAATAACTTTTTCATCGTCCAGTGATACGATATTGGGTGTGACGGTATGATCATGTAACATCTTGCGGCTCTTATCGAATCCACTGGCGATGAGTGTAACTGAGATTTTTTCTCCCAGAGCTTCATTAGAACAATTACCCCAAATGATATTGGTATTCATACCTGCCTCTGCTTGAACGAATTCATTAATCTCATAGATTTCATCCATTGTAACTTCTTTCGTACCTGAGGTGATGTTCAATAAGATATTCTGAGCTCCACTGATGTTATTATCCTCAAGTAATGGAGAGTTGAGTGCAGCATCTACTGCACGTCTGGCTCTGTCTTCACCTTCTGCGGAAGCGCTACCCATGATAGCTACACCACTATCTCTCATCACTGTATTGACATCTTCAAAATCTACATTGATATAGCCGGCAACTGTGATGATCTCGGCTATACCGCGAGCGGCTGTAGTCAGTATATCATCTGCGTGTTTAAAAGCTGCTGAAATGGCCAAGTTGCCATATATATCACGAAGTTTATCATTAGAAATGACTATGAGTGAATCCACATTGCGTTTCATTTCTTCGATACCATCTACTGCAAAGCGCTGTCTCAAGCGACCTTCAAAAGCAAATGGAACGGTCACTATGCCCACTGTCAGAATACCCATTTCTTTGGCTGCCTTTGCAATGATGGGCGCCGCACCGGTACCTGTGCCACCTCCCATTCCGGCGGTGACAAATAGCATTTTGGTACCATTGTTGAGGAAGAGTTGTACATCTTCTATTGATTCGAGGCAGGCATGCTTGCCTACTTCAGGTTTGGAGCCTGCACCGCGACCATCCGTCAGGCCGGGGCCCAGTTGAATTTTCGTCGGGACCGGACTGAGATCGAGTGCCTGATTATCTGTATTACATATAGCGAAGTCAACACCGATGATACCTTGCAGGAACATGTGATTGACAGCGTTGCTGCCACCACCACCTACACCGATCACTTTTATTATCGACTGGTCTGTTTTTGGTAGATCAAATTCTAGTTTTGGCATGGTTTATAATTTAAAAAATATTTAGGAATAAGGATTTGTTTCTTTTAAGTATTGTTTTTTATTTTAGATCAGCGTCATCTGCTGCTTCGAAATATTCGCGCGCCTTGGTCATCATTTTCTGACCCCAGGTTACTTTTGGTTCAGAAGGTATTGGATCATTGCCTTCCGAAGTATCAGTAATTTCTTGTCTTCCAGGAGTGGCTGTTACTGATTGAATAGTCCCTTGCTGTTCCTTATAAGTGCCAATTACCGGATTTTGACCCGACTCGACTATCTCTACTTCTATAGGCTTATTTATGACGCGTGGCGCTTTATCTTCTAGTTCGGTTTCTTTGATTTTGCTAGCTGCTTCATACAGTAAACCTATTGCGGTAGAAAAAATAGGGCTGGATACATTTTCATGATATCCATGTGCAAGATGCTCTATTGGCAAACCGATTCTTGCGCTCATCCTGGTGTGATAACTGATCAACTTGTCAATACCGCGGATCATCGCTCCTCCTCCGGTCACTACTATGCCCGCATGAATCTTGTGCTCATAACCCGATCGTTTGATTTCCATCATTACATAATCCAAGATCTCCTCGACTCGTGCTTGGATGATCAGTGCCAGATTGCGTTGACTGATCTCTTTATTCTCACGGCCTTTAAACCCGGGAATAGTTATTATCTTATCATCATAAACTTCAGCAGCTATAGCACATCCGAATTTTACTTTCAATTTCTCAGCTTGTGCCTGCATTACATAGCATCCTTCTTTTATATCCTTGGTGATGGCATTGCCACCGAAAGGTATTACTGCTGCATGGCGCACTACATTCTCATAAAAGATAGCCACATCTGTGGTACCACCTCCTATATCCACCAGTACGATACCCGCTTCTTTCTCTTCGTCACTAAGTACAGAAGCAGCAGAGGCCAATGGTTCCAAAGTCATTTCCTGCAGGTTGACACCTACCTTCTCTATGCACCTGATGATATTATTGGCAGCTATGATCTGACCAGTGATGATGTGAAAGTTGCCTTCCAGCCTGACCCCACTCATGCCCACAGGATCGACAATATTCTGCTCACTGTCTATGGTATATTCTTGTGGAAATACATGAATTATTTTCTCGCCCGCTGGTAAGACCAGACGATGCATATCATCGATCAATAATTGAATATCTTTTTGAGATATTTCTACCTCCGAGTTTTCGCGCACTCTTGAACCACGATGCTGCATACTCTTGATATGCTGACCTGCTATACCGACGTGGATCGAGCGTACACGCTTTCCCAATCGTTGCTCAATGATGCGAATAGCATTCTGAATAGATGCCACTGTCTTTTCGATATTGCTCACTACGCCACGTAGTACACCATCAGATTCTACCTTGGCTACCGCCAGAATATCCAACTTGCCGTAAACGTTGAGCTGACCTGCCACGGCGCAAATTTTTGTAGTCCCAATGTCTACCGCAACAGCTATGGGATTGTTGTTTGTGTTTGTGTTAGAATTGTCCATGTTCATTTTGTTTCAGTTAATTAAATAATGTAGTTTATAGAATGCTGTCTTTGGTGTTAATTTTTTATTAATTCTAGATCTTGCTTTTTTGCAATCACCTGATTCTTAAATTTCAGATTGATTTCTTTATATATTTTCCAGCCATCTTTTGGCATTGCTTTCATATAAAATATCTCCAGTTTCTTGAATTTTTTCTCCACATTATCGGCATTGCCGAAGATGATTTTATGATTGCCAATCTTTGGCATGATGCAGAGATCCTTCTGCTCATCTACCAGTATCTGTTCAGCTAGTGAAGACATAAATGGGTCTGCTTCTATCGCCTTGGTCAGTTTAAATATGTCGCTGTAAATACTCTTCGGATCATTTGCCAGTCGTGTCTTATACACTGGCAGGTCACCGGTCAGTACCGGTAGTCTGATCACCGCTTTACGCTGGAACGGAATCTTCACTCCGTCCTCGTCAATGTAGAATGACGATTCATTCTGTGAGATCACTCTAAGGATAGGATTGCGCTGCTGTACTTTGATGTGCATGATATTTCTAGCATCTACATATACCTGTGCATCCTTGACGAAATCATTGTGCTCGATAGTCGATTCGATGAGTGTCATATCCAGATTCTCAATAGTCTGGCCCTTAAATTTATCTTTAAATTTCTTGCGCAGCATTTCGCCTAAGACCGGTTTTGTCACCAGATATATATTATTATCTATTGGCTTAATCTCCACCATTACTTTTTCAATCATACCTTTCATGCTGGTATCCTTAGCACTATACAGACTAAAGATAACCAGAGCCATCGCCGGAATAGCGAGCAACTGCAATATGCGTCCGGCAATAAATTCTATTTTTCTTATTCTTCCAGTCATGAGTTAGCGATTTTGTTGTTTTCCATAACTAATTTCAGCTTAGGAACTAAAGTATCTATGTCACCTGCACCCATAGTGATAAGCACCGTGGGATGCCTTGACGTCACAAATCCGACTAAGTCATCGAATCGAACTAATTCCTTATTCGGATTCTGCATTTTATCAAATATGATCCGAGAAGTTACGCCGTCGATAGGCTCTTCACGCGCAGGGTAAATATCCAGTAGTACAGGAATATCCAACTGATCCATCACCGTGGCAAATTCTGTTGCAAAATCTCTGGTGCGACTATATAAATGAGGCTGAAAAACACCCATAATCTTACGTTCAGGGAAGAGCGACTTGACAGTGTTGATAGCTGCCTGCAATTCTGAAGGATGATGTGCATAGTCATCTATGTAAGCGCTACCACTTTCACTAACCACAAATTCAAACCTTCTTTTTATTCCTTTGAAATTACTTATCGAATGTCGAATTTCACTCTCACCGATATCCAAATGACGGGCGATAGCAATCGCAACAGAAGCGTTCGAAACATTATGTTCGCCCGGCAAACTAAATGTCAGGTCGCGCCAAGTCAAAATTCCTTCGTGAAAATCAAAGTGGCAAGTAGCATTACTCTCATAGGAAATATCCGTAGAGAAAATATCTGCCTGCTCATTTCCAAAAGTATAAATATCTATTTTCTTTGACAGGTCTATCCACTCAGCTGCTTCAAAGTGAATACGAAGAGAATGATGAATGAATAATTTACCGCCTATTTTAATTTTATGTATAAATGATTTAAACCCGTTAATTACTTCACTTGCATCACCGTAAATATCCAGATGATCAGCATCCATACTGAGGACCACTCCGATGGTGGGATTTAAATGCAAGAAACTTCTATCGAACTCATCTGCCTCGACAATTACATAGCGGTCACCTGAATACAAATAATTCGTGTTGTATCCCGACATTATTCCACCTACAAATCCGGTGATCGGAATACCCGCATCAAAAAGCAAGTGTGTTACAATAGCAGTCGTGGTGGTTTTTCCGTGTGTACCGGCCACTGCTATAGTATTAAATGATTCACTAATCATGCCCAAGACCTCTGCGCGCTTGTGCATCGGGATGCCGGCAGTCTGGAAATAAGTGTATAGCTGTGAATGCAGTGGCACTGCAGGAGTATTAATAACCATGTCAATATCATCAGCAACCAACTCAGTGCGGTCACTGTAAATAATATCAATTCCACTATCTTCAAGTTCACGGGTGAGCGTGGTCGAAGTGCGGTCATAGCCACTTACTTTTACTCCGCGTGCAGCAAAATAGCGGGCAAGAGCACTCATGCCCACACCTCCTATACCCAGGAAGAACAAATGGTGTATGTGATCCAATGCCTTCATGCCGCTTTTGAATTATTTAAAATAGAAATTACGACATTAGCAATATCACGAGCTGCATCAGGTCGACCTATTTTACCTGCATTATCACCCAGTGATTTCAGAGACTGTTCTTCCCGGACCAAAGCTATAGCACTTATAACTAACTGATCAGGCGCATCCGAATCAATGATGAGCCTGGTGGCTTGATGAATCACCAATGCCTGTGCATTTTTAGTCTGATGGTCTTCAGCTACATTAGGTGATGGGACTAAAATAGAAGCTTTAGCTGCTACACATATTTCGGAAATAGAAAGTGCGCCCGCCCGACTGATGACCAGATCGCCTACTGCATACGCTTCATCCATCTTCTCGATGAAAGGAAGTAATTTTACATTGCTCAGCTTGGCTATTTGGCTGTCCTTATATTCGTCGTAATAAATCTTTCCACACTGCCACAACCATTGGATGTCTTGTGCTTCTTCTATGGCAGATAGTGCAAGCATCATCGACCTGTTCAGAGTTCTTGCTCCCAGACTTCCACCGATGAGTAAAATTGTTTTTTTCTCAGGTGCCAATCCAAAATTAGCACAGGCGAGATTTCTCTTATTGGTCAGATCGCGAATATCATTTCGCACCGGATTTCCAGTGAGTACAATTTTCTCTGCCGGAAAGAATCTTTCCATTCCATCGTAGGCAACACAGATTTTATCTGCCGATCTAGATAGAATTTTATTAGTGATACCAGGGTATGAATTCTGCTCCTGGATGACTGTCTTCCTGCCTTTAGAAGCTGCCGCACGCAATAACGGACCGCTGGCATAGCCACCTACACCGATAGCAAGGATGGGATCAAATGTATTGACTATTTGTCTAGCTTTCATCATGCTGCGAAGCAGTCGGATAGGAAATAATAAATTCTTATATGTAAACTTTCGCTGAAACCCACTGATCGGTAAACCGATAATATCATAGCCTGCACGAGGAATCTTTTCCATTTCCATTTTTCCCTCGGCACCTACGAACAGTATCTGAATAGCAGAGTCAATAGCCTTTAGTGCATCGGCTATTGCAATGGCCGGATAGATGTGTCCTCCGGTACCTCCACCACTGATTACTATTTTATACGACATCAGGTTGCATACTTTTCACAGCATTTTCTGCTGCGGTTATATTCTCTATATATTTACTTACACTCAGTATTATTCCGAATGAAATACAGGTCAAAATGAGCGATGAACCACCCGCCGAAATAATAGGCAAGGTAACCCCGGTATCAGGCGCAAGGCCCACTGTAACTGCGAAATTGGCGAAGGCCTGAATGACAATATTCAGACATAGACCCATGGCCAGCATTGCCCCAAAGGTCTTTGGCGAACGCTTCACCAGTCGGATACATCTGAATAATAAAGCCAGATAAATACCCATCAGTACAAGTCCACCAAAGATCACACCGTATTCTTCCAGGATAACTGCAAAAATAAAATCGGTATGTGCATATGGCAGAAAGCTCTTCTGAATGCTTCTACCCGGACCGGCTCCGAACAATCCACCATTGGCAATCGCAATCCTACCCTGCATAGCTTGATATGATTCTTCCTTACTCGTAAATGAATGCAATCGCTCTACCCAGGTATGAGCACGTGAGACACTAGGAAAGGCATACCCTACTCCCAATACGATGAGAAAGAGAATCATCCCGAATCCAAAGATAGAAGCGATATATCTAAAGGGAATTCTTCCGATAAACATGATTGCGATCGAATTGATAAATAAGAGAGCCGCAGTACTCAAATTGTTGGGTAGTATGGCGCCACAGATTAATATCACCGGTATCAATAATGACCAAAAGACGTTCTTATTCTTAGTAATAGATTCCTGACGTGCCGATATGATTCGCGCCAGATACATTACCAGCGCCACCTTGGCTAAATCAGAAGGTTGAAAGGAAACTCCAAATAAAATAATCCATCGCTTTGCACCATTAACTTCATTACCTATTAATAGAACCAAAACTAAAAGCACAAAAGAAAATATAAGTAGCGGCAAAGCGATGGATGAGTATCTCGTGTATCTTATCCAATGACAACAATACGCAAAAAAGACACCCGCTGTAAGTAAGACGATCTGTTTGACCAGGAATTTCAAGGTAGTACTCCCAGTGCTGTCAGCCATTACGTCTGTAGCACTGTAGATAGCTAATAAGCTGTACAACGCAAGTAATAACAGTACTATCCACATAATGGGATCACCCTTAAAACTGTTGCTCAACCTATTGCTAAACTTCATTTGTAGTTGTAGTTTTCTTAAATAAAATTGTTTAATACAGAACCTTAGTCTTCTGCCCGGTTATAATCAAATCAGACTTATCAACCCAGCTCTCTTTTGAGCCGAGTCAAGTCTTCCTATAGCCAATTTGAATTGGTCGCCGCGATCTTCGTAATTCTTAAAAAGATCGAAACTGGCACAAGCGGGAGAGAGTAATACTACATCTCCTGCTGTGGCCTTTTCTTCAGCCGTCTTTACAGCATCTTGCATGGATCTCACTTCTGTAAATCCTATATTGGTATGTCTCAGTGCAGATATCAAAGGTGAATTATCAATCCCGAGGAAAATCATCCACCGCACTTTCTCTTTAATGAGCCCAAATAAGGGTGCATAATCATTGCCTTTATCAGTGCCTCCCACTATCCAGATCACCGGTGCTGTCATCGCATCCAGTGCATAAAAAGTAGAATCAACATTGGTGGCTTTGCTGTCATTAATATATTTCACACCCGATACTATACCGACTACTTCCATACGGTGTGGCACAGGTATAAATGAATTAATACCCCTATTTATATGCTCCACAGAGATTCCTATATTTTCCAATACCTCAATGCTCTGTGCTATATTCAACCAATTGTGACGGCCGATCAATTGAGTCGAATTAAATTGATATTTATGTCCGCTATGACTGGTATAATCAGTAGAATAAAATGGCTGTGAGATTACTGCGATAGTGCGCGCCTCTGTATTCAGATGAGTTACTGTGGCTTGATCAGATGAATTAATCACGAGTAAATCACTGCTATCTTGGTGCGCAGTAATACGCATCTTTGCAGCTATATAATTTTCAAAGTTATAGTCATATCTATCTAGATGATCGGGTGTGATATTGGTGATCACTGCGATATGCGGTCTGAGGGTCTCCACTTTATCTAATTGGAAACTGCTCAATTCACATACATAATAATCATACTCTCCGGAAGCGACGGTGCGCGCAAATGACTGACCGATATTGCCCACCAGTGCAGCTTTATAGCCTGCGACGGACATACAATGATATATTAAAGAAGCCACTGTTGTCTTTCCATTTGAACCGGTAATACCGATTAGCTGGGCTGAGCCAATATAGCGCCAGGCAAATTCAATCTCTGAAATCATCGGACTACCCAGATCGGAGAAGTGGCTGATCACAGCAGTAGTATCCGGAATACCAGGGCTGACGATAATCAAATTATATTCTTGCTGAAAAGCCAACACATGGCCATTTTCTTCGAAGCTTATTTCAGCCTGTTGTAATTCTGATCTATACAATTCTTTCAGCAATCCATGCTCACTGACCAGTGGTTCGAAACCCACTTTCTTAGCCAGCAATGCGGCACCCACACCGCTCTCACCGCCACCTAGAATTAATATTTTTTCTGCGCCCATCATCTTGTCTTGAGAGTTAGGATAGTGAGTACAGCCAATAAAACAGAGACAATCCAAAATCGAACTACGATCTTTGATTCGTGATAACCTGCCTTCTGATAGTGATGATGTATGGGCGCCATAAGGAAAAATCGTCTTCCTACACCATATTTCTTCTTGGTGTATTTAAAATAATAGCGCTGAATAATTACTGATAGATTCTCAACAACAAAAATGCCACACAATATTGGCAGCAATAATTCTTTTCGCAATAAAATAGCGAGTGAGGCAATAATTCCACCAAGTGTCAGACTACCTGTATCTCCCATAAAAATTTTAGCGGGGTAAGAATTGTACCACAAAAATCCAGTGGTAGCTCCGACAAAGCAGGCACTGAAAATCACCAGCTCAGCTGAGTTGGGAATAAAAAATATATTTAGGTAATCAGCAAAAATTGAATTACCCGATACATATGCAAACACTGCGAGTACTGCTCCAATAGTTGCTGATACCCCGGTAGCCAATCCATCAATACCATCAGTGAGATTGGCTGCATTGCTAATTGCAGTTACTATAAAGACTACTGCGAGCACAAATACAATAGTGAGTAGCAAGTCTTTATTGAGTGGTATGAAATCTAATATTTTGCCATAATCCAATTGATTATTTTTGAAGAATGGCACATTAGTAAGAGGTGCTTTTACGTGCACCATTGTTTCAATTTTTCCGGGAATATATGGACTGGTTACTTGGACAGTTTTGACGATGGGATATCCACCGGCGCTTGCTTCAGCAGGCGTCATACGCACAGTCACTGCATCTGAGAATAACATTGTCAGACTGACAATTAGCCCAAGCCCAATCTGACCTATTATCTTAAAAATTCCTTTCAGGCCATCCTTATCTTTCTTCACTACCTTGATGTAGTCATCTATATAACCAATGATCGCCATCCATACAGTACTGATCAGCATCAGTATGATGTACACATTGTCTAGTTTTGCGAAGAGTAAGCAAGGAACGACTATAGCCAATACGATGATAATACCACCCATAGTGGGGGTACCTTCTTTTTCTTTTTGACCATCCAGACCAAGATCTCTGACGGATTCGCCAATCTGACGACGAGAAAGTATTTTGATGATTCGCTTTCCAATGACCATAGAAATGATCAGTGAAAATATAATAGCCATACCTGCTCTGAATGTAATGAACCTGTATAATCCCGCTCCCGGAATCTTCAGGTCATTATACAAATATTCAAATAGATAGTATAGCACAGTTTGTAGTTTCTTATTTTAAAAAGTATTTTTTCCTTTAAAGTAGAACAAGCAGCGCAAAGCCTGTATGCACACTAGAACCGATGTGTCCACCAATCTCTCTGCGCCGCGTTGTTCTCCAACCTGTAAAAAAAAAACCTACTTCTTTCCTGTTTGATAAGCTCACTATTCGCTCTACTTACTCAAACTCAATATATCTTCTACGATCTTACGATCGTCAAATTCTAATTTTTTGCCATTGACCAGTTGATAATTCTCATGGCCCTTTCCGGCTATCAACACTATATCGCCTCGGCTTGCCAGCTTTGAAGCAGTGTGAATGGCCTGCCTTCGATCACTCACAATGAGCACTTTTCGCTTCAGCTCCATCGGTACTCCATTCATCATTTCTGAAAGAATGGTATCCGGATCCTCTGATCTCGGATTGTCACTGGTAAAGATGGCTTCGTCACTCAGTGCAGCTGCCTTCAGTCCCATCACCGGCCTCTTCTCCCGGTCCCGCTCACCACCACATCCGATCACTGTAATAATCTTGCCATTGCGCGCATTTATTTTTACCAGTGTGGTGAGTACATTTTCCAATGCATCCGGTGTATGAGCATAGTCTATGATGAAAGTAATCTGGCGGTTCATATCCCGCAGGGTATCCATTCGACCCTTCGGAGGAGTAACCAGACTAAGTGCTTTCAGTACACTTAGCTCATCCAATTCAAGTAACATCGCCGCACCATATACTGCAGTAATATTTGAGGCATTAAACTCGCCCGCCAATCTCAAATTGACTTCGCGACGATTCAATTCCATCAGTAATCCCTCCAGATTATTTTCGATGATCTTACCCTTGAAATCAGCTTGTCTCTTAAGACTGAAAGTGAATTTTTTTGCGGCTGTATTTTGCAACATTACCTGCCCATTCTTATCGTCCACATTTACCAGAGCAAAAGCGGATTTATCCATCTGATCAAAAAATTTCTTTTTTGCTTTCAGATAATTCATGAAGTTGCCGTGATAATCCAGGTGATCATGAGTAAGATTGGTAAAAATACCACCTGCAAACGTGAGTCCTGAGGTCCTATTCTGCTCCAAAGCATGTGAACTAACTTCCATGAAGACATATTCACATCCGGCGGCCGACATATCAGCCAGTAGTGACTGCAATGTGACGGCATCGGGAGTAGTGTGGGTAGCCGGGATTATCTGCTCTTCTATGCGATTTTCCACTGTGGAAATGAGGCCTGTCCGGTGGCCTATCAGCCGCAACACCTCATACAATAAGGTGGCTACTGTAGTCTTACCATTGGTTCCTGTCACACCGATCACCTTCATGTGATGAGATGGATTTCCAAAAAACGCACTTGCTATTTTTCCCGCTGCATCGGCTGAATTCTCTACCCGGATAAACTGAACTTCATTCAGACCTTCAGGTAAATATTCTCCTACGATGACTACTGCGCCGCTCTCAATGGCCTGCCTGATATACTGGTGACCATCGGTATGTGCACCTTTGATCGCCACAAACATGAAACCGTCTCCTACCTCTCTGGTATCGATCGTAATCCCGGATATCTCAGGATCAAAATCAGGCTTCATTTTTATACCGGCTGCATTAAGAAGGCTGGATAATAGCATTCCTTTCAGCTTATTTTAATTTCAATACGATTCTCTGCCCTGCTACCTTTGTACCAGGTGAAATATTTTGTTCTGAGACACGGCCATAACCGGCTATCTCAGCGCTTAATCCTTTTGATTCGAGTGCGTAAAGTGCATCTCTCAGCCCCATTCCTCTCACATCCGGCACTGATGCTGCGGACTGTGCATATGCCATCATGTTTACGCCAGGCTCTTCCAGACTGGTATAGACCCACTCAGCTCCTTTGGTACCCGAGCTTTTCATTGTTATACCTAGCCGTGTAAATACGCTGACATAATCAGATCGCATACCCCGCTCACCGGCGGGCAGATATGGAGAGTCCGCAGTAATATTGGCTTCAGGTGTTAACATCTTGAAAAAATGCGGATCAAATGACATAGTCTTATCTGCTATACTGCTGAAGACGGGCAGAGCCGCCTGAGATCCGTGATATCCATTGGTACGAGGCACTGAGACCATCACTATACAAGAATACACCGGATTATCTGCGGGAAAATAGCCCACAAATGAAGCCCGGTAGCGACCTCTCTTGTCACTGCCATAATCCATAGCAGCGGTACCTGTCTTACCCGCGAAAGAATATAAATCGGTCTTCTTACCCTTCGCAGTACCATTTAGTACTACGCCTTCTAAGATCTGTCGTGCACCCGCAATGGTGTGATCACTTGCTATCTTTTCGACCAATACCTGTGGACCTAATATTCTCTCGGTTACCCCCTGCGACTGGATCTCAGAAACCAAATAGGGTTTCATCATTTTTCCATTATTGGCTACTGCATTATAGAAGGTCAGCATCTGCAAAGGTGTGACTTGTGATTCATAGCCATGTGCCATCCAAGCCAGCGAGGTCTTACTCCACAATTGCTTCAGGTTATAAGGAGTTTTGATCAGTGGTTTTGCCTCTCCTTGTAAATCTATCCCCGTTATTTTATCAAGATGAAATTGCTTGAGTCTCTTTATATATTGAAATACATCATCGTGATTCTGTCCATATGCTTTTACCACAGCTTTTGAAATACCCACATTACTTGAGATTTCGAAAGCACGCTGAAGTGTAGCCCAACGATAATGATGAGGTTCAGAATCTTTCATTTCTCTGCCACTAATGACCGCTTTACCATAGTTCAAATCGATCGAATCAGTCAGCTTGAACTTATTATCTTCAAGCATAGCCATCACGGAAGCTAATTTAAATGTAGAGCCAGGCTCTATAGCATGCCCAATAGCAAGATTAAAACTCTCTACGTATGAATCACCTGACTTGGACAAATTAGAAATAGCTTTTATGGCACCGCTCTTTACATCCATGACTATGACAGTACCATTATCAGCATTGTGATACTTGAGCGCATCGCGAAGTGCAGAAGTGGCAATGTCTTGCATTTGAACATTTATAGTAGTGACGATATCTTCGCCATTTCTCGGTTCGATCTCTGTCAGATCATTGATAGGTATCCAGGCATTGGGTTTGACGAACTGCATCAATCTTTTCCCCACTTCACCCTTTAAACTTTTGTCATAATAACCTTCAAGACCAATAGGCTGAGCATTATCACGTGTATATCCTATAGTACGCAGCGCCAAGTCGCCATATGGCATGATGCGCTTGGATGATTGCTTGATGATGAGTCCGGAAATATTGGGACCCATTCGAAACATAGGGAATTGCTTCACCTTGACAAGTGTCTCATAGGGCACATCTTTAGCAATCAGCAAATATCTCTTCTCCTGACCACGCTTGGCGACAATCCATTTTTTGATTTGAGCCGGAGTCAGGCTTGGCTTGAGGTATTTGGAAATACAGATCGAAAGTGAATCTATATTCTTCGCGAAGATGTCATATTTGGACCACTCAGATGGTTTGGTTTTTTCCTTCATCTCCTTCAGATATTGCTTGGATGCTAAGGGGTCAAACCTGATTTCAAAAATGGGAAGAGAGGTGGCCAAGAGTGTCTTATCATCAGAAAAAATATTGCCTCTATCGGCTTCGATAGTGCGTTCTTTGACATAGAGATCTTTACCTTTTTGTTTGTAATAATCTCCTTTGACGAAGGCGATATAACAGATTTTGCCCAATATGGCTACAGCCAATACTATATAGGCAAACCATACAATATTGACATTTCTCAATACTTCTTTTCTGTTATCAGCGGACATTACTTTGTATTAATTGTCCTTCAGAATAACTTTAATCGGAGATTTGCCACGCAGGGCCAGGTCTTTCTCGCTGAGTTTTTCCTGAATCTGGGAGTAGGCACTTTCTTGTAGCAATTCCGATTTCATCGTCATATACTTCCAATTGAGCTCCTTGAGCTCATTTTTCTGCATAGCGATCTTGCGGATCTTTGCTTCAGCATAGTGCGTATTGGCTATATAAATAAGGCCAAGCACTGTGATAAAGCAAAAGAAGAGAACGTTCCTCTTCAGCATATTAACTCCGAGAGAGTCAATTTGCCGGAGTCCCTGCTTTGTTGTAAAATTTTTTTCCATGTTGTAGTTTCTTAGTCTGAGACCTTAGTCTTGTCTGCATGAAATTTTCATTTGGACAGACTTATTTAAAAAATTGTGTTTCTTATTCCTATTGGCTTAGAGTTTCCTCGCTGCTCTTAATTTTGCACTCCGTGCTCTGCTATTTCTTCTCACCTCTACTTCTGTAGCCTCTATCGGCTTTTTATTTATCAACTCAAAGGTCCTTTTAACCCTTCCAAATTTATCTTGGTCCGCTATACCTTCCGAATTACCGGTTTTGAAAAAATTCTTGACTATTCTATCCTCAAGGGAATGGAAGGTAATTACCGCCATTACTCCGCCTGACTTCAATACTTCACTGCTTTGCGCTAAAAATTGCCGTAGAGAATCCATTTCCTCATTTACCTCTATTCTGAGCGCCTGAAACACCTGAGCCAGATATCTAGGCTTACTGCCCATGATCACCGGCTGGATGATGTGAAGAAAATCGTTGATCGACTGAAGCGAGTTTGAACCTCGAGCCGTGATAATCTGTCGCACCAGTGTCTTTGCATTCCGAACTTCTCCATACTCTGAAAAGAGTTTGACCAGTTTTTCTTCGGGGTAGGTGCGCACGATGTCAGCAGCGGTTACAGGACCTTCATTATTCATCCGCATATCCAAGGGTCCCTCCATCCTGAAGGAAAATCCTCGGTCGGCGGTGTCAAACTGATGGGATGATACACCCAGATCGGCCAGGATACCATCTACCTCTGTGATGCCTTCCACTCTCAACATCTGCCTTACATACTTAAAATTGCTATGAAGAAATAGTACTCTATCGTCCGGGGGCACATTAGCATAAGCTGCCAGATCCCGGTCAAAAACGATGAGTCGTCCATTTTCGCTCAGTTGGGCCAGTATAGCCGCGGCATGTCCTCCACCTCCAAAGGTAGCATCTACATAAGTGCCTTCCGGTCTCACCTGGAGTGCATCAATAGTCTCTGAGAGCAGGACAGGTGCGTGGTAGAAATCAGTTGCCTCCACCTACAGGAAGATCTTGCACCATACCACCCAGCAATTGGTCAGCCAGCATGGAAAAGTTTTCAGGCTCCTGTTCAAGAAACTGATTGTAACTGTCTTTGTCCCAGATCTCTACGTGATTGCGATACCCTATGAGAAAGACATCTTTACGAATGTCTCCATATTCCATCAATGGCTTGGGTAGAAGAATCCTATCAGCATTATCAGTGGAGATGTTTTTCATTCCTCTGATAAAGTACCTGATGAAATTGCGGTGTGTTGCGACGAAAGTGTTGAGATTGTTTATTTTGTCAAGAACTTCATCCCAAACTTTTTCGGGATATAACGCTAAACATTTCTCGAACCCTCTATTAACTACAAATTTATACGGAGCGAACCCAGGAATATTCTTGAGTAAAGCGGAAGGCAATTTGAGCCTGCCTTTCTCATCTATACTGCATTCATATTCTCCGTACAGTGGTTGCATTCATAATAGGTTTAGTTCTTTTTATGTTCTTTATGATCCAAAAATAGAATGTCTCCCACGTTTTCCCCCTAAATAACCCAAATATTTGAATATTAATTTAAAATTAACTTTATATATACTACACTTATCACCAAATCATTACACGAGTTTCACCTTTTTGATTACATTTTTCAATATATATCTTTTATCTATATCAAAATGGATGGTATTCAATGATTTAGATATGCAAAAAATTAACTAAGTCATCAATATAGTTTTTCAAGCTATAAGTGGTAGCAAGTGGGAGAAAAACCCAGAAATACAAAGAAATGGAAAAATAATGGATTAAAGAGTATCCGAATGGGTAGTATGATTGACCTTATTCAAGCCGGCATAATAGATCAGTCGCCAATCATCACCGGTACGTGCGTAGCGGCGTATCATTGCAAAAGATTTATCTCGAGTCTGAAAGACCTCTTCGATGAGATCCGGAGTGACCACGTTGAATCGACGGGTGAATACTGTATCTGCTCGGTCATAGGCATGATGCATCACCCAGGTGGCCTTTTGCCATTTGAAAGAGTCAGGATCATAGTCAGGGTGAGCACCGAGGTTGTCCGGAATACCATCCAGGGGGAAGGAAATGTGCGCCATCTGATAGACACTGTCTTTGTTGAACTGCAGATAGAATGATTCAAATCCCTTCGGTAGGGGTTGATCACTAAGTGGCTTCTTACAAGCGACGATCATCATCACAACAAGTAGGGACAGAACTCTAAAATAGGTCATTGATTAGTATTTATCCATAGGATATGCAACAGTAAGTACATAATCCCCAATTATCTCAAACGAAAGATGGAAATAAAATATTTGTTCATCTCTGCGCACCATACCCCTCCCCGAGCCCTTCTTGATAGAGACAGCGGTGAAGTAGGTAGCTATTGACTTTCTAAAATCGAGCCCGCCCAACCCATCTACTTTATATAGTGCTTCCTTGCATGACCATATTAATGTGTACCAAAGCACCTCGTTGCAAAATGACGGTGCAACAACCTCAGAGGCATTACAAAATTTCTCAGCCAGACGGATGATACGCGGATCGATGTGTTCCAGATCTATGCCATGTGGACTACTGCCGCGACTCAAGGCCAAAAGAGAGCCGGAGTGTGTGATTGAGATGTGGTCCGGATTATTTATGAGTACCGGTTTTCCATTTTTGGTTTTCATCATGTGAGGCAATACTCTATCCACACTGTGCATCTGCAACAGATAGCGCTGAACGACATATTCCAGCTGGCGCTTGCCACTGAGTAGTGTGATCTCATCGTGCTCCAGCGCGCTAAGCTTGGTGCGCTGGAGAAAAAAATTCAATGGTTCTGAGATCTCCCACAATTGAAGGTCTAGATTTTCATTAAGCACTGGTATTTCAATTGCCGGCATAAGTGTCGCTCAAATTAATTTGTAAAAGAAAGAAAAAATCTGCTTATTGTGGCTATACCGTTCAGTAACCACGTGAAATATGACTTTAGACTTTGCTCAATTATATAAAGGTCACCATTCGATGATCTTCGCGCTCTGTCATCAGGGTGCACATTTCTATTCCGGCAGTTCAGATGGCTGGCTGGTAGAATGGACTCTCGGCGAAACTACCGGAAAGTTGATCGCCAAGCTGGGTGAAGCGATATTGAAAATCACACCCGATACCGATGAACCTTCAGTGCTTTGGATAGGCACACTGGAGGGAAATTTAGTTCGGCTCGAACTCAAAAATGGTACTTTTATAAAAAAGCACCTGATAAAAGGCGGAGTATTTGCAATCTTAAGCGAGCCCAGACAAATAATACTCAGCGGCAATGGAGGTATAGTCATGAAAGTGGATGCAGAGCATCTTACTCCACTACAGGCGATTCAGATCTCAACTATCCGAGCGCGCTGCCTGGCTATTTTTAATGGGAAATTACTCGCGGGTACTTCGGAAGGACGTCTGGTAGAACTTGAAATAGGTGATCTGAGTATCACCAACCAATACGATGATCTGCATCAGGAGAGTATTTTTACTATAGCTTGTAACGACTCCTTGATTTATACCGGCGGAAAAGACGGCAAGATCAATGTACTTGACATCAATTTTAATTTAGTATCAACTACAGAGGCGCATAATATTACCATATATAAACTGGTGTATGATGAAGCCCATCAATTGCTCTTCTCAGCTTGTCGCGACAGCAACATCCGCATCTGGGATGCTACCGACATGACCTTGTTGAAATCTATCGGTAAATTTTACCATGAAGGACACCTTCGATCAGTGAATGATTTAATTCTGTACAATCATTTACTGATTTCTTGTAGTGATGACAAGACGATCAGGAGCTGGAAACTGGGAGATTGAACTTATCATTATTGATTGCTTGG
>DAOLZQ010000040.1:0-26281 GCA_035426385.1 Saprospiraceae bacterium
CCTCCCCTTCGAAAAATAGATTTCCCAAATCTATTTTATCTCGGGGACATACAAGGCGGTTCATAGACTTAACCGTATATATTGATAGAATTCAAGCAATGAGATATACTCGCGGGACTTTCAGAGAGTCCTGTCCGCGCCTACATTCCCACGAATGAACATTTGTTCGCCTGAGGTATTTCATTTCTATCTAAATTTAGAATAATGAAATTAATTTTAGCAATCGGCGGTTCCAGCGGTTCTACCTATGCCCTCAAGTTGATCCAATGGCTCCAAGCCAATGTCCCCACTCATGTACGTCCAGAACTGGTCTTTTCATCCAATGCACTAATCAATTGGGAAATGGAGAATGGAGCCTTTGAACCTGCTCAACTCGGCCTTCCGATATATAATAATCGCGATTTCTTTGCGCCATTCGCTTCCGGCTCTGCAAGATATGATGCGATGGTAATCATTCCAGCCTCAATGGGGCTGATCGGTAGAATCGCAAATGGCATCTCAGACGACCTGATCAGTAGGGCAGCAGATGTAATGCTCAAAGATAGAAGAAAATTAATCATAGTACCTCGAGAGGCCCCTTATAATCTAGTTCATTTAAGGAATATGACTGCGCTGTGCGAAGCAGGAGCTATTATCTGTCCGGCTTCTCCTTCATTTTATTCTCAACCGGCCGATATAGATGCACTGGTAATGACTATCATTCATCGGATTATTGATCTGTTGGGGATAGATTCGCAGAGTAAAAGATGGGGATCAGAATCGCTCTGATTACGTCTTAGGATGGTCTAATATAGATTTCAAAGCTTCCAATTTTTCTTCAGCTGGCTTGTCATTGATATCGCCCACTTCGGCCTCCTTTTCTTGGACGGTCATACTTCCTGTCTCGACTACTACCTCTTTTGTAGTGACGGCATAGTCATTTGGATGGATCTCATCCCCAAATTCTAAGGCATATGCTTTAGTAAATTCTGCTCCCAAATACAAGATAATTGAAGAATAATAAATCCAAGCCAGCAGGATGATTATTGACCCTGCTGAACCAAAAGTAGTACCAACCTTTGATTTGGATAGATAAAATGAGATTCCAAACTTACCCAACATGAATAAAATCGCAGTCACCACAGCACCGGCTATCACATCTCTCCATTTGATTTTGGCATCAGGCAATACCTTAAAGATGATAGCAAATATCACAAATGAAATTCCAAGGGTTAAAATTAAATTGAAAATATAAAATAAGACTACAGTGACATCCGGATAGTGAGCCTGGAGCATTCCACTTAGTGCCTCTACAGCACCTGAGACCACCAGTGAGACCAATAGCAGAAAGCCAAGAGTGATAATTATAGAAAATGATAAAAGCCTATTCAATAAAAATTTTAACCAACCCTTTTTTGGTTTGGCTTTGATACCCCAGATCCTGTTGATAGAGTCCTGTATTTCACCAAACACACCGGTTGCTCCAAGCAATAATGTTACTACCCCGATAATTACCGCTTTTACGCTGGTTGCATCTATATAGGCATTTTTAATCACCTGATCTATCTGGTTTGCTGCATCAATACCAATGAAATCCACCAGAATTGCATAAATCTTATTTTCAATAACTTCACGATCGAAGAATATGGCTGTGGAAGCTATAATCATAACCATCAATGGTCCTATAGCGAACAAAGTATAGTAAGCCAACGAAGCAGCATACTTTGCTACCCTGTCTTCACTAAAGCCCTTGAAAGTTTGCTTTAGAACCCTCCAAATGCTGCCAAAAGTGGTTTTTTTTCTCATCTTTAACTGTTTTATAACCTAATACAATGTTAGATAAAAAAATTGATATCCAGCCTCACTTGCATGATGACCTTATCACTATGCATCCGCTGGGTATTGATGACTTCCCAGCACTCTACCGCGTAGCCGGAGATGCTTTACTTTGGACAGGTCATCCATCATCAGATCGCTACAAGCGCGAGGTATTTACTAATTTTTTGCAAGGAGCAATTGAGTCCGGAGGTGGAATGGTAGCGATTGACAGTGCATCCGGCGAGATAGTAGGCTGTACACGGTACTATGACCATGAGATTGAAAATAATTGCATTAAAATAGGCTATTCCTTTGTGGGACGTGCGTATTGGGGAAAAGGGTATAATGCCTCAATGAAAACATTGATGTTGGATCACATTTTTAAATACGTCGATCGGGTATATTTTCATGTTGCCGCATCAAACAGTATCTCTCAAAAGGCAATGGCAAAACTACCAGCTAGCATCGATGGAAGAGCGGATATAGCCTATTTTGGCGAGAAGTCAAATTCCAATTTGATTTACAAACTAGACAAGAGAGAATGGGAGAATTTTCGAGAAAAAAATAATTAAATATGAATTTGGGATTTATTGAATGGGTACTAATATTGAATTTAATTCTGATTATCACACTTCTATTTCTTCATTTCAGGCAGAGAACTGAAGGAGGAGAGAAAGAATTACTCATTCGGCTAAGTAATGATATCAATAAAGTGGATTCGATACTTCGCCAGGAATTTCAAAGTAGTCGTGAAGAGGCTGGAAGAAATGGTATGATTCAGCGGCAGGAATTAATGAATGCATTTAAAAATAATGAAGAAAGATCGCAGCAACTTTTTGCCCAAATAAAACATGATTCAATTCAATTGAATGAAATTGTGATGACAGGCTCCAAAGCCAACCGAGATGAATTAAAAGCATCACTGAAGTCGTTTGAAGAGAATTTCTCGCGCAATGTCAATGACTTTAATGAATTGCAACGGCAGAAATTTTCTGATATGGCCAATAAACAGGATTTGGTAAAGCAAGAAACAGAAACTAGGCTAGAAAGAATTCGCGAAACAATAGAGTCGAAATTACAATTTCTCCAAGTTGAGAATGCCAAAAAATTGGAAGAAATGCGACTTACAGTTGATGAAAAACTACACGCCACTCTGGAAACTCGTTTCAATGAATCCTTCAAAGTGATCAGTGACCGACTCGAATTAGTACACAAAGGGCTAGGTGAGATGCAATCATTGGCCAATAATGTGGGTGATCTCAAAAAAGTGATGACCAATGTAAAGACCCGAGGAGTAATGGGTGAATATCAACTGGCAAATCTTCTGGAAGACTTACTCACCAATGAGCAATATGAAAAGAATGTCAAAACCAAGCAAGGAAGCGGAGCTATCGTCGAATTTGCCATAAAAATGCCCCACGGCCACACAGAGAATAAATCACTCTGGCTGCCGATTGACTCAAAGTTCCCCAAAGAGGATTACGAAAATCTACAGGACGCTTACGAAGCGGGTGACGTCGAGAAAATTGACCACTATCGCAAAGCTTTCAGGCAAGCAATTATCAAAAACGCAAAGGATATTCGTGATAAATACATCGATCCACCCAATACCACCGAGTACGGATTGATGTTTCTCCCCTTTGAAAGTCTCTACGCCGAGGTCTTACGGACTCATGGCCTCTTCGATCAGCTTCAGCGAGATTACAAAATTACAGTGACAGGTCCGGTGACGCTCAGCGCACTGCTGAATAGCCTGCAGATGGGCTTCCGTACTCTAGCCATCGAAAAGCGTTCCGGTGAGGTCTGGGAAATTCTAAAAGTAATTCAACAGGAATTCGGCCAATTTGGACTTGTACTGTCGAAAACTAAAAAGAAACTACAAGAGGCAGCAAACACCATTGAATCTGCCGAACGACGTAGCAGAGTGCTTGAAGGTAAACTAAATAAAGTGCAGGAATTACCACAAGCTAACAGCAAACAAGTTACCGCCGGTATCGAAACTACCTTAAATTTTGATGGTGATTTTGGTGATATGATCCAATCTGTAGACGAGGAAAGTGATGAATTGGAGTAGCTAAAATCAAAAAATACGAATACGCCCCAATGCGCTAACATGCTAGCGCGCCAAAGCGAAGCGACCAAAAGCGCTAACATGTCAAATACTTTTTACTGAATTGATGACCTTTTCAGGTTGACTTCTATCTATGGTTGTAAATCCACTTTAACAACCAATATATATTAAAAATGAAAAAAATATTCTTTCTTAAACTCACTCTCACCATTTTTGTCTTAACAGTCTTCTTTTCCTCATGTACCAAGGATGAGCCAAATGTCGATCCTAATCCCAACGGTGAGTTTGGCCTCGGTCTAACCGGAAAAGATGACTTTTCTAAAATGCCCTCTTCGACCAATTTTGGCTTCAAAGGCGGCAACCTGCCCGCTTCCGCAGATATTACTTCCAAGTTCCCGCCAATCGGTGATCAAGGTCAGTACGGTACCTGTGTTGCTTGGGCAGTGGGCTACAATATGAAAACAGCCATCTCAGGTATTAAAAATAGTCTCAATGCATCACAACTGGCAGACAGTAGAAATCAATTCTCACCAAAGTATTTGTTCACCTCCATTCCTGACGATCAGAAAAATGCTGATTGTAACGGAACAAGTTTTGAACCTGCCCTACAGTCCATTCAGGATAATGGCATAGCTACCATGCAGACTGTTCCTTACGCAGCCTTAAACGGTTGTAATAAAGCCAATCTGGAAACCGGATGGACGACTGAAGCTTCAAAGTACAAAATCAAATATTGGAGAAAGGTGGAGGGAAATGTGCAAAGTATCAAAGAAAATATTGCCAACAATATTCCGGTGGTCTTTGGTGCAGAACTGGGTGAGAACTTCATGACCTGGAAGGGAGACGGAGTACTTTCTTCTTCTACATTTAAAGACCCAAATGCACAGCATGGACGTCATGCAATGGTCATCGCAGGATATGACGACAACAAAGGTCCCAATGGCGCCTTTAAAGTGGTCAATTCTTGGAGTAATAATTGGGGAAATTCAGGTACCATTTGGATCGATTATAAATTTTTCCTAGCTGAATTTGTGATGAAAAGTGGAAATGACTACACTCTATTCATTGCCGAAGATGCAGCCGGAAAAGATACTCCACCCGACCCAAAACCAGATCCAAATAAAACAGGTGTAGATTTAGCTCCTTGGATATTTGCAGATTATTCTACTTATCCCAATAGTCAATACTACAATGAACGTCAGATTAATTTCAATGTATATAATATTGGTCAGCAGACAGCAAGCGCTGCCAGTGACTGGTCTTACTATTACATCTATTACAATGCATATGATGCAGATGATTATGGCGTGATTTTCTACGACGAATTTAATACTTCAGTAGCTCAAAATACCTATTCTTGCCCCACTGAATATAATTGCATATTTAACTATAATATTCCCGCCGGGAATAGCTTTACTAATGTAGTCTTCGGTCAACAGAATCAAACCAGAACCTACTACATGCCCGAGATCACCGGTGATTACTACCTGGCTATGATAGTAGATGCAGGTAATAAATTTACAGAACAAGATGAGATGAATAATATTTTCTATTCTACTCTAGATCCAAAATATTTCGAAGCCGGATACAGCAATTTGAAATCGGGAGGGAGCAACGGTCAATACTTCAAGTTTACCAATTCACTGCCCAATACAACTGCAAATATTCAAAAATCTGAATTCAATTCTGCAGTTACTAAACGCAATCGGAATGCGTATTCACCTCAGGAGATAAAGGCCTTCTTTGCACAAGAAAAAGCTTCGGGCAGACTGCAGGCTAAAGCCAGAGAATATGTTAAAATCAAAAATACAAGTGTTAGCAAGTAATACTTTTTCTTTCAAAATCATGTTTTAAAATTTCCTGTAGCAGATACATTAATCTTCAATAGAGATAATCATTCTGCTACAGGTTTTTTTTATTACATTCATTCAATTATTGCCAAATCGAAACTATCATGAAATATCTGACGCTCCTTTTTATTTTGACTAGCCTCTGTTGCGCTTCCAAGAATCACTTACTTTCCGGAATTGAGAATCCCATCGAAATGCTACGTAAAGGAGAAAACGTGACCTTGCAGAATAAGAGTTTCAATGATATTATTGATTTTACACAAGCAGGCACGCCAGCTCTGGAGCACCAGGGATATAAGCGAGTCAATATAAAGGGCGTTGTAACATTCATTAATTGTACGTTCAAAGCTGCAGTCATATGCTCGAAAATTGCTACTGATCAATCCAACATTTTATGTAACTTCAGCCAGAGTGTAAACTTCATTAATTGTAATTTCGAAGGTGAAGTAAATATGAAGGGAGCGACCTTTTCCGGGGGACTAGATCTCACTAAAAGCCACTTTGCAAAGCCGGTGAATCTTGAATCTATCTATTGCCTGGATCAGTTTAGACTAAATCAGTCCTATTTTGATCAGGAAGCCAAGTTTCAGAATGGCGTCTTCAATCATCAAGTGAATATGATGGAAGCTACATTTGACGGGGCAGTGAGTTTTCAGAGCTGTGTCTTTATGAATGACATGCAAGCAGCCTCAGCAAAATTTTATAAGTACGCCGATTTTTCCATGTGTGATTTTAGAGGAAGTGGACTCTTTAATTATGCGGACTTCAGAGATCGCTCTGATTTTTCAAATAGCAATTATGGCCGTCGTGCCGAGTTTATCAAAGCCAATTTGAATCAATCAAATTTTTCTTCTATCAAATTCTACGGCGACGTCAATTTTGATAAAGCAGAATCAACTGTGAAACCGGACTTTACTAATACATGGATATTGCTAGGCAACAAAAGTAAAAACATCAACCTAAATTCATGGGTGATAGATGAACCAAAATAAAATTGGACTTTATTGATTGTTAATTACCTGTTACTTTAAAAAAAGTCAGGCTGCAATCGAGCAGCCTGGCTTTTCATTTAGAGATTATTGAAACCTTATCAGTACCGGATCAAACTACTTGCGTGATGGTCTATCTGAACTACGTCTTCCATTGGCACTTTCATTTCGAGCGGAGGGCTTATTATGTGCTCTCTGAGTACTCGTTGAGCTATTCCTGGGAGCTAGTTCACGACTAGATGTAGCTCTTTCTCTTACCGCAGGTTGAGGGCTTCTTGATGAGCTTGGAGCATTTAACGAACCCTGCACTGATGTACTTCTTTTCTTCTCAATGTCAGAGGCAGGAGTTGTAGCTCTCGACACAGGTACATCCACTGATGTATTTGTAGGAGCACTACGCGAGGGACGGTTCATAATACCAGTATTTGGATTTTGTGCTCCGTCTTCAGAGACTCGAGGAGATCTTTGTGGTGCATTTGTTCTTGTCGTTGTTGCAGACCTGGCAGGAGAAGTGGTGGTAGCTCTGCTAGCTGGTGCAGCACTAGTCCTTTGAGGCCTGTTGTCCTTCGCTGCTACATTTGCAGCGGTATTATTACTACGCTCGTAAACCCTATAATTACCTGTCTTGACCACTACGGCAGTCCGCTGAGAACGGTATGTACTTATTTGGGTAGCATATTTCACATGAACAGTCTTTGAAGTAGTTCTATATGGTTGATACCATTCGCGAGCATGAAAGACCACAGGGTGATAAATGATAACAAAGTGAGGGTTATAGCGCTGGCATCTCGAACTGAAATCATTCCAATGATATGGATGCCAACTTCTATACCACCCCGGATATGATCTATATGCCCAAGGTGACACCCATACTACATATGTTGGACTATAGATATACCTTATTACCGGCCAGTCCCAAGCATTGTATATACCCCTTCCTCGACCGTAGTTTGAATTACCTGCATAGTTATATTGATTATTATAGCCATACCAACTATCATTATATTCAGGACGTTTCGGCTCGATGATGACATTTCCGCCGTACATATCTTCATCACCTACTATCTGAATGGCCACTTCATCTCTATTTTTTTGTTCGATCTCAATCACTGCAATATCCTGATAGTCGCCGCGGCCCACTATAGCTTGTATTACCACGGCGTGCAGAGTACCTTTGGTCCGGTCTAAGACTCTTACATAATCGATGAGTCCATCACCATCCAAATCCAAGTTATTGACATCATTACGCTCATCATTCAGAGCCTTTTCAAATCCTTCCGGAGAGGAAGACTGCCGGAATAGTTCTAACGCACCTTCCAGACTAAAATCATCTCCTGGTAGCCCTGTATAATTAGATACCGGATTGTCGGTCTGTCCATAATACTGGTCATCATAAGCAGTCTGGCCATGACCCGTAAGCGAAAAGAATAAGAATATAGCAATTGTGCCTCCGATAAATACTACCCTACGTTGATTTTTCATTTTAATTATTTTTACTTTATACCTAACTAAGAATATGTTTGACCATACAAACTTCATAATGTTTAACGTACTATCCCATATTGAGTCAAATTTTGACTATTAAAATATAGTTAAGAAAATTAATGCTTTTCTAAGAGGAAAGAAGCATAAAATGACATAAATTTCTTGGAAAAAGGGTGTTAAATGGCGCTGAAAAAGAACCCTGTAACTATAATGTCATGAAGCTACATAAAGCCTATGTGTTAAATTGACGTAGAGAAGTGTTAACAAAACCGGGACAATAGCCCCGATTTATTTTGCATTATCTCCAATTCTACTATTTTTCATACGATCGTCGATACATAAACACAAAGAAGAAGACAAGGCCACATAATATTGCGATGACAAAGTATAAAGTAAGCGTTTGATTAGACTGATTTTCGCGCAGTACTATCTGAGCATCATATGTTCCATACAACACAATTCCTGACCAAAAGAATGGGGATGCAAATTGTTTATTAAGCCTTATAAACTCTTTTTTGGCAGCGTATAAAGCTTGGTAAGGCGGTTTCCCATTATGGAGTTCGTTGTAAAACAACTTCATAATCTTCGCACTAGCTTCTTCATCTATTGGCCAAAGACTTACAACAGCATTTTTGCAGCCTGCATAATTAAATGCATGCGCCAGGCTGACTACTCCGATACCGTCAGAAAAAGCACCCTTTCCTGTTTCACAGCCGGTTAATATTACTAGATTAGATTTAATGGGAATACCGTATATTTCTGCAACGTGAAGGTATCCGTCAGTAGAATCACTCTGCACTTCAAAATTATCCTTATTTAGAGCAATTGAATTCACCAAAGGATCAGCTTCATTCAATAATGCATGAGAAGCAAAATTGAGAATATTAAACTCTTTCTTCAGTCGACGAAAATTAAATTCAGTAGCCACTTTTCCATTTAAATTGCTGATTTGATACTGACTCGACAGTTCTGAAGCTGTCTGCTGCATAAAGGGTTGTCGTATTAGGTGTAAATAAACTGAATCGACCATCATTCCATTTGCCCCGGCATATCGCAAATAATCACTTTTGGTCTGGTCTTCAAAACCCGGAGAAATAATCAAATTCCTATTAGTTGCCACATTGCTAATTGTTTGATCGGCATATGCATAGCCGGAAAGTGCATAGCTAATATTTTTAGTTTCAAGAAGATATTTGGGCGCAACCGTATCTGTAGCTAATCCTTCATAACTAATGTTTGATAAAAGACCATCCAAAACAAAAACAATTTCACTTTGGTCTTGATTAATTATGGGCTTAATGAGCTGGCGATAGATTATTTCTGAGCACTTGTTGGCCATTTGAATATCACCACTCAAATAATAAGTATTTATTCGCTTCAGCTGATCTCGTATGTCTCCAGAAAAGACTAGTTTATTTAAACGGAGCATTTTTCCAACCAAAGAATAAACATATACAAAATCACCATACTCAAGGAACTCAATAAATTGCTGATCTTTACGTAATACCCTAATTATATTCTGTGAAGAAAGATTTATTTTACTATATTTTAATTTAAAATATTCTGGATAATGAAGTTGAATAACTCCGGTGAGGCTGTCTGCCCTATTCTGATTAAATTGTAGATCCAACTGCCACTGCGAAATAAATTTCTGATTGAAAGTATCACTCTGTACGCTATTAATCAGAGAAGCGTAATAATTGATATTATTTTTGAGTGTATTCTCCAGATTTAAAAGTGCGGGAGGTAAATTTGCAAATTGCTGAATCAACTTTGATTGGGTAGTCAGACGATATCCGGTCAATCTGTACTTCTCAGAAAAGATAAAAGATTGTTCTATATCTTTCGGATCCTTATTTCTTTCAAATAAATCTGCATAGTAGGCTGCTGCCTCTTTATACCCTATAGAGAGATTGTATTTCCCCAATAGTGTTGGCGAAAAGTAACCCGCAAAATGGCGTATGACCTTTTCATAAATGGTGTCAAAGGAAGCATAATGTCTCGCTATCTCATTTGAATTAATTATTCTATTGGATTTATTAAGATACCTGGCGTATAATAAATGGTATCTAGCATCAGCAAGTGATCCTGCGGTATTATTACTAAGTGTATAGCGCTTTAAAAATTTACTGCTACTTTTACTATCTTCTAATTCTCCGAATAGCTGGATACAATTTAATTCACAATTTTTTAATGTAGGATTCCCTTCAGGCTTTGTAGACTTAAATACCTGAAGTGCTGATAAATAAGATTGTAAAGCTTGCTTGCGAGCTCCGGTGCTTTGTAACATTTCTGCTTTTCGATATGTAAGTTCACCTGTCTCATCTGAATTGCGTCCATACTTTTTTATGTATTCATCAATGAGTCTATCCATCAAAGAGACAATTCGAAGTGGCTTCTCTTCCTTATAGAGCTGTATGAAGGTATAGTTAGAAAGCCACCTCAACTTGAATTCATCACTTAGTTGAGGTAAGTGTGCCAATTGTGTTCCGGCAATTTGATTATACCGATAAGCTTCACTGGCATTTCCGGCTTTTAGATGTGCCATTGAAGTGATAAGTGCACTATTCAAAATAATTTGATGGTACTGACCAGGAAATTGATTCTTTGCTGACCGATACATTTCTAAAGCATAAGTAAGCATTGAATCCGGAACATCCATTTTATCATAGGCATCAATAATTTCCTTTGTAATTATGCCTTTTACCTGTGCCTGACTCCCGGATTTATAGTTGGAATACAATTTTTTTAGCACCGATAAGGCCTGTTCATATTCACCTCTACTAATGGCATAAAACTGTAATGTTGCATAATATGAATCCTTGCTATCATCAGCCTGATTAATCATCAGTATTCTGAAACTATCCAAAGATTTATAAGCGTACTTCTCAGCCAGGTCATATATTCCCAATGATTTATATATTTCTGCTACATTACCGATTACCCAGGGAATATCAACGTATTTCACATTCATTTTCTCACAACAATCCAGACATTCGAGGCCAACTTTAAGTGAATTATACAGATCTCCGGACGCTTCGTAAGCCACCTGCATAATATCTAGTAGTGAAGCAAATCTGTGATTAGGATAAGTTGTATTGTTAGAGAGAATACGATAAGCCTGCTTGCCAATGTATATGGCACTATCTGTCTTGTTGTCATTAAGATAGATAATCATCTTACTTCGGTAGAAATCTGTAATCCCCATTGAATCTGAATACCCGGACGCATTAAGTGCTCTTTCCAGTCTATTGAAGAAAGGATATCCATGCTTTGGCTTTTGAAGGCGCTCCAGAGCAACGGCATAGGGATATGAATATCTAATCAATGTATCCCATTGCCCGGCCTTAAAGGTTTGATCTATTGCTCTGTCATAGTGTATGATGGCAGAGTCAAATTGACCGGCACGATATTGATGGGTAGCGATACTGAATTGGTTACTGAGGGCGACGTTTGAAGGAATAGAGGGCTGATTACTGCATCTTGCGAATAGCCATACCACGGGTAGAACCCACCTAAGAGCAATCGTGAAGGTTGAAATATGGGATACTTTGAGCCTCATTTATCAGAATTAACCAAAGATAGCTAATGGAATGAATTAAAATGAAATTGGATAAAAAGGGCACTCAGAACCCCCCATTCCAATTGGGATAAGTTAACTTTCTCATTTTTCTTTAAAAATATGGATGACTTTTTAGCCTTTTAGTCTATTTAGATATGTTATTCAAATTACCCAAACATTGAAATATTCAAATTATATCAAATTAGTTTAATTTTGGTAAGTTATTAAAGTGGAAATAGAAGAATGAACAGCGAAATAAATATTGAGGAGATAAGAAACTATTTAGAAGGAAAACTAACTTCTGAAGAACTGGCCGCATTCGATTCCCGAATACAATCAGACCCTAACTTGGCTTCTGAGGTAGATATGCAGCGTGAGATCCGTAAGACAGTCCGGATATCAGGCATGAAATCCGACCTGGAGATGGCTCATAGCGAATGGGTACGCAGCCAAGGCAGTGAGATGAAGCAGCTAGTCAGCCCAAAAAAGGAGGGTAGCCATTTTTGGAAGATCGCTATTGCTGCGAGTCTCATCTTTGCGATCGCGCTGTTTGCACTATGGAAAGTACAGCCTCCTATACCTGAACAAGCCTTGGCCATGGAATATCTGATTACAGATTCCGGCCTACCGACGCTGATGTCAGCTAATTCAAATAAAATAGATGATGCTATGATAGACTATAAAATGGGAAATTTTAGTGTCGCAATTCATAAATTTAAGAATCTGGCACCTTCTGATACAGTAAATTATTATCTGGCTAATTCATTAATGGGGGAGAAGAAATATGACAATGCGCTGGAAATACTAGCTAAAATCCCACCTTCAAGCCCTTATTTCCCTCAGGTTACGTGGTACACTGGCCTCATCAAACTGTATGACGGCCAGACTGACAATCCTGAACTAAAATCAATTCTAGATGATTCCACACATCCCAACCACAGCAGCGCCGTAGACCTATTTGCAAAAATGAACCACGCCAAGCCTCAATAACTTCAAATAAGATATTATAAGCCAAAAATCATAAAACTATCCTTGTATTAATTGTTTATTAATATAACTAAAATAATATAGCATGATAATACAAGTGAATTCTGACAACCACATTACCGGCACTCAGGAAATGATCGATCGATTTTCAGAGGAGGTAAAGTCAACATTGAAAAGATTTGAAAATCAAATCACACGCATTGAGGTACATTTAGCCGATGAAAATAAAGGAAAGAAAGGCGTAGATGACAAGAAATGTACCATTGAAGCACGCGGTAATGGCCTTAGTCCCGAAGCCGTTAGTTTCAAATCTGATACAATTGACGAGTCATTTGTAGGTGCTTTGGGCAAAATGAAACATTTACTTTCCAATAAACTGGATCAACACAAAGATCATCATAAGATTTGAAATAATACTTGAGCATCCTCCCGTATTCAAAAGAGACCCATTGGCACAAATGGGTCTCTTTATATTTTACTTTATATCACTCTATAGAGTTCGTACAACTTCTCACGGGTCATAATAGATTCCCAATCTCGACCTAGTGCATTTTCCCAAAGTGGTTTCATGCCGAGAGATACATCCATCATCTTATTTATCTCTTCATCGGAGAGGTTGGCACATACACCTGAAGGGATATCATATCCTCCCTTTGCCACCATCAGTCGGAATTCTCTCACTCCCTCAGGATAGTATTCATCCAGATGATTCATCACCATACAATTTCCTATACCATGCTTCACTCCCAATAGGTAACTGAGTCCATAGCTGACTGCATGTGCTACTCCCACCTGACTATATGCGATACTCATACCTCCGGCATAAGATGCCATCATCAGTTTATCATCGCACTCATCATCCCAGGTATCTTTCTCTAGAAATATATAGCGACATAGCTCCAGTGCCTTTTCACCGTAAGATTTGCTAAATTCATTGATAAAAGTCCCGGTGAGGCTTTCTATGCAGTGGATATAACAATCCATACCCGTATAGAAACGCTGATTGGCAGGTGCATTTCGAATCATCTCAGGGTCAAGTACGATCTGATTAAATGGAGTAAAATCTGAGTTCATACCTAGTTTGCGTGTAGGCCCGGTGAGCACGGTAGTCCGGCTAACCTCAGCTCCGGTGCCACTTAGCGTGGGAATACCTACTTTATATATACCTGGGTATTTCACCAGGTCCCACCCCTGATAATCGGCAGATGAGCCGGGATTCGTCATCATCAACGATACTGCTTTTGCTAAGTCAAGGGTAGAGCCGCCTCCTAGTCCGATGACGCCACTGACCTGACCAAACTCTGCTTTTAATTCATTAGCCAATTGATCCACATAGGTAGTCTTGGGTTCATATGTGACATCTACATAGATGACCTTATCATTTCCATGCACCGGAAGACTTGAAGAAAGTCCCTTGCCATTAAAGAAGTGGTCAATCAGAAAAATCATTGGCAAACCGTCTTTGCGGTGGGGCGCAATAATTTCATCTAACTGACTGAAACTTCCGCGGCCATAGACCACATAATCCACCATTTTAAAATTTCTAAACATAATAGCAGTTTTTGTTTGTAAAATTTTATCTTTTTTGATATTCTTTTAAATAAGATTCAGCTCTTTGCAGATCTTCAATGGTGTCTATTTCTACACCCATATACTCTGTCAGTACCATCTTAATAGGAACTCCATGCTCTAGATAACGAAGACATTCTACCTTCTCTGCAGACTCCAGCGGAGTAAGCGGCCACTGTATAAAATCCAGCAGTGCCTGCTTGCGGAAGGCATATATACCGATGTGTTCGTAGTACACCGGTGTAAGTGTAATATCTCTCTGATATGGAATTACACTTCTCGAAAAGAATAAAGCATTACCGCTGAGATCAACAGCTACCTTGACATAATTCGGATCTTCGATAAGCTTCTGCTCCTTCATGATTTGCATGAGAGAAGCCACCCGGACGCTTTTGCCTTCTGCACCATCAAAACAGTTCAATAGAAGTTCAAGTGCCCTTACATTGACAAAGGGTTCATCTCCCTGCACATTGACTATCAGTTCGTAATCTAAGTCGGCCGCAGCTTCTGCTATACGGTCGGTACCACTCTCATGATCATCTATACTCATGACTGCCTCACCCCCATGGGACACGATGAGGTCATAGATTAAGTCACTATCAGTGACTACCATGACTGCATCAAATAGACCTGTTGCTACCGTATTGTCATACGTATGTCTGATGACTTCTTTGCCACCTATCCTCTGAACTAACTTACCGGGAAAGCGAGTGGCGGCGTAGCGAGCGGGTATCAGTGCCAATCTACGCACCTATGCTAGAGTGTTTATAGCCTCTACTATTTGCTCACATCTAGTATCGAACTGCTCGTCTGTCCATCCTAGATTTATGGGCATACTGATACATCTGCTCATGATCTCGTCCGACTGGGGAAATGCACGGTTGGAAATCTCTTCAAGCCGGCTAATGGTGTCCGGTGGATAGGCATTGAGAAATTTAGCTTTTTTTAAATGATCCCATTTGCGGATGTAGTGCCAGTTATTATTGAACCAATATATGATTGCTGGTATTTTTCTTGCGCTGCAAGCCTCGACAAAGGCCATTGTTTGAGCGGAATTTTCAAAGAATATGGATAGAAATGTGCCCGTATCCCCTGCAGGATCGGGAACCTCACGAAATCTAACTTTTCCTGTATTGCTAAGTGCTGATTGAAGTTGTGCATGTCTCTTTCGCTGAAGCGCCAGCACTCGGTCCAAACGTTCCAGCTGGGCCAGACCTATAGCAGCATGCAGCTCTGAGATGCGGAAGTTGTATCCTATGAAGGGATGCAAATCAGCTCCCCGATCCACGCCCAGGTGATCATGTCCATGATCAGAATAACCATCGCTCTTGATATAAATGTCCTTTGAATTGGTCAGTATAGCTCCACCTTCACCACAAGTGACAGTCTTTACGAAATCAAAGCTAAGCGTACCTGCGTCACCGATGGTACCCAGACTTTTTCCTTTGTAGCTTCCACCTGTACTCTGGCAGGCATCTTCGAGCAAAAGCAAATTATACTTTGTACATAGGTTTTTGAGTTCGTCCAGGCGACTCATACTACCACACATATGTACCGGCATGACGGCCTTCGTGCGAGGGGTAATATTCTTCTCCACCGCAGCGGGATCGAGTGTCATACTCTCATCTATCTCGGTCAGCACCGGAATAGCACCTACTGACAGCACCGCTTCAAAGCTGGCTACAAAAGTAAAAACCGGCATGATAACTTCATCTCCGTATCCAATACCCATCGCTGCCAGTGCTGTCGTGATAGCAGCAGTACCACTAGAGACTAGCTGGACATAGTCACAACCCAGTTTCTTTCCGAGCGCTGATTCCAGATCGCGAGCTTTCCAGATATCCTTTCGCTGAGCCTCGAAGCCATAGCGCATCAAAATACCTGTATCCAGCACATCATTGATCTCTTTTCGTTCGGCTTCGCCAAACCATTCATATCCCGGCATATCCTTTCTAATTCGATTAGCCACAAAAATAAGCATGTTGGGGAATAAAGAGGTATAGAAAATTCAGTTTACTACTCAGCCATCCATTCAATCGCCCTAACACTCTCCGCTCAATCACAGGAAGCTCATGGCTGAAAGCCGATGGCTGAGAGATGAGCGCTGTCTAAAATTTATCATATGCATCTCGATTGCATAAACGTTTAGCATTTAGTATCTTGCAAGAAATTTAATTAGTAAGTAGCGATATGTCCAAGAACTTAAGTGATTTAGCCGGAAAGAAGGGGCTCGAAGATAATCTTTTTGAACAAGTAGGGCGCTTGGCCACAGTTACCGGTACGCCTGCGAAGAAGGATTTGGCTCGCCTCGCCGATGAATTCCTGATGGGGAAAGCCAACCTGTATGGCACTGCCAGTTTTTACGATTTTACTAAAGAAGACAACCGTGGTAAGAAAATTTATATTTGCAATGGCAGTGCCTGCCTGACCGCGCGCACTCAGGATGAGGTGCGGGAGAAGATCTCTGCGCATTTCCAGCCGGAGGAGGTGGGACACATGTGTTGTCTGGGTCGCTGCTACGAGAACAGCTCATTTCACTATCAAGGTATAAACTATTCAGGCGATGACATCAATGCGCTTGAGGAAATCATAGAGCATCCCACCCCCAGATCAAAACCGTTTCATTACGGCGCTGTGGGAAGTGAAGTATTGATACATCAGGATTTTCACGTACCTTATTTTGCAGAAATACTAGAAAAAGTACTCCATTCACCCGATGAATTCTGTCTGGAAGAGCTGCGTATCTCCGGCCTACGCGGTCGTGGTGGTGCTGGATTTCCCATAGCAGTAAAATTCGACGCTTGTAAAAAGTCTCCCGGCAAACATAAATTCCTAGTATGCAATGCTGATGAAGGCGATCCCGGTGCATTCTCTGACCGCTTCCTCATGGAAAAAAATCCTTACAGTATCCTATTCGGTATGGTCATGGGTGGCTTCATGACCGGAGCTGATTATGGCGTAGTTTATATCAGAGGTGAATATCCGGAGAGTATCAGAATTATTGGCGATGCTATCAAATACATGCATGAAAATAATTTCTGCGGCGACAAAATATTGGGAACTGATTTTTCTTTCAATTTCAAATTAATTAGTGCAATGGGCGCTTACATCTGTGGTGAAGAGACCGCCCTGCTCAACTCAATCGAAGGTCAGCGTCCTGAAGTAAGAGTTAGGCCACCCTACCCTGCTGTACAGGGACTTTTCAATATGCCCACCGTGGTGAACAATGTAGAGACGCTAGCCTGCATCCCCTGGATCATGAAGAATGGGGGTCAGGCCTTCGCCGGTGTAGGGCGTGGAAAATCGACAGGAACCAAATTAATTTCACTAGATGGCTTCTTCAATCGTCCCGGAATCTATGAAGTAGATAATGGTACTCCATTAAGAAAAGTAGTGGATGAACTAGGTGGTGGCTTCAGAGTACCCATAAAAGCATTACACATCGGAGGTCCTCTAGGCGGATTATTACCAATAGAAAAAATAGATGCACTAAGTATTGACTTTGAGAGTTTTGCTGAACAGGGTTTCTTATTGGGGCATGGATCTATTCTATGTATTCCGGAAGACTTCCCGATGATAGAGTATGTCGAACATCTGTTTGAATTTACAGCCCAGGAAAGTTGTGGCAAGTGTTTTCCTTGTCGTCTGGGTGCTACCCGCGGACAAGAATTGATGCACAAGGCCCGCACCGGAGACTATAAGATCGAATCAGGACTCCTGGAGGATCTGCTAGAAACCATGCAATTGGGGTCACTATGCGCCCTGGGAGGTGGTGTGCCACTTCCAGTGAAGAATGCACTTGAATACTTCAGCGAAGAAATGGCACCTTATTTATCAAAATAACTTTATAACAGAGCACTATGAGAAAGGCTATAATTCCAATAAAATTTAAAGAAGGAACGGACAGTGATCAGACTGCCGGCAGTAGTACAGGGGTAGATACGGCTAAAGCCGCTGTGATAGATGGGCAGCGATATGGGATCCAGGATGGCGACACTATATTGTCCTTTATCCGCCGACATATGGGTCGTGATCTGGTACCCACTCTATGTGATGCACCAAATCTGGAGCCTTTCGGAGCCTGTCGGGTGTGTTGTGTCGATGTGGCGCTAAAAGAAAATGGTCCTGTACGTTCTGTAGCCAGTTGCCACACACCTGTACTGCCGGATATGCAGATTTTCCCTTCATCAGATCGGATCCAAAAACTAAGAAAAAATATCATTGAATTGGTACTGACTGATCATCCGCTGGATTGTCTGACGTGCGAGGTAAATAATAACTGTGAACTCCAGACAGTGGCCGCTCAGGTAGGCATCAGAGATGTCAGATATCCTGAGGGCGCAAATCACTTCCACTACGAAAAGGATCTCAGTCATCCGTATATGACCTCTGATCTGTCTAAGTGCATCAATTGCTCCCGATGTGTGCGGGCCTGCGATGAAGTACAGGGAGAGCTTGTACTCAGCATGGCCGGAAGAAGCTTTGATTCACGAATTATAAAAAGTTTGGATGTCAGTTTCTTCGACTCCGACTGCGTCAGTTGCGGTGCGTGTGCTCAGGCATGTCCCACCAGCGCCATCAGTGATGTCTTCGAGTCCAAATCTATGAATTTCACTAATAAGACCCGGACTATTTGCACCTATTGCGGTGTAGGTTGTAATCTGGAAGTGGCTACAAACGGAGGTAAGATAAAGTCAATTCAAGCTCCCTTTAATGCGGAAGTTAACACAGGACACACCTGTCTGAAAGGCCGTTATGCGTTTTCATTCTATAATCACCAAGATAGACTAACCACTCCATTAATTAGAAAAAATGGTGAGTTTGTACCTGCTTCGTGGGATGAGGCTTATGCGCTAATCGCAGAAAAATTCAAATCCATTCTAGCCAATTACGGTCCTGATGCATTGGCAGGCATCTCATCAGCCCGCTGTACCAATGAAGAAAACTATCTGATGCAGAAATTTTTCCGTGTGTATATAGGTACCAACAATATAGACTGCTGCGCACGAGTATGTCACTCACCTACTGCCATTGGGATGCAACGGACTTATGGTACAGGTGCCGCGACCAATTCTATAAAAGACATCAAATACACTGATTGCATCATGGTGATTGGTGCCAATCCTACCGATGCACATCCCGTCACAGGAGCGAGGTTGAAACAGTTCGCTATGAAGGATAAGGTTAGTATTGTCATAGACCCCCGTCGTACTGAATTGGCGAGATACGCCACCTACCACTTGCAGTTGCAACCCGGCACAAATGTGGCTATGCTCAATCTGATGCTGTATTACATCATCGAAGCAGGCCTGGAAGATCAGCAATTTATAGAATCACGCACTGAGGGCTATGCTGAGTTCAGAGCGCAGGTGCTTAGCCACAATCCACAAGAATTGGCAGATATCTGTGGGGTTGATAAAGAATTGGCACGCAGTGCCGCTATAGCTTACGCATCTGCACCCAATGCAATGTCTTTCCATGGATTGGGAGTAACTGAGCACTCTCAGGGAACGTATACGGTCATGCTGATTGCCGATCTAGCTATGATCACAGGCAATATCGGACGTCCGGGTGTAGGAGTTAATCCATTGCGCGGACAGAATAATGTGCAGGGAGCAGCTGATATGGGGTGTCAACCCTATCAGGGTGCGGGCTATTTCGATGCTTATGACAAGAATTATAATGAGATGTATGAAGAATTCTACGGAACAGCCATACCCATGCACGAAGGAATGATGATCCCACAGATGTTTGACGCAGCTGTAGAAGGTAAACTAAAGGCAATGTGGATCATGGGGGAAGACATAGTTCAGTCGGATCCCAATACCCAGCATGTCATTAAGGCCATGGAAAGCCTTGACTTCCTGGTGATGCAGGAGATATTTATGACTGAGACCAGTAAACTGGCTGATGTCATTCTACCCGCCTCCACTTTTCTGGAGAAGAGCGGCACCTTCACCAATGGTGAACGGCGAGTGCAGCGGGTACAGCAAGTAGTCAAGCCATTAGCAGGCACTAAGCCGGATGGGCAGATAGTCATTGACATCATGAATGCGATGGGGGGCAATGAAGCTGATTATGATGCTGCTACCGTGCTGAAAGAAGTGTCTCGTATTGTACCTTTCTTCGCGGGTATCACCTGGGAAAATCTCGGTATTAACGGCAAGCAATGGCCGGTCGCGCTGGATGGACAGGATACTGAAATACTACATACCAAAGACTTCAAACGAGGAAAGGGAAAATTTGAAACTGCAGTATGGGAAATGACCTCAGAGCTTGTAGATCATTCTGAAGAATTCCCTTATGTACTGACTACAAACCGAGAATTGGAACACTACAATTGCGGTACTATGACGCGTCGTACCCGAAATAGTCAGATCATCAAAGAAGATGTACTTATGATCCATCCGGAGGATGCGGCTCTGCATTTTATTGCTGAGGGAGATTTAGTCTGTGTAGAAAGTCCAAGAGGAAAAATTGACGTTCGTGCCAGAGTGACTGACGAAGTAAGGCCCGGTGTTCTATCTTCTACTTTCCATTTTCCTGAAATAAAAATGAACGACCTCACCGGAAATGTTTCTGACTCAGAAGCAATGTGCCCCGAATACAAAGTAGTAGCTGTAAAAATCAGAAAGAGTAAAGGGAAATTCAAAGCAATGGCTGATCAGTTGGCAAAGTAAGAATGCTGCTTTCAGTGAATATTTCACTATGCCCTGAGATTTTATTTATAAATTGGTTAAATTTAAAACAGAAAAAATGAAAGGACTGTATGCCCGTTTCATCCTATTGATTGGTTTCTTTTTATTTGCATTTTATAATAATTTATCAGCTCAGAATTATATAGATACTTTATTTAATATTGAGGTAACTCCCGATATCGAATATGGTAAAGCAGTAAATTTTTCCGGTAGAGAAATTAATTTGCTCATGGACGTAGCTACACCTCAGGATGATACTATCCCGGCTTGTGGCCGGCCACTTATTATTGCAGTGCATGGTGGATCCTTTATAGCCGGCACCCGAAGAGACCCACTGCCTCAATTCTGGATGAAGTCATTTGCTAAGCGTGGTTATCTTGCGGCCAGTATAGAAACCAGACTCGGGATGTTTCAAGAAAATTCCTTTATACACTGTCAGGTAGATGGTCTAAATGGCCTTGAATGGGACTGCCTGAATCAGACAGATACACTCGAATGGTATCGTGCACTCTACAGAGCTCAGCAAGATGTGAAGCGGGCGATACGCTATTTTGTGCGCAATAAGGATATATATCACATTAATCCCGCTGCCATCTATCTTATAGGTGAAAGTGCTGGAAGTTTCACTGTCATAAACGCGGCTTTCATGGATAGTCCGGAAGATAAGTCCTTTGAATCCGGGCTCCTCGCAGACGTACCCAAACCAGCGAAAGAATACGAAGGACAGTGCATCAAATTTTACAATTTTGATGTGGCTATAGATTCGATGAATCTCAGCCGCCCTGATCTTGGAAATATCGATGGCATCTCGAATTCACAAGATACAGGCAACTTTAGGATTCAGGGCGTGGCCGGTTTCTATGGTGGTGTGCTTCAAGATATTTTCAGCCATGCGCCGGCAGGCACTCTACCGCTGTTGTATTTATTTCATCAACCAAACGATTTAATAGTGCCGTTCAATTACGGTTTAATATTCCAGGGAGTATCTAATTTCTTTGCAAATAATTTTGGATGTTCCGGCATTTACAACAGACCCCACATTTTGGGGTCTAAGGGCATTCAGACTCTTTTGCTCGAATTGGGTAATAGCGGGAAGAATATTCCGGCTTTAACCACTGTATTTACCAATAATTATGCTGATGATTGGGCACAATTTTTGGATCCAAGTAAATCAGGACATTCTACACAAGATCCCTGGGGGACAGGCTTAGAGGTAGCACAGTTATTTGCGTCTCGGATATCTGATTCCGGCTGTAATTCATCGAATATATATAAACACACCAGCAATGTGCTTTCTATTTATCCCAATCCAGCTTCTTCGATTTTGCATTTAAACTTTCCTGATGATGCAAATTATGAATTACAGATATGGAATGCGGTGGGACGAGAGGTGCTCAGAATAAATAAACTAAATCAAATTAATGCTACACTTAATATTTCCAACTTATTGCCCGGTATATATTTTATTCGCGCCATTGATTTGAAAAATCCTTCGCGAGTGCTGGTAAATAAAATAATCGTAAATTAATTGTGGATTATTCTAAAATTTAAAAACTGTGTTCAACCAATAAATCCAACAAAAAAATTATTCAATTCCAATTTTATATTTTCTCTATTCATAAAAAAATAGTCTTAATCATCACTCGCTATGTGTATCAGCTTGCGTCTATACACAGCTAATACTTTTGATTTGGATACAAAACCGACGTATTTAGATCCATCACACACAGGTAGATTCCAGGCTCCACTAAGTTTAAATTTTTCCATCACCACATCCATATCATCATCCTGATTAATTATCTCAGGTGCCGACCGCATTAAGCTACCTACTGTGATCGTATCATACTGACTGTGGTCAAACATTTTGGTACGAATATCATCCAGTGTGACTACACCCAGAAAGGTATCATCCACATCCACTACCGGAAAAATATTCCGATTGGACTTAGCTACCGCACTGTGTAGCATTTCCCCCAGGGTATCTTCAGTCGATAATGTGATAAAATTGGTCTCAATTACCTTATCCAATGACAGCATAGTAAGTACTGCCTTATCCTTATCGTGGGTAACAAGCATATTAAGCTGTGCCAATTTTTCCTGATAGACATTGTACTTATTAAAATACCTGTTTATACTGTAGGAAATAGCAGAGCAAATCATCAGGGGTATCATCAGGTCATATGTACCCGTCAACTCAGAGATCATAAATATGGCTGTCAATGGTGCATACATCACCCCTGCCATCTGGGTAGCCATACCCACCAGCGCAAAGTTAGATGGTGAAATGTGGCCTATGCCCGCATAATTGATTAATAGCCCCACGCCATAGCCCATACAGCAGCCGCTCATCAGTGATGGGCCAAATATACCACCCACACTTACCGCGCCAATAGTGGCCGTCGTAGCAAATGCTTTGAACAATACGATGCAAAATAATAACAGCGCAAGTACTAAATGATTTTTGGTCGGTTGCCAGTTATTAAACTCCAGCAGAAAGCCTTGTTTACCTGCCAACAATGCCTTCATCGATGCATATCCTTCGCCGTACAAAGAGGGAAACAAATACACAAGCAACCCTAAAATTACAGAACCTACAATCAACCTGATAAAGGGTTTACCCATTTTCTTAAAAACCCGGCCCATCCACTTATAGATGAAAGTAAAGTACAAGCTCGTTAGTGCTCCTATCATACCTAAAAGTAAATAGAAGGGAATCTGCTGGAGTTCAAATTTTTCCTTTACGGTGAAACTAAATATCGTTTCATCTCCATAAATTAAAATAGAAGTCATTGCTCCGGTTGTAGAGGCCAATAGCATTGGGACTAAAGAAGCCAACGTCAGATCCAGGGAAAATATCTCAATGGCAAAAATCAAGGCACCGATGGGTGCGTGAAAAACACTCGCCAGCGCACCCGAGGCAGCACAACCGATAAGTAGATTGACATTGCGTGTGTTGAGATGGAAAAGCCGCGAAAGGTTGCTACCGATAGCAGAGCCCATATACACGGTAGCTCCCTCGAGTCCTACCGACCCACCAAAGCCGACAGTAAAAGGTGCATTGATCAATGGTGTGTACATCGCCTTCGGGGCTATCACTCCGTCCCGCATGGACAGAGCGTGTAAAGTATCCGAGATGCCTTGTCCCTTTGTGTGGCCGATCAGTAACTTTGATGCCAAAAAGGTAAGAAAGAGACCTACGATGGGGAAAATGAAGTAGAAAATATCAAAATAACCCTGGATAAATTCCTGGTTGATGAGTTTCTTGATATCATAAGTGACATTCTTTATTAACACAGCACCCATTCCACTGGTGAATCCAATGATAATACTGAGCACAAGTACAAACTGCCGTTCAGGAATATTCCTGATCCGCCATATCAAAAAATGTTTAAATGAATTTTTCAGAAACGACATGCAGCATGGGAATTGCGTTACCGGACTGTATTAACCAGCCTAAGACAAATATATAGAAATTATTGTAATTTATAAATTTGGTGGAAAAGTACAGGCAATTTATTCTTCAGCCAAATAAGTTACCTTTGTTTACAATGGAGCATTTTGCCCTCAATATCGGCAAAAAAAAAACTTTTCATATAAAAACATAATCTCCACTATGAGTGAAATAGAAATTAAAGTACCGACTATCGGTGAATCAGTGACCGAAGTGACCCTGGCTGCCTGGCTGATAGAGGATGGTGCAATCGTCAAGATGGATGAGCCTATCTGTGAGTTTGAATCAGATAAAGCCACATTGGAACTTCCCGCAGAGAAAAGTGGAAGACTGATCCATGTCGCAAAAGTAGGTGAAGACCTCAAAATAGGTGATGTTGTCGCTCGGATAGATACCTCTGTCAGTGTAAATGAGGAAAAATCGCCACAGCCAAAAAAAGAGTCTTCAGATGAAGTGAAAAAATCTGCTCCCGCAAAAGATGGCGGAAAAAAAGAGAATGTTACTTCCTCTGCCTCCTATGCAACGGGTACGCCTTCTCCGGCTGCAGAAAAGATTTTAAAGGAAAAAGACATTACTCCGGCCGAAGTATCAGGCACCGGCAAAGATGGTCGTATAACCAAGGCAGATGCAGTAGCCGCAAAAGCTACAGAAAAAATAGACCAGCCGGCCAAGCAAGCTACACAAGCGCCCCCAACAAAACCTTCGACACCTTCCATTGCTTTCGCGCGCTCCGAACGACGTGAGAAAATGAGTCGCCTACGCCGGACCATAGCCACTCGCCTCGTGTCTGCAAAAAATAATACGGCCATGCTCACCACCTTTAATGAAGTGGATATGACCGCCATCATGGAACTGAGAAAAAAATATCAGGAAGGATTTGTAGCTAAGTATGGGATCAAACTGGGGTTCATGTCGATCTTCGCCAAGGCGTGTGCTACTGCACTCATGGAGATGCCTGCCGTAAATGCTTTTATTGAGGGTGAAGAAATAATCTATCATGACTATGCAGACATATCGATCGCCATTTCTGTACCCAATGGGCTGGTAGTGCCGCCGATTTATAATGTCGAGAGTCTAAGCTTGCCCCAGATTGAACACAAAGTAAAGGAATTGGCAGACAAAGCAAGAGAAGGCAAGCTCACGCTGGAAGAGCTGAAGGGCGGTACTTTTACAGTAACTAACGGCGGCATATTTGGCTCGATGATGAGTACACCCATCATCAACGAACCGCAGTCTGCCATATTGGGCATGCATGCTATCCTGGACCGACCGGTCGCCATCAATGGAGAGGTAAAGATCAGACCAATGATGTATCTGGCATTATCCTATGATCACCGTATCATTGATGGAAGTACTTCGGTGACTTTCTTAGTAAAGGTCAAGAAAATGTTGGAAGATCCAACTCTCCTCTTTTTGGGGCTGTAATAAGATAGATATACTTCATTAAAATGCGCGAATTACTGTTCCTTTTTGGTCAACTGAATAATTCCAAGTAAAACCAACATAAATAATAGTAATCAATCAGTGCTTATCAGTATACTGCCGCTTTGCTTTGGGTCGCTTTGCTTTGGGCCGCTTCGCTTTGGTCTTTGGGTCGCTGCGCTTTAGTCTTTGGGTCGCTGCGCTTTAGTCTTTGGTTCGCTTCGCTTTGGTCTTTGGGTCGCTACGCTTTAGTCTTGGGTCTCTTCGCTTTAGTTTTTGGTTTCTATCTGAGAAACAATTTGGTTAAAGCGTTTTTTGCCTAAAGCTTAGGGTATTTAGTTCTTTAAAATGGGCCGTACCTACGGCACTCACTCCAACTCTGCACTTTTCCCCGGATTAA
>DAOLZQ010000041.1:0-26153 GCA_035426385.1 Saprospiraceae bacterium
TGCCTTTTTTACAGCCTCTTTTTTAACAGCTTGCTTAGCTGCTGATTTTGCAACCGCCTTCTTAGCTGTAGCTTTCTTTGCTACAGGCTTAACTGTTGCTTTCTTTGCAGGAGCTGCTTTTTTAGCTGTTGCTTTTTTAGCTACCGGTTTGGCAGTGGCTTTCTTTTCTGTAGCTTTTTTAACTGTTGCTTTCTTTGCAGCAGGTTTAGCACTGGTTTTTTTTGCTACTGGTTTCGCAGTGGCTTTCTTTTCTGTAGCTTTTTTAACTGTTGCTGGCTTTACAGCAGCCTTTTTAACTGGAACTGCCTTTTTTGCAGCGGGCTTCGCAGTGGCTTTCTTTTCTGTAGCTTTTTTAACTGCTGCTGGCTTTTCAGTAGCCTTTTTAACTAGAGTTGCTTTTTTTGCAGCAGGCTTAGCAGCAGTCTTTTTTGTAGCAGTTGCCTTAGAGGCAGCTGGCTTACGACCACGTTTTTTCGGTGCTGCCCCTATGCCTTCAGCATTTATAGAAGCATCGGAAGTTGCGTCCTTTGCATTCATTTTATTTGCTTTTTTCATTGCCATAATGTTTACTTTTAAAAAATTTGATAGAGTTAATTAAATAAGATTATTCTTGGATATATCCTTGGGATAGATTGTTAATTATATAGGAGGGAAGTTCAAATGTATTTGCAGACAAATTGTATATAAAATCTTGACACAAAATTATGTCTTTTTTATAACATCTTGTACTTATTTTAATGTTGGAACTTCCTATCTGATATATTCTGCTAGCAATAAAGTTAAATTGATACTCTACTTAACTTCATCCTTTTCTTCCTTACAAATAATTTAAAGTGAGATCTCTTGAGAAAGCACAAATTAAATATCTGCAGAAAGTTCTGAATAACAACACATTACAAAAGATCGGGTAATTGTTCTAAAGTAGCTACCTTTCATTAAATTTCTTTTGACGAGCTGAAAAGACTCTATATAAAATGAGTTTGGATAATTGAAAAAAAAATGAGAAAAATAAAAAAATTTCACAAAAAGAACGAGTTAGCGCCACTTATTATCTAGTGTGACATAAAATGGTAACCAATAAATTTAGAACTGTGGTTCATTTGAAGGGTATCTGAAATTCGTACTTCTGAATTATACTTTCTTGTTGAGCCAACTGATCCGTATTCCTCACATTGGGTTTAAAGCAAACTATTATTGCAAAAAATGAGTGAAATCAAAGACAAAGTGAAAGAACAGAAGAGATATATCTCTCTTACCTCGAGGATGAAGTTGGTCTTTTCAAATCAGACTCTTACAAAATGGAATGAAAATTCAAAATTACTTACTTCTCCTTTTGATCTTCATCGAAATGTGCAGTCTGTGTAAAATCCTTCAATGCTTTTTCACTAGTAAACAAGTGCTCATTATATTCACCGGACTTATTCTTTGCTATGCTGAGAGTCTTCCAATCTGAAGCTAGCATCTTAGCCAATAAAATGATCTGTCCGGTGTGGTTGGAATAATGTGCAAGTTGTCTCATGATAGCTTCCATCACTGATTGGCCCTCATTGCGGATGTAGATGATTTCATTTAATTGGCTTTCATCCAGTGAATCCAAAGTCTCAAACAATTGTGCCCAACCTTTCTCCCAAAAATTCATCATCTCAGCTCGCGACGTCATAGCATCCTCAAATTCACTATCTCTGTCCCGCCAGGATTTTTCACCATCCGAATTTAAAAAGTCCGTCCACCGCGATAACATATTTCCGGCCATGTGTCTGACTATGATCGCTATATTATTGCTGTCTTCATTTCGGCGCCAGTGCAGTGCTTCATCTGAAAGCTGTGAAATGGCTTTATCCGCCAACGATTTGTAATACTTAAATAATGTAAGTGCCGTGGAGAGAAAATTACCTTGCATGACCTATAAATATTTGATTACAAATCTACGATCCTCGAAGGAATGTACACACATCAATCGATTTTAATATTTGTCCCATTATGTGAGGAGAAAGATCACATTTTCTGCTTATTGAGATCCGACTATCCAGGAGCGTTTTTTCGAACTTGATCATTCATGTTATCGGGGCAACTTGATTTTAAGAAGAAATTTTTTCGTCTTACCTACCCAAGTAGAGGAGTACACAAAACAAAAAAACCCGGCAACCTATCTCTCCGGGTGTAAAAGAGGAGGTTGCCGGGTTTGGTGGGTGAATAAATAGTTTATTCCGGTTTCTTGGAGCCGAGCAGCAAGATCTCATTGATTACTACTTCGGTGATGTACTTTTTATCGCCATCCTTATTAGTGTACGATCGATTCACCAAGCGGCCTTCGATACCAACTTCTTTACCTTTTTCCAGGTATTTCTCCACCAATTCTGCAGTCTTATCCCAAGCTACAAGATTGTGCCATTGCGCTTCCTTTACATAATCACCATTAGCTGAGCGATAGCTGTCATTTGTGACGAGTGAGAATTTGGCCATTTTTTTGCCACTTTCAAATGTTTTGATTTCTGGAGTTTGTCCCAGGTTTCCAATTAGTTGAACTTTGTTTCTTAATGCGTTCATGATAAAAAGTTTTTAAGGTTTAAAAAATTATTTGTTTGAAAAGTTTCTCTCGGCTTCATTACCGATTGATTTCACAAAGATGCAGGGGTTGCTTTTTTCAAGTCGGTTATTACTTATTTGCTTTCGGTTATAACTGTTTGTAAACGATTACACATAACAATATTTATACCTAATGCACTGATTATTAGATAGTTGGTTTGCAGTAAAATATTTTATTTTTTTCACCATATCAATAAAAAATTAATAGTTGTCATCTCTTGGTGAGTTGAAGAGAGATCTATTCTATGGAACGGATAGTATAAAGTGTATCATAATTATTATCTTCAATTGAAAAACCAACCCCAATGGAAAGCGAAAAAGTATGCCTGGCTTGTGGTGAAATAATAAAGGGCAGATCTGATAAGAAGTTTTGTGATGACTATTGCCGCAATTCGTACAACAACAAATTAAAAAGTACGTCCAATAACTTTATGCGTAAGGTCAATCACATCTTGACCCGCAACCGTCGAATCCTGGAGCAGCTATTGCCTCCTGAGGAAAGTATGAGTAAAGCTTCGGAGGATAAGCTGAAGTCAGAGGGCTACAATTTTAAGTATTTCACACATCAATACACCAACAAGAAAAACCAAATCTATTTTTTTTGTTATGAATATGGATATCTTCCCCTTGAAAATAACTGGTATCTCATAGTCAAGCAAAAAGACGAATAATGGATTTAGTAACCCGATATGGCGGAAAAGAATACCTGATAGACATAGCACATCCCTGCGATATCTCTATAGTACTACAGAATGGCTTCCCTCAGGTAAATGCTTTTTTCGCACCTCCATTCACTATGAAGCCTATGACTTTCGGTGACTTCACCGGTAGTATTGCATTCGGCGCCCCGGTCAATTGTTATGATATTCAACTCAATCCTCACGGTAATGGCACACATACTGAGTGTATAGGTCACATCGCAATTGAACCGTATTTTATCAATGAACAATTGAAGTCCTCCTTTTTCATAAGCCAGCTGATCAGCGTCTATCCCCAACAACTTGAGAATGGAGACAGGATTATAGACGTCCACCATCTGGAGCAGCTGTGGATTCATCAGGGCGAGAAAGCGCTAATCATACGTACACTACCCAACCACACAGACAAGCTTCGGATGATCCATAGCGGCAATAATCCACCCTATCTCACAGAAGAGGCTATCCAACTGATCATCGACCGTGGTATAGATCACTTGCTGGTAGATCTACCCAGTGTGGACAGGGAGCAAGACGACGGCCGAGTAGCTGCACACAAAAGGTTTTGGAATTATTCGAGCGTGGAAAGACATATTAATAAAACAATAACAGAATTAATCTACGTCCCGGACCACATTCGGGATGGAATTTATTTCTTAAATTTACAAACCATTAATATAAAACTAGACGCAAGCCCTAGTCGACCGCTGTTGTATAAGTTGATAGAAAAGTGAATATATCCACCGAAAATAACCACACCCTGTTTATGGGTTTCTTAAGGATTCCAATAGGGTCCTACCGGGAAGTAGTTCATTTCTATGAAGACTATCGTTCTGAAATCGCTCAATTGGGATTTCAAGAGCAATTCGAGATCCAGGCCTGCTACATAGAGGCCCTCTTTGCAATGGAAAAATACCGGGAGGTACTCTTTCAGGTGGATAATGTGATCGAGACCGCCATTGCCTTTAATTTTAGTCGTATGTGGGGAGTGGACATCTACTTCAACCTGCTCTGCAAAAAAGCAATGTCACTATACCACATGGGCCGGATAGAAGAAGCCGGCAAGCTGGCCGTTCAACTCCTCTATATCGACCCACGAGATGTGGTCATCAAGAATTTCTATAAGCATCTATTGCTACGCAAGAGCCTACACCTGGTTACTCCTACCAGAGTCTTCTATATCTCGGGACTGCTGACTACGATACTACTTATGATGTTTGAATTGTTGGTTATTTGGCCCTTTTATAATGAATTAGATCCGCTCATAGGCAAGGTGAGGAATATCGTATTTATTGGTGCAATTGTAGTCTTTATTATGGGAGAAGTTTTCCGACTGGTCGCAATGGAATGGCGTACCCGAATTAAAATCAAGCAAATCCTGCAGCAAAAATCTCTAAACAAAAAGATGAATCAATCACATTAACTTATAAAATCTTATCATGAAACACCTACTTGTACTAATATCCGTTTTTTTAGGAATTTTCACCTTATCAGCACAACATGCTTTGTTGAAACTCGATTTTGTGTATGCTACTCCGGAGGCCGGAAAGATCACCATAGATTTCACCCTGGCTAATGGTGCAGTGGATACCGCTAGAATATTTGCGCAGGTTATTGATAAGTCGCATCCCGGATACGCGATTGACTTTGGCACCTGGAGTGGTGATTTGGGAGCTCAGTCTTTCGACGGCTCTATCAAAAGTGTAACCTGGAACTACCCCGACGGTAGCTCTCCTGAGAATTATATACTGCGCCTGATGGTACAGAATGATAGACCGGTATCGGTAGAAGATATTGTAGCAGATCTGGATAGCAATCTGATGTGGCAAAATTTATTATTTATCGAGGGGGTAAGAAATCAACAGACCAATCCCCAGCACAAAACAGAAGTCAATCAATGGCTTAAAAGTCATCTGAACACACCCAAATTATTTGCTCGCAATCAAGCCTTTAATACCGGTGGCACAGGCCTCGAAAATGTCATAGGCAGAAGACAGGGCTTCTCGTCTGATTCATTGATTTATGTACTCGATGCACATTATGACACTGTAGCGGATTCCCCAGGCGCAGATGACAATGGCAGTGGCACCGCAGCACTAGTAGAAATAACCAGAGTTCTAAATAGATATTCATTTAAGAATACCTTATATGCATGTGCATTTGATGGTGAGGAGTACGGATTACTGGGAAGTAATGCCTTTCTAAAATCAGGCACACAAGCCGGTGACCGTATCCAGTCTGCACTGAATTTTGAGATGATCGGTTATTATAGTGATGAGCCGAATAGTCAGGAGATACCAAATGGATTTGAAGTGCTGTTTCCTGCTCAAACAACACAAATTATTCAAAATCAAAAACGTGGTGATTTCATCACAAATGTATCCAATACGAACTCTCAAGTAATAAGTTCACTCTTTGCTGAGCAAGCTCTGAACTACAGTACGGCTCCTGTCATCACACTACCTGTTCCCGGGAAAGGAGAGATCACACCTGATCTACGCCGCAGTGATCACGCTTCATTTTGGGATAAGAATATTCCAGCACTGATGATCACAGATGGCGCTAATTTTCGAAATAAAAACTATCATACACCTCATGATACTTCAGGCTCATTAAGTATTAATTTCATGACTAATATTGCGAGAGTTTCACTGGCCGTTATGGCCACACAGTTGGAGCCTATCAATGCAGATGATATTTATCTCTTGGTAGAAAATATTATCTCAAATAAAAAAACCATCGAAGACTTCATAGAGCTGGAGGTATATCCACAGCCCGCCGGAACAGAAATAAAATTAAAATTCAACAGCATTATAAATAAACCATTGAACATTCGCTTATTTGACGCTCAGGGAAAAATAGTCTATCAACGTGATGGAATGAAAATCAGCCAGGGCGACGTAATTAATATTCCTACTCAACATATTCCCGCCGGTATTTATATCTTGAAAATCAATGATGATACCCACGAGATGAGCCGTAAAGTAATCAGGGAATAAAGATACCGGGACATCAATTAAAGTTTACAACTTAGGTTAGATTAATTTAAAACTGTAACCATTCAGTAAATGCTTGCAGTTGATATTCACCTACCTCATATCAATTGAATTCAAAAAAAATTATGCATTAGCCCAATTCTAACTTGTGAGAGAAAGAAAAATTTCAGAAGTAAAAATCCTGAGGGGATGATACTATCTTTGAAAATATTAGTTGAGATTACTATAAATCCTGAAAGGATGTATTATATTTTCATCCATCAACCAAACATTCAAAGTATTTAATTTTGCATGAAATTATTGATTGCCTATTCCTATATCGCATTTTCATGCATCACTCCAATTATAAACCCCAAACCAGAAATCGTTATGTGAAGATTATTTAAGTAAGACTTCTGGTAACTCTATCCCAAAGTTTTAAATCGCTCGAGCGCACCTCTTTCGAGCATTTCACGGTCATCGGGATGCGCGATTGAGATCAATTCCTTAGCTCGCTGACGAAGATTCTTTCCATTCAGATTGACTGCGCCATACTCAGTTACCACGTAGTGCACATGACCTCTCGTAGTTACCACACCTGCTCCTTGCTTGAGATAGGGAACTATGCGTGAGATGCCTTTATTAGTACGAGAAGTTATCGCGATGATGGGTTTCCCTCCTTCACTGAGCGCAGAGCCACGTATGAAATCCATCTGTCCGCCGATACCACTGTACTGATACATACCAATCGAATCCGCACACACCTGTCCGGTCAGATCTATTTCGATGGCACTGTTAATTGCGACCATCTTCGGATTTTGCTTGATTACCGCCGGATCATTGACATAGTCAATATCCATAAAATTAAAAGCCGGATTGTCATCTATATAATCGTATAATTTTCGAGAGCCGACTGCAAATCCAACCACACCAATATTGCGATGTATTTTTTTTAACTTATTGTTGATCACGTCTTTTTCATAAAGCGGCAGGATACCATCAGAAAACATCTCAGTGTGTAGGCCTAAGTTTTTATGGCTTCCCAAATTCTGCAGTACCGCATCCGGTATGGTACCAATCCCCAACTGCAGTGTACTACCATCATCAATCATCTCCGCGATAATATGACCAATCTTCATCTCAACTTCTGAGATTTTACTCCCATAATTAATTTCAAAAAGAGGCGCTTCATGAAAGACCACTTTGTCGAAGCGTGAAGCATGGATCATGCCATCGCCATGAGTGCGGGGTACATTGGGATTGACCTGTGCTATGATTTTGCGCGCTACTCGGGTGGCTGTGCGAGAGATATCTACTGATGCACCAAGCGAACAATAACCGTGCTTATCAGGAGGCGAAACCTGTATGATGGCCACATCAATCGGCATAGTACCTCTGCGAAATAAATGCGGAATATCGCTTAGAAAAATCGGTATAAAATCACTCCATCCTCCATTTACCCCTTTGCGGACCGGTTCAGAAACAAACAAGCTATTTACATGAAAGTGATCTTTATATTCCTCTTTTCCAATCTCAAACTCACCCTGAACGGTAATAGAAAGCACGTCAACATCACTCAGTCTGGACGACTGAGCAGCCAGCTCGGTGATTAGATAGTTTGGCGTCTGTGAGCCACCTTGTATAAAAATGCGCTCGCCACTTTGAATTATGCTCATTGCTTCCTCAGCGCTAACAAAATTTATGGGAATATTCATGTCATAAAATGTTTGTAAACCAAATAATATATCAACATACAAAGATAGTCTTGTAAGTTGATTAATCTAACCTTTGAAGTCAATTCCAAAGATGATTAATCTCATGAAATCTTTAACCTCAGTCTTAAGAAACTTGATTTTGAGGAATTCAAAAAGTCATCGAGAAAATTTCCTGGTTGATCCCGGAGAAAAATACGATGAAGGGACTATCACTTCTTTCTCACAAAATTAAAAACATACTTTTCCTTTGGATTTTTTGGACCATCATCCACTACTGTTCGGATGTGATCCCCATCTATGCGAGTATAAGTGATCCGCTTTGGAAAGTCATGCTCCGGATTCTCAGCCACAAAAGACTGATTGGTGTAGGAAGTAATCTTGAAAGGCACGGAAACTTTTTTATTCCGGTCCAAAACAGTGGGTATATAAAAATAGTAACCTTTCTCATATTTTATAACTGCCGTCTCACTGCTGATGATTTCATTTTTATTTTGGATCGACTGAGATGAGCTTTCCAGCCTACCCTTGGCTGAAGTCCAGCTCTCCTCAGATATATAGCCGTCCATCTGTGCTGCCCAGTCACCAATCAAAAAGCTAAATTGAGCCTCCGGCGATTTAAGTTTAGAGGTGGATTTACAAGCCACCAAACTCAGCATTGTAAATATTATAAGTGGTATATGGTACTTCATCGCAATGGAGAGTTTTACATCAAATTACAAATGGAGGCATTTTGTTTTAAAAGGGCAGTGATTTAAATAAATGGTGCCCAACAATAACTTTTGGATGCTGGAGATATTGATGCTTAACAATGAATACCTATAAGGTTTCAATAACCTTATAGGTATAGATTTGAAGACCTGATAGGTATAAATATAAAGCGAAAAAAAAATGTCTAAATAGACTTCTTAGCTATGGAGTCCACATGATTTACAACCGGCTCTAGCTTAATTTTAATTCTCATTTTTAGTTAGCCCAGTTGTATAAGTTTATTTCTTTGCTTTATCCTTAGATTTTCCTTTACCCGTCTTAGGATAGACCAGTGTCATTTCATTGACCAAGTGTCCTGCTCCGGCGTATTTATCTATGATGAATAAGATATATCTGATATCCACCATGATATTGCGACAGATGGTAGGATCATAATTTAGATCGCTCATAGTGCCTTCCCATACGCGGTCAAAATTGAGACCAATTATATTGCCATATGCATCAATGGCAGGACTACCACTATTGCCTCCGGTAGTATGATTGGACGCGATAAAACAAACCGGCATTTTACCGTGATCAGCATATGGACCGTAATCTTTTCTATGATACAAGTCGATCAATCGTTGTGGCACATCAAACTCGTAATCACCGGGAATATATTTTTCCATCACACCTTCCAGGTAAGTTTGTGTCTGATACTCTACTGCATCTCGGGGGTGATAACCATCCACCTTTCCGTAAGTAACCCTGAGCGTACTATTTGCATCCGGATAAAATCTCTTATCTTTAAAGACTTCGAGCTGGGCCTGCATATATTCTTTCATCAGCTCTTCAAGTTTTTGATTAGAATCATTCGATTGATCTGAAATCTTTTCCTGATACATATCGATCAGTTGACGATAGAAGATATAGGCCGGATCGGTGGTGATGATATTAGTAAATTGTTCACTTGTGGCATTGCTCAATTGTCCGAGTGCGTCTGCTTTTAGGAAGATAGTTCCGTCATATAATGTCGCAACTTTATTCTTAAAATCATTGGTACCCGGTCGCATAGATTCATATGCAGGGAAGGAATAGTTTTGAGCCATTTTTTCCTCCGGCATTTCTACGATTGCAGCAAATACTTCCTCATCCACTTTTGTCTCAAAATTTTTAAAAAACGAAGGCTGCCCGTCAAGGAAATTTTTTCGTGCTTTTTCATAATCGGCCGTATTATTAATTGCTATAGCTTTCAGTACCTTATCCGCTCTGGAGGCCTGCTGCAACAATTCGATGGTTCCCATTAGTTCTGAGACATAGATTTGAGGCACAGCCCATTCATTCCCCAGCAGCACTTCAGTCTGCAGTGCAGGCAATACATCTTTGTACTTAGCATATAATACCGGATTAGCGGCGAGCAGTTTCTCATATTCTGCTTCATAGATTCTCTTTTTCCCTACCGCATCAGTTCTTTTTAATCCCTCCATTTCACCTTTCATCTTCTTCCAGTAATTGGCGATACCGGCTGCCTTCGAGATGTATTTTATTTTGATTGCTTTATCCTGTTGCATGTATTTATTCATGATATTTAGTGCGCGCTCACGAATAGCAACACGAGCCGGATCTTTCAGATTCATCACTTGCTCTACTGAATTAGAAGGCAGATACTCGTCAGTACGTCCTGGGAAGCCAAAAATAAGGGTAAAATCATCTGCCTTGATTCCATCCATAGAAACGGGTAAGAAATGCTTCGGTTTATAAGGTACATTATCAGGTGAGTAATCTGCAGGACGGTTGTTTTTATCGGCATAAATCCTGAATAAGGAGAAATCTGCACAGTGCCGTGGCCAAACCCAATTATCGGTATCCATACCAAAATTGCCAATAGCTCCCGGAGGGGCGCCGACCAGTCTTACATCCCGATAAGTCTCAGTCACAAAAAGGTAGAACTGATTCCCTTTGAAGAAAGGTTTGATTTGGATATCCTGAGTCGTCTCTTTCGGATAGTCAGCACTGACTTTATTGATGTTCTTATCTATGATAGATTGTTTTTCCTTATCGGTCATGCTATCATCGATTCCCGCCAGTATCCTGGTAGTTACATCTGCCATACTGACGATAAACATGACGGTAAGGCCCGGATTAGACAGTTCTTGCTGACGGTTCATAGCCCAGAACCCATCATCTATATAGTTATTTTCAAGTGAAGAGTGGCGCTGTATCTGGCTGCGTCCACAGTGATGATTAGTCAGAAGCAAACCCTCCGCACTGATGATCTCCGCGGTACAGCCTCCACCGAACTGTACGATTGCATCCTTCAGACTGCCCTTATTTACACTGTATATATCTTCCGCAGACATCTTCATGCCCATTGCCTTCATCTCTTTTTCATTGAGCTGCTGAAGCAAGAGTGGCAACCACATGCCCTCACCTGCCCAGACAGCCATAGTGCGGGACAATAACACAAATAAAATAACGAATCGAAAAAACTTATTCATAATAATTACTTTATATACTTCAATTTCGCCAAGATAATAATTTGAATGTAATCTTGAATGCAATCATGTACTAAAAGTGAGGTAATGTGCGATACTAGTAGAGGCCATTCCATCATTTGAATATTGTTAAGAAATGGGATGAGTAGATTTACATACCTTTGCGCACCAAAAAAAAACAACTTAAATAATGCGATCAGTCTTATTATATATCTCACTCATCTTATTGATCTCCTCTTGTGCGCGCCCGATAGCACAATTCGCAACTACTGAAACTCAATACAAAGCACCCGCCACAGTTCATTTTACCAACACCTCGGCTAAAGCCAATACTTATACTTGGGATTTTGGAGACGGAATGACCACTACAGAGGTTAATCCTTCACATACTTATCTTCACAGTGGCAATTACAATGTAAAGCTAACTGCCGGAGATGGAAAAAAATCAGTAATAAAAACCAATATGATACATGTAGCACCACCAAGCAAATGCCTGGTGTATCTCGAAACAGATTTCGGCAATATGCTCATAGAGCTCTATGATGCCACACCGTTGCACAGGGACAACTTTCTGAAGCTGGTAGAAAGCGGATTCTATAATGACCTCCTCTTCCACCGGGTTATCAATGGATTCATGATCCAGGGTGGCGATCCCAATAGTCGCAAGCCGGCAGCGGGTCAATCTCTAGGATCGGGCGGACCGGGATATACCATTCCTGCGGAATTTGTAGATACACTCTACCATCTTAAGGGCGCACTGGCTGCAGCACGGATGGGCGATGTTCAGAATCCGGAGAAAAAAAGTTCCGGCTCTCAGTTCTACATCGTACAGGGAGGGCCTGTAGATGTGAGCACTTTGCATTCACAAGAAGCTCAGAAAGGATTTAACTATCCGAGTTCAGTTATCGAAGAGTACAAAACTATTGGTGGCACACCTCATTTGGATCACGAATATACTGTCTTCGGACGAGTCATAGAAGGGATGGATGTAATAGATAAGATAGCTGCTCAACCTACCGGTGCCGGAAATAGACCCGTTAAAGACATTAAAATGAAAATTACGGCCATCAAATAAATAAAATACCTATATTCATAGGAAAATATTTTCTATGGAGAATCAGGTACTTGGTATTGACATTGGAGGGTCAGGCATAAAAGGTGCGATAATTGACATCAACACGGGTGAATTATTGACCGACCGGATCAAAATAAAGACACCCAAACCCGCTACACCTGAAGCCGTCGCCGATACGGTCCTGGAACTAGTCCAAAGACTAAACTATAAAGGACTGATTGGGTGTGGATTTCCCGCCATAATTAAAAATGGAGTTGCCAAATCAGCTTCCAATATCGATAAAAGCTGGATTGATGTCGCAGTAGATGAAGTACTGAGTAGCAAGACCGGCATGAAGGTCTTTGTAGCCAATGATGCCGATGTAGCGGGAATGGCAGAGCAAGCCTTTGGTCTGGTGAGTGGAGAGCCGGGTACAGTGATCGTACTTACTTTGGGTACCGGAATCGGAAGTGCACTATTCTATCATGGCATATTGGTTCCCAATACTGAATTGGGTCATTTAAAGTTCAAAGGTGGAGTATTAGAATCGTATGCTTCAAATAAAACGAGAGAAGAGCTCGGGCTCGACTGGAAGACATATGGCACCCGCCTGAATAAAGCACTGCAGCACATAGAATTTCTATTCTCACCAAATCTGATGATCATTGGCGGAGGATTAGCCAAAAAATTTGATGAATTCAAACCCTACTTACAACTACAAACGAAAGTGGTGCCTGCTAAATATGGCAATAATGCCGGCCTGATAGGTGCGGCATTATATGCTTATCGACACTAGGACTTACTTACCTTCGCCGTAAAGTGCAAAGGCTTCCTGCTTATACTGTCCGTTGGCTAGTTTCTCTCTGATGGCTCCAAATGCCTCCAACGTCTGATCAATATCTTCCTTACTATGAGAGGCTGTAGGTATCAATCGAAGAATAATCATACCCTTTGGAATGACCGGATAAGCTACCATGGAGCAAAATATGTGATAATTTTCCCTAAGGTCTTTTACCAGCACCATTGCCTCCTCAATAGTTCCCTTCAGATATACAGGTGTAACACAGGAGTTGGTCTCGCCTATCTCAAAGCCACCATCAAGCAACCCCTTCTGGAGATAATTTACATTTACCCAAAGTTTATCTTTTAACTCTGACGAATCACGCACCAAATCCAGGCGCTTCAGGTTACCAATCACCAAGGGCATGGGCATGGCTTTAGCAAAAATCTGTGAGCGCATATTGAACTTCAAGAAGTCAATCATAAATTTATCACTGGCAATGAAAGCTCCGATGCTTCCCATGCTCTTGGCAAAAGTGGAAAAATAGATATCTATTTCATCTTGAATGCCCTGTTCTTCTCCGGCACCCGCACCTGTCTTACCCAGTGTACCGAAGCCGTGGGCGTCATCCACCAGCAGTCGAAATTGGAATTCATCTTTCAAAGCCACAATTTCTTTCAACTTACCCTGATCCCCGCGCATACCAAACACGCCTTCAGTGATTACCAGGATACTACCCGTGGTGCCTTCCACCAGTTTCTGGGCTCTCTCTAGGTTCTTTCGAAGGCTGTCGAGATTATTGTGATCGTAGGAAAATCTTTTTCCGAGGTGCATCCGCACACCATCAATGATACAAGCATGGCTTTCTGAATCATATACAGCCACATCATGTCGAGTCAAGAGGCTATCTATAGCAGACATGATGCCCTGATAACCATAATTAAGTAGGAAAGCAGATTCCTTACCCACGAAGTCTGCCAGTTCCTGCTCTAGTTGTTCGTGATATTTTGTATTGCCACTCATCATGCGAGCCCCCATAGGATAAGCCAGACCCCAGGCTGAAGTAGCCTCAGTGTCTGCTTTGCGCACCTCCGGATGATTGGCCAGACCCAGGTAATTATTAATGCTCCAGTTGATTATATTTTTGCCCTGGAAGGTCATGTGAGGCCCCAGTTCTCCCTCTAGCTTTGGAAACATAAAGTATCCATCCGCTTCTTTAGCATATTTGCCCAACGGGCCCTGGTCGTGTTGACGTATTTTATCGAATAAATCCATAGTTGTATTTTTAAGATTCCGGATGCAAATATGAGAAAAGTTGACCGAACCTGAGAGGTAAGTATGCCATTACTCTTTCATCGGGACTATCCTTTTTATGAAACAAATCATAGAGCTTGAGCTAACATAGGGCCAAAAAAAAGCCGGAACTTTAGCCCCGGCCTTTCTTTACTTTTTCAGAGAACTAATTATTTTCCTGAAGCTACAGTATCAGACAAGCTTTTACCTGGCTTGAATCTGGCTACCTTCTTAGCAGAGATTTTGATATCCTCACCTGTACGTGGATTACGTCCTGTTCTCGCACTTCTTTTGGAAACAGAGAAAGTACCGAATCCGATAAGGGTAACTTTATCGCCTTTTTTCAGTGTAGTAGTAACTGCGTTTGTCATTGCGTCAAGAGCAGCGCCAGCCTGAGTTTTAGTGATCTTAGCAGACTCTGCCATTTTGTTGATCAAATCAGTTTTGTTCATGATAGATTGATTTTGTATTTTAAAATATTATATTAGAGTTACAAAGATATGTCAAAAGTCAACGCCTGCAAACATTTCCGCTGATTTTTTTTGCAAATACATTGCAAATAGGGACTTTTCGGCGACTGAATCGAAAATATATCTCCTAACAAGCGGATATTGAAATAGTTGAAAGAAAAAAATGTGCTTCTTTATTTAAATAGTACTTGCATTTATCAAAAAAGTTTACCTTTGCATTCCTTTTGAACAATAAAAGAAAGTAGTATGGCCAATCATAAGTCAGCAATGAAACGCAATCGTCAGAACATGAAGCTTCGTGTCCTGAACCGATATTATAAGAAATCGACTAGAACAAACATTAAAAATCTAAGAGAACTTACTGACAAGGTCGAGGCTGAAAAGTTTCTTCCTAAAGTGATTAGTATGATCGATAGATTAGCTAAGAATCACAACATACACCAGAACAAAGCTGGAAATCTAAAGAGCAAACTGACCAAACACGTGTCATCTCTCTAATACGGGAAGCTTTATTATAAAAAAAAGCCGTCGGGACTCGATTCCGGCGGCTTTTTTTGTGTCTTAAACCCGTTGAAAGCGAGTATAAGTGATCTTCTTACCTTCAGCCAGATGCATCTTCTCATAGTGCGTCAGCAAGTGAGTGGAAGGATCTGGCCGGGTATCACCGTAGTAATCATCTGTACGCTCCAAAATAGTATAGTCACTGCGCTCAGCAAGTACCATACCGGTAAACTCATATAGCGAAGGATCGTCTGTCTTGAGATGCACTATAGCCCCTCGGCACAAGATGGGTTGATACCTGTCTAAAAATGGATGTGAGGTGAGGCGACGATTCGACTTACTCTCTCTCAGAAATGGATCGGGAAAAGTAATCCAGATCTCGCTCACCTCTCCGGTCGCGAAATACGATCCGATGAGTTCTATCCTAGTGCGTAGGAAAGCTACATTTTTAAGCCCAGCTCCGTGAGCCATTGTGGCTCCCTTCCAAATGCGCGCACCCTTAATATCCAACCCGATAAAATTTCTTTCAGGATACGCCTGTGCCAGATGAGTAGTGTATTCCCCCTTACCACATGCCAGTTCCAGGGTGAGTGGCAAGCCATTGTGGAAGACCCGGCTACCCCAGAGGCCTTTTAGCTCGACCCGATCACCGGATGCGTCTTTCGCGTGTGGGTCATGAAAGTCATCATTCTCAAATACATTCGGCAAGGCAGTAATCTCTGCAAAGCGCTGCAACTTATTTTTATTGGACATATACAGATATAAAAAATTCCGCCAAATATAGGAAGGGCGTCTGTTTTTGAAAGGAATAAAATTTTTAAGCCCAAGTGAACGAGGAAATTAATAATATTTATGTACATTTGCCCGCTCTAAGCTCGAAGGGTCGGTTGGCCGAGCGGTTAGGCAGAGCTCTGCAAAAGCTCGTACAGCGGTTCGAATCCGCTACCGACCTCCCACTTTATTTCACTGAGCTCTCAGATAAGCAATCGTACTTACGCACGCCGGAAACCGCGATCGGACGGCAAATAGTTCCTCAAAATTTCCCTCAGGACTAATCTGCGAATTATGTGCTTTGAGCGTATCATTAGCTCTCGACATCTCATTTAGATAATTTTCATCTGATAGAAAATAGGCATCAAGCATATCATACAGCAGATTGGTATTGTGACTGACCGCCCTGATCACTTCATCGGGACTGGAGGTCTGTACCTTGTGCTCCTTCAGAGTAAGAAGCCATTGCTCATCTACTGTAACTCCTTTCGAATTCTTACAATTACAAAGTAATCCATATACTTTTTCAGGATTATCCCAGGAATCTTTATTTGAATTGCAAGAGCCCACCGCAACAAAAAAAATTACACAAAAAAGTGCTCTAATCGAATATATATTTGTTTTCCACATTTTAAATAGTTAGATTTGATTCAGGCCTTATAATCCCAGTAAAATACATTAAATTTTCTTGCTGCAAGAATAACCAAATTCTAATTTGGGAAAACTTTTTTTTACTTCATTTGTATTTTTACTTTACTAACTTTATAAAAACTAGGTATTATGAATTTTTTGTGGTTTTTAATTATTGGGGGTATAGCTGGCTGGTTAGGTAGCTTATTGTTTAAAGGATCCGGAAGCGGAATTATTATGAATATCATACTTGGTATTCTAGGTGGTCTCTTTGGCGGCTGGGTATTTGGACTATTTGGAATTGAAAGTGCAATAGGCCCTTTCATTACTGCAATAATTGGCGCATTCTTGCTCCAATGGATTTTTAGTATGTTATCCAGAAGATAGATACTCTTTTGTCGGATAAGTGAATGATTTTTCTGAGCAAGATCTTCTAAAACGATGGTTGCTGATTCTAGGATCAGATGCCGCCGAGGAGAGAGATAATGGTAAAGTTCAGTTTACTATTGAGGAAAGAAAATTAGATCGTACGCTCGGATGGGTATATGATCGCGATGAAAAATCAAAATATTTAAAAAGCAAAGGACTAAACGTAGGGAATTGGCTTAATGAAGTCAATTCCCTTTTTAATTATGAAACTGCTGCCATCATGCAGCAGGATGCCATCAAAAAGTTTGGTCTCAAGATACTATTACAAGAACCTGACCTGATAGATCGGATAATTCCCGATGTGCAACTAGTCAATGCCATCCTCCAGTACAAAGATATCCTACCTGATCAGGCTCGCGAACCGGCGAAAGCAATCATCCGCAAAGTTGCAGATGCACTGATGGAGCAACTTACACCCGAGGTACGCTATCAGGTCGCCGGCAGACTTCAGACGCGCATAAGTGAGACTAACCCCCGACCTGCGGATATGGACTGGATAAAGACCATCCGTGCCAATCTAAGGCATTATCAACCTAATTATCAGACGATAATCCCATCCGCGCTCATCGGTCGCAAGCGACTGACTAAACAAATAGATTCGATATGTATCTTACTGGATCAGTCGAATTCAATGGATACTTCCATTTGTCACGCTTCCATTTTTGCTTGCATTTTCCACCAGATCAAGGCTCTCAATACTTATTTCTTCACCTTCAGTGATTCGGTAGCTGATCTTAGTGAATTATTGGAAGATCCGGTAGAGGTACTCTTCAGTGTCCAGCTAGGTGGAAGCACCAATATATCACAGGCGATTCACTACGCCATGCAGCATATTCCTGATCCGGAGCGCACTTTACTCATATTGATTTCCGACCTTGAGGAGACAGATGATGAACAAGGGCTGGAACAAATCATACCTACCCTTCCCGATATTTTCAAGAAAGTACTTGTAATCCTGGCACTCAATGAAAATGGTGAAGGTAATTGGGACGAATATTTTCTACAGCAATTCACCGCGGCTCAGATTCCATGTATTGCAAGTAATCCCTTTTTATTTCCGCAGCTGGTAGGAGATTTGCTACAGAGTACAACATAGAACATTATTTATTTCGTTGTACTTTTGATCAGTTTTACATTTCCCATACAATCTTTTAATTCAGGAATGATATCTGCCGCTTCAAGTTGGAAATACTGCATCGTGGCTTTGATTATTTCCCTTTCGTATACTGCCCGTGCCCAAAAAATCGAGATTGTAGGCTTAGATACTGTTTTGAATTATCCCATTCAGGCAGTAAGACTGATTAATTCAATGAATTGGAAAGACTCTGCTATTGTGCTTCCGCTCATCGGTCAGATCACGGATACATTGCACTGGCAAGGTTACTTCGAGGCCGGCATAGATTCTATAATAGTGGATACATTACATGCCTGCCTCTACTATCATGTAGGAAATAAATATACTGCCGATAAAATCTATATTGATTCCTACCTGGATCAAACCTCAGACAGTGTCAATGTGAGATCCAATCAAAATTTCATCACCGAACTTAATACACAACGTACGCGCCTACTCAAGTATTCAGAGCGCCGTGGATACCCATTTTCATACATCACCCTATCTGCAACGGTGCGTGATAGTGTGCTAAATGTCAGATTAACCCCACACACCGAGCGACTGATCCGAATGGGCGGGGTTCATGTGGTGGGAAATCTAAAAATAAATGATGACTATATAGAGCGAATCATTGGCTTCGAGCGGGGACACACCTATTCTCCCGAGTATGTAGAGAGTGCCACCAAGAAGATCCGAGAGATCAGTTTTGCGGATCAATACCGTGCACCGGTAGTCGTATTTGCAGAAAATAAAGCTTATATGGCGCTCTTCCTGAATAAAAAAAATACCGACCGCTTTGATATACTCATAGGGCTTCAACCCAACAACAGCAGCATCCCCGGAGTAAACAACAGACTGTTACTGACCGGCTCGGCAACCGTAGAGCTGATCAATAAACTGGGCAATGGCGAACGAATCCTGGCTGAATTTTTCCGTCCATCTGCTGAGAAACAACAGATACGTGTGGAGCTAGAGTATCCCTATATTCTACACAGCCCCTTCAGTCTCAACGGCGCATTTAAACTATTCAAGTCAGATAGTAGCTTTATAGAGACCTATTTCCTGGCGGGTGGGCAGTACTATTTTAATTTTACAAATAAGCTCAATGTTTACTGGAATCGCAACACCTCTGATATCAAATCACTCGATCTTGCTGCCATCATACTTCAGAAAAAGTTACCTGAATTATTTGACCTAAAGACTGATTTCTATGGATTAGAATTAAACATGGTCAATGTAGATTTTAAATTTAATCCCAGACGGGGTCACTGGATTAACTTAAAGTCGGGTATCGGAATAAGACGCATCATTCCAAACGCACAAATACAGGCCTTAATAGATCCGGATCAACCGGAATTTTCATTCGCTTCACTATATGACACGGTCCAATCAAAAAAGGCAATTTTCAAACCTGAATTAGAGGGGCGCTTCTATCTCCCAATGAGAAAAAATTTCACTCTGATGACTAAAGTATTGGGAGGTGGAATGTTTGGACCGGAAAAGATTTATAATAATGAAAAGTTTCGCCTTGGCGGAATTTCAAACCTTCGCGGGTTTAATGAACAATCTTTACTAAGCAGTCTGTACCTGCAGGCTACCATCGAGCCACGGCTTTTACTGGACGAGATGTCCGCTTTGTACGTCTTTGCGGATAATGCATTGCTCAATTTCAATAAAGCTGAATTTAGTAACTTGCAATGGTATATGGGGCTAGGTGCAGGACTGAATGTAGGAACCCGCATCGGTGTATTTGCCATCAATGCTGCAGTAGGTAAGTCTCAAGGCGGTAGATTCGATTTGCGCAGCACAAAGATTCATTTCGGATATCTTTCCATTTTTTAAGTAATTAAAAAAACTCAGTTGTGATCAGAATAATTATCTGCATAGTATTGACGCTCAGCGGACTCAGTCTAAGAGCACAGCAAGCGAAATGGAAGGTGTGGCACCTGGATTTTGCTGCTCAAAGCAATATCGAAGTTAGGACAGCAATACGTTTTGATGCAGTTACTATTGTATATAAAAATGAATTTAGCTCGGGACATATAGTCGATGGGTCAGGCCATATGATTCCGCTGACGTGGGACGATGAGGTATCCTTTAGAATACAGTCCAGATTGGTACATTTCCCTTCGCCACAGCAGAAACTAGTAATTTCACTGCCTTATATTGCGGATTCAGTTAGAGTTTATTTTCAATATAGTCCTCTTATAAAAATTGGTCGATTAGCACAAAGAGATGATTCACCCTGTGCCCCACCACAAGCCATTCCACAGAGTGTATGGCGCGCAGGGCTCCCTGAACCTAAGTACCAGCGGGTTCAAACTACAACTGAGCACATCATCATACATCACTCTGATTCACCGAATGCTGATACCGATTACGTTGCACTCACACGTGCTTTCTATCTACAGCACACTCAGATAAATGGATGGTCAGACATAGGCTATAATTATCTGGTTGGCTTCGATGGCACTATACTTTTGGGCAGGGATCCCGATTCTTCAGGAATCGCTCAGGACGAAGTGCTCGGAGCGCACTTCTGTGGAAAGAACTCTGCTACCATGGGCGTATGTGTCATCGGTAATTTCCAGGAAGAACCGCCAACACAGGATGCTATTCGTTCATTGACCAGGCTCATTTCCTGGAAATCGTACAAAGACCAGCTCATGCCGGAAGACTCCACACTGCACTATGGAGAAATGATACCGGTCATAGCCGGCCATAGGAATGGATGCAGTACGCTGTGTCCCGGAGATTCACTCTTCGCTTTAATTCCGGAGATCAGGCACCACGTGGATAGCTTACTTACCATATGCCGACAATTATCCACAAAAACTTCTACAGTTACCAGCCCTGAGATCTTCCCAAATCCCTGCAAGGATGACATTTATGTGTCAGAAGATATTCCCCTCTCAGAGGCTACATTAAGCCTTACTACATTGACGGGTCTGCCTGTATCCCACTCGCTAAATGGACAAAGAATAATATTTGACCGGAATGGTGCGGTCGGTATTTATTTACTACAGATAAAACTAAATGGAAAATATTTTATTAAAAAAATAATACGCATGTAGTTATTTCGATCTAAATTACAATTCATTTTTTAAAACGTATATTATGGAAAGAAGAGATTTTATCGGCAAATGTGGATTGATATGTGCAGCAGGTATAGGTGGCATGACATTGCTAAGTGTTACCGGTTGCGCTTCGCCAGATTATGCCAAAAGTACTTTTGAAGGCAATAAACTGAAAGTACTAAAAGCAGATTTCCCACTGGATAAACAATTTATCGTACTCAAAAATCCTGTGGGCGAGCATCCCATATATGTGCACCGAGCCGGCAGCGGATACAATGCGCTACTGCTGGAGTGTACACATAAGGGTTGTACAGTAAAGCCCTCAGGTGATGAATTGAAATGTCCGTGTCATGGAAGTGAGTATTACAATTCGGGAGCAGTCAAGAAAGGCCCGGCTCAGCGATCACTAAAAGAATATAATGTCACGAGTGAAGCAGATGCAATCTTTGTTGTTATAGCCTGAGACACTCCAAGAAGAGATTACTCATAGCGAAGAGAATCAACAGGATCTAATCTTGCTGCTTTCATAGCAGGATAGATACCTGCGATAAGTCCGACCACTATACATGTGATGACGCCCAGACTGATCCACCCCCAGGGAATCAGGAAAGTACTCTTGGTGAACAGCGTTATAAAATTGCCTGCTAAAATGCCCAGTACAATACCTATAAGGCCACCCAACTGACAGATTACCATTGCCTCAATCAAAAACTGAATTAATATATTTGATTTGGTAGCACCCAGTGCTTTTCTTATTCCTATCTCACGAGTCCTGTCAGTCACTGAGACCAACATGATATTCATCAGCCCTATTGCTGCACCGATCAGTGTGATAAACCCTATGGCAATAGTTGCCAGCCTGATCATTGTGGTATTATCCTTCAGTACATTCATGATGGCATCTGACTTCTGAATAGAAAAATCATTCTTATCCACCACTCGAAGTTTGCGCACATTGCGCATGATTCCGGTCGCCTGAGAAACTACTTCTTCAACCTCTGCCTGAGGTCCTACTGATACATTGAGATCATATCCCTGGTCATGGTAAGCAAAATATTTGCGTTGAGTCAATAAGGGAATAAAAACCATCTTGTCGCCGGAAGAGGTCATACTTGAACCCTTGGAATCGAGCACACCCACTACTTTAAATTTATTTCCATCGATACTGACGATCTTATCCACTGCATAGCTGGAATTACCTCTAAAGAGTAAAGTAACGAGCTGACTACCCAGCAGACAAACATTGGATCCATATAATAACTCAGAATTTGAAAAACTACGACCTACTTCAATCGTGTACCCAGAGCTCGTCAGGTAATCTGCGTTGACACCGACTACATTGATGTTGGGATTCGTTTTGGTAGATTCAAATGCTACAGTAGAATTACTCATTGCTGAGCCTGAGATGGAAACCATTGCTTTAGAGCCAAAAGCTGCGGCGAAATCAATTGCATTGTCATAGGTGATGGGCTTGGAGGGAGGCTTGCGCATACCTCTATGTCTGGGACCAAAATCAGAATCTAAAGGTGTAATCGCAAATGAATTGGCACCTAACCCGCTGAAATTAGAACTCATCGAGATCAAGATAGAATCAATCGCTGTCAGTATGCCTACTAAGGCCATTATCCCAAAAGCAATTATCATCATAGTGAGAATAGAGCGCAGCAGATTATCCTTTACATTGCGCAGCGATTGCCGTATATTTTCTAATAGATTCACACTTGTAGATTAGATCACTAAAGGTAATACCAATGCTTCATGTCATAAAATACTTTTGCCGAATACATTCAAATCAAAGACCAATAGCGTAAAATAAGGTACCGATGTAGCTTTTATTTTTGTGCAAAACGGACTAAGATAATACCGATACCCAGAAAAATAAGGTTTGGAATCCACACGCCTAGAATCGGTGGAATGATATTGCTCGAGGCAAATGTCACAGAAAACCGTGACAAGACCATGAATACAGAACCTAGTGCAATGCCCAGTGCCAGGTGAAGGCCTATACCCCCACGAACCTTGCGAGAGGAGACTGCTACACCGATGAGTGTCAGTATCAATATGGTCGCACTATCTGCGCTACGGCGATGCAGCTCAATAATGTATTCGCCGATCGAGCCGGTCCCACGACTTTCTTCTTTCTTTATAAAGCTGATAAGCTGCGGTGTGGTCAGTGTCTGCTTGTAGTTGCGAATAGTATAAAAATCTTCCGGTGATAGGTTTAGTTTTCTTCGGAGGACAAGAGCTGGTTCTATCCGAAGGGTCTCTTTCATTCCATTGAAGGAATGCTCGGTAATATTACGCAGTTCCCATTCACGGGTCGAATCGATATATTTTGCATCCCTGGCTAATAATATTTCGGTAAGCTCTCCATCTTTATAAAACTCCAAACGCATATCTTTAGCAGTGCTATCGGTACGTGAAAAATAGCGAATAAAGGCCTTCTCATCGGGGTGGAGCATGATGTGTACGTCATTATTCTGACTGCTGTTGTCATCCTTTGTTATGTATTTTGCTTCGAACTCAATGCGATTTTTATTGAGCAGCGGTATGAAATAGTGGTTACCAATAGCGTGAATAAGAGAGATGAGGCCCGCTGCCAGAAGAAAAGGCCGGAGGAACCGGCGGTAATTAACACCTGCATTCAGGATGGATATAACTTCAGAATTCGCTGCCATACGGCTGGTAAAAAAAACCACACTAATGAGCGCAAATAGAGGCCATAGCAACCAATTGATGTGCGGTATAAAAGCAGCGTAGTACTTCCAGATGATCTCTCCCACTGTGGTGGGTTCGTCTATAAACTTCTCCAGCTTCTCACTAATATCGATCACTACTGCGATCATAGTAAAGATAAAAGCAGTGAAGAAAAAAGTAGTCAAATACTTTTTAATAATAAAGACATCAAGTTTTTTGAGCATAGAACTACTTAAACCATACGGTCGGTCAAAGATAAACCTGATTATTGACGTTTAAGAAATTGGACAGTGCTTTTCTGCAATCTACCGGAGCTTCAAACATACTCATATGAGTGGAATGGGCCGGAAAATAAACTGCAGAGCGGGTCGGGAGCGTCAACTGAGCGAGACTCGCCTCTACCGGAATCGCCTGATCCGCCAAACTGAGTATAAATCCAACGGGTATAATTGCTCTGCTCAGGACATCACTCAGATCAGATCGGTCTCGCATCGCCTTCAGACAACCGATTATTCCGGCTTTAGAAAAACCTACTGTTTGCTGAATCAAGTGGTCAAAATGAGCGCTATGCGTCGATATGTATTCGGAGGAAAATAATTTTCCAAGTAACTCTTTCATGAAAATGAAGTGGTCATTTCGCTGAACGAAGTCTATTTGTTTACTTCTTGCTTCTTTCTTGTCCGGCGCATCTGCGTAACAATGGCTGTGCAGCAACAGCATTGCAGATAGTGTATCGGGATATCTATGCAATAGTTCCATGGCGATATAGCCACCTATACTATGACCAATTATGGTCCAAACCTCGATATCAAGTGATGTGCGGAGCGAATCCATACAGTTTGCCAGAGACACCATGGAATAATCAGCCAACGCATCAGAAAGTCCTATTCCGGGTATGTCAGGCAAGATCCAACGGTATCGGGTACCGAATGAATTAAAAAAATCATGGTAGGCTGAGCTGTCAAGGCCAAAAGCATGAAGAAATAAAATCGGTATCCCTTCATTACTATCGGAATAATAAATCTGCTTGCTTTTATAATTGAAATAGGGCATAACTCAATTTAAATACTTTTATACACAGCCAGGATGCGACTGATGTATTGATCATTTGTAAAATTATCCAGAGCGTATTCACGCCCTTTTGTACCCAATGAATTCCGCAATGAATTATCCGCTAGCAATCTAATCATTTCATTAGCAAGTTCTCGGTAATTATCAAATAGCAGCCCACCCTTACTATCAGAAATAATTTCAGTAGTAGCTCCATCATTGAGGCCGATCACTGGCACGCCATACGCCATTGATTCTGCAGTAACTCTGCCCATGCCTTCAAACTTGCTACATACTAAGGTAGCTAGTGCACCGCTGTAAAGTGGCGCAGGATTAGCAATGTATCCTTTGAGATAAATCTGAGCTGACAATTTCAGTTGCGAAATCAATTTATTTAGTTTCAGTTCATAGGACTTCCAACCTTTTCCTGCTAGGAATAATTGTATTTCCGGATGCTTTGCACTTACTAGCTCCATCGCCCTGACAGCCATCTCCTGACCCTTGGAGGGATGAAGCATACCGAGCATCAGGAAATATTTTGGCGCTTCCATTTGAGTAGGCATTATGTCCTTTTCGTTAAAAACGCCGTTGTAAATTTTAATTGCCCGTGTGTAACCAGGCATTCGCTTTAGATAATAATCTTTAATCGCATCGGAAATAAATATGAGCTGATCTGCTTGCTGTAATTTTTGATAGAAAAATTGTTCTCCACGCATAAACTTAATGCCATAATGGGCTGTGCCATATTCTCTGATGTGCCAGATATGGCGCACGTTCAACATCTCTGCCAGTTGCCAACCGAGAGATACCACTGAGCTATTGGAATGGATGATATCCGGTGAGAATGCACGAGCCTCTTCGATAATGCCGGGAAAAAATTGGCTCATAAATCGTCGCCAGATCAACGGGAATAACCAATAGTTTAAAGAACGGTTTGAATAGCCCCAATTTTTAAACTTAAGAATTCTAAATGGGATCCTTCTTTTCTCCAGCTCGTAAGTAAATTCCCCCTCTGCAGGGCAGAATACCATTACTTCATAACCGGACGTATTCATAACTCCTTCTACCAGCGTCAACAAGGAGCGGTTTGCCCCCAGGTATGCACTATAATGGGTTATGTAGAGGATACGCAT
>DAOLZQ010000042.1:0-26043 GCA_035426385.1 Saprospiraceae bacterium
AAAGGACTATCGCTGGGTAACGGCTTTTTTCCCTCTGGCATGCGTGAATTAAGGGCGCTGCGGTCAGGCTCCTTAAATAAAGCCTATTCTGATTCTAAGATTAATTTTTTTGGTAATGTCCACCCCCTAAACCCCCTCCAAAGGGGGAAATTCGTGACTAAATAGAACTTAATTGATAATCTTGGGGCGATCTGACCATTTCTGATGAATAGTCATACTTTTTTCTGCAGCTAGAGAATATTGACTCCTCTTAAGTGCATTCATCTGGAAATATAACTAAGTTTGGCACGAAAGTTGCAGTACATATTATGAATTTTAATAATTCGTAATACTATAAATTACAAATAGATGTACTTCACTAATATTTTCAATGCCCTATTATTTCTATCCTGTACCTTCTTTGTCGATCCGATAGATCCTACACCCGCAGTGCCCTCGGTGTTTGAGAGCAACTATCTATCCGCCCGAAAGAAAGCTACTGAAGCTGGAAAGACCTGCCTGATTTTCTTTAGTGAAGACAATAATAAAAGCGCTGAATGGATGGAACGGGTAGTTTTTCCGGACCCACAATTATCTAACCTTTTAAGTGAATTCATCTGTGCACGACTCAACAGCAGTGACTTTGATGGAAGTCTCATCCGAGAGAAAATGGGCCTTACCCGATCGCCGTCACTGGCTTTAGTGGCTGTGGATGGTTCCATAATTGCACGCTTGAATCAGGGCGTTACACAAACAAAATTGACTGAATGGCTTCAATTTTACATTAAGTCTGAAAACACCGGAAAACCAATCACTATTAATGACCCGGCCTTTGAAACAAAAGTAGCAGCCTGGAGCGGACTGACTGCGCCGACAGTGATTACTGCGGTCCAGGATGCCCCCAAGAATATCGATTCACCCGCCGAGAATCCAAAAATTGACGCAACCGAACCATCTAGCACCACCGAAACGCAGCCCGAAGTGGTGGTACAAACGCCAGTTCCGGTGACTGAACCAGTTAAGGAAGCTGTCGCTGAACCTCTTCCGCCTGAATCAATAGCCAATAACCTCTACACTCTACAAGCGGGAGTCTTCGGTTCGGCTGAAAATGCCCGGATACTGCAGGCTAAGTTAGATAAAATAAGCGTAGGCGAAGCATTCATCGAGACACTGCAGAGTAATGGTAAACCACTGTACAAGGTATATACCGGAAAGTATCCCAATGAGCAGTCTGCCAATCATGCGATGAGTCTTCTAGAAAAGCAAGGTCTAAAGACCCTCGTAAAGAAATTGTAAGATCTGCTGAAGTGCGCTCGGTTATTCATGGAATTGAGCCATTTTCCTTATCGGCTGTTGTTTAATCTCCATTTAGTAGGTCATAAAAGGCTGCGCTGCGAAGGGCACTCTCGGATAGCGCTAATTGATAATTTTGCTACCTTGCATCATGTCCGCTCTTCTGCTTACAAATGCCACACTGGCCGGTGCCCGATCACATACGCCGGAGCTGCCACTTTCAGGCCTACAACTAAATGAATTACCTCAATTTACGGACCAGTATTTACTCATCGAGGACGGGTTGATCGCAGCTTATGGACCAATGTCGGAAGCGCCCACAGGTCAGATACCCGTACGAGATGTGCGGGGTAGATTCGTGCTGCCTGCCTGGTGCGACAGCCACACCCACCTGGTATATGCTGCCAGTCGCGAACAGGAATTCGAGATGAGGTTGCACGGTCGCACCTATGAAGAGATTGCCGCGGCGGGCGGAGGCATCATCAACTCAGCGATGATGCTGCGAGCCATGGATGAAAGTGAGCTCTATGACCGGAGCTATCAGCGATTTGTCGAGGTACAGCGACAAGGGACGGGTGCTATCGAGATCAAGAGCGGGTATGGACTGGATGAAGCAAGTGAACTCAAAATGCTACGAGTCATCCGCAGGCTCAAGGAAACCAATGAGATTCCGGTCAAGGCCACTTTTTTGGGTGCTCATGCCATCCCGCCAGAGTACAAGCAGGACCGGCGTGGATACCTTAGATTGATGCTGGAACAGGTACTACCCAAGATAGCGGGTGAAGGCCTGGCAGACTACATCGATGTCTTCTGCGATACCGGATTTTTTACACCGGGTGAGGCAAAATGGATCATGGAGGCAGGCGCTAAGTACGGGCTTCCTGCAAAGATTCACGCCAATGAACTGGCAGCCTCAGGTGGAGTGGAAGCGGGGGTATCTATGAACGCACTATCAGTGGATCACCTGGAAGAAATGGATGACGCTTCTATCAATGCCTTAGCACAAAGCTCTACCATAGGCACCATGCTGCCAGGGTGCGCTTTTTTCCTGGGTATTCCCTATCCCCAGGCCCGCAAAATGATACAGGCAGGAGCAACTTTGGCACTGGCCAGTGACTACAATCCCGGTACAGCTCCCTCCGGAAACATGAACTTCGTACTTTCTCTCGCTTGTGTCAAACTAAAAATGACGCCTGCCGAAGCCATCAATGCAGCCACGCTCAATGGTGCTTTTGCAATGCAGCAAGAAGCAGTCTGCGGTAGTATTACACCCGGCAAACTCGCCAATCTGCTCATCACCAGACCAATATCGTCTGTGGGCTATCTAGCCTATCATTTTGGCTCACCGGCTATAGAAACCGTCCTCCGGAGCGGAAAGACTATCTAAACATTTATGGGTATAAAATGGCATTTGTCACAGTAATGTCATAATACGGCAACGGCAACTAAACTGGCCCTCTGAAAGTGTACTATTCATATCACATACCGTAGTTTCGCACTTCAAAATAAAATTGAAGTTAACATGCAGCGATATATTACACTTTTAATTTCACTTATCTGCCTGGTCTCAGGCCTACAGGCACAAGAATTTCAAGAGATCACCTCAGGCGCGGGGTATGCCCGTCAGTCATTTGTCAATCTGACTTCAGGTACAGAAAAGACAATTGAGAATGAAGCCTATGATCTGGCCTTTACGGTTTATGACGGCTTCAATGTGGGCATATTTATCAATGAAAGTAGTGGTATAGACCCAGTCAAAAATCCTTCTTTGAATTTTTATGATGTGCATCAGACAGATTTCAGCGCAGTGCCAAATAAAGACTCACTGAACTCATGGGAGATATATAATGATGAACAGAGTTGGCAGTCCGGCGCATTGAATCTGGCGGCAGATCCGAAAAATCCATTTGACTTCGGCTGGGGTGACTATAATCCGGCCAACCACCAGATTATTGGCAAGCGAATCTTTGCTGTAAAACTTCGCAACGGAGAATATAAGAAATTCAAGATCGAAAGTTTTATAAATGGCGCTTATACCATTCGCTGGGCTAACCTTGATAATTCAGGTGATGAAACATTGACTTTTAAGACCTCTGATTTTGCCGGAAATAAATTCGCCTATTTTAATTTTGCTACCGGTAAAATAAGCAGCTTAGAACCAGACGGATCTTTTGACTTGTGGTACACGAGATACAAAACTCCCTTAGACGCCGGTGGTGGACAAATATTGATTTACAATGTGCTTGGTCTATTGTCTGCACCGGGAGTGGAAGTGGCACAAGCCAATGAAATCAATCCGGCTACCGTAGCACTGATTAACTATGCAGATAGTTTCAGCATTCAACCTGATGTAATCGGTCATGACTGGAAATATTTTACTGACAATGTATATAAGATATTGACCAATAGAGCCTATTTTGTAAAATCAATTTCAGGTACGGTTTATAAAATTGTTTTTATTGATTTCGAAGGTGCAACTAGCGGTACTTCTGTATTTCAAAAAACTGACTTGGGAGTAATTAGTGCAGTGAGCAAAAATAATCTAATCAGTGAATTTTCAGTCTTCCCGAATCCGGCGCAAAGTGAAATTAACCTGTTATTTACACCTACTGAAAATATATTACAAAATTCAGCGATTAAGGTATTTGATAATGGAGGAAAATTAATATTAAACCAACCACTGAATATCTCACAGGGACTGAATGCAGTTACGCTCAATGTTTCTTCGCTGCTGCCAGGTGTTTATACTGTAGTAATCAGCAGTAGAAATGAAATGTATTCACAGCAAGTGATTATCAATAAATAAATAATTCAGATCTGATATTTGTGGGAAAAAATTCCGGTGTAAAGTTAGAGTTATCTGTGTTTAGAAAATGGAGCTTTGTGATGATTGTTGTGTTACTTCAGAGCATCAGTCAGCATCTCTCAGCTCAGTCTATAATGCCGGATTCAGCACATGAGATGGATCTTGATCCGGTAGTCATCACGGGCCAATTAATTCCGACAGAGACCAAGCAAACAGTTAATACAGTAAAAGTAATCACCGGCAAAACTATCGAGATACGAGGTGTTGCAAATCTGGAGGAATTACTGCTCAATGAATCCAATATCCGCATCAATTATGATCCCATACTCGGTGGCTCTATAGTGATCAATGGACTCAGTGGTGAAAACCTCAAGATATTGGTCAATGGTGTGCCCCTAATCGGCCGTACAAATGGCAACATTAATGCAAGTCAGATACCACTCAATAATATCCAGCAAATTGAAATCATCGAAGGGGCCCAATCATTGATCTATGGTTCGGATGCTGCCGCAGGTGTCATCAATATCATCACTAAAACTACTCAATTGGAGCCCTTCACCGTCAGTACACGAAGTCTGCTGGAATACAATGGCTTTCAGGCTATGGGTCTAAATATCGGCCAGCAAGTAGGGCCGGTGTTGATACAGGGTGAAGTTGGCGTGCAGTCATTTACCCCTGTCAAGACGCCGGGAAAACGAAACCAGGTATGGTTGCCATCTAAACAATACAATGGAAAATTAGGCCTGATATATTCAGGTACGAAAGGACTGAATCTTAATCTGACTGGCGAATGGATCGATAATACAACCACCAATCTGGATAGCATTCATCGGAAGGTGTTTAAGCCATATGCATTTGATGATTATTATTTTACGGGTCGGAAAAATATCTCTGCCGGACTGAATTATTGGTTTAATAAGAAAATATATCTTCAGTCCACACTAGGATATAACCACTTTACTAAAACTAAGAAATCTGTTCGGTACGACTTTAATAAAGATTCTACTTCATTGATAGTCGGTCAACAAGATACGCTATTCAATGACGGACTATTGGCGAGAATTTCTCTGGCTAGTCGACAATTGACTGATCGATTCGATTTTCTATTGGGTCTGGATAATTATCTCGAGACATTTCACGGCCAGCGTCTGAAGGACACACTGCTCACCAAGCAAAATTACGCGCGCATCAATGAACTGGGTGTTTTCGCCAGCATGAATTATTATCCTTTTAGTGGCATGTCTGTCAGTGGCGGTGCACGATTGGTGGTGAATGAATTGTATGGAAATAATGTGACACCTTCCATTTCCTTTAATTACTCACCCTCCACAAGTGTATCCATCAAGGGTTCGTATGCAGCCGGGTTTCGCTCACCTGCACTGAAAGAATTGTATTTTAATTTTATAGATAATAATCACCACATCATCGGTAATCAAGGATTACAACCTGAGCACTCACACAATTTCAAAATAGAGGTGAATTATACTCCCTGGCGCAGCAATAATTCAAAACTAGAAATAACTAGCGCCGGTTTTTATAATAATATATTTCAACTGATCGAACTGGCTGAGCAAGGGTTGATTTATACCTATGTCAATATCCATCACATGCGCACCAAGGGAATTAGGGCGGGATTGAATTTTTCCAATCGCATGATGGCTCTTTCTACTTCATATAATTACGCAGGTTATTACAATAATTTATCAAATGAAAAGGGTCAAATACCTGATCTATTATGGTCGGGTGACTGGACCAATAGTCTCCAGTTATTCACACCGGATAAAAAAATCACTTTCAGCGTGTGGTCCAAATTTACCGGCAAGACTCCGTATTATTTTTTGGGTGAAAAAGAGGAAGTGATTTTTAGTATAAGTGAAAACTGGGTTAATTTAAACACATCCTTACAGCTTAATTTATTTGATCATCGTGTGGCTTTGACAGCAGGCGGTAAGAACTTACTCGATCGACGTACCGTACACATCATTGGCGAGGGAATAGGCCCGCATGGTTCAGAAGAACGACTAAAGAATATCAGTTGGGGCAGATCTTATTTTATTCAGGCCAATTTCAAATTGAGTAAATAGGGAGAGAAAGCCTTAAATTGATTATCAGAATGTTTTATTCTGAATTTACCCATTCTACAAAATTGTCGCTACGCAGTAAAACTTATTTCTATCCGCATCTCTTTATGTCTTAAGAGGTGGTAGATATCTCCACTTGGCAACTACGCACAAATCGCTAACTTTATACCATGGTAGGAAAAAAGGCAATTTTAATGATTCTTGACGGTTGGGGCATTGGACAGACTCCCCCTTCAGATGCGATATTGGCTGCCAATACGCCGGTAATGGATGGTTTGATGCGGGATTTTCCGAACTCTACACTGATCACCTTTGGTGAGGATGTTGGCTTGCCGGAAGGTCAGATGGGAAATTCTGAAGTTGGCCATATGAATATCGGCGCAGGTCGGGTAGTCTATCAGGAATTAGCCCGTATAAACAAGGCCTTTCGTGAACATACTATAGAAGAATTGCCTGAGATGTTTGCCCTCATTGACTATTGTAAAACACAGAATAAGCCACTGCACCTCATCTGTCTGGCATCAGACGGCGGCGTTCATGCACACATCAATCATCTGGCAGGCCTGGTGGAGATATTCAATGCCTATGGCGTACGTCAAGGGTATATACACGCTATTCTGGACGGACGTGATACGAGTCCAACTAGTGGCATCAATCACGTCAGACACATCCTGGAGTTTACCGCAGGCACCACCTTCAGTCTGGCTACCGTAGTGGGCAGATACTATGCGATGGACCGCGATAAGCGCTGGGAGCGGGTCAAAAAAGCGTATGACCTCATGGTACACGGAGTGGGAGAGAAGAGCCTGCCTGTGCTCGAATTTATACAGCGTGAATACGATAGGAATATCACAGATGAATTTATGGAACCCTGGATAAATGCTGGTATCCGCGATGGTGCAGACCCGGTAATATTGCCGGATGATGCCGTATTTTTTGTGAACTTTAGAACAGATAGACCTCGCGAACTAACTCAAGTGCTCACACAGATGCCCGTAGAAGAGTTTGGCATGAAGCCGATGGCTTTGTATTTCGTTACGATGACCAATTACGATCATACTTATCGGAATATCCACGTTATGTACAATAAGGAAGACTTAAAGAATACCTTCGGAGAATACATTTCCGGGCTTGGAAAGACGCAGGTGCGCATCGCTGAGACTGAGAAATATCCGCATGTAACCTTTTTCTTTTCCGGTGGTCGCGAAGCTCCATTTCTCAATGAGACCCGTTTCATGGCGCCCTCACCAAAGGTAGCTACCTATGATTTGCTGCCCGAGATGAGCGCAGATGAGGTGAAGCAATCAGTGCTCGATTCTATCAATACCGATGCACCTGATTTTATTTGTGTCAATTTTGCCAATACAGACATGGTTGGTCATACTGGAGTGTTTTCCGCAGCGGTAAAAGCTGCTGAAAAAGTCGATCAATGTGTAGGTGAAATCATTACAGCCGCTTTGGCACTTGATTACAGAATTATAATCCTCGCCGATCATGGAAATAGTGATTATATGATAAATGAAGATGGAAGCCCAAATACTGCACATACTAAGAATCCGGTTCCTTGTATTTTAGTGGGGAATGACACTAAGAACCTGCATATGAATTTTGGTCGACTGGCTGATATCGCACCCACTCTACTAGCCATGATAGACCTGTCACAACCCGCAGAAATGGATGGAAAAAACCTCATAGTATGAGCTTACCACGATGGCAGTTGATAGTAATTTGCGGTTTATTTTTCTTTATTTCCTGTAGAAAAGCAGATGTGGTATATACCGGACCGGACTTGTACTATCCGGTGAAGGATTATGTAATCAATGATTACAAATTGCAGCGTGAGACTAAAAACCTGGAAAAGAAAGTTACTATAAATGGAAAGGAAGATGTGCTGCTTGCGAAGGATACCACCGATAGTGGAGAGATTGAATTTTTCAAACAATTAGATATAAATCACCTCAAGTATAAAGGCGCTTATCAGGGGGATACTACATATGGTCTGGGCGGCGAAATGGAACACATTCTATACCGTGCCATACTCCCTGATGTAAAGATAAAATCACTTGAAATATTCTTTACCCAAAAGAAGATCAGGCAGATCAATGCAGTATCTGAAAATAGGAGCATAATTAATTTTGGGCGCCAAAGTCTAACCTATACACCCGGATCAGGTTATCACCTCAGTTCAGTTCAAAAGCTCTTTAATAAGGACACCTTAAAGATGGAAATAGAAGCCCGGTTTGTGCCTAGATAATTAAAGGAATAATTAGGTGGTCTTTCGATAGTTTAGCATAGCCAGCAGTATAAGGCCTACCGCAAGTAATGCCATCATGCTCAGTTGGGGTAAGATATGTATCAATCCACTACCCTTCAGCATGATCAGCCGAATGACGTCGATCATATAGTACAATGGAATAAAGTGGACCATGAATCTAGCCCAGTCCGGCATACTTTCCACCGGGGTAAATAGGCCGCTCATCAGCATGAATATCATGATGAGAAAATACATGATAAATATTGCCTGATATTGATTGTTAGCAAAAGTAGAAATTAATAATCCCAGGCCAAGTACAGATAATATATAAATATTGATAGCAACATAAAGCGTGATTAGATCACCTTGAAGTCCAATGCCATATATAACCTTCGTCAGTATCAATCCCACTGAAAATATAAAATTGGATATAATCAAAAAGGGAATTAATTTACTGAGGATAAAAGCAACCTTCGAAATGGGCGAAACATTGATCTGTTCTATGGTGCCTTTTTCTTTTTCCTCTACAATATTTAGCGACGCCATAAAGCCACCGATCATCGTCACCAGTATGCAGAGAATTCCGGGCACCAAAGTCATCCTATAATTGTAATTCGGATTAAATCGATGAAGAGGTATAGAATTGGGCCGACTGATTACAGCCCCTTGCACCGGCATCGCCTCCACGGTCAGTTCTTTATTAAAACGCTTGATGATATCTCCCAGGTAATTTCCACCTATTGCTGCTTTGGTACCATTGATGGCGTTGATAGCGACGAGTAAATTTTGTTCTTTCTCACGCACAAGATTTTTTTCAAAACCCGGAGGTATCTGTAGTATTACATCTGCTTCATTTTTCTCCATACGGATAAGTGCCTCAGAAAAGTTATTCTCGTAACCTGAAATTATAAAATAGCCGGAGCCTTTTATTTTATTGATCAGTCTTGATGACCAACTGGAATGATCGTGGTCAATAATTGCGAGATTAATATTTTTAAATTCATAGCTGGCCACCATTGGTAGGATGAGGAATTGTAATATGGGCGCAAGAGTCGATATGATCAGGATGACTCTATTCCTAGAGATCAGTTTGAACTCTTTCTTTAGCAATACGCTGAATATCCGCATCATTCCAGTCGTACTTTAAATTTCTTAATACTGGCTATAAATAGTACTAGGCACATCACACCAAGTATAGCAAATTGCCTCCAGATTATTTCCAGTCCACTGCCCTGGATCATCACGTTCTTGATGATACTGTAATACCATCTGGAGGGTATGATATTCGATAAGAACTGCAGCGGCAAAGGCATATTTTCTATAGGAAACATAAAGCCGCTTAATAGCACAGTCGGCAACATCATACCAATTAATGACTTGAACATGGCCTCCTGCTGTGTCTGAGAGGTATGGGAAATAAGTATTCCTAAGAATAAACTGGTCAAAATAAATATAAAACTCACTGCTGTGAGCAACAATAAGCTTCCTTTTACCGGTACATCGAGCAAGTATTTATTCATCGCGAGGATAATAAAATAATTGATTACCGAGAGTATAAAATAGGGAATGGCTTTACTAATAATGATAATAGATGGTCGCATGGGTGAGACCAATAGAACTTCCATGGTCCCAGTCTCCTTTTCCTTGACGATGGCTACTGAAGTCATCAGCACGCACACGAGGAGCATAATCATAGCCATCACTCCGGGCACAAAATTGGGTGCACCCTTCAGTTGTGGATTGTACATCATTCGCACCTCCGGAATAATGGAATATGTCGGTCTGACTTCCGGTTTTTTCTGCTTGATAAAAGACTGAATTATATTTTGCAAGAACTGATTAATCTGATTTGAAATATTTAGGTCGGTAGCATCCAGGATGATCTGTGGTTGCAAAGGTGCACTTCCTTCAAATGCTTCACCAAATCTCGGCGGAATGCACAGCGCAACTTTAATTTTACCTGACTTAAATAATTCCTCTATCTCACTTTGAGAGGAGACATTGGCATATAAATCAAAATATCTACTCGCATTTATTTTATCTGTCAATTGACGTGAATAGGAATCTTTAGAAGCATCAAACACGGCAATAGGATTATTCTTTACTTCATTTGAAAGTGCGAAGCCAAATAAGAGTATTTGTATGATGGGCATAAAAATTAAAATGAGCAATACCCACTTATCACGCAGTACATGATATATTTCTTTTCTGATAAAGCCGAAAAGGATTTTCATTCGACGCGGGTTGCGGCTCTCGCCAATTGATAAAATACGTCATCCATACTACTCACCTCAAAGGACGCGCGCAACTTCGCAGGACTATCTAGGGCAGCTACCCTTCCATCTACCATGATGCATACCCGATCGCAATATTCGGCTTCATCCATATAGTGTGTAGTGGCGAAGACAGTGATGCCACGATGTGCTGCTTCATAGATCATTTCCCAAAACTGTCTCCGGGTCAGCGGATCTACACCGCCGGTAGGTTCATCCAGAAATACCACTGCAGGTTCATGAAATATAGCAATAGAAAAGGCCAATTTTTGCTTCCAACCCAGTGGCAGTGAACCGACCAGTTTATTTGAGCTGTCCTGCAATTGTAACTGAATAATTAGTTGTTCACCCTTCTCTCTGATTTCTTTTTTCCGAAGGCCATAAATTCCGGCGTAAAATTCCAGATTTTCCCAAACGGTTAGGTTATCGTAAAGACTGAATTTCTGGCTCATATAGCCGATCATTCTTTTGACTTTTTCAGTCTGTGTCTTTATGTCATATCCGGCGACTTTTGCCTCACCTGAGGTGGGCGTAGACAACCCGCAGAGCATACGCATAGCTGTTGTTTTTCCGGCGCCGTTAGCTCCCAGGAAGCCAAAGATCTCACCTTTCACTACCTCAAAACTAATGTGATCTACAGCGGTGAAATTTCCAAATTTCTTTGTCAATTCGCGAATCTCTATGATGGGTTCATTAGTCATCGCAGCAACTGAATAAAACTATCCTCAATAGTAGGTGCTGTCTCGTGGATCACAATATTTTTCAATCCTTCTGAAGTCAGATATTCCTCTAGCTCCTGTGAGGAATTGGGGTTATTTCTATCAGATACTGCGTGTACATATTCGCCAAAGGCATACTGTATGAGTAATCGGGGTGCTTGCCTTAGCGCAGTGATTAACTGAAACATATCTGCCGCCTTTACGGCCCAGATTTTATCGCCATACGCATTGACTATATTCTGTGGTGTATCTAATTTCAATATCTTTCCATTTTGCAGAAAAGCAATTCGATCACATTGTGCGGCTTCGTCCATATATGGGGTAGCTACAATGATGGTAATACCGATATTCTTAAGCCGCTGCAGTATTACCCAGAATTCTTTTCTCGACACCGGATCGACACCTGTGGTCGGCTCATCAAGTAATAGAATACGAGGCTTATGGATGAGTGCGCAGCATAGTGCCAGTTTCTGTTTCATGCCTCCTGATAGTTTTCCGGCTCTCCTATCCTGGAAGGGTTCAAGCTGAACATAGATATCTCTGATCAGGTCATAATTCTCTTCAATAGTGGTACCGAAGACTGTAGCAAAAAATGAAAGATTTTCATGCACAGTCAGATCCTGATAAAGTGAAAATCTGCCCGGCATATAGCCCATTTGGGGTCTTATCTTTTGATAGTCTTTGATCGTGTCTAATCCCAGCACATTAGCATCCCCGGTATCGGGTGTCAACAGCGTGGCGATGATGCGGAACAGGGTGGTTTTACCCGCACCGTCAGGCCCTATCAAGCCGAATATCTCACCATCATTCACACTAAAGCTCACATCGCGGAGTGCTTGCACCGAGCCCTTGCTATAAGTTTTTACCAGATGATCTATGCGGACTATTTCCATCACTATAATTTAACGTCGGCATACATACCGAGTTTTAAGTGACCGTCATTTGGCACCCGTATTTTGACTGCATAGACCAAGTTCGCTCTTTCATCAGCAGTTTGAATGGTTTTGGGAGTAAACTCAGCCTCACTACTGATCCACTCAATGGTGCCTATATATGTTTTTTTCTTATCACTATTTCCCTCTACCATCACGCTTACTTCCTTGCCTGTCTTGAGGCCGTACAGATGGTCACCTGTGAAGTAGGCTCGCAATATGATCGTATCCATATTGGCGATCTTGTAGAGTGGTTTGCCAGGCTGCGCGATTTCGTATTTATTGACATATCTGGTCAGCACGATTCCTTTCTCAGGATTGACGATGGTTGTTTTATTGAGTTGGTCTGAAAGTTGTTCTATTTGTACGAACAGCGGTTTGATATCTGCTCTTATAGAAGCCGATTGAGTATGTAGTGCCGAGCTTTGGGCCATCTTCTGACTGGAATACACAGTCCGTTGCCGACGTGCTTCTTCTAGCTGTTGGGTGATGTCATCCAGTTGCTTCGGAGTGGCGGCATCATCCTTCAGCATATTATTGATTCTCTGTCGCTCCTTCGTGAGGTAGTCGATGCGAGTATCGAGTACCGCTATCTGACTGGCATACTGACCAGTCTGAGATTTGATGTCGGGAATGCGGTATCCTGCTGCTTTGATCTGAGCTTCGACTTGTTTCTTTTTTAGCCAGGTCTGAGTAGAATCGATGACAAGTGCTATTTTGCCTGCCGGGAGCTCCTCACCCTCTTCGAAATTTAAAGCCAGTATCTGACCGCTTACCTCAGAGGAGACAATTATCTCATCTCCTTCGAATGTACCAGATGCATCATAAGCTAATTTTTTGCTTGCACACGCAGATAATATAAAGAGCGCGAGTATCCATATTTTATTTTTCATAAATATTAATTTCCGGTCAGGTATTTTTGATTGTATATGGTTTGAATTAATTGTATTTCATGCAGCGTTTTCTGTTGTCGGGCGAGTTCTATTTTATCCATTTCCTGAAGAAATTCACCGATGGTGATTACGCCATGGTCGAGTTGTGATTGAGCAGCCGTTAATGTGTTTTGTCGTAAAGCGACGATTTCAATATCTTTCTCTATTAGTTGTTTATATTTATCTATATCAGTAAATAGTTGTTTCTGGCTCAGTTGTAAATTATACAGGAATATTTCTTTTTGCAAATCGACCGATTGTGTATTTAATTGTATCAGCTCATGATCATTTTTATTATTATACCAGTTGGTGAGCGGTACGCTTATGCGCAGGCCTCCTATGAAATAGGGATCGAAAGAATTGCTAAACATATTCAGTGCTGGGCGTCCATAACCCGTCTGGACAAACAGATTGATCCGAGGCAGGTTCCGGATCTGTATTAATTTATTGCGCAGTTGAATCGCTTTGATCTGTGCTTCAAATTGTGCAAGCTCAGGCCGACTGGTGGTCTTATAAGGCATAGTGAGGAGGGGTGTAACTAATACAGTAGCAGTATCCAACTCTGTACCAAGCAACCAACTTAGTGTGCTGAGCATTCCGCTTCGATTGCCGGTTTGTTCTATTTTCTGCTGTTCTACACGAAGCAATTCAGCCCGGATATTGTCACCATTGGAGCGGAGCATAGTTCCATTCTTAATTGCGGAATTGATTTTATTTTCTGCGATTAAAAGTTCAGCGTAGCTGAGTGCATTTATTTTTAATTGCTCTTGTACAAGTAGAATTCCAAAGAACAGTTGATTTATTTTCTCACGTAGTGAATACAATTGAGTATTAATTTTCTCAGCTTCAATTTTCGTCTCAAGTGATTTTTGTTGCGCCTGTAATTTTATTTGACCACCATCCCACAGCAACTGATTTATATCCAGATAGGCTTTATATTGATCCTGAGGAGGGATGGGTATTTTTATATTTGGAATATTGACCGGTATCGTAGTCACGTCGGATTGCCAGCCGGCTTGTGCATTTAGATTGACTTGTGGCCAGTATCCTTTTTTGATATTATCCAGACTCACTTGCTCTAGCCGCCTATCCAGACCCAATTGTTTGATTAACGGATAGTTTTGTCGCGCGAGTGCATAGCAACTGTCGAGGGTTAATACATTCTGAGCTTCACCTGATAATATGAAAATGAAGAATAAAATACCCAATAAAATATATTTCTTAATCATTGACTTTGATCGTTTGATTAATTTAATTAAGTGTTTTTTTTAAGCGTCTAAAATTGCCTTAGCCCACACCGGAATTAACTTGCGACGCACTCGCATTAATTCAGAAAAACCTTTTTCGTCTGTCAACCCGAATTGTTTAAATGCCGGTTTCCCAATAAATGGAAATACAAGCAACCCCAACAAACTAAAGATAAATTGTATCGGCTCCATGTGCGGACTTCTCACCTTTAGTTGCTGAGCAAAGACACTGCTGCTGATAATATCTTTAATAGGGATTTCAATTACAAAATGTCCTTTAGCCAGTTCGGATAATACAAAAGTGGGTAATAGGGGATTCTTTAGCAGCATGTCGATATAGAGTTCGGCTACTTCATCCAATTTTTCCTCAAGGCTGGAATCTGAATTATAGAATACTGTGCTGAGTCCTCCGAATAGTTTGATGACTTTCTCGAGCATGATTTCTTCAAATAACTTTTGTTTGCTACGGAAGTAATAGTTGAGCAAAGCCAGATTGATTCCCGCTTCTTGAGCTATATCACGGGTTCTCGTACCTGAATACCCTTTTTCAGTAAAGACACGGCGAGCTGCTTCTTTGATTTTTTCTTCAGTAGATGCTTCTTTGAGCTTTTTCACCTTGTTTTATTGAGAAATCTAAAGGTAAGTCAAATAATATTATTAAACAAAAGATTTAAACATTTGATTAAAAATAGATCTATGAAACTGTGCGGTTTAAACTGAAAGCTGATGACTGTTTGGGGTTTGAATCGCTTTTTAGCATAAAGGCGCTATGGCTCAAGGACCCTAAGAAAGTTAAATTATAAGCTTAAAATTAACCGCAATGAACGCAGAGATAAACGCTGAGGAGGCAGATAAAAGAGTCTCTCAACGAAAAACTCGCACATCTTTGAGTCTTCGTGACAAAGAATAAAGAAAGCTCTACTCACTATCCTATCAAATATTCCATCACCCAATTCCTCATCCACACAATCACAGATGATAGATCCCGCACGAGCGGCACTGACTGCGGAGAACTGATCACTAAAATGACTAATCATTGACCACTTCAAGTCACTCGTTACATGTCACAGGTCACATTGTCAACTACCTAAAAATAGATCCAATGCCAGTTTACCTGACCTCTGGTGTTGAATTCTAGCGTAGGTGCGGGGAGTTTGATCAGATTCAGTCCATAGAATATAGCTTTTAGCCACGGCGATCGCGTGGGTATGCGGGTAAAATCGATATCCGGTGACAACAAAAATTGTCTGTAGCGTGGGTAAGCCTGAGGGTCTAAACTGTACTGTCCATCTTGAAAAGACCATTCATTGTTAAAGCCGCCGTACATATTTTCGGCACTATAGCCTACAGCCACACCCAGCCAAGCCGGTAGCCAAGCGGGTCTTTGCTCTAAGAAAGCAGCCGGTGTGATGCACATCCAATTGGTCTGTGCATTATAGTCTTTCAGCAGTCGGGCCGCATAACTAGTACCGAAGAGATCCTGCGCCCTGCGCTGCAGGTCATCGTGCAGTCCGGGATCATCGGTGGCAGTGAATAATGTCCTAGGATATGACCTGAAATCAGACGAAACCTTAAATTGAATCCGCTGCTCCTTCCAGAGCGCTTCCTGCGCCAGAAAAGCACCACTTCCGAGTACATTGGCGCCCATATCGCTCCATGAGAAGCCCCATTTCGAAGAGAACCCATCGAAAACTTCTATTGAAGACTGAATCAGCATACCTGTACCAAATCCCAGCCACTGGGCCTTTCCGGTCCGCATGCCCGTCCAGCGTAGTGCTTCGTAAGCCAGTCGGGAATCATTGTAGGCACTATAGATATGGCCCGCCTTATCCACTTGCAGCCATTCGCGCGAATCATCAAAGAAGTGAAATGACTCCATTGCATTGTGTCTGTACCAGGCATTGTAGAGGAGGTACATGCCGCCTACATAAGTCGCCGCACCACCTATGCCTAGAGTCAGAAGGCGGCCTTTATTTATTGTATCGGGCCGTGAGATATAATTCTGTGCATACATACCGAGTGGTATGACGAGGCAGAACATCGTAATTATGAGCCATCGCAGCCGGGAAATAATTGGTAATCTCAAGGTAATCCTGGTTTAAAATACGTTGCCGTCAATGAGCAGCTTGTTTTGTGGATATTCAAATAATTAGGGTAAAACTAAATATTTTTTATCTTTACCTGACTGATGATTTGTACTATCACGGGATCATAAAACCATTTGCGTATGCACAAGATTTTAACTGCATTATTCTTGATTTTGCTTTCTTGCAGCCTGACTCAGGCTCAGGATATCCATTTTACAAGATTTTACGATGCTCCCCTGACGCTCAATCCGGCTAAGTCAGGTGATTATTTGGGCACCTTTCGACTGGGTGGAATCTTCAGAGACCAGAATTATAACTATTCACACGTCTTTGTCACGCCCTCTGTTTACCTAGATGCTCCCATTATCCGCGGATTTGCCAAAACACATTGGGTAGGTGCGGGTCTGACGTACCTTCAGGACGTAGCGGGAGTAGCCGGTCTGAAAAACAGTGATTTTTCACTCAGTGCGGCATATCACATCGGACTGGACAAGCTGATGAAGTCCTCCATCTCGATAGGGGCAAGCTATGGTGTAGCTGCCCGCGCGGTCAATGATAAATCAAAATTAATTTTTGGTGAATTTTTGGAACTGGGCACCAGTGCAGACCTGGAAAATGTGCAGGATACTAAAATAAACTATAAGGATATCAATGCCGGAGCACAATACACCGGTGTGGTCAATGAATCAGGCCAGATGCAACTGGGCTTCTCGGTCAATCACATCAACAGGCCACGAGTAGGTATAATAAAGACTGCTTCTACTCGGATGAATATGCGCATAAATGCATACGGTACTGCTGACGTACCACTTACCGACAAGGTAGATGTTCTTCCCGCAGTTTATTTCTCCACCTTGGATGGTCAGAGAGATATCGCACTACAAGTAGCCGGTGGACTGAAACTGAATCCTCTCAAGAATCAAAGAATCATCGGTGGTATAGGATATCGCTTTGGAGATGCCATCCAGATTCTTGCTGGTATGGATATCAAGACCTTTAGAGTGGGAGTCTCTTATGACATCACGCTCAATCCCGTCCGACCCACAGGTGGCTTCGAGATTTCGCTGAGCAACATATTTCTGATCTATAAGAAACCAAAAGATAACCCCGAGATCCTCTGCCCTCGTTTATAAAAATACCTTAACACAGAATTCCATCTTATGCGTATATTCCCCATTAGTAAGTTGCTCTTAGTCTTTCTTCTGCTGACAGGGTGGAGCATCCTTACTCACGCTCAGCCACTGACTGCAATACCATATCAGGCCAATCTGGAGAAAGCAAATGAGTATGCAGAACAAAATAACTACGCCAGCCAACTGTCCGAGCTGGAAGAAGCCTATAAGAAAAGAAGAGATAATTCATTACTGCCACTGATGGCTGAACTCAACTACAAACTAAGAGACTATAACCGTGCAGAGACACAGTATAAACGCATAGTCGACAAGGATAAAAATGGTGAAAATATAGAAGCACTCTATAAGTATGGCCGAATGATCAAGATGAATGGTCGATATGCAGAAGCTATTCCCGTGCTAACTGCAGCCTCCAATGCTACTTCAGAGCCCTGGGCGAGTAAAGCTAAGCTGGAGCTGGAAGGCATCACCATGGCACAAGAGCGGGATTCTATTGCTGAACTAATGGTGAAATCAGCCGGCTCGATGGTCAACACCCGCGCAGGTGAATACAGTCCGACTATCTACGACGGTTCGCTATACTTCACATCAAAGATTACAGAAGATAAAAAAGACCCGGATGACTCTTATCCTGCAAAAGTGATGAGATCCGTTCAGAAAAATGACAGTTGGCAAAAGCCGGTCGACGGTGCTACTCAAGTCAATGCTTCATCTACTACACTGGGCAATGTAGCCATAGACAAGCGGACAGGAGAGATGTTTGTAACAAAAGTTTCCCTGAACGGTGAGGAAGTGGCTTCGAGCCGTATCTATGTAGCTCAGCGGACCGGAGATGACTGGTCGGATCCTGTACTCGTGCAAGGACTATTTGACTCAGCTATTGTGAAGAATCCCATGCCTGGCGATCTCTATGGACAAGCAGTTTTGTTTTTCTCCTCAAATACTGCCGGTGGTCAGGGTGGATTCGACCTGTATTACGCCACCAAGTTATCTGCGGGAAACTATGATGCGCCTGTCAATCTGGGAAGTATGATCAATACAGCCGACGATGATATCACTCCATTCTATAGAGATGGAGTACTCGTCTTCAGCACCGATGGAAGACCATCCTATGGCGGTTTGGATTTATATAAAAGCGAGTGGAATGGTAGTTCCTGGAGCATCCCTGAGAATATGGGGCCGGGGTACAATTCATACGCAGACGATATGTATTATACTCTGGACGATGAGGGCTATCAAGGCTTCTTGGTGTCCAATAGAGAAGGCACCATTTCCTTCAAAAGTAAAACCTGCTGTGACGATATATTTCAGTTTGACCTCACTAAGCCAGCTATCACTGCTCAGATCTATGTGTTAGACCAGAACAAACCGTTGCGAGGCAGCACCTTTATGATCATGGACGAAGCTAAACCGGCAGATGCCACTACTGAAAACGGTGACAATGATTATAGATATGAATATGACCTGGAGCTAAACAAAGGATATCAGGTGAAGGTCACCAGACCCGGCTATTTTCCGGACTCGATATTTATTTCTACCGGAGGCATCACGAGTGACACCACTATCATCCGGAAGATCAATCTCCTTCCTAAGCCGGAAGTACTGGTCATCAGTGTCAATCAGCCCATCAGGCTAAACAGCATTTACTATGATTATAATGACGCCAAGATATTACCTGAATCAGAGCCCGATCTGATGTATCTGTATGACATCATGCAGGAATATCCCACCATAGTAATCGAACTATCTTCACATACCGATTCGCGTGGTGGTGATGACTTTAACCTGGCACTTTCTCAGCGCAGGGCTGATTCAGCCCGAGATTATCTACTGGCCAAGGGTATTGCGCCGGAGCGGATCGTGGCAGTTGGATATGGCGAAACACAGATACTCAATAAATGTGTGAATGGCGTCAAGTGCACAGATGAAGAACATCGTTTCAATAGACGTACAGAATTTAAGATCACCTCAGGACCTACGTCTATCGAGATCAAAAAACAAGTAGTCAAGGAAAGAGGAAAGATCATCAAGTCGGAGACGATCAAAGAAAAATAAGAGTCACAAGCACTATGGAACGAAGGAAGTTTATTAAGGCCTCCGGTATGATAGTCGCCGGAAGTACTATGGATAGAACTATGTTGAAAAATATAGCAGTAAATCAAGCACGCTCACCCCGCATTATCTCTACCTGGAATTTCGGTGCGATAGCCAATAATCTGGCTTGGCCAATGTTGCTTTCCGGTGCTCGTGGTCTTGATGCCATTGAAGCAGGTGCACGTGCTGTAGAGTCTGATCTAAGTGTACGTACTGTAGGTTATGGTGCCTACCCGGATAGAGACGGACACGTCACGCTGGATGCGTGTATCATGGACGAACATGGCAATGCAGGCTCTGTGACTTTTCTGGAGGGAATTGAACATCCGGTTTCTGTAGCTCGGATGGTGATGGAAAAGACACCGCACGTAATGTTGAGTGGCGAGGGCGCGTACCAGTTTGCACGAGAAAATGGTTTTCCGAAAAAGGATCTACTCACTCCAGAGATCAAAGCAAAGTGGGAAGAATGGAAAATAAAGCATCACTATACGTCAACTGCCAACATTGAAAACCACGACACGATAGGTATTTTATGTCTGGACGAAAATAACAATCTGAGTGGTTGCTGTACCACCTCCGGCCTGGCTTACAAAATGCATGGTCGTGTAGGAGACTCTCCCATCATCGGAGCCGCCCTCTTCGTGGACAATGAATTTGGCGCTGCGGTCTGTACCGGCCTGGGTGAATTAGTAATGAGAAACTTGACCTCTTTTCTGGTAGTCGAGCAAATGCGTCAGGGTGCTACCCCGCAGAAAGCGTGTGAGTATGCTATCGACCGTGTGATCAGCAGATCTAAGATAGATAAGGACACACAGGTAGGTGTCATCGCTATGGATAAGAAAGGAAATTATGGAGCATACTCAGTTTTGAATGGGTTTAATTATTTCCTTACTGATTGGGACCATCACAGACTCATTGACGCTAAAAGTCGATTAATAGTCAAATCATGATCATCATTTTGCATACTTGCCCGGTATTTACATATGGACTCCGGCAATTATTAATGCAACATAAAATCGGCTTGAAAGAGGATATATTTTGTCCTGCAGGAAATACAAAAGAGACGCTTTCTGACCTCAAGGCCGAGCCAAGGTTAGTCATCACTTCTCAATTACCTGAGGCTAATGACGCATTAGATTATTTTACCCAATTGAGAAAGAAATTCCGAAACTCATTTATCCTATTTATTACCGATATCATCGAACCCAAGGTTGTGAAAAAATTATTTGGCAACCGCCTAATTGATGGTGTCATCAGACAGAATGCGACCACTTCAGAAATGACTACAGCTATTCAAACAGTTCTGAATAATGACATATTTATCGATGAAGGAATTGACCTGAGGAAGTCAAAGAATGATCACATCCAATCGGTTCATAAAGACGATCCCCGATATTTAATCGAAAAATTAACTCCGCGTGAGCGTGAAGTCTTGCAATTGGTGATTGCGGGACACCCCACGCGTGTTATTGCGAACAAATTATTTCTGTCTCCATTTACCATCATGACGCATCGTAAAAATTTATTAAAAAAACTGGGTGTATCTAATTCAATAGAATTATTGACCTATCTGCAGTCTATTGATTTTGGTTGAGAATAAGAATGGAATTAGCTATTTTTTATAACTTTAATAAATTATTAGAATTACTCCGGACGCAGAAATGCCTTTAGATAATATTTGAAACCACCAACTTTAATGAAGTATATCCTTAAAGATACTTTCATTTATAGTAAATCATAAAAAGGCAATGATATGTTAATATATGTTAAAGATATCTTTCTTTCTTTCTTTCTTTCTTAACTTGCAAAATCTTGATTATCATTAGATCGCTAAAGAGAATTGAGATTGTTTGATTCAAGAATAGTTGGAAGCGAAATTAACTTTAAAAGAGTAGCATATTTATCTAAAATATTAGATGTTATCTCTAAATCAATTTAAAATGAAAAAGTTTATTTATTTTATTTGTGGGTTTTTAACTTTATCGACCTTCTCTTGTTCAAAAGAAAATTCTCAAATACTCCTAAAAAATCATGAACTTGGACTTGAAACCCGAGAGGGGCCCTTTACCATTTATAAAGGTTGTTGGGAAGAGTGGGGTAGAGCAAGCAAAGAATGTGATGGTTGGGGGCTTTGTAGATACGATGGTGCTTGGTTTTGGCAAGATGATTTTGACTCAGTATGTGATAATATCTCAAGTGGTACTGGAGGAAGTAGTGGAACTGTAACGCAAGTTACTTCAGGTCTGTATGAATTAACTATTGCATTAAATAATTCTAATTCAAATGAAGCAAATGCAATTTCTGCACGAAGTACGTTGTATATTGATCAAGACATCATAAAAACTGCTTCTACAAATCAATACAATATAAATCAATTAAAGATACCAGCAGGCGCCTATAATTTTAATAATAATGTGGGAAACAATGGAGGATATAAAATCGCTGTTCAAGTACAATGATTTAAAAAATAACAAACATGGTATTTTGATCTTGCTTGTTATTTTTTGTGTTTCGATGGTTTATTCTTGTTCTTTTAAAGGTACTTTTCAGGGCCTGACCAGTTATTATAAAAAGACATCAGAGCTGAATAGTGATTTAATTCAAGAACCAAGCAGTGATACCAGTCTGGAATATCGGTCAGATGTAGTCTATCGGATTACCGGATCATATTTAAAGCAGCAAATTATAAATGAAAATAAGGTTCTTATTTACCTATGGAGTCCCAACTGTAGTAGTTCAATATGCATTCCATTAAATGTATTACAAAAATATGCAATAGAGCATAAATTGGATCTCTATGTAGTAGCTACTTATTATGATTATGAGCAAATGAATAAGGTATACAATCTTGTTCACCCTATCTATTCAATTGATGTTGAATATTATAAATCGAATTTAACCAGCAGATATTTAAAAAAGTTCTTGAAAGATCTCATGCCTGAGCGAGATATTCTTCCTGAGGAGCATTATCTTATTTTTGAAAGGGGTAAAATGGTTAGAGCGTTGAAGATGATCGTGTAAATATTTAATTATCAAGAGAGAAGTATGATGAGCATGAAAAAAGTAATAAGTGTTTTAATCACTGTTATTTTATTTGGGTTTAATTTGGAAGGTCAGGGTAATCTTCCGACGGAATTTGTCTTTAATGCCGATTCCTCAGCGCAGAGAATAGAGCTGACTTCTACAGATGGTGAGTACGAAATCATAAATAATCACAATGTCTATAAGTTGCTCTTCCATAATGGGGGTTAGTTATCAATATGACTACGGTAGAAAATTGAGGGAGGAGATCTGGACTGTAGTTTTCGAAGAAAGAAGGAATATAATTAATTACCAGGGTCAGCAATATCGTATTAAGAGATATCAGGTGGCAAGTATGAAATATATGATAGCCATGATGTGTCAGTTTACTCAGTTCATTTATCTGAGGTGAAGCCAATAGCCTTGATAGCAGAGGGAAATTTGAGTGATAATGCATTGCGGTCTTATTTGATATAGAATTTCGTTGAGAATCAATTTCACAAAAAGTTTGACGATGAGGGAACTGACCGCTTCTGCTTCCAGCCTCCGAAAATACACATATTTGATTTTCTCCCGCTGGTGGGGTCAGGGGGTGGGCAGAAAGAGCGAAGTGTATCGTTTCTGATAAATAATCTTACTTTTTTTCTGCAGCTAAAAAAAGTAAAAAGAAAAGCCGCTGGCTGTGAAAAATGCTATTCGACAAAGCTGCATAAAATAATTACCCCTCTGGACAAAACCTTCAAACAAAATTGACAAGTACTTTTTAATTTATTTATCATTCAATGAGATTTTCGGAACTAGTCCTATCAATATTTTCGTAAGGGCTTTCGCCTTCGTATCCCTGTACGCTGTCGCTTCAGCCCTTCGGGTTCAGGCGCTCATGCTGCGGACTATCGCTGGGTTAACGGCTTTTTTGCCTCTGAAATGCGCGAATTGCAAATGCAGTGTCCAACCTCGTTGAATATACTTATTTAGATTTCTCCTGCTGGTGCGGGTCAGGGGGTGGGCAATCTGAAATTAAAGTAAAATTCATTACCATTTTCCTCCGAAAATCAACTTAAATAATAGTTTAGAATAATCCCTCCGAGTTCTTAGCCTCGAGCCGGCAAGGCTTTTACTTTTTTTCAGTCGCCAAAAAAAGTAAACAAAAAAGGCTCGCCGTTAAAGGCGATTTTTTGCTTTGCAAAAACCGCCGCCAGCTCGGGGAAGCGAAAGTCTTCGCTTCTGATCCCTTGCTGCGGTCTATCGCTGGGTAACGGCTTTTTTGCCTCTGAAATGCGCGAATTGCAAATGCAGTGTCCAACCTCAGTGAGTATACTTATTTAGATTTCTATCACTGGCGGGGGTCAGGGGGTGGGCAATCTGAAATTAAAGTAAAATTCATTACCATTTTCCTCGGAAAATCAACTTATATAATAGTTTAGAAAAAACCTTCCTATTTCTTAGCCTCGAGCCGGCAAGGCTTTTACTTTTTTTCAGTCGCCAAAAAAAGTAAAAAGAAAAGCCGCTGGCTGTGTAAAATGCTATTCGACAAAGCGGCATAAAATAATTATCCCTCTGGACAAAACCTTCAAACAAAATTGACAAGTACTTTTTAATGTATTTATCATTCAATGAGATTTTCGGAACTAGTCCTATCAATATTTTCGTAAGGGCTTTCGCCTTCGCACCCCTGTACGCTGTCGCTTCAGCCCTTCGGGTTCAGGCGCTCATGCTGCGGTCTATCGCTGGATTAACGGCTTTTTTGCCTCTGACATGCGCGAATTGCAAATGCCGTGTCCAACCTTGGTGAGTATACTTATTTAGATTTCTCCCGCTGGTGGGGTCAGGGGGTGGGCAGAAAGAGCGAAGTGTAGTCACCAAATTAATAGCAACGAATTAATCTGGTGCGGGAGGAGTCTAGGTGTTCTCAACTACTTGGGCTGGGATGGCTGGAAATTAATGCGAATTTCAGGAGAGGAAAATGATCCCAGATATTTTTTCTCAAAAGAATTCGAACTATCAGAGTTGGAACCCTCAAGAACTAATTAGTTCCAAATTCCAAATTAATAATCAACTATAAAATTTTACCCAAATCTATAATGGACTTTCTGCCGCAACAGGCCCCAGTTCCTCTTTCATAAAATTAAATGATTTGCGATGATGTTCGCATAGTCCCACCTCTCTGCAAGTTGCCAGATGATGACGTGTGAGATAACCTTTGTTCTGGTGCCAGTGGTAAGCCGGATGTGCAATGTGTAGCTCTTCCATGAGTGCATCACGATAGGTCTTAGCCAGGATGGAAGCCGCAGCTATGGCGGCGATCCTGCCATCTCCTCCGATGACAGTGCGGTAATTGATCTGATGATCATTTCGAAACCGGTTGCCGTCGATCAGATAGATACACACTCTATTTTTGTTGCTTTCTATAGCCCGGTTCATCGCCAGGAAAGTAGATTGGAGAATGTTGTATTGATCGATTTCTTCAACACTAGCTATACCTATTGAGTGATAAATGGCGTGTTCCACAATGTGATCCCGAAGCAAAGCCCGGTGTTCAGCCTTGACCAGTTTCGAATCATTGAGGAGTGGATGAAAATAAGATTTGGGCAGAATGACGGCAGCAGCGACTACCGGCCCCGCACCACAACCTCTGCCGGCCTCGTCGATGCCACATTCCCACTTGTATTTCCGCTGATAGGGATGTAATAAGTTGATCGGAGAAAGATCATTTTTTTGCCTCTGCATAATATTTATCTTCGCAGGTACAAAGTAAAATAAAATGGAACAATTAATCAACGTCATTAATCAAGCCTGGGAAAACAGAGAACTGTTACAGCAAGAGAATACCCGCACCGCCATACTGGAAGTCATCGAAATGCTGGATAAGGGTAAACTCCGCGTAGCTGCACCCGGCGCCAATGGTTGGCAAATTAATAGTTGGGTGAAAAAAGCGGTCATACTGTATTTCCCTATCAGCAAGATGGAGACCATTGAAGTTGGTCCCTTCGAGTTTCACGATAAGATACCCCTCAAGCGTGATTATCAGGCACAGGGTGTCCGGGTAGTTCCGCACGCAGTGGCACGCTATGGCGCTTTTCTCGAACCTGGAGTTATTCTGATGCCCTCTTATGTCAATATAGGTGCTTATGTGGGCTCCGGCACCATGGTGGATACCTGGGCCACAGTAGGCTCCTGTGCCCAGATCGGTCG
>DAOLZQ010000043.1:0-1747 GCA_035426385.1 Saprospiraceae bacterium
TTGATTTATATCAAATCCGACTACCTGATATTTCTTAGCAAACTCCACCGCAAGTGGTAGTCCGACATATCCAAGCCCGATGATGGCGATTTTTATATTTTTATTTTGCATTTGGTTGGAATATTTAGAAGGGGAGATGGTTAGATTAGAAAGGTCTTTTTTGCAGATGTCCCCCTCCAGAAGTGGACACGCGTTTGTTGTTTAAAATATCTTAATTAAGTATAAAACCCGCTTTGAATAAAAAATATTGAATAATCTTGGTTTGGTCGCTTTACGAAGGTTGTTTGTGTTGATGTCCCCCTTTGGAGGGGGACATGGGGAACCGCTTGATAATTCACGATACTAAAAGTCATTTTTTAAATAAATATCTGGTGATTAAATAATTAGAGCTAAATTAATACTTTTCTCTCTACTTAATCAATCCTAAAGACCAAAGACTAAAGACCAAAGACTATTCCCCATACATTTCCTCATAATACTTCAAGTACTCACCACTGGTCACGTGGCTAAGCCATTCGTCATTATTAAGATACCAGTCGATAGTCTGACTGAGGCCCTCCTCGAAGGTGACAGATGGATTCCAACCCAGTTCGCTGCTGATCTTGGAAGCATCTATGGCATAGCGGCGATCATGCCCCGGCCGGTCGCGGATATGGGTGATTAATTGCGCACTCTCACCCGCCTCACGTCCGAGTTTTTCATCCATCTGAGCGCAGAGCAACTTAATTAAATCAATATTTTTCCATTCATTAAATCCACCGATATTATATGTGTCGTGCACACGACCCTGATGAAATACGAGGTCAATGGCTGCGGCGTGGTCCTTTACGTACAGCCAGTCGCGCGTATATAATCCATCACCATAGACGGGTAATGATTTTTTATTGATGATGTTATTTATAAAGAGCGGAATTAGTTTTTCCGGAAAATGAAAAGGCCCGTAATTATTACTGCAATTAGAGATAATCACCGGCAGCCCATATGTATCTCCATACGCTCGTACGAAGTGATCTGAAGATGCCTTCGATGCACTGTATGGTGAATGCGGATCATACTTGGTTTCCTCCGTAAATAAACCTTCATCGCCCAGTGCACCATACACCTCATCCGTACTGACATGATAGAAGCGTCGGTCGGCCCACTCGCCGTTCCAATGCTCACGTGCCGCCTGCAATAGATTGACCGTGCCCATCACATTGGTCTCGATAAATACAAATGGATCCTCGATGCTGCGGTCGACATGACTTTCCGCCGCCAGGTGGATGACATCGGTGATCTCATGCTGACCGAATAGCTGCCGCATCACATTGATATCCCTGATATCCGCCCGCACAAATACATAATTTGGAGCTTGTTCGATGTCCTTTATATTCTCGAGATTACCTGCATAGGTCAGCGCATCCAGATTAATTATTTTATACTCCGGATACTTATTCACAAATAGCCGCACCACGTGTGAACCGATGAAGCCGGCACCGCCGGTGATGAGAATGTGTTTTTTCATGAGTTAGTCTTTGGGGCGCTGCGCTGTTAGTCTTTAGTCTTTAGCTCGCTTTTTGGATTGAATTTTGTTGTTAAATATTTAGACATTTATAATCTGCTTATAGCTTACAACTTATTTCTTATTGCCTATTGCTTATTGCTCTCTTCTCTTTGGCGCGCTTCACTATAGTCTTTACAGGTGACAGGTAGTAAGGGAATTATTATAGGGACATGTGAAATGCAAAAAGGACCTATAAGAAATTAG
>DAOLZQ010000043.1:1847-3489 GCA_035426385.1 Saprospiraceae bacterium
AGCCGCTTGATAATTCACGATACTAAAAGTTATTTTTTTAATTAAAAAACACTATAATTCCGTATTTTTCTGAACCTGGAAACGTTGAAGTTAATCTGTAAATTTTTTCTACCAAATCCATAGATTTTTTCCAAATATTTAAATCCTTATGTGTTGAAATTTTCTCCATGATTTAGTCTTTACCTTGTAATCCTATATCTTGTCACTTTGTAACAAGTCACTTGGCAACAGCCAAATTACGGCCTCCCTATACTATCCACCTCAAATCCAAATTGCCGCAACGTCAGCGGATCATAAATATTTCTACCATCGAGGATGAGTTTATCTTTCAGTTTAGACAACATAAATGATAGATCCGGCGAGCGAAATTCATTCCATTCGGTGGCAATGAGCAGCGCATCGGCGCCCTCGAGTACATCATACTGGTCACGTCCCAGATAGATCTTTTCACCATATAGGCTTCGTACATTTTCCATTGCTTCAGGATCAAAAGCGCGCACCTTAGCGCCTGCTGCGAGCAACTTATCAATGGTATATAAGGCAGGCGCCTCCCGGATATCATCTGTATTGGGCTTGAAGGCGAGACCCCAGATTGCGATTGTCTTGCCGGTTAGATCGCCGTACTTTTCTATTAGTTTGTCGTACAGACGGGTACGTTGATTTTCATTAACCCGAATCACAGAATCCAGGATTTTAAAATCATACTTATTCTGTAAGGCTATATTCTGCAGCGCTTTGACGTCCTTCGGAAAGCAAGAACCGCCATAGCCGATACCCGGAAAGAGAAACCGCTTGCCAATGCGAGTATCTGAACCCATGCCCAGTCGTACCATATCGACATTGGCATCGACCTGCTCACACAGATTGGCTATTTCATTCATAAATGTTATGCGCGTAGCCAAGTATGAATTAGCAGCGTATTTGGTCAACTCTGCTGAGCGCTCATCCATATAATAGATGGGATTGCCCTGCATCACAAAGGGCTCATATAAAGTATGCAAGAGCTCACGCGCGCGATCAGATGACGTACCAATAATTACTCGATCGGGCTTCATAAAATCATCCACTGCAACGCCCTCACGGAGGAACTCCGGATTACTTACCACATCAAATAGATCCAATGATAATTTCTTTGCTAAGTGTGCTGTGACCAGTTCGCTGGTTCCCACGGGTACCGTGCTCTTATCCACGATGACCTTATAGTCGGTGATCAGATCACTGAGCTGATCGGCTACTGACAGTATATAAGAAAGGTCAGCCGAGCCATCTTCTCCCTCAGGTGTAGGTAAAGCCAGGAATATAACCTCACTCTTCGCTACCGCTTCCTCGACACTAGTGGTAAATTCAAGTCTTTTATTTGCTATGTTACGATGAAATATCACCTCCAGTCCCGGCTCGAAAATGGTTATTTTTCCGGCTTGCAGACTCTTTACTTTCTCTGCATTATTATCTACACAGATGACCTGATTGCCCGTCTCGGCAAAGCACGTGCCGGTAACTAATCCTACATATCCTGTACCGATTACACTTATCTTCAATTTAATGCTAAATTATTAATGGTGAATTATTAATGCTAAATTATGAGTGGTGAATTATTAATGATAATTACTAATGCTAAATTATTAATGCTAAATTATTAATG
>DAOLZQ010000043.1:3589-25706 GCA_035426385.1 Saprospiraceae bacterium
GTGAATTATTAATGATAATTACTAATGCTAAATTATTAATGCTAAATTATTAATGGTTATTTTAGTGACGCTTTGCTAGAAAGAATAATACGAGTCAATATTTTAAGAATTTCTATTCCTTCATTTTTAAGTTCAATAGCTTGGTTTTGAGATATGAATGCAGTTCCTTCCATTAATTCAAGCCAGTATAGGGTTTCATTGCATTCTTTTTGAGCAATGGATAATTTGTGAATAAAATCTCTCTTACTTTCTGCATGCTCTGCCTCCCTGAACAATGCTCCAATTGAGGTACCAGAACGAGTCAATTGATTGGTCAATATAAACTCTTTCTGAGTAGTCTGGATTTCGTTACAGAGCTGTATAATTCTAATAGCAAAAGAAAAGCTCTTGGTCTTTAACGGATTGGGCGTTTCCATAAAAAATATTAGTTCTGGTGAATTATTAAAGTCTTATTACAATGCATAATTAATCATTTTTAATTAATAATTAATCATCCACCATTATTAATTCATTCACCATTTATAATTGATCATTCACAATTAATAATTGATCATTCACCATTTATAATTGATCATTCACCATTTATAATTGATCATTCACCATTTATAATTAATCATTTACCATTACTAATTCATTCACCATTTATAATTAATCATTTACAATTCCACACACGGCTTCGCCCTCAATAGGTCGCACCTTATTGTCACCTAAAAAACCCACATGTGATTAAAAATCAGTAACTTACGCCACTAACTTTTTATCGGTAGTCATTACAGTTACCGTCTTTCGTTCGACTTCTATGAGCAGTGCGAAAGGCATTGATTCCATACTTACCACCAATTTTTCTTTAGAATGTATTGAAGTAATTCGACCCCTAAGACCGAACAATGTTCCTTGATTGATGTACACTTCCAGACCTACGTCAAGGTGCTCCTCAGTCATACTGACCTCCAAGTCACTACCCTCGATACGACGCAATATATTGATCTCATCTTCTTTGACGGGCATTATCTCACTACCTATCTTCACCAGTCCATGTACATATGGAGTTTCAATCACCTGGATATAATCCATCCGGCTCATCCGGACGAAGATAAAACAAGATAATAAGGGTACCTGGTAGTGCTTCACCTTGCGGGAGTATTGTCTTGAATAGGCCCTTAGTGGCAGGTAAACCTCTAGCGATTTCTGCTCCAGCAATCTTTTCGCCAACTTCTCCGCTCTGAACTTGGTTCGGACCGCGTACCATTGCCTTGAATCACTTAATTCTCTTCCCATTATATGTCGCCATTTTCAGACCAAAGTAACAGCCGCTCCTGAGCGTCTGTGCTAGCGCTAAATTCATTATATTCCTCCATGTCAAATATACTATAGCTGATCTTCTTGTCAATGACTTTTTCCGCCTTGGCACAGAGGGTTGACAGATATTCACGATCAGGATCACCTACTATGATGAGGGTGATAATCTTATCATCCAGCCCCCGGGCAAATCGGCCGGTGAGGTACAACCGCTTGACATTGCCCAATCCGGCGATCACATTCTCAATAATGCGATCGATGCCCGTATGCTTCAGCACAATATTGTGGATGTCATTGAAGAGCGGATGGGATCTATTGGCAGTGAAAATCTTTTTATTACCTACATTCTCAAAGGTTAGCAACCCGGCACTTTCGAATTTATTGAGCTCGAGCCGAATAGCATTGGTCGATTCTCCCAATTCGGACTCTAGGCTGCGCAAGTAGGCACGAGAATTGGTGTTGAGGAAAAATTTCAACAACAACTTAATTCTTGTCTTGGAAGAAATTAAAGTCTCTATCATATAGCTAAGTAATGGTACTCCATAGCAATCAAAATATTGTTTGCTTTATAGCTGATTTATCTCTTTTTAATCATATAAATCCGCATATAAAGCTACATACGCTATAATTGAGTAGCAAAATTACTCAATCTTTGATTATATTGGGTAGAGAGAAATGACTAAATATAAAAATAGTTAGTTACTACTACGACCCGTATATCGCAGGATGAGAAAGAGTAACATAGCAAGCGAAGAAAGCGCAGCGGCTACATACGTCATGGCGGCCCATTTCAAAGCATCACGTGCACCCGCATGTTCATCACCCGTAGCCATGCCCGAGGCATCCAGCCAGACCAACGCTCTACGACTCGCGTCGAACTCCACTGGTAATGTGATGAGACTAAATAGGGTAGTGATGAAAAAGGCAATAATGGTCAGCAGCAGTATGGTTTGATTGCCCGTAGCACCCAGTACACCCAGAGCGAGCAGCAATAAAAACTGTTGTGTCTTGGCAGCAAAACTTACTACCGGGACTATAGCCGACCTAAACCGTAACATCGGATATGCAGTAGCATGCTGCACTGCATGACCACACTCATGTGAAGCTACCGCGGCAGCAGCAACACTGCGTCCTTCATACACTTCCGGTGATAAGTTGACTGTTTTATCCTGAGGATTGTAATGATCAGTGAGGTGACCGGGCACTGAGGTGACCGTGACGTCCATAATGCCATTGTCACGCAACATTTTTTCGGCTACTTCACGACCTGAGAGCCTATTGTGCAAGCCGACCTGGCTGTAATGGGCAAACTTTGATTTTAAAACGCCATTCAGAATCATACCTATCACTGAAGTTACTGCCCCGATGACCATGTAAATCATATACCCACCACTCATTATTCTTAAATTTCAGTAATAAACCCCTGTCCTTTATAAAAGTTCGCCGACTCAACTAATCATCTTAGCTCCAAAATAAGATTGTACTGCAGTCGGAATACGGATTCCCTCCGGTGTCTGATGATTTTCCAGCAAGGCAGCGACAATGCGCGCCAGTGCCAGTGAACTGCCATTGAGCGTGTGTAGCAGCTCCATTTTATTATCTGTATTCTTGTATCTCAATTTCATGCGATTGGCTTGGTAAGCTTCGAAGTTGGACACCGAGCTCACCTCCAGCCAACGCTCCTGAGCTGCAGACCATACTTCGAAGTCATAGGTCATTGCTGAAGTAAAGCCCATATCGCCCCCACACAGCCGCAGTATGCGGTAGGGTAGCTCCAGACTCTCCAGTAAGGCAGCTACGTGCTCCACCATTTCCTGTAGCACTCCATATGAGTTTTCGGGTTTTTCGATGCGGACTAATTCTACTTTGTCAAACTGATGCACTCGATTGAGCCCCTTGACGTGGGCACCATACGAGCCGGCCTCACGTCGAAAGCACGGTGTATATCCGGTGGCTTTCACCGGCAGATCGCTTTCCTTCAATATTTTATCCCGCCAGATATTAGTCACAGGTACCTCTGCAGTGGGTATCAGATAGAGGTCATCTTTCTCCATGTAGTACATCTGACCTTCCTTGTCGGGTAGTTGCCCCGTGGCATAGGCAGAAGCCTCATTGACCAGATAGGGTGGTAGTATTTCTTCATATCCCGCCGCTGTATTGTAGTCCAGGAAATAATTGATGAGCGCACGCTGAAGCTTGGCTCCCTGACCCCTATAGACGATAAATCCGCTTCCGGTGATAGAGGCTCCTGCCTTCATATCGAAAAGATTGTATTTCTCTGCGAGTTCCCAGTGTGGCACCGAGCCTTCAGCAAGCACAGGCAGTGGTCTATCCCAGGCACGATAGAGAAAATTATCTTCTGCAGCTACGCCGGCTACGACATCTGCGTGTGGAATATTGGGTACCGTCAGTAATTTATTCTCGAGCGAAGTCTTGATCGCATGCATTTTTGCTTCTTGCTCACTGATGCCGCCCTTAAGCTCAGCTACCCGAACCTTGAGCTCTGCAGCAAGCGCCGACTCACCGGTTTTCATCGCTTCGCCGATCTGTCTGGCGAGGCTATTACTCTCACTCAGCATGGTATCCATCTGTGTCTGCACTGCTTTCCGATCATCATCCAGTGCGATAATGGTATCCAATATCTGTATTTGTTCGGGTTTCCAATTGCGTTTTTGCAGTCCTGATTCTACTGTTTCGCGGCTTCTGCGTATCTGATCTATCACTAACATCTTTAAAATTTATAGTGCAAAGATAATTTTAATCAAAAATTACGTTGTACATTTGCCACACCATATCCAAATGGCCTATCTGAAGGATAATTTATTCCAAACCTAATTATTCTCCACTCATGATTTTTCTCGGGTCTTTTTCTCTACTTTAACCATTGAAATTAAGATTTTCCGGGTCGATTGAGGCTACTTGGTCTGGTTCCAAAAAACCATATATCATATTCCTGAAGTCTTTTCAATTTCATAAAATACAGAGCGGGCTTTAGCTGGAAGGAGGTATAGGACCGCGGACATTTTACAATTCTTTTATAATAATCTAACCATACTGAATAATGTACGACATTTTGCAATTAGATGGCATGTTAGTCACAGAGCTTAAAGAAGTAGCTGAAAAAATCGGCCTTAAGAGTTTCAAAAAACTGAGCAAACAAGAACTGGTGTATAAAATACTAGACCACCAGGCCATAACGAATCCCCTTTCTCAAGACCAAATAGCCGCTAATGAAGAAGAATCTTCTAAAAGCAAGCCTCACCAAAAAGAAGTGGGTACCAAGCCCAAACGAGGGCGTCCTAAGGCTGATGAGTCCGCGGAGGAAGCAAAACCCAGCCGTCCTGTCAAAAAAGCGGTGAAGCCCGAGCCGCAGGCTCGTGTAAAGCAACCCGCGACTGAACCCACGCCGCCCGAGGAGCAGCCAAATGGCGAAGAAAAGCCGCGTATCAGACGGTTTACCAGTACGCATCTCCAGCAGATCTCTGCTAGCTCAGATACACCTGAAGTCCCTAGCACCCCCATCCCTACAAAACCTGCAGCTCCGCCTGTTGCGAAAGCAGACACCACAGAGGTAAAACATGAAGAAACTGAGCCTGCTGAAGTAAAACCAACCCACAAAAAAGTACATAAGACCACCCAGACACCGGTCAAGCAAGAACCTGAAGAGCCCGCAGCACCTAAGTTCAATATCGACTTCGACGGCATGATCGAAGGCGAAGGTGTACTGGAGATGATGATCGATGGCTACGGCTTTCTACGCTCATCTGATTATAATTACCTGACCTCTCCCGATGATATCTATGTCTCTCCATCTCAGATCAAACTATTTGGTCTGAAGACAGGTGATACTGTAAAGGGATTCATCCGCCCTCCCAAAGAAGGTGAAAAGTATTTTGCCCTCATCCGGGTATCTCACATCAATGGTCTGGAACCGAATCAGATTAGAGACCGCGTACCCTTTGACTATCTGACTCCCTTATTCCCTCAAGAAAAATTTAATCTTACGTTGTCTCCTGTCGGTAAGGACTATGGAAACCGTATGATCGACCTCTTCACACCCATAGGCAAGGGTCAGCGCGGACTGATCGTGGCACAACCGAAGACAGGTAAAACCTTCCTGCTCAAGGATATCGCCAATGCTATTTCAGCCAATCACCCTGAATGCTTCCTCATAGTGCTACTAGTGGACGAACGTCCGGAAGAGGTGACAGATATGAGACGCAGTGTCAACGCCGAGGTAGTCGCCAGTACATTTGACGAACCGGCAGAAAATCACGTCAAGGTAGCCGGCATCGTACTTGAAAAAGCAAAAAGACTCGTCGAATGTGGCCATGATGTGGTCATTCTGCTCGACTCCATCACCAGGCTGGCACGTGCTTACAATACGGTCGCACCCGCCAGTGGCAAAGTGCTATCAGGTGGTGTAGAGGCCAATGCCCTCCACAAACCCAAGAAATTCTTCGGTGCCGCAAGGAAAATAGAAAATGGCGGTTCACTCACTATCCTGGCCACCGCGCTGATCGATACCGGCTCAAAGATGGATGGTGTGATCTTCGAAGAGTTCAAGGGAACAGGTAATATGGAGCTCCAGCTAGACCGTGGACTGGCCAACAAGCGACTCTATCCTGCCATCGACCTTACTAAATCAAGCACTCGAAGAGAGGATCTGTTGCAAGATAAAGAGACCCTTCAGCGGATGTTTATACTCAGAAACCAACTGGCAGATATGCGCTCAGATGAAGCCATGGAATTCCTTAGGAAATATATGATCGGTACGACCAGTAATGAGGAGTTTCTTCGCAGTATGAATTGAGCAAATTAAATTTTGGCAACTTGTCTATTCAAGCAGCGTTATAAATTTATATTTTGCTTACTTTTAAGGGATTAAATAAAATAAATTGGCTATGAAAAAGATTTTGGTTCCTACAGATTTTAGTGCGAGTGCGGTGCATGCTGCTAATATTGCTATGATGATCGGTGCAAAATCAAATGCAGACATCATACTGTTTCACTCCTCCAATCCCAATGAAGGCATGAATAACAGTGTGTATTCCCCGATCTTTATACATGAATACTACGAAGTAAAGAAGCAGGCCCTCGCAGAGGCGGCCTTGCAGCTCAAGGCATCCGGCTACGCTGGCAATATCTTGCCTGATTACCAGATTGACTTTACGGTCACCTCTATAGTGAACGCAGCAGAGGAGAACAATGTGGACCTCATCGTGATGGGCTCTACAGGTTCCAGTGGCCTTCAGGGTATGATCATGGGCTCTACCGCGGGTGGTGTCATCGTACAGTCCAAGCATCCGGTGTTTGTCGTGCCTAAAGATTATGTCTTCAGCGACAATGGTACTGAAGCCTTTGTAGCTTCCGACTACATCACACCTGTGGATGAGCGTTCGGTTGCCTTACTTACATTTCTCAAACAGAATTTTGCCTTCAAATATACCTCCGTTCACGTGGACAAGGATTCTACCTCCACCAGCGATACTGAAAAATTTCTGACCGACAACTTTGGTGACCTGCTAAGTGGTCAGCTGGTACTAGAAGGAGATTATGTGACCGATACACTTCTGGAGCTGAGGGAAGATAAGCCCCGCTCTATACTGTGTACCATCACTAAGCACCGCAACTGGTTTGAGCGCATCTTTTCACAGAGCGTCTCTAAATCGCTCTCACATCATGGCGATGTTCCATTGCTCTGTCTGCAGGAAAAAGTGACAAATTAATATACGAAAAAAAACTATGTTAGAAAAAGTGTAATTTTTTTCATTGATTATCAGGAAAGTATTACCTTTGTCGCTCTTTTTAAAAATATAATCTTATATCGATGAAACGGACATTCCAGCCTTCCAGGCGCAAAAGATTGAACAAGCATGGCTTCCGTAGCCGTATGGCCACTAAGAATGGTCGTCGTATCCTGGCCAATCGCAGGGCGAAAGGACGTCACCGACTAAGCGTGTCGGATGATATGTCTTCAAAATAATACACGAAAGTCTAAATAAATGAGAGCGTCTGGTTATTTTTAACCCGACGCTTTTTTTATGTCTGCACAAAAATACACACTCGGCAAATCCAAAAAACTCAAGGGTAAGGCCAATATTGAGCGGCTCTTCGCCTCCGGTCGTTCCCTATTTAAGCATCCGATCAAGTTGATTTATGGTATCGAGCCACCTCAATCCGGTAAGACAACGTTTCAAATGGGGGCAGCAGTCTCAAAAAAGAATATCCGCAGTGCAGTCGGGCGCAACACCATCAAGCGGCACCTTCGGGAGGCAGTTCGACTCCAGCAGCATGAATTAACAGCGGAACGCAACTATAAGCTCATGTTTATCTACGTAGGTCCTACGGAGGTACAACCCACACACATACATACAGCAATACGTTATCTGTTGCAGCAAGTGGCTCACCTGCCACAAAATGAGACAGACAAATGATGAGAAGAAAAATAATCAATACACTTATACTTGCTCTTTGCCTGAGTAGTGGCATGATATCTACCTCAGTTAGTGCTCAAAAATACCTGCAGGTTGAAAATTATAAAGGTAAGGTACTGGAGCGATATGGGGCCGGAGATGAGGTCGCCTTTTTGCTACACAATGATCCTGTCGAGCACCACGGCTCTATCATGCGTCTGGACCCGGACAATAATCTGATTTATTTCGAAGGCTGGGTCGTTTCGCCGGATAGCCTCAGTGGCATTCGCAGCCGCAAGACCAAGACCATTCGTCGCATAGGCCAGTATTTATTTATCAGTGGTGGCGTCGCCCTTATTAATTCTGTACTTGCTACCCTGATCTTTAAGCCGGACAATTCAAAGCCATTTCTCATTATTAGTGGGTCTATGACAGCTGCGGGCTTGGCACTGAAAGCCGCAGGTCGTAAAAATAAACTGTACCACATACCTACACGATACAAAACCAGGATGATCGACCTGACCTTTTACAATTAATTAATCGGGTAAGGAATTTCATTCTTACTTTTTGGGCGTGTCCCCGCCTTTGGCGTGGTCGGGCTATACGCTTTTAGTCCTCGCTTCGCTAAGGACTATCGCTGCTATCCCTCACGCTTGGAGGGCTTAATTCTGCAGTGCATCCTTACTTTATTCAGTTCTAGAAACACTCAAAACCCCAAGGTCACATATATCATGCGGGTCTTTTTCGGGGAAAAATTCCCATGGATAAGAGCTTAGCCCTGAAAGGGCGCAATAAAACAACGAGGGCAACCAACAAAAAATCAAATAAGATCTCGCAATATTTTATATCTCAGTTAGAAATACGTTTATTTGTGTATTAAGACTAATTAAAAATAATACGTTGAAAATCCTTTCCAAAGCGAGTGAATATGGTCTAAGGGCATTAATGTCGATGGTAATAAAGACAAAAGATCAGCAATTTGTCAGTATCCGTGAACTTTCAGATGAGCTCGATATTTCTTTCCAGTTCCTGACTAAAATCTTGCAATCACTTAATCAAGCACAAATTATTGTGTCAAGTAAGGGTCCTAAGGGCGGGGTGGCCTTTAAGTACTCTCCGGACAAAATCTTGCTCAGCGAGGTTATCAAAGTGCTGGAAGGAGAGGATTTCTTCGATAAATGCATCATCGGTTTACCTGATTGCGGTGAAGCCGTTCCGTGCCCAATGCACGAGATTTGGAAAGAAATCAAAGAATCTTTAAAAGACAAACTTGAACATACCAATGTTGCAGAAATGGGTATCAATATAGAAGAAGGCAAGATTCGACTAAGACCCTGACTTTTTTTTATACTATATAATATATAATACTATTATATTTACATTGATCTAGTGTAAATTATATTTTATGAAAAAAAATAATGGAGACCTCGTGCAGGGAAGTAATAGTATGAGTTACTTCATGAATACTAAAAATTGGTGGAAACCACTCTTATTTATTTTGGTCATCAGTGCAGCCGGGGTCGGCATGATCGGTTACCAGACCTACAACGATGCACCTCCTATGACCGGGTTTCGAACTCCGGCGGGTGAGGTAGTAGTCAGCAAAACAACTATAGAACAGGGACAAAAAGTCTTCCATAAATACGCTCTCATGGAATACGGTTCCTTCTTTGGCGATGGCGCACAGAGAGGGCCGGACTTTACCGCAGAGTCTCTCCACCAAATCACTGAGTCGATGTACCTCTTCCAGGCGGAAAGATTTAAAAAAGAAAATGGCAGGGATGCCTCTGATATGGAGTCGAAAATCATCCGTGAATATATTAAGAAGGAATTAAAACAAAACCGATACGATTCCAGGGAGAATATAGTAGATCTGACCGAAGCACAAGCCTATGCGCTGACTCAACTCAAAGTGTACTACACCGATATGTTTATCGACAACAATCCCGAGGGTTCATTTCCACCTAAAAATTATATCACTAGCAGGGCCGAGATCCAGGACTTGTCTGCCTTCTTCTTCTGGGGCGCCTGGGTATGTGCCGTAGAGCGGCCAGGTAGTAATTTCAGTTATACCCACAATTGGCCCTTTGATCCCGCAGCCGGCAACACACCTACCTCACCCGTTATCCTATGGAGTGTGCTGGGCCTCTTGGCCTTTGTGCTGGCTTGCGGTATCGTGCTATTCTATATTGGCCAATACAACCAGCTATCAAATAAATTTTTCAAGACCGGCAGCAAAGAATTGCTTACCCTCGATAAGGTTAGCCAATTCAGACCCACTCCCACCCAAAAAGCAACCTACAAATTTTTTGCTGTAGCCATACTATTGTTCGCCCTACAGGTATCGTGTGGCATCATCACTATAAATGACTTTGTAAATTTCCTGGGCTTCTTTGGTATCTATCCGTCAGAAGTCTTCCCGGTCAATATCTCACGCAGTTGGCACCTGATGCTATCTCTCTACTGGATATCGACCTGTTGGATAGCATCGTCTATCTTCATACTTCCCATCTTGTCAAAAAAAGAAATTCGTGGACAACTTACATTGATCAATATTCTCTTCGTGATGCTCTTTGTGATGGTGGGTGGTTCGCTGGTAGGAATGGTGCTGGGCCCTAAAGGTATACTGGGTAACTGGTGGTATTTATTCGGACATCAGGGCTGGGAATACGTTGATTTCGGTAGAGTATTCCAGATATTACTCATGCTCATCTTCATTCTGTGGGGTGTAGTAGTATATCGTGGCGTCAGGCCAGCACTTATTAAAGGAAAACCCTGGAATCTTCCCAACTGGATTATGTATTCGGTAATCGGAATCCCGGTATTGTTTATATCCGGATTTATCGGCAGACCGGAGACCAATTTTGTAATCGCAGATTTTTGGAGATGGATGGTCATCCATATGTGGGTAGAAGCTTTTTTTGAAGTGTTTATCACTATTATCGTGAGTTATCTGATGGTTCTGATGGGACTGGTCAGTCGCCAGGCTGCCATACGTGTGGTCTATTTTGCCACTATACTGTTCCTGGGTACCGGCCTGCTCGGTATCTCTCACAATTTTTACTGGAACGCTAAGCCGGTCGCCACCATGGCATTGGGCTCAGTATTCTCTACCTTACAGTTTGTGCCTTTAATTCTACTCACTGTAGAAGCTTGGCGCTTTAAAAACATGCCGGCCATAGCACTGAATGGAGTGGAACATAAAGACTTGGGAAATTTTGGTTTTCCTGAGGTCTTCTTATTTCTCATCGCTGTCAATTTTTGGAATTTCTTCGGTGCAGGTGTGATGGGTATCATCGTCAATCTACCCATCATGAATTACTTCGAGCACGGCTCTTACCTGACTATCAATCATGCACACGCTGCGCTCATGGGAGTATATGGTAATATCTCACTGGCTGCATTACTGTTTGCCTCAAGGCTCTTATTAAAGCCAAATAGATGGAGCGAAAAATTAGTTAAATTCTCCTTTTGGTCTATTAATATTGGCCTTATGCTGATGGTTGTACTCGATCTGTTTCCCGCCGGAGCTATCCAGTTTAAAGCCATCGTCGATAATGGCTTATGGTTTGCTCGCTCCAGTCAGTTTATTGATGACGGCGTATTCAGTTCATTGACTTGGCTACGAGGCATAGGTGCGTCCGTATTTTTCTTTGGCGGCGTCCTACCTTTGACTTGGTTTATTGTGTCCAGATTTAGATCATTAAAGCCACCCATAGATACAGTGGAGGATCTGGACGATTTACCGGAGCCCGAAATATTGGAAAGTGTTTTGATTGAAAATTGATCATTAGCTTTTGATCTATAGCGACACGTCGGCGAGGGGTGAGGGATATAGTTTGATATAGTTTATAGCGCCATTTTCTCTATATAAGAAGGAAAGCAAATGTTGCAAAATATTATGGAGCGTCGATTCCTACTTGACTCCATTTAGGAAGTCTGAAGTTTGAGGGTCTGGCCTGCGTGAATTATTGTGATTCATCAAGTACTTTTCTTATAAGAATATAGAACTAAACCCTCATATTTACACCTGATAAATTTGTTTTAAAACCAACATGGCACAGATAATTAATACTGCAAGTAAAATTATAATCTTGTGTCTCCCATATAAAGAAAGAATAAACATTCCCAAAAGTCCTGAAGCGGCAATTAAAGCCGCCAAAAGAAAAGGTTTTAATTGTTCAAGTCCAATATTTGAAGTCGAATAGTATTGTAATCTGAAGGGCTCAGATAGGGTTCTTATAAGTGCAACGAAAATAATAATAATGGCAGCTTTGGAATATTTCACTTCACGTTTCATTTAATTATTTTCTATTTCAAATAACTCGATTAATTTTTCTAAGAGATCGAGTGAATTACTCAATATTCCATTGAATATTTATACTAATACCGGCGGTAATGTTTGTTTATTTGAAACCACGTATTATAAGGCTTGATTGATAAACTTGGATTAGCGTATTTTTCATCATTAGTAACTTCTGCGTCTGCCCAATCAGGTATTACATAACTTTCATCTTTATCTTTTAATTCAATTTCAGCTACAATTAAGCCTGCATTAAGACCCTCAAAAACATCCACTTCCCAGGTTTTATTCTCGAAGACTACATAATGTCGGGTCTTTTCAATTATACCCGAACAAAAAAGTTCCAGTAATTCATTTGCGTCTTCCAAGGGTATTTCGTATTCATACTCCGGACGGCTGGCGCCTATATTTTTACCTTTTATGGTTATATAGCCCTTATGATCAAAAGTACGTATACGAACTGATTTATCAAGATCCGGCAATATATATCCTTGTCTTATCCTAACACTCTTGTCAGTAGTTACTTGGGTCCACTTCTGATTATCTACTAAATATTTATGTTCTATTTCTGTAGGCATATTTTGAGTCGCTGCGTTGTTAGCGCATTTGCGCGTTGGCAAATTAGGGGTTTGGCTATTTTTGAATTGAAGTTTATCGTTTGATATTTAGATATTTCTATTTAACGTCTTGTCACATGTCACGAGTCTCCTGTCACTTTTTTTGTCTTTTGGACGCTACTCTTGGTAAGTGCCGTTCTGGCGGCAGAGTCTTTGGTCTTTGTGCACTATGCTTTTAGCACATGGGCGCGTTGGCACATTAGGGCTTTGGCTATTTTTGAATTGAAGTTTATCGTTTGATATTTAGACATTTCTATTTAACGTCTTTGTCACATGTCACGAGTCTCCTGTCACTTTTTTAGTCTTTTGGACGCTATTCTTCGTAAGTGCCGTTCTGGCGGCATAGTCTTTGGGCTTTGGGGCACTATGCTTTTAGAACATTGGCGCGTTGGCACATTAGGTAGTTAGCTTTTATCCACTATTTTCGCGCCACTTATCACCTGTCCTCCTCCACTGCTTGAAACTGACAACTGAAAGCTGACCATACTTAACTAATATTTACTAGCCTAAACTCTGCTCTCTTTCCGGCTATAAGCCAGAATAAAGTCGATAGACTTCTTAGTAGGATTAAACTGATGTTTGGGAATTAGTGCTGCCAGGTGGCTGATCGGGGCATCCAATGTCTCCTGTACTATGTGGAACGGGAAGTTTTTGGAGTTAATGGGTTGAAGCGTGGTGTTATAAGGAGTAAAGATTTTGTTCATACTTTAATTTTAGTTATTTGATAATCAATAAGACCTATAAAACAAAGAGTCTCAATAAATTATTGTGTAAATCAAAACTTTAACAGCCTGATACCGCCACAACTTATTCTACTCGCTTCCAGGTCTGATCGCGAAATAGGCCCGACCAGTGTTTGCCACGTACATACAATTGATTGTAATTGTTATTTTCAAACCAAATGCTGCAGCCATAGGTATTGCCGGTTTTAGGGTCCAGTATTTCACCCCCTTTCCAATAATTAGTATATACCTTGAGATGAGTGAGTATAACCATTCCTACTATGGGTTTATCCTTTTTGTCACCGGTACATTTAGTGCAAACACTAGTAGTTACTCCTTCGAGCAGTTTCACCACCTTGCCGTAGTATTCATTATTCACTTTGTAGATTTCCACCCATGACTTGGCTTTACCCGTGTTATCATCGATGGTGAGCCAGGTACCTTCCGGGGATTGAGCTCTCGAGGCTACCACTACCAGGCAAAAAATTATAAAGAATATAGATCTCATGCTTTTGATTTTGATTAAGGTATGACAAATTTACTGAATCTCTATAGAGGGATCCCAAAATACAGCTTTAAAGTTCATCAGACGACCATTCTTCACCGTATGGCCTTCTGCCAGGAGCAGTTTTACCATATTTCCTTCGGGAGTGAAGCATGCTGCACCGGAGAGGTATCCCTGGCTATTCAGCACCCTGTGCGCCGGAAGAGAATGCCCACATTCCAGTTTTGACATAGCTCTTCCTACAATTCTCGGAGAAGAAAGGCCCAGAAACCTTGCTATAGCTCCATAGCTGGTCACTCTACCACTCGGAATCACCGCCACTACATCATACACGTCGAGATAACTTGGATTCATTCTGTACCTTTGACATCAATCTTATTCTTGTCTCTATATGATAAAGATAGCTTACAGAATCAATAATCTCACTGACGCCCGCTATTTCGCTGCACATTTATTTGATTGGATAATTATTGATCCGGGACCCGGAATCATTAATTCAGCAAAGTTGCAGAGTATTACCGGATGGCTCAGTGGAGTAAATCTGGGGATGACAGTCTATGACACAGATCAACTTACCTATCTACGAGAAGCTCACCCGGAGATCACAGGATTGTGGCTGGAGCATAGTATAGCACACCTCAACCATGCAGGCTATACTGTATTTTCTTGCTTTTCCTATGGAGAGTTTGATTATTTTGTTCAGCGAGGACTTTATCCTCCGAACTCCACTTTGGATGCGCCGACTCTTCTAGACCTCTCTGCGCTTCATTTCGACGATCATGTGGGAGTGAATATTGAAAGTTTCGCAGGTATCTGTCTCGCAGGGGGCGAAGAGATTCGTGCGGGCTTTAAAGATTTTCAAGCTTTAGACCATTGGATTGAATGGATGGATAGCTAGACCCTTCATTTTTTCCATTTACTTTAAAAAAACTTTGCCAAATATAATCATTTTGTTTTTGGAATAATAAAATTATATTTTGTTTTTTGCGTAAATTATATAGTTAAGTTTTAATGTTACCCATATTTCAAAATCTGATAAATCACATCCACTTACTCCTCCAAAACAAATAGTGACTTTTCAAAATTTAAACGTAAGAATAAGTGCTAAGAAAATGTTAAATTTTCTATAAGAGCATTATTAAGTAACTATTAAAATTTAAAAAAACATGGCAGTTAACATTTTAGACCTCTTCAAAAATGAAGTATCAGGAACTTTAGCCAATGCCGCTTCTGGGTTCTTGGGAGAAAGTGAAACTACTACACGCAGCGTACTGGATTCAGTCGTGCCCGCTTTATTAGGCTCATTGATTCAAAAAGGATCTACGGAGTCTGGAGCTTCCAGCATAATGAACATGATCACGCAAGACAATTCGAATGTTATCGGAACTCTCAGCAACTTGATCTCAGGTGGCGAAGGAACGCTGAATAGCATCATGAACAGTGGTTTGCCTATCGTCAGATCGTTGCTGGGCGACAAATTGGGTTCTGTGATCGATTGGGTTTCCAATAAAAACAATGCAAAGACCAGTTCAGTCTCATCTTTATTTAGTCTGGCTGCTCCCTTCCTGATGGGACTATTGAATCGTCGTGTTCAGTCTGACAATCTGGGAACTACCGGTCTGATGGACCTACTTAGAGGCCAAAGCCCCTGGGTTAAATCTTTACTACCTGCAGGCCTATCGGGATTATTGAATTTCTCTTCTACACCTGATGTGCCAAGAACTACTGCAACCAACACTACTGTCCCGACCAATAATGCCCCTGGTGGTGGAATGGGTAAATTTCTTCCCTGGCTCTTACTCCTTGCCGGCTTGATCCTATTGTGGTTTCTAATGAGAAGTTGTAACAGTGACAAAGTTGCTGCTGATGCGAATCAAGTCACGGATACTACCGCTACTGTGATTGAAACAGCTGTGGACTCACTTCAAAGTAAAACTGCAAATGCAGTAGATGTAATCAAAGGTAAACTGAATGATGCGGGTAACTGGGTCGCTGATCTGGGTAACAATGTAGAAGTTAAACTTCCCGATGGCGTGACACTTAATGTAGGTGAAAATTCAGTAGAAAATAAACTAGTTAATTTCATCAATAGTAAACCTACAGATGAGGAAACATTAAAAAATACCTGGTTCTCCTTTGACAGACTTTATTTTGACAAAGGCAAAAGTACACTGACAAAAGACTCAGAAGCACAGTTGAAAAATATCTATGCAATCTTGAAGGCTTATCCAAGTGTATCATTGAAACTGGGTGGATATACCGACTCTGATGGTGATGATAATGTAAATCAAAAACTATCTGAAGCTAGAGCAATGACTGCGAAAACTTCACTGCTGAAACTGGGCGTGGGTAATGCTCGTCTGGAAGCTGAAGGATATGGTGAAACTCATCCGATATGTGCTGCTAACGATACGCCTGAGTGTAAAGCTCAGAACAGACGTATAGACGTGCGTGTGACTAAGATCTAATAACAATTTAGGTCCCAAAATTAAAGAGCCCTCCGCATGCGGAGGGCTCTTTTTTATATATAAAGTTTTGGAACTGCCGGAAGAACTAATATTCGATCGAAGAAAATTAAGAAAATGTAGACATTAAAAAAAGGAATCCGATTCTTTCACCGAATTCCTTTTAAAATTTATTAAGCATCACCCTTTCCTAATTTGTGTCAATCGCATCCATTAATTACTGATTGATGATACAAATATCAGTCTAGAAATTTCTACTGCCCTCATCTTAAATTACCAAAAAATTAATTCATGGTTTTACTGTATAAGTCCTGGTAGTCTTTGGAGAAGTTTGTTCATTCAACTTATACTTAGGAGTTGAAGTATTTTCAACCAATTACTACGAATTCCAATGTGGTGTATCGACCTAACTTAATAGACACACTGATTTATGGTAGATTAATAGGGTGGTAGGACAATACAAATGTACTGGTAAGAATTAATCCCACCAGGTCGCCAACCATTTACCGGCACCAAAAAATATGGCCAGCCAAATGAGGCCTTTGATCAGAAAAAACAGAAACCCGATCAATCCGATTTTTTTCAGCCAGGCTTTCATCTTCATTAATTTGATATTATCTCGTAGGTTTTAAATGTGCTGCGCATGGGTGGTTCAAGTCCTGCCTCGCGCGCTTTAGTGATGTCTTCAAACCCTCTTTTATGACCTTCAATGAATTCAGGAGATTTTGTCCAGCCTTTAAATTGATCCTCAGAGTCCCAGTGACTCATGATCAAGTATTCACCGGACTCATCCGAGGGTCGCAGCACTTCCATGTACTTGAACCCAGGCATAGTATCAATGGCCTTAGCCCGGCTGCCGAATAATTCTTCAAATCTGGTTTTATACTCTTCTTTGCAAGAAATGTAATTGATTGCTACAAACATATTTTCAATTTTGTCGCAATAATATAATTTAGATTTATTCTAAACAAGGAATCAGCTTTATTTATTTCTCCTACTATCTTTTTTCCTCTGTCGGCCTCATCGGAGGCTCAAAAGGCGTCTCTTTCAATAATCTTTTGATTTCTACAATAGCGCGCTCCAACTGTACATCAACACCACGAGCCATCATTCCGAGATTTTCATCCACTTGAATATCGGGATCTACACCATACCCTTCTTTGAACCAAGTGCCATCGAGATTATACATCCTGAAGGTAGGCACGGTTACATTAGCACCATCGATGAGCTGAGGCGCACCACTGATTCCTATCAGACCACCCCAAGTTCTTGAACCGATCAGTGGGCCAAGACCTCTCTTCCTGAAATAATCCGGGAAGGCATCACCGCCCGAACCGCTCCAACCATTGATCAGCATTACCTTAGGGCCAAAGTGACCGTTAGGAGGCCACTTCCAAGCCTGTCCATCACGGGTGGCCCAATATACCAATGGTTTTCGATCTAGCATCTCGATAAAGCGATCCGGGATCTGGCCGCCATTATTAAATCGTTCATCTATGATGAGCGCTTTTTTGTCTTTCTGGGCACTAAACATCCTGATTAGTTCATTCTGTCCATCCAGTCCTGTGCTTGGCACATAAATATATCCTGCCTCACCATGAGTAGCTTCCTCCACGCGTCGGCGCATATGTTCTATCCAGGCTAGATTACGTAGCCGGTATTCATCGCCCATGGTAGTCACTACTGCTGTGTGTGTGGTATTGAAAGGTGGCTTGCTGTAAGTAAGCTCAATAGTCTTATCGGCCAGGCCCGCAAAGTTTTCATACGGCTCCGCTTTTGTGTTGATTGGCACCCCATTAACGGCTAAGATCCGATCTCCCTCAGTAATCTTCACTCCGGGCTGATCCAGCGGCGACCGCGCTTCTGCATCCCACTCTGCGCCACGTATGATCTTACCCACTTTGTAATAGTCTCCATCAGCGGCCCAGTTGATGCCCAGGTAGCCTGTGTTGGTGGATTTTCCAGTTTCCAGATCGCCTCCGGAATAGTAAGTGTGTGAAGCATTTAGTTCGCCAATCATCTCGCCGATAATAAAGGCCACGTCTTCACGTGTAGCAGCACTCTTGAGGAGATCGTCATATCGCTCACGCACTTGCTGCCAGTTGACACCATGCATATTGGCATCATAGAAATAGTCGCGTTCCAGGCGCCACGCATCTGTAAATACTTGCTCCCATTCCTGACGAGGGTCTATGAATGCGGTCATCTCATTCTTTCGAATGGGATTTTCAAATTTTGTATTTTCTATCGGATCAACTACTGCTAGCTTTCCTTCTTTTGAAACCAAAAGCTTCTTCCTGTCAGCGGATAAATCATAGCCATCAATACCGGCTAAAATGACTTTCTCCTCTTTTTTCTCCAAATCAAGATATTTCAGTTGCGCACCACCTTCCTCGTAGCGTACATAGAGCAATTTACCCGGAATGGAAGCCAGTTGACCCATATTTCCAGCAGCCGGAGTCAATAGCTCCAGACGTTGCTCCATATTTAGAGTATCTATAACCACCGCAGTCAGCGGAGTTTCTTTTTTAGGTTCTTCTTTTTTCTTATTGCTCGCTTTAGTTGATTTAGATTTCTTTTCTTCAGCTTTCTTGTCAGAGCTACGCTTGATATCAGTCGGAGTCTTGACTGCTACCGTATCATTTACGGGGGCAAGGAGAGAAACACTGTCTTTACTTAGTGTAATGAAAGCCAGTTTTGTTGAATTAGTATAGATAAAAGTATTATCCATATCACTATACTGAGGTGTCAATGACTGATTGGTAGTGAGAAAGAGATATTTGCCGGATTCGTCAAATATAGGCGATGTACTGCTGTAGAAGCCACTGGTACACTGAATTCTCTTATCATTGCGCGCATCATATATAAAGACAGCTTCATTACCATTGGGCAAGCCGCGGGCATATGTGAGCCAACGGGAATCAATCGACCAATTGGCAGTAAAACCCGCCAGTGTGCCGTGTGAAGAGGTGAATAACTTATCTATTTGCTGAGTCTTACCACTGGGCAGGTCCAGGACGTGTATCTCACCGGCCTGGTTGATAAAACTAATTTTCTTACTATCCGGCGACCAAAATAGGTTGTAGCGATAACCCTTCCCGTATTTGGTTCTTTGTACTGCCGGCTTTGACAAATCTGCATCCTGTATATAAATTTCGTATTCTCCTGATTTGTCCGACCAGAAAGCGATCGACTTGCCATCCGGGGACCATACTGGCGTACGCTCAGCAACGCCTGAAGTCTGAGTCAGGTTCTTTACAAATCCATCCTTAGCAGGTAGGGAATATATGTCTCCGCGCGCTTCTATCAGGACCCGCTTGCCATCCGGAGATAGCGCGGTGGATTGAATATAGTTTTCTGTTGAAACCATCTTTGGTTTGAGGCCGGTCTCATCTGTGACCAGTGTGACAGAGACAGACTTATCTGTTCCGGCTGCAAGATTGTATAAGTGAAGTTTTCCGCCTTGCTCATACACTATCTCTGCCGGACCTAAAGATGGAAAATGGATATCATAATCGGTATAATTAGTCAGTTGAGTCGTAGTTCCTGTCACCAAATCATGTTTATATAGGTTCATCCGCTCTTCCGAACCTCTATCAGAGATAAAATACAGATTATTTGCATGCCACATTGGGAACTCATCGCCACCACCTGTAGGCAAGCTTAGATATCGTGATGTACTATCCTTGAAGTTGTAGATCACGATTTTGCCCTTTGTGCCCCCTTTGTATCGCTTCCAAGTGCGAAATATCTGAGTTATATATACTACTGCCATCTGACTTCCATCCGGACTCAGTGAGCCGTATTCTGCATATTCGAGCGGCAGTTTTTCTATTGTACCTCCCGTCTTGTGCACTTTATAAAACTGATTGTATCGGGCCTTACCGCTCTCTCGGGAAGACGCGAAGATGACTTGATTACCATCTGCTGTCCAATCGATGACCCGATCCGTATAACCATGCGAAGTCAATCTCTGTGGAATTCCGCCGGCCACCGGCATTACAAAGACATCATTGTTGCCATCATAATTGCCCGAAAAAGCAATCATCTGACCATCCGGAGAGAATTTAGGAAAAACCTCCTGACCCTTTGGTGAACTCAGTCTTGAAGCTTCACCACCCGTCTTTGGCACGATCCAGATATCATTGGCATAGGCAAAGACGATGTTTTTGTCTGATACATCCGGAAATCGCATCAGGCTGGCATTGATCTGAGCCTGAGCATCAATAGAAGATGTCATGAAGAATAGGGCAACAATCAGGCCTTGTAAGAATTGATTTTTCATAAAAATATTTGATCAGTATTGACTTTGAAATAAATAGTCGTGTTTTATTCAGTACGAAGTGCTCTTGGGTCGAATTCAATTACAGGTATTGCCTCTGCATCGTCTGTAGGGGTTTTATCTTTAAAGAATGAATTATAGAAAAGCAATAAAATAGAAACACCCAATGTGATGGATGAATCAGCTACATTGAATACCGGTTTAAAGAATTGAAATTCTGAACCACCGAGATAGGGTACCCATGAAGGCCATACCGTATCTATCAAAGGAAAGTAAAGCATATCCACCACGCTGCCATGCAGAAATCCCGCATACCCCTGGCCGAAAGGAACCAGATGAGCCACTCCGCCATGATAGTTGGATTCTGAAAAGATCAGACCATAGAAAGCGCTGTCGATAATGTTGCCTACTGCACCGGCAAAGATCAGCCCAAAAGCCACTAATAGCCCCATATGTGCACGCTGCTTTTCGAGCCGGATGATATAAATCCACAATAAAATCACTGCGGCAATTCGGAAGACACTCAATAACAATTTCCCCAAATCCCCGCCTAGTGTAATACCAAAAGCCATTCCTTTATTCTCGATGAAATGCAGATATGCCCAGGATAACCCAAACATTGGTACACCTTCGCCGTATTCAAAATTCAACTTGATATAAAATTTGGATACCTGATCGATGATTAGCACCAGAAGAATAATTCCTATGACCCAATGAATTCGCTTCACCTGATTATTTTTATTGTGGACAAAAATAGAAAAATACCTGTAGTTGGACTATTTTAAAGACATATCATATCAATGTACCGTCTAAAGTTTACTTTTACCAGATTACCAGATATAATTTTCTGCATGGAAATCATTCGCATTGTAAAAATGCACTTCAAGCGCGAACACATCCCGGCTTTTCTAGCTCATTTCGAAGAGAAAAAGGAGGCCATCCGCTCGGCTGCAGGTTGTACTTCGCTACATCTGCTCCAGGACACGACTGACCCCGGAATCATCTTCACTTATAGCATCTGGACCGCGGCGACGTACCTGGAGGAATATCGTCAGTCTGAGCTATTCGGGACTACCTGGAGCTATGTCCGGACGTTATTCTCACAAAAAGCTGAAGCCTGGAGTCTCAATACGCTGCACCGATCATGAAGATAGAACGAATCGACATCCAGGACTATTCGCTCTTTCCGGAAGAAGCCATCAGCGCGCTGAATCACTTCCTTCTGCAAAAGAAATATACCCGTGCCGTAGTAGTCTGTGACGAAAATACGGCCCACTATTGTCTTCCAGCTCTGAATCTCGAGATACCATACATTACCACCATCGTTCCTCCGGGCGAACAGCATAAAAATATTAAGACCTGTGCGGATATCTGGGTTCACTGGCTGGAGCATCACCTCGATCGGAAAGTCATAGTCGTGCTGCTGGGTGGTGGCGTGACGGGTGATATGGGCGGCTTTGCTGCGGCAACATTTAAACGTGGTATTGACTTCGTGCATATGCCTACTT
>DAOLZQ010000044.1:0-25700 GCA_035426385.1 Saprospiraceae bacterium
ATGCTTTTGGCAAAAAAAGCTTTAACCAAATTGGTTCTCAGATAGAAACTATAGACTAAAGCGAAGCGAGCTAAAAACAGGATATATCGCGCTCCTTCAGAGCTTGTATTTTTGAATTTACAATATCTATCTATGTGGACTAATCGAATTACCTTCACCCCAGGAAATCTTCATTCATGGCACTTAGTCGCATAGTTGGGGTATTTAGAAGTTCATTCGGAGACATCAGTGTCGGTGTGTGGTGGCTTTCGCTTATCATGCTCATTAACCGTACGGGTTCGATGGTCTTCCCTTTTTTATCTATTTACCTAACTCAGCACCTGCACTTCAGTACCTTGCAAACCGGGTGGGTATTATCAATGTATGGAATCGGAGCTATGGTCGGTTCGCTGGTGGGTGGATGGATCGCCGACCGATTTGGAAATTTCAGAATACAGGTTTTTAGCCTGATATTTTCAGGAATCGGATGGTGGCTGTTATCTTACGTAAGTGATTATTCACATCTATTGATATTGGTCTTTTTTCAAACCTGTATCTCCGAAAGTTTTCGTCCTGCCAACAGCAGTGCCATTGCAGCACTATCCCGGCCGGAAAACATGACTCGATCCTATTCACTCAATAGAATGTCGATCAATCTGGGTTATACACTTGGTCCGGCAATTGCAGGATTCCTGGCTACCATCTCGTACTCTTTTCTATTTTGGGTAGATGGAACAAGTAGTATCCTGGCAGGGATTGTCTTTATGATCATCTTCCGTAAGATTATATGGGGACCTCGTCCGGCAACTGAAGAGAAGGACAAGATCGTAGAAACTCAAACTAAGAGTCCCGTTAGCGATATAAAATTTCTTTTTTTTATTGGCGCATGTATATTATTTGCAACTGTATTCCTTCAACTTATTTTCACTCTCCCACTGTATTATAAGGAAATATATCATCTATCAGACCAGTGGATAGGGTTACTCCTAGCTATAAATGGAGGTATAGTAGTATTATCTGAAATGGTCATCGTGTACATCATTGGGAATCGAATCAGACACGATAAATTAATTATTTTAGGAACACTTTGCATAGGCATATCTTTTGTGGTATTAACATTTTTTCACCATCCTATTATCTTGATCCTAGGTATCTTACTGATCAGTTATGGTGAGATCTTTTCAATGCCTTATTTGATGACCTATGTCACCAATATCTCAAATGATAAAAATCGGGGACGATATATGTCGTTTTACTCTATCTCATTTTCGATAGCAATGGTCATTGCACCCTTTGCAGGGATGCGAATCATCAAATACTATGGGTTTGACATGCTTTGGTACGTTGCTTTTTTCGTCACTATATTGCTCTCACTCATCTTCAACTATTTACTCAGAATACCAAAAAAGCAAGTCAATGTAGTCGCCCTATCCGGCTTGGAGAATTAATTATTATCTTTGAATATGTATTCTCTAGTCTCTGGAGGGTAGATTTATAACTAAATTTTCCAAATGAAAGTCCAGACGGAACCAGTTTTTATTCCAAAAAATAAGATACGGATAGTCACAGCAGCTTCTCTCTTCGATGGCCATGATGCTGCGATCAATATAATGCGGCGCATCATTCAGTCACTTGGAGCCGAAGTAATACACCTGGGACATGATCGCAGTGTACAGGAAGTAGTGGACTGCGCCATACAAGAAGATGCCAATGCCATCGCAATGACTTCCTATCAAGGAGGGCATATGGAATACCTAAAATATATGTATGACCTCCTCAAAGAAAAGGGCTGTGGTCACATCCGCATATTTGCAGGTGGTGGCGGCGTAATACTGCCTGAAGAGATAGCCGAACTGGAAAAGTATGGTATCACTAAGATCTATTCACCGGATGATGGCCGTGCGATGGGTCTGGAAGGTATGATCCTGGATCTGCTCCGCAAGAGCGATTTTCCCACTGGTGATCACCTAAATGGCCAACTGGGCCAATTAAAAGAAAAAAGTCATGCAGCAATAGCCCGCCTGATATCTGCAGCTGAGAATTTTTCTGAGCTACCGGAGACACAGGCTATGCTGGCCCTAATATACGCTACTGCCAAGTCAAGTAAGTCCCCTGTACTCGGAATCACAGGTACTGGTGGCTCCGGAAAGAGCTCATTGGTGGATGAAATAGTTCGACGCTTTTTGCTTGATTTTGAAGATAAGTCAATCGGCATTATTTCCGTAGATCCAACTAAGCGAAAGACGGGAGGAGCACTTCTCGGGGACCGTATCCGCATGAATGCCATTCGCAATAATCGGGTATATATGCGCTCTATGGCTACAAGACAAAGTAATCTGGCAGTAAGTAAATATATCAATGATGCGATAAATATACTTAAGGCGGCAGATTATGACCTCATCATTCTGGAGACTTCCGGTATAGGACAGAGCGACACTCAGATCACGGATTACTGCGATCTCAGTATGTATGTGATGACTCCCGAATATGGAGCCGCGACACAGTTGGAAAAAATCGATATGCTCGATTTCGCAGACATAGTTGTGATCAACAAGTTTGATAAGCGAGGGGCAATAGATGCACTTCGAGATGTCAAAAAACAGTACCAGCGTAACCATAAATTCTTCAACCGTGACCCGAACAGCATGCCCGTATTCGGGAGTATCGCTTCACAGTTTAATGATCCGGGTACAAACACGCTGTATAGAGCACTCATGGATCTAATTGTAGAAAAAACCGGCACTGATCTTCAATCCGACTTTCACTCCGCAGAAGAAATGAGTGAAAAAATATACATCATTCCACCCGCCAGAGTGAGATACCTAAGTGAAATCACTGAGAATAATCGCAACTATGATCGACAGTCTATAGCTCAAGCTAATTTCGCACAACAACTATATTCACTTCGACAGACTCAAGATATACTCGCTTCAAGTAACATAGAAGATAGAGACCGTCTGATCAAGGAGGTAGAGGAGATGTATCAAAAAATAAGCCTGGAAATAGCTCCAAAAAACCTTGCGCTTCTCCTGAATTGGGAGCAAAAGAAAAAGTTATATCAGGATGAATATTACGTATTCAAAGTACGTGACAAAGAACTCCGCATTAAGACACATACTGAATCACTATCACACCTGCAGATACCTAAAGTGGCAGTGCCGAAATATGAATCCTGGGGCGAAATATTGCGTTGGGTATTGACTGAAAATTTTCCGGGTGAGTTTCCCTTTGCAGCGGGCATTTATCCCTTCAAGCGTGAAGGTGAAGATCCCACCCGAATGTTTGCCGGTGAAGGAGGTCCGGAAAGGACAAATCGTCGCTTTCATTACGTGAGCAAGGGCCTGCCTACTGCGCGACTGAGCACCGCATTTGATTCAGTGACTCTATACGGGCATGATCCCGCACATCGTCCCGACATCTATGGCAAGATTGGCAATGCCGGCGTCAGTGTTCCTACGCTGGATGATACCAAGAAACTGTATAGCGGGTTTAATCTGGCAGATCCAAAGACCTCCGTCTCAATGACGATCAACGGACCTGCTCCGACATTGACCGCCTTCTTTATGAATACAGCCATCGACCAGCAGTGCGAGCTATACATCAAGGAACACAATCTGGAAGCTGAAGTCGATTCGAAAATACATCAGATAAGTAAGTTACAGGGCACTCGACGACCTTATTACAAACCCTACACTCAGGAGGTCGGAGCAAATGATACTGAACTGCCGGAGGGTAATGACGGTCTGGGCTTAATGTTGCTCGGCGTAACTGGCGACCAGGTGCTGCCTGCTGACATATATCAGGAGATAAAGATGCGAACGCTGAAGGCGGTGCGCGGCACAGTCCAGGCAGATATTCTGAAGGAAGATCAGGCTCAGAATACCTGTATTTTCTCTACTGAGTTTTCGCTCCGAGTGATGGGTGACGTACAGCAATACTTTATCGATCAGGGAATACGCAATTTTTATTCTGTTTCTATCTCGGGCTACCACATAGCTGAGGCGGGTGCCAATCCCATCTCCCAGCTCGCCTTCACACTGTCCAATGGATTTACCTACGTAGAGTATTATCTGAGCAGAGGTATGAAAATAGATGACTTTGCGCCAAATCTCTCATTCTTCTTCAGTAATGGTGTGGATCCCGAATATAGCGTCATAGGACGGGTCGCGCGCAAAGTGTGGAGCAAGGCAATGAAGCACAAATACGGTGGAAATGAGCGCTCCCAAATGCTCAAGTACCACATCCAGACTTCAGGAAGGTCGCTACACGCACAGGAAATAGATTTTAACGATATCCGCACTACGTTGCAGGCACTCTATGCTATCTATGACAACTGCAACTCGCTGCATACCAATGCATATGACGAGGCCATCACTACACCTACTGAAGAGTCTGTCAGACGAGCGATGGCTATCCAGCTTATCATCAACAAAGAACTGGGGTTGGCAAAGAATGAAAATTCACTACAAGGATCATTTATTATCGAAGAGCTGACTGATCTGGTAGAAGAAGCAGTCTACACAGAGTTCGACCGCATCACAGAGCGGGGTGGTGTACTGGGGGCTATGGAGACCATGTATCAGCGGGGCCAGATCCAGGAAGAAAGTCTGTACTACGAGACACTGAAGCATACGGGAGAATATCCCATCATAGGTGTGAATACATTTCTGAGTTCGAAGGGCTCTCCTACCATCATTCCGGCAGAGGTAATCCGCTCTACTACAGAGGAAAAAGAATTCCAGATCAATACAGTACATCAACTTTGGGAGAGAAATATGGAAATAAGTACCCTATTGCTCAAGCGATTGCAGAAAGCGGCAATTCACAATGAAAATATCTTTGAAGAATTGATGGAGACTGTTAAATATTGCTCATTGGGCCAGATCACTCAAGCATTATTTGAAGTGGGTGGTCAGTATAGACGCAATATGTAGGTAGTGAAAATGTCCGCAGAAAGACATTTTTCCACACAAAACAATATTTAATTGTTTACTTTTGCACTTCATTTCAACCTGAAAGATGCCCAAGTGGCGAAATTGGTAGACGCACTGTCTTCAGGTGGCAGCGCCGCAAGGTGTGCTGGTTCGAATCCGGTCTTGGGCACAAAATTTTTCACTGTATAGCAGAATTAAATCTTCATTCCTCATCATCAATCGATCGGTGTGTGAGGAATGAATTTTTGAATTAAAAAATTTACACTACTCTCCCCTAATTGTATTTTATTCACTTGTAAGACTTTTACAATAAATTGGATTAGTGATATTTGAGGCATCAATAATTTTTCGGAATAATATTAGTTGTGTTATTTAATTGAGACTTCAGCTTTTCATCTCTAAGTACTTTTGAAGTTTCATATTTCCGCTCAATGAACTAACTCGGCTCATTTCTATTTAATAACTATTTGCATACCAATTATATAGTTAAACTTAAAGGGTTAATATAAAAAATAGTAAAAAGATATGAAAGACAAGATCACAGTTAGTACCTCAATAAATGCAGATATCAAGAAAGTCTGGCAATATTACACCAGTCCCGAACACATTACAAAGTGGAACTTCGCCGATCCCTCCTGGTATTGTCCCTCGGCAGAAAATGATCTAAAGGTAGGCGGTAAATACAGATCACGTATGGAAGCTAGAGACGGAAGTATGGGATTTGATTTCGAAGGCACTTACGACGATATCGTACCTGATCAGAAAATTAAATACTCACTTCAGGATGGAAGAGTAGTAGAAGTCATAATGGAACCCGTGGGCAGTCAAACAAATATAACAGTAAATTTTGATGCCGAGACTGAGAATCCTATGGAAGCACAACAAAAAGGATGGCAAGCTATATTGGACAACTTTAAGAACTATGTGGAGTTGAATTGAGTAGATTGGACTAAATTAATGTAGGGCTAATTTTAGGTAAGATACCAAAAGATCAGTCCATAGCAGGTTATCTGATCGCTCAAGCGATATGTATTAATAAAATCCTGTCCAGCAGTTGGAGAAATACTTTGGATGTATTAAATTTAAAAGTAAAACTGAAAGCAACCTGTCCTTTCACGAGAACAATGACTCCTTTCGTCCTGAATAATTAGTGTCGTGGAGGATAATGATAAAATAATAAAAGCCCTATCAAATATTTGATCAATATGCGTTTATGAAAAATAAAGAGGATGTACCTTCATAGTTATGTCGAAAATACATAGACAATTCTATTCCGGCACAAGTGGCCTTGTACTTCCGATTACACAATCTCAATATCCGATTGAATATAAAGGCATGAGCCGTCTGCAGTATTATGGATCCCTGTTTAATAGTATTGAAATAAACAGCATATTTTATAAATTACCAAGAAGCTCTACGGTTGCTAAATGGGCAGAAAGTGTTCCGGAAAATTTCCAGTTTACATTTAAAGTTTCTAAAGCGATTACCCATACAAAGAATCTACTATTTGACCCAAGAGAAGTGGCTGAATTTCTAAGTGTAGTAAAACAGGTTGGGATAAAGCAGGGTTGTCTTCTGGCACAATTTCCACCCTCATTCAAAATAGATAGGTTGGATCGACTTCAGTGGCTATTGGAAATTTTAGCAAACGGAATGTCCGACGGTCCTTGGAGTATTGCCATAGAGTTCAGGGATTCTTCATGGTATGAGGAGACAGAAGTACATGAAATACTGGAAGAATACAAAGCAACCTTGGTAATACACGATATGCTGCACTCTGCTACACCGGATGATAGACAGAGTGGGAACTTAAAGTATCTTCGATTTCATGGGCCGGAACCAAAATATCGCGGCGACTATAGTGATGCATTTTTAGAACAATATGCAATCCAAATTAACAAATGGCTCAACGAGGGTAAGACGGTTTATGCATATTTTAACAATACACTAGGTACAGCTTTCATGAATTTGCAGACACTCAATTATTATGTCCAGGAATTAGGCAAGTAATAATTTCAGAATACTACTCAGTCAGGGATATGACTTATTCCAATAACTTCATCCGAATAACCTAAGGCGAAAACCAAATCTAATAGAAAAGAATTCTCCTATCCTATTGTATGTAAAAAACGATAAACGCCGAATTCCACAATGAAGGAAATTCAAACCATAAAAAAGGGTAGGACCAACCATTATTCTTTAAGAGACAATCAGGTTAAACTAGTAACACTATTTGATTAGGCAGCAAAATGGACTATTGGGATAGCCACAAAAATAAACTGCTTCCTTTCAAAATCTTCTTATCTCGATCTGATTTCGCTAAAACTTATAATTGCTTTGTGTAGATTTGTTGAATCGACAATTCATATCTAATAAAAATACATACCGATGAGAGAGACTAGCCTCTGGCATGGTGTTTACCCTGCCCTACTCACCCCTTTTACAGCCGAAGACGCCATTGATTACGAAATGTTCGAGAAAAACCTACTGGTACAGATAGATGCCGGTGTTTCTGGCATTATTCTAGCCGGGACTCTAGGAGAGGCCAGCACCTTAAGCAATGACGAAAAATTTGATTTACTACGGTTTGCGAAATCTGTGGTGCCAGAGAAATTCCCGGTAATCTTGAACATTGCAGAGCAAGCGACCAATGAGGCGGTAAACATTGCCATAAAAGCCAAGGAGCTTGGTGCAGACGGACTGATGCTCTTGCCGCCCATGCGATATAAGGCTTCGGACAGAGAGGTAGTTGCCTATTTCATTGCAGTAGCTATTGCAACCGACCTACCGATTTTAATCTATAATAATCCGGTAGATTACGGAATACATGTTACGCTAGAAATGTTTGACGAACTCATAAAATATCCAACCATTCAGGCGGTAAAAGAATCTACCCGAGACCTGACTAATATTACCCGAATGCTCAATCGTTTCGGCGATAGAATATGTATTTTGGGCGGAGTGGACACTATAGCATTAGAAACTCAATTAATGGGTGCTGTGGGTTCTGTGGCTGGATTGGTTGACGCATTTCCATACGAAACAATGGCTATTTATAATCTGGCAAAACTGGGTCGTATTGACGAAGCTTTAGATATCTATCGATGGTTTATGCCGCTTCTTGAACTGGATATTCTGCCTCGGTTGGTTCAATATATCAAGTTGGCTGCCACTGAAGAAGGAATTGGCTCGGAGTACGTACGCGCCCCTCGTCTAGCTCTAGAAGGTGAAGAGAGAAGCCGTATTTTGGCCATTATAAAAGCTGCACAGGCCTCTCGTCCGAAACTTGCTGATTATAAAAGCTTATAAAAATGATAGAAACAATAAACGAGATAGCCCTCAGATCTTATACTGCTTTTCTAGAATTAAAAAAAACAAACCTAAAGCAAAGGGCTGCATTAATGAATGCCATTGCTGACGAAATAGAAGCCTTAGGTGCAGAATTAATTCAGACTGCAAGCAGTGAAACAAATTTACCCGAAGGGCGCCTTACAGGAGAAAAAGGTAGAACGGTCTTTCAATGGCGCAATTACGCCGACGCACTGGAAAGCGGGTATGTACTCAACTCAAGAATCGACACCGCCATACCAGAAAAAGTGCCACCCAGACCCGATATCCGTAAAACCTATTTTGGACTAGGTCCAGTCGTAGTTTTCGGAGCGAGTAACTTCCCATACGCATTTTCTACAGCGGGGGGAGATACTGCATCTGCAATAGCAGCAGGATGTTCGGTCATTATAAAAGGACACCCGGCACATCCCAAAACCGCCAAGATGATGGGCGACGCTATACAACGGGGAATCCAGAAAACCGGTTTTCATAAAGATACATTTGCACAAGTTTTCTCCTACGAGGCAGGAAGTGAACTTATATTGCATCCTTTGGTCAAAGCAGTGACATTTACAGGTTCTTTTAAAGGCGGTAAAGCACTCTTTGACTTAGCCAACAGCAGGGAAGAGCCCATTCCCGTTTTTGCCGAAATGGGAAGTGTAAACCCGATTTTTGTTTTACCTCAAAAGATGAAAAGCTCACCTGCTCAAATAGTCACTGATTATCTGGCGTCACTTACTATGGGTGTGGGCCAATTCTGTACCAATCCGGGTATCCTCATAATTCCAGAAGAACACGGTGATTTTTTATCCATTATAAGAGAAGAAGCAACAAAAATACAAGTGGGAAAAATGCTCCATCCTGGAATATCAGAAGCTTTTGCTCAGAATAAAAATAAGCTTTTAGGACAAAAAAATATTGAAGTTATTTCTGAATGTGATGCCAGCCTAGCCCTCACTTATGCTGATGACTTCCTAAGCAATGACTCGCTGCAAGAAGAGGTGTTTGGCCCTTTTGGGTTAATAGTGGTATATAAATCTACTAGTCAGTTGGTAAAAATAGCCAAGAAACTAAAGGGTCAGCTTACCGCCACTATACTAGGCGAAGCAGAAGAAATAGGTGACTACGAAGAACTGATATTAAATATAACCGAGAAATGTGGGAGGCTCCTATTTAATGGATATCCTACTGGTGTAGAAGTGGCCACCTCTATGCAGCACGGCGGTCCATTCCCTGCCACAACAGATAGTAGATTTACTTCTGTGGGAGCAGATGCGATCCGGAGATTTGCCCGGCCGGTAGCCTACCAAAATGTGCCGGATCAATATCTGCCCGATGAGCTTAAGCATGGCAATCCATTGCAATTGCCCCGTTGGGTAAATGGTGAAATAACTAAACAAGCAATTTAAGCCAATGAAAAGAACATTTTCATGTATAGATGCCCATACGTGTGGAAACCCAGTACGATTGGTTTCTGGAGGAGGCCCAATTTTAGAAGGAAACAGCATGATGGAGCGAAGACTCCACTTTCTGAGAGAATATGATTGGATACGTAAAGGATTGATGTTTGAACCACGTGGACATGATATGATGAGCGGCAGCATACTGTATCCACCTGCAGACCCACAAAATGATATTGGCGTACTTTTTATTGAAACGAGCGGCTGCCTACCTATGTGCGGTCATGGTACCATTGGCACCATAACCATCGCAATCGAAGAAGGATTAATTCTACCCAAAACGCCAGGTAAGGTAAGGATGGAAACGCCGGCAGGCTTGGTTTTGGTAAATTATAATATGGAAGGAAAGCACGTGAAATCTGTAAAACTCACCAATGTGAAGTCTTTTCTGGCGGCGGAACACTTAGCGGTAGATTGTCCCGACTTGGGTCAACTTACAGTGGATGTAGCCTATGGCGGAAACTTCTATGCAATTATAGATCCCCAAGAGAATTTTTCGGATCTAAAAGACTATTCTACTGATCAACTGATTAGCTGGAGCAGAACACTGAGGAGTCGTCTAAACGATTTGTACACATTTGAGCACCCGGAAGACAAAAACATCAAGGGGCTAAGTCACATTCTCTGGACGGGCGAAGTACTAGACCCAAGTTCTACTGCAAGAAATGCAGTTTTCTATGGAGAAAAAGCTATAGACCGTTCACCATGTGGGACCGGGACCTCGGCCAGAATGGCTCAATGGCATGCAAAGGGCAAATTAGAGTCTGGTGATTCTTTTGTACATGAAAGTATCATTGGGTCTAAGTTTACTGGGATAATTGAAGAAGAAACAACACTTAGCAATGGCCAAAAAGCCATTGTCCCGAGCATAGAAGGCTGGGCTAAGATTTACGGTTATAATACCATTTTTATAGATCAGGACGATCCCTACGCCTATGGCTTTCAAGTTATTTAAGTTATGGCAAATAAAGTTATAATAGTAGGTGGCGGAATAGTAGGACTTATGTCTGCCTTTTACCTCAATCAGAAAGGTTGGGAGGTAACGGTTTTAGATAAAGGTGATTTTTCTGATAACTGCTCCTACGGAAATGCAGGAATGATTGTTCCCAGTCATTTTACACCACTAGCGACTCCGGGAATTATATCGCAGGGAATACGCTGGATGTTTAATAGCAAAAGCCCATTTTACGTTAAGCCATCTTTAAATTTTGATCTTATTAATTGGGGATTAAAATTTATCAAAAGTGCAAAAGAATCGCATGTTGAAAAATCTTCACCTTATTTAAGAGACCTTAACTTGTATAGCAGTGAACTTTATAATGAGCTCTCTGAGATTATAAAAAATACTTTTGAGCTAGAAAAGAAAGGTATTCTCATGCTCTACAAAACTCAAAAGACCGAAGAAGAAGAAGTTCACTTGGCGCAAAAAGCACGAGATTTGGGCTTAGATGCAGAGGTACTATCTAGACAACAACTCAAGCTTTTAGAACCAGACCTTAACCTAGATGTATTGGGTGGAGTGCATTATAAATGCGACGGGCATCTAAATCCGACTGCGTTAATGTCTGGTCTGCTTGCTCACTTAAGAAGTGCTGGTGTGCGTCTCATCCCAAATCAGCAGGTTTGTAAGGTCGCTAAAAGTCCCCATAAAATCCTATCAATAACCACTTTAAGCGGAGAAGAATACAAAGCAGATCAGTATGTATTTGCAAATGGCGCAAGTCTTCAGGAATTAAGTAAAAAAACGAAGTTAACTGTACCTGTAATGCCAGGGAAGGGGTACTCCTTTTTTACCAAATCATTTCAGCAAAAACTAAAGCATCCTGCGATTTTAATAGAAGCGAAAGTGGCATTAACGCCTATGCAAGGAAAGGTAAGAATCGGCGGAACCATGGAGCTTGCCGCCATAAATACTACGATCAATAAGACCCGTGTGATTGGAATTGTAGAATCCATTCCCCACTATTTTTCTGGAATAGAAGTGTCTTTCCCGGAAGATATCTGGTACGGTTTTAGGCCTTGTTCACCAGATGGCCTACCTTATCTTGGCAAATCGAAGACATACGGAAACCTAATTTTAGCAGGTGGCTTGGGCATGATGGGACTGAGCTTGGGTCCGGCAGTAGGCAAGGTGGTTTCGGACTTAGCTAATGACAAAAGCCCACAACCCAATATTGAAATATTTAATCCGGAAAGATTCAACTAACTTTAGAATACATTGGCAAGCTTCTTCATTTTATAACTATTACTATCAATTAGCTCAAAACTTCGGTAAAAATAACCTGTATGAGCCGGCTACCGAGACTACGAGCTTAGTAAAATAATACATTGAAGAGATTGTCTATAACAATTCCCTCCTTATAAAGTGCAGTAAGCCATTCTCATCCCTTCCAAGGTACTGGAAGGCCAATATTTGCAGGTATTCGGAACTATAGGCGCTCATTTCCTCCTATTATTTGGCAAATTTCGAAATTTTGATCGAAATGAAAGGTAGGAGAAAAAATAAATAAGGACGATGCCGCATTGCTGTAGGTCATTTTAAATACTTTTACCCGTAAATTTAATTGGGCTTATTATGATGGGTATTCTTCAATTCAAATTGGACAAGTGGTATTTAGATTTACATTCATCTTATTAGAAAAATATGGTAAGAAGAAGCGATTGGATTCATTTTATGCTGAAAAATATTTTAATGCTTTCCCATATTTATTGGAGGTCAATATGCCAGCTTGGGATTCTATACAAAAGAATCTCACGAGATGTTATTCTGTTAGGTTTTTCGAACGCTTTTTAGACTATTTCGGATTAATTGGAATCGATAAAGTTGGACTGTTTTATGATGAAATACTACACATTCCAAAGGCAGAGTTATTTGACAAATTAATACAGGTTCACCACATATTTGAGTAAATCGGCTCCTCTAATATATAATGCAAGAGTGAATCGATTGCTATTTTAGACGACTTTGGCCGTCTGTTTATACTGACAAAATAACGATAATAAATTTTACCTAGAATGAATAAATTGATATATTTGCGCTAGTTATAAGTCTTTGCGCAACGGTATATTTAGTTGAGGCAGGAAGGCTACCGAGAAATTTAAAGTATAAAAAATACAACGGATATCTTCACCTTATCAAGAATGCGGTTGTTCCTAAAATATATTATGAGTAGGACTACTCCTAAAATTTAACAACATGAGAAAAATTATTATATTAGTTCTGACATTAGTTTATACCATATCTATTTGTTTTTCTCAAGATACAATCACAAAGAAGTCAGGTGAGGATATTCAAGCAAAGGTACTTGAAGTAACATTGACTGAAATAAAGTATAAAAAATTTGAAAATCAAAATGGTCCGACCTATTCAATATTGAAATCTAATGTACAAATGATTATCTATGAAAATCGGACAAAGGATATTTTCAATGAAGGTAAGCAATATGAATCGATTCCAGCACCTGGTCCATCAACTAGTGATCTATACATTCAAGGACAAAGGGATGCTTCAAAATATTATAGGGGATATAAAGGCGCGGGAACAGGAACATTAATTACAAGTTTAGTATCACCGTTGGTTGGACTAATCCCTGCTATTGCTTGTTCAGCGGCACAGCCAAAGGAAATAAACCTAAACTATCCCAATGTAGATCTTATGAAAGATCCAAATTACTATGATGGCTATACTCAAAGGTCAAAGAAAATTAAGCAAGGGAAAGTCTGGACAAATTGGGGTATTGGATTAGGAGTAAACTTAGTGGCGGCCATAATTTTATCTACACTAGAATAAATTAATCCATAAAATCGGGACAAAAGAGACAATCAGAGATAATTTGACTTTCTACTTCGGTTCAACAAATGTAGTAGTTTGATAGATTCCACTTTAAATTAATCGACTTCCTGAGTGAGAAAAATCAATGCTAACTACAACCAGTATTGAACGCTACACGATGCGCTATAGCTTTACCATACATCCTAGAGAGCGCCATAGCATACTCAACTTACTGACCCTCCAGCCCTTAAGATCAAGAGTCTGATTACACAACAGCATATCAATAACACCAAGGATTAATACATTTCTAGGAAACTTAATTTGAATTGAATATATTTGATCAGTCAAAACGGCTGGTTATAGTAGTAATTCAAAGCCTAAAATGTTTGAGTTATGCCCATGACATGTCGCTACTTTTGGCAACCATGGACTCGGATATAATGGAAATACAGAAACTAATCAAACGATGAGGTACCTATGTATAATTCTACTTTTACGGTCAAAGGGTATTTCCCCCTTCATTAATTTATTTAAAAATAATTAAAATGGAATCTTCGGACCTAAAAAAAATAATTCAAGGCATTCCCAAAGCAGAGCTTCACATGCACCTTGAAGGCAGTCTTGAACCCGAGCTCATGTTTGAGATAGCCGGTAGGAATGATATTACTCTTGAATATGATTCTATTGAATTACTCAAGGAGGCATACAGCTTCAATAATCTCCAAGAATTTTTAGACATCTACTACACAGGTGCGCAAGTACTGATTCACGAGCAGGATTTCTTCGACTTGACGTGGGCGTATTTAACCAAAGTACACAGTCAAAATGTAGTCCATGTAGAGGTGTTTTTTGATCCTCAAACCCATACTGACAGAGGTATTGGATTTGATGTAGTGATCAATGGAATTCACAGAGCGTTGGAAAAGGCCAAAACTGAGCTGCATATTTCATACAAACTCATCATGTCGTATCTGCGTCATTTAAGTGAAGAGGCAGCCCTTCAGACACTGGAATCTTCGATCCCCTTCAAGCACTGGATAGATGGTGTTGGATTAGACTCGTCTGAACGGAGCAATCCCCCCAGTAAGTTTGTCAACGTGTTTGAAGCATCCGCGAAACACGGTTATAAATTAGTGGCTCATGCCGGCGAAGAAGGTCCTGCAAGCTATATATGGGAAGCGCTCGACCTTTTGAAAGTAGTGCGAATCGACCATGGAAATCGGTGCTTAGATGACGACGCTTTATTCCAAAGAATAGTTGAGCAGAAAATACCTTTAACCTTGTGTCCACTAAGTAATGTTGCACTAAAAGTAATAGATAAAATGGAAGACCATCCGGTGGCAACGATGCTCGATAAGGGTATAATAGCGACCATTCATTCAGATGATCCGGCCTACTTCGGAGGCTATATGAATGAGAACTATTACGAAACTGCGAAGGCTTTAAATTTAACAATGAATCAATTGATGCAGTTGGCCGTAAATGCTTTTGAGGCCAGTTGGCTTAGCCAGGAAGCAAAAGAAAAGCAAATCGATAAAGTAAGGAACTACTTTAATTTGATAAGCTGATGATATGTTTAAGAGCTAAATCCTTTAAAATGATTTGTCGCTGAGTTATTCTCCTGAGATAGGAAAATTTCCCATACTAGATTAGTAAAAATTGAAAAAGCGTAAATCACACTTAATTGATTTTAGAGCCAACAGTATGAATACGACCTTTTCGATTAATTCAGTTAGTTTCGCCATTCCCTACAGAAGGAATGAAACCAAAGACAAGATTCAGAATGCAGATAAGTGTCTTCCAACAAAGCCTAATATATCTTGTCCCATAACATCATGCTAAATAGACAAGCCTTGTCCTATATAACAAAAGATATATTGTGGAATATATCTGAATACATTAATTTTATCGCTGATAATTCCGCTGGCTCAAATCAATACTGGATATCTTGCTTTTATAACAAGCCGAAATTAGAGTTAGCCAATGTAATGTTTGTTAATTATATTAAATTTAAGAAGTAAATCAATTAATTATGGGGTCAAGTGAAATTCAAAATAGACTATGGGGACAAAACCCAAAAGATTGGGCAGACATTCAAGAACCAACAGGGAAATCCGGGTATGAACATGTGCTGAAACTACTTAAAATGGAGCCTGGGCAAACTTTATTGGATGTCGGCTGTGGTACAGGTTACTTCTCCAATATGGCGTATCAACAAGGTATTGAAGTTACAGGAATGGATGCATGCGAAAAATTCATTGAACAGGCAAACAAAAGAAACCCAGCTATTAAATTTTTAAGAGGTGAAATGGAAGAACTGCCATTCCCTGAAGATACTTTTGATGCTGTTTGTGGATTTAATTCTTTTCAATACGCAGCAGATATGAAAAATGCCCTATTACAAGCCAAAAAAGTTTTGAAGAATGGAGGAAAATTTGTCGTCATGATCTGGGGCAATAAGGAGGACTGCGAAGCTGCATCCTATCTAAAAGCAATAGGAAGTTTACTCCCACCTCCACCACCGAACGCAGGGGGACCTTTTAGTCTATCTGAGAATAAGCTATTGGAGAATACACTTGAAGAAATTGGTCTAACCATAATTCACAATAATGATGTACCATCAGTATGGGAGTATCCAGATACTGATATTGCTTTGAAGGGGCTACTTTCAGCTGGCCCTGCCGCTAGAGCTATTGAAAACAGTGGTTTTGAAAAAGTCTATGAAACAATGAAAGAAGCTATCAAACCGCATGTCTTAAATGATGGTCGTGTAGAATATCATAATAAATGGAGGGTGGTAATTAGTCAGAAATAAACTTATAATGGCCTATCTGCGTCATTTAAGTGAAGAGGCAGCCCTTCAAACACTGGAATCTTCGATCCCCTTCAAGCACTGGATAGATGGTGTCGGACTGGACTCGTCTGAACGGAACAATCCCCCCAGTAAGTTTGTCAACGTGTTTGAAGCATCCGCAAAACACGGTTATAAATTAGTGGCTCATGCCGGCGAAGAAGGTCCTGCAAGCTATATATGGGAAGCGCTCGACCTTTTGAAAGTAGTGCGAATCGACCATGGAAATCGGTGCTTAGATGACGACGCTTTATTCCAAAGAATAGTTGAGCAGAAAATACCTTTAACCTTGTGTCCACTAAGTAATGTTGCACTAAAAGTAATAGATAAAATGGAAGACCATCCGGTGGCAACGATGCTCGATAAGGGTATAATAGCGACCATTCATTCAGATGATCCGGCCTACTTCGGAGGCTATATGAATGAGAACTATTACGAAACTGCGAAGGCTTTAAATTTAACAATGAATCAATTGATGCAGTTGGCCGTAAATGCTTTTGAGGCCAGTTGGCTTAGCCAGGAAGCAAAAGAAAAGCAAATCGATAAAGTAAATACTTATTTTGATTCTCTAAATTAATCACCACATCCAATTTTAAATAGTTGACTAAGATATCTTCACCTATTTGTTACAAATATGCTGACTTTTTCACTTCGTGATCAAAATTATTAATTTCAATTAAGTCACCAAATGGAAAATAAATACGAATCAAAGATCATTCCAAACTGAAAATAAAATAAAGGGAAGCATGAATACAAACAAAACACCTTAAAGGCCACTTGCATATGTTATATGGATCTGGTATATTTATCCTCTTAAGCTTGATTTAACATCTTATTTGGGCGTCTGATAACGACAAAAGCATATAATACGTCACATTAACAAATAAAAAGAATGAATTGGATATATTCTATACTAATTATTTTTATTAGCATAAGTGGATTTTCACAGACTCTACCTAATTCACGCAGTGTTGACTGGACTTTGGCAGGCCTGAGAGATACTTCAACTTTAGGGTTTATAGAGATAGATGTGCAAGCTAGGGGTGTAAAAGGAAATGGTACTTTTGCGAACGATTCTATTATTGAACAGTTACTATCATCGATTACTGCTACAGGAGCCATTTTAAATTTTCCAACTGGAAACTTCTTGTTTAATAAGACGATCAATATTCCAAATAATATTGTCATTAGAGGGCAGGGTGCTCAATACACAACATTTACGATGGACTTAGGAGGCACAGGGAATGCCTTCAATATTCAAGGTAAGTCGATTAATTCATCTAAGGTGTCAATTAAAAATTTTGCCTCAAAAGACAGTAGCTTTATAACAGTCTCTGACCTGAAGAATTTCTCAAGCGGAAATTGGATTCAAATCGCACAAAATGATACTGACCTGGTGACATCTGAATGGGCCATAAATTCAGTGGGGCAAATTGTCAAGATCAAATCCATTTCGAGTGATACAATTAAACTCGAATCACCACTGAGAATGAGCTACGATACTTCCCGACTGCCATACATTGTAAAAATTATGCCAGCAGAAAATGTAGGTATTGAATGCTTAGCAATCCACAGACAGGATAATACCGCACCGGAACAAGCGAGCAATGTTAACTTTTCCTATGCTGTAAATTGCTGGATTAAAGGTATCGAATCTGAAAACTGTACCTTTAGTCACATTCAGGCAAACAGATCTTCAAATCTCTATATTTCGAAATCATATTTCCATCATGGATTTGACTATGGCGGCGGTGGACGCGCCTATGGTATCATGCTTCAGGCCACCTCAAATGAATGTCTTGTCGAAAATAATATCTTTGAGCACCTACGCCATTCAATGATTGTCCAGTCCGGTGCGAACGGAAATGTTTTTACGTATAATTATTCTTTAGACCCTTTTTGGGATACATCCCCAAATGATGCTGCAGGGGATATAGTATTGCATGGTAATTATACCTATGCCAATTTGTTTGAACAAAATATCTGTCAGAATATAGCCATAGACAATTCTCACGGCCCAAATGGACCTTACAACACATTTTTCAGAAACAGAGCAAATGGATTTGGAATCTTTTTTAGCGCCGCCAACTCACCATCTCAAAATCTATTGGGCAATGAAATTACCAACACCACCTTTCCATATAACTTTGTCAATTATACAATACAAGGTACCGACCATTTCATCTATGGCGACAACAACAAAGGCACAATTAATCCGCCTGGTACGAATACACTTATCGACAGCAGCTATGCCTATGCTAAAAGGCCTGATTTTATCCCAATTCAACAGTGGGCCAGAATTGGAACTCCAAATATTATGAATACCGCTTCGATTCCTGCTTATGACCGGTATGATATTGGGGTGATCTTTAGCAACAGCTGCGGCAATCTAATCATGAGTGTGGATTCCAAAATTGAGACTAAAGAAAATGTCCTAATATTCCCAAATCCATTCAACTCTCAACTAACCATAGAAAGTGATCAAGATATGCAAAGTGTGATGATAGTTGACTTACTTGGTAAGGTGGTGTATAATCACCAAAATACAGGATATTCGACTCATCTCAGTACGGATGGATGGAGAAATGGTGTATATTTTGTATTGATAAATTTCACGAATATAAAATCTATTACAAAAATAGTTGTGAAGACAAGCACATTTTAAATACATATTACTACTTTAAAATATTATGGAAAACAAGAATTAATACTGGGAAAGTAATCTGATAGAATAAATAGATATGATTAGTATTGAAAATACAAACGCACGAATACCTGAGACGATGCATTATCCATATTTCTGCGGAAGATTTGCGCAAAAAATTACAAACCAAGATAAACTCGGACTTGAAAAAATCCACACACAAGCGAAAAGTTATAATAAAAGTAAAGTACGTGAAAAAGACATAAGAAATTTTATTGGTGCGATGAGTGGATATACCACTAAAGAAGTATTTTTCATAACATCAACTTTTGATGATTCAGCAATTAAAAAAGCAAGCGATGCTCACCATACTATAATTCTAATTGACGGCTCTAAGTTAGTCAACTTAATGTATCAATACAATGTGGGCATTCAGATAAAGACTGTTTATGAGGTGAAAGAACTAGATAATGATTTTTTCGAAGGAGGATAATTATGGACACAACACAATATTTTTATCGAAATGTGATCTTATCTATGGTGGGTAATACCCTTTCACTAATCGATATATATAACCCTGATCAGAAAAGGGAAACTCTGGAGCCCTGGCTCGGATTGGTGTTGCAGTATGCAGATGGACAGAGCACCATTGAAACACTGTATCAGAATCTGACTGCAAGGTACAATGGGTCTCCACCCGCCAATCTCAGAGCAACCATTCTTTCAGTGATCAGTCGGCTGGTCGATCTACAATTTGTTGTATTGACTAAAGAAGCCACAGACTTACCCTATTATTTATCCCTTCCATACGAACAACTTGATTTGGAAAAGGCTAAGAAATTACTTAATGAGGACAAACTAAAACACAAATAAAACCAGAATACATGCTTGCAAGTGAATTTAGCTCCACCTTTCGATCTTATGAAGGGTTTCAGATATGGGAAATTAAAAATATACAGGATTTTTTGACTGGCAACAAAGTCTTGTCAGTTATTTTCCAAGACTATTACAATATGCCTATTGAAGAACTGGAAGAGAGAAGAAGTGAAATTTCAGAGAGTTATCTCGACATAATCACCAGGCTCTTAAGCCTCGTTGACGATAAATACTTCTTTATATTCACAATGCATGACCCAAATCATATCGAACTTATAGGAATGCAACAAATGAAAGTTATGAATTTCGGAGTTGATATTGAGGGCATCAGGGGCGACTGTGTGTATGCTATCATAATGGACAAGCGAGGCAGTTAAGGGTGTTTTGGATGACCTGCTATTGTAATATTAGTAGATAATTTCTATTTAGAAGCGTTTTTTATACCTATTTCTCTATATTTAGGGTCACTTGGCGACAAGCCATTTTTAGTAAAAAAACAGCTTAAATCAGAATCCTATGGCACTGAGATATTTATTCGTCCTACTTATTTTTATAGCCGTCAGTTGCAAACAAGCTGAAAGTGACAATACCGGAAATTCAAAAGAGAATGAGCAGACCGTCTCTAAAGAGACCCAAAAGGGATCCAATGGTTTCTGGGAGAAAATGGTCATGCACGAGCTGCGTGATGGAAGTGGAATGGTAGCTGCTACTATGCCCTTACCCGCTTCATGGCAGCTAAATAGCAGTGGTGGTCCTAGCATTACTGGCCCAAATGGCATAAAGGTCACCGATTTTCAACTTAGGAGCTTCATGGATAACTATGATGGGAGTCTCCAACAAGTCTACGTCCAGAGCGGGCAACAATTGCGTAGCATGCCCGGCATTGAGCAATTAATACAGCAAGATTTTGTACCCGTAGCTGCCGGCAGGGGTTTGGAATTTGTAAAATATTACGAAATACCGGAAATTTCTAAAATCGATAAATGGTATAGCGATCAATTTTACAAAGCAATGCCCAGCCAGTCATACGTAGCTGCATTTGGCACAGAATGGAAGACAAAAGAAGGAAATCCCTATTTTTTGCTAATACACCTTAATGTAAGTACCAGTCAAACCATGCAAAATTGGTATTACTCGTCGTCCGGACTTGAAGCTGAGCCGGAACATTTCGAAGCCGCAAGAAAAAAATACATTTTTGCACTATCTAATATGCGCTACAACCTGCAACCGATAATAGTGTACAATCAGCAGGAGGCTCAACGTGTGGGCAGAAGCTGGGCGACACACAATCAAAAAATGGCACAGAACCAGGCGAATTTTGAAGCGAGTCAGCGCGCCTTTGTGAATAAAAGTAATGCAATCAATGACGCCATCATGGATGGCTGGAGAGACAGAAATGCTTCCACTGACAAGAATCAGGAGCAGTTTATTGACGGAATTTATGAGCGCACCAATGTGGTAGATCCTACCACCGGACAGGGATACAAGGTGGAGGCCGGTGCAAACCAGTATTGGATGAACAAAGATGGCGAATACATTGGTACACAATTGCAAAACTATGACCCAAATTTAGACGAAAACTTTAATGAACAAAAATGGCAGGAACTGAAACTACGAAAACAGTGATGTATGGTACTAAGCAAAACATTTATACAATCTTAATGATAGATTATTCAAATCGGGTGCATTTGATACAGCCAAAATCGATTTTGAATTTATTGACCTGTAAACAACAGTTAGAAATAAGAGACACTTCAAAAGCCTGATAGGAAAAATGAACGACATTACCCTTCTTAATTTTCAGTTGGATTTAATAAAATCTGAAATAAACCAAATTCAGACCATTATCGGACGCATTGATACACTTACCCAACAAGTAAAGAATTGGACAGTCGTAACCTGGGCTGGAAGTATTTCACTAATACTTGGGAATGCTGATAACAGCTTAAGACATTTAATTTTGGGCGCTGCAGTAATCCCTTTATTATTCTGGATGGTAGATGGACACTATAGAAGGAGGCAACTGGGGTTTATATTGCGAATAGAAAAAATATCAAATTATCTGAACAGCGAAGCACTTTCTAATTCATTTGAAGCGGGCAGGATTAGTAATTTTATTTTGCTCGACCTATCTGCAAAGCTATCCGGTAGACAAGAAAGAGCACAATTTGCCAATCTCACAAAGGCTATGTGGTTTAAGTCTTTGCGGGTTTTTTATTTAGGGCTAATTATTACCACCATTATTTTACAAATCATACTTTATTACAAATATTAACCCTTTTCATCATAAAAAGTGAACAGTATTTACTTCCATTAAACAAAATAAGATGACAAATTTATACCGGTTATTTTTACTTTTAATTAGTTTCATCATACCTGCCGCCAGCACTAACGCTCAGTCCTATGTAAAAAGTAATACGGCGATCATTCCGGGAAATAGGCAGGAACTATTTGATACTATCGAGGTGGCCAACTTACAAACTCCCAATCTCAATGGAGACTATGGTCTGGACAGCGTTACGCTAAGCCTCAACTATGATTTTACAGAGGACCTGGTAATCAGTCTGATTGCTCCTGATGGCACGGTAGTACAACTGGCTAATAATTTAGGTGGAGAGGGCGATAACTTTGAGAATACCTGCTTTACAATGCACGTACGTGACCTTGTCAATTACTTTTACCCTCCCTTTATGGGAAAAATGCGGCCAGAGAGCTGGCTGGGAAATGTAAATAATGGTCAGATTGGAACCGGTAATTGGATACTTCATATATTGAACACTACCACTACCGAAAATTCAGGTATCCTAGTTAAATGGGGCCTTCATTTCAATAGCACCCCAGCTCCACCACCCCTCCTAACTAGTTCTACCCTACCCATACTTATGGTTAACACTCACAATAATGTCATTCCCTATATTACCAAAGAAGAAGTCACGGGAACAATGGGTATAATTGATAATGCGCCATCCTTAAATCATTTAAATGATCCGTTTAATGGTTATAATGGTCAGATCTCTATAAAAGTAAGAGGCAGTAGTTCGGCCTATTTTCCGCAACATTCCTATACGGTCACCACAAAGAAACCTTCAGGCTCCAGTTTAGACACCACTCTCTTAGGAATGCCGGATGGAAGTAAGTGGGTACTCTATGGCGCCTGGAACGATAAGTCACTAATTCGAAATATATTGACTTACCAATTGTCCAATGAAATGGGAGATTATGCCCCCCGCACACGACTATGCGAACTGGTGCTCAATGGTGATTATGCCGGCATATATGTCCTAATGGAAAAAATAAAAAGGGGAGAAAATCGGGTTGATGTTGAGAAATTATCCTCAAATACCGTATCTGGACCTGACCTGACCGGAGGATATATATTTCAAGTAGATAGGGGCAATGGGGTAAATGATAGCTGGTATTCACAATATGCACCTTGTGAAGGTAGTGATAGACGCATTGCGTTTGTTTACGAATATCCGGATGAGGATGACATAAATACTGCTCAAAAAAATTATATCGCATCATATGTAGATTCTTTCGAATCGGCATTGCTCAACGTCAGTCTATATGATACAATAAATGGGTATCGCAAATACATTGATCTTCCATCTTTCATGGACCAATCACTTCTTCAGGAGCTAGGACATAATGTAGATGGCTACAGGTTGAGTAGTTTTCTGCATAAGCACAAAAATCAAAAATTAAAAGGTGGACCTATCTGGGATTTCAATCTGGCTTATGGGAATGCGGACTATTATGATGGCTCAGCAGTAAATACTTATGCCTGGGATTTTCCCTGTCCCTCCGGTGATTACAATCTTCCTCCCTTTTGGTGGAAAAGATTCACCACAGATTCGATATATATTCAAGAACTAAAATGTAGATATACTAATTTTAGACAAACTGCTTTTGCTATCGAACATATTGATTTTGTAATGGATTCACTGAAGAGTATATTGCAAATCCCACAAAGCCGTCATTTTACAAGATGGCCGATCTTGGGCATTTACCTTTGGCCAAACGTATTTATAGGCAATAGTTGGACTGAAGAAATGGATTACCTAAACACGTGGTTAAAAAACCGCATTTCCTGGATGGACAGCCAGTTATATGATTCTATCTGTCTGACCAAATTGAATAATTCTGTGGTGCTTCATCAAAAAAATGAAAAAATAAATATTTACCCAAATCCAACTTCAGGAATAATAAAGATTGAAACTAGTGCCGAGCCATTCAGACATATCCAAATATACAATAGCATTGGGATCTTAGTATATGATCAAAGTGTACACAGCAATTTATTCACGCTTGATCTAAGAGAAATAGTGGGTCCATCCGGTATCTATTCGGTCATTGTTACAACTAGTGGCGGGACTATAGCTAAAAAAATAATTTTCTTGTCCAGATAGTTTTTCATTTTTTGGGATTAAGACTATTATCTCACCTTTTTTATAATCATGTCATCCCTACGGGATATGCTTAGTCGATCTTGAATTAGACTAAAAGATAACTAACGCAATTATATTCACGACCAAAGGTGCCATTGAGTTACTTTTACTCCAAGTGTTAAGAAAATATTAATTATTTAGATCAATCTAAAAGATTACAAATATTTACTAACTTTATATTTTAGTACTTTCAATAACGATAAGTTCATTTAATGGCTATTACGGATCAACCATCCAATTAAAATCATCATTTTGTGGAGACCAGAAACCACTCAAAACGGGGCGTATTCCGAAAAGCCTTATGAGTAGGAGAGAACAATTCAACTAAAATATTATGAATAATTTTTTAAAACTTTTTCTTGTATTAATGACATTATCTATGGTCTCAAAAGCACATGCTCAGACGTATGGCATTAGAGCCGGTTTAAATCTTGCGACCATACTTGCCAAAGACGATGAAGAAAATTATAGTGAAAATTTTAAAATGAAACCCGGCTTTCATTTTGGCCCGACAGCAGAATTCCCAATTTCTGACATGTTCTCATTTGAAACGGGGTTGCTGCTCTCAATGAAAGGCTTCAAATCGAGTGAAACACAAACAATATTTGGAGAAACAGTAAAATATGAAGCCAAAATGACGCTGTTCTATCTTGACGTTCCATTAACAGCTAAAGCTACCTATGACTTAGGAAAGGCAAAAGTATACGGTACTTTTGGACCTTATATTGGTTTGGGCTTAGCTGGGAAAGGCGAAACAAAGATCACATCTATGGGCAAAGCGGAATCCGAGATGTCAGATATTGAGTGGGGATCAGATGAAGATGAAGATGATCTAAAAAGGTTCGATCTTGGTCTAACAGTTGGCGCGGGAGTAGAGGTCAAATCTATTCAGATAGGTATATCTTACGGTTTAGGTTTAGCAAATATTTCATCATATTCAAAGGAGGGCCAGAAAATAAACAACCGAGTTCTTGGGATTTCAGTAGGTTATAAATTTGCCGGGAAATAGATAAACAATCTGGCACTGAGCAATAGAGTAAAAATAGCCTCAGTAGAGATATGATCAATAATTCTACTGAGGCTTTAAATTTCTGTATCAATTTCTTCGCATTTAAATTAATATGGTGCACTTCCAAAGATAGATTTTCTACTTGTAATGACCTTATTATCTCAAGCTAGTAGTTCCACTTTGCTTATCCCGTATGAAAATGATGAATCTACCTGAAGCTGAATTGCTTTAACCTATTCTTATAAAAATCTAATTAGATAAATATTAGTCATAAGTAAAGAGCCTCCAGAAGGATTCTTTGAGTAAAATATCTGGATTAGCTCATTTTTTACTATACTAATTGGAAATGGAAATGTCCACCAAATTTGAAATTGTAATTGAAAGTTTGTCGTTTGTT
>DAOLZQ010000045.1:0-25294 GCA_035426385.1 Saprospiraceae bacterium
TACAGTGACTGTATAAATACCGGCGTTAACGGATTGAATAGAATTTAAGACCGGGCTCTGCATATTAGAGGTAAAAAAATTGGGGCCGCTCCAATTATAGGATGTTCCTCCTGAGGAGAATAAACTCAAATTCTGGCCGGCACAAATTGGATTGGGGCTGGCAGATGCTGTAGCATTAGGCAACGCATTTACTACTACATTCACATTTGCTATATCAGTACACCCACCTGCATTTGAAACTGTAACAGTATAAACACCTCCCTGATTTAACTGCATATTATTTATAATCGGACTCTGCAAATTTGAAATAAATCCCGCAGGACCACTCCAACTATATGTCGTCCCACCGGTAGCGTTTAGAGTCAATGTTCTACCCACACATATTGGGTTGGGATTACCTGATGCACCAGCAATGGGAATTGGGAAAACTGTAATATTCAAACTAGTAGTAGCAATACAGCCTTCAGAATTAGTAACCGTTAAATAATAAATGCCCGAGTTAATAGCGCTGACGTTAGCTATCTCAGGATTTGAACCGGCAAATTTATAACTATTTGGTCCTGTCCAGGAATATACTTGACCAGGTGGACTTGAAGATAAAACCAAATAACTCCCTTCACACAAGGGTACTGGTACGTAAGTAATTACCGGTGTAAAGCCACCGGCACAACAGGCAGTTACACATACTGCATTGTTGACACTATTGCGAATGACTGCACCAGGCTGTGGACCAAATCCCTGTGTAAAATCAATTCCCACAGTGTTCCAACAATAGCTCATCATCGTGCCACCACCGGCCGGACTACCGGGCAACGGACAGCCGCCCTCTACATATCCCGCACAACCATCAATGGCCGTGCTATTGCCATTCCAAACACAGGCATGAGTATGCCTGGAACCAAATAAGTGCCCAAACTCATGCGCTGAAATATACACATTGAATGCAAAGTTGGGGTAGGTTCCTACTCCCCCACCGGACAAGCCGATGATGCACATACTGTTGTTTCTAGTGGCATTACACAAGCCACTGAACCCTGCGGCGACTCCACCCATATTTATCTGCGTAACCAAACCGGCCAAATCACCGGTAAAAGTAGCACCTCGTCCGGCTTGGAAAAAAGCCAACGTCTCGTCTCGGTCATCTACCATTGGGTCAGACGGATCAGGATAGGGACTGACTGAGGTCCATACCTCTAGGTGATGCAATAATACTTTGATTGATTCATTCATGTATATTGCGTGATAGGCATTAAAAAGTGTCAAGTTAAATATGATGGTATTTTGGAGACTGTTCCCTTGATATTGATAGACATTGTAATTGCTCTCCCACCAGATTTGGGTACATTTTGCCTCACGTGTCTGCAGAGGTTCTTCCAGTTGATACTTAGAATATGGGATGGGATTGTTATCGTACACGCCACATCCCGGACTATCTTCCCCTCGAATATCGCTCGTCTTGTATGAGATCATCTCTTCAGATTGAGGCGTTCTTAAAGAAGTAAAATTGATAGAACTTTCTATCTTGTCTAAAATAACACCTTCAATATTATCTTTGAAAAAGCTAAAGGCACAAACTACCTTTTTACCATTTATTGTCCCATGGCCAGAATAATGGACTCCTAGATCAATGCCGGCATTGGCCTCACCTTTATCATTAAGACCAATTACAAAATCTTCAGAAAGAATGTTATTCCTCTCAAGCGAGATCGTGATAAATTCATCGGAAGAATTTAGAAAACTGAATTCCAAATTTTTAGGTGACTGAGCAGCTATCTGAGCCAGTGCTGTCTTATTGATCTTTAGTTCATTGTAATGGGTGAAAGGCGAATTTTTCAAAGAAGCGCTCGCCACGCTTTTTACAAAACTAAATGGGCTCGGGATTTGAGCTACTTCACTTTTGACCTTATCGGTCTGAATAGTTGTATTCTGGCTTTGTGCACCAAGTGTCCCGGCAGGCCCAAATAGGAACAAAGAGAACCAAATTAAACAATAGTAAATAGTCTGTTTCATAATAAAGATTTTAATTAAATGATATTAGAAAATTGTTATTTGATGTGACGTTTTTCACATAAATAATTAAAAAAGTGATGAGAATATTAGATTATAAATAAAACTAGAATTAACGTGAATATTTTAACATATTCAGTCTACCATAATTAAAATTTGAAAATACATTGGCTTTTTGTATTTCGTTTTGATCTCTAACGACGATAACAATGGGATTTGAAAAATAAAGGGTAAATATAATCATTGGAGTTTATTCAACAATATAACTTTTGTTATACGTCAAAGCCAATTTATAAAATAGATGTCGCGTATTAGCCCCAAATAATTGTGAATATCACCTCAACTATTGGAGTTATGGTCTGTTCAAATGGAAAAATACAATATGAACTGGCAGACTTATTATGAAATGTTCAATAGCATCCTGGAAGAACCCACAGGTACTTATCTCGACCCGGAGTTTCTTCATTACACTAAAATGAATCTCGCGCGTACCACTCGTTGGTTGAAGAATTTCAATCCCTCACCCGAGTCAATACAAGCTTTAGAAGAGATCAGTTCACCTCAACATTGGGAATTGATCACAGAACAGTGGTGTGGAGATGCCGCTCATAGCACACCGGTAATCTATAAATTATCTACCTTAAATCCATTGATAAAACTGAATATTCAGCTTAGGGATCAGGGTTCTGAGATAGATAGTTATCTTACAAGTGGCAGCAAATCGATTCCTATTCTAATCGTACGCGATGAAGACGGTAAGGATTTATACACCTGGGGTCCCCGTCCTGTTGCAGCACAGGATGACTTTCTAAAGATGAGAGCCTCAGAAAGCGATATGACAATAGTAAAAGAAGCATTGCAGAAATGGTATAATCAGGATAAGGGTCAATCCACTCAGTCAGAACTTGTTGCACTAATAAAAGAGCACAATAATATATTAATATGACGCTCTATATCATTCACGCTTCTGTCCGACAAGGAAGAAAGGGCTTTGGTATTAGTGAGTGGATGACGCACTCAGCAACAGATTACAGTGATTTTAAAGTAAAGTTGATCGATCTACGTGAAGTGAATCTTCCTATGATGGATGAACCTAATCATCCTGTACTGAAGCTGTATATACATCAGCATACATTGGAGTGGAGTAAATTAATAGAGCAAGCAGATGCATTTATATTTGTCTCTGCAGAGTATGATTTTGGCTACCCTGGCGTACTTCGTAATGCAATTGAATATTTATATCATGAATGGAATTACAAACCTGCAGGTATCGTCTCCTATGGCGGTGTCAGTGGGGGCACCCGAGCCTTTAATGCTCTGCGGAATGATCTAAGTGCAGTAAAAATGTTCCCATTGATGACCGCAGTGCATATACCATTTTTCTCAAAGCAATTAGATTCCAATGATCGTTTCATCCCTAACGATCAAAATACAGAGGCTGCAAAAAAATTATTTAATGATTTGATTTTCTATCACAATAATGTAAAGTCATTTAGAGACAAAAACATTAATAAATAACTAAAAAATGATTAATACAAACAGACTTTCTACCAAAGTAGAAAAAGCACTAAATGCTCAGTTGAATAAAGAAGCGCATGCAGCACAAATTTTCTTATCCTACGGCGCATGGTGTGCTACAAACAATTATGCCGGTACCGGAAATTTTCTATTTCGACATTCAGCCGAAGAAAGAAACCACATGCAGAAAATAGTAGATTACATTCTTCAGCGTGGAGGAACTCCGGATATCCAAGCTATTCCTGCACCTCCCCCATCTCCCATAGGTATTCATGATTGCTTTGAAAAAGTATTTCAGCATGAAGTGGAAAACACAGAATCAATCTACCGAGTATTCGAATTATGCCAGGAAGAAAAAGACTGGGCTTCAGCCAACTTTATGGATTGGTTCGTAAAAGAGCAAATAGAAGAAGAAGCGCTGGCATTGGCCTTGCTTGATAAGCTAGAGTTGGCCGGAGGTAAATCTGCAGGCAAATTCGAATTGTTCACTCTTGATCAATCACTTGAAAAAGATTCTGGTGAAGTGAAATCTGCACAACAATCCACTACAACAGATCCTGCATAAAATACCAAGAGTTACTGAAAGTTTTCGCTCAGATTTAAATTTTGCTTTGTGTATAGATTTTGGTAGTAACCGCTTTGCATCATTAATTCCTCATGTGTGCCAGATTCAATGATGTGGCCTTGCCCCAATACGATTATTTCATCGTATTGCATATTAGTATTTATGCGCTGAGTAATATTAATTAGCGTGATATCGCGTCCGACAGAATTGAGATAATTGCTTATACGGGCATCTGTGTCTGCATCAACAGCAGAGAGCGCATTATCCAATAATAATATTTTGGGCTGACTGATTAAAGCGCGAGCTATAGAAATCCTTTGCTTCTGGCCACCTGACAGGGTTACTCCGCGCTCCCCCACCAGGGTCTGATAGTTATCAGGCATCTGCATTATCTCTTCATGTATAGCAGCAAAGGAGGCAAATTCTTTTAATCTTTGAGAATTCACTTTACTTCTGGCGCCAAAGGAAATATTATTTGCAATTGTGTCTGAAAATAAAAATGAGTCCTGCGGCACATATCCGATTTGTGCTCGCCAGTCATTCAGGTCAAAATCATTAATATTGACCTGATCCAATAATATTTCGCCGGTCTGAGGTCGAAAGAACTGCATTAATAGATAAGCTATGGTACTCTTACCTGATCCTGTCTCACCTATAATGGCAATTTTTGAACCAATCTTTATCTTCGCAGTAAATTGCTTTAATGCATGGATACAGGTGTCGGGATAAACAAAATCTACCCTATCAAATATTAAATTACTTGTATGTTCAGGTATGGGCTTATTTCCATGTACAAATGAGGGTTCAGTATGCAAGATATCATTGATGCGTGTCTGAGACACAGCGGCCTGTTGTATTAGAGAGGCAGTCCATCCTAGAGAAGTTATGGGCCAGGTCAATAATATAATATAGATAAAAAATTCGGCGATATTTCCCGGAGTTACAACTCCCTCAGCCACTTGTCTACCACCCACCCAAAGATTGACCACAGTCGAAATGCCGATAACGATGATCATCAATGGAAAAAATATGGCATCTACCCGGGCACGCTTTAGATACTTATGCGAATAATCAGTAGTCTCAGTTTTATACAAATCCTGCATTCTGTCTTCCTGAGCATAAGATTTCACAAGACGGATGCCGGAAATAATCTCCAGAGAAAGTGTGCTTAATTTTGACAATTGGGTCTGAATTACTTTAGTCCGCTGATTGATTATTTCACTTACCTTAAATATACTGTAAGATAAAAATGGCAATGGCAAAAGGGTATAAATAGCAAGACGGGTATTTACCTGAAACATGGCATATATCACTAGCACAAACAAGGTAACCAGATTCATATTGTACAATATCGCCGGGCCAAGGTATGATCTGACATGAGAGACATCTTCAGTAAGTCTGGCCATATTATCACCCGTAGAATGACGGGTGTAATAGACTCGATCCAGCTTTTGAAGATGGCCATATAATTCCTTGCGCATGTCGTACTCAACAAGTCGCGACATCACGATGATAGTCTGTCTCATGAAAAACATGAAAACTCCCATGATCAGCGCCTGAATGATGATGATAACACCAAACCAGACCAGATTACTCATGATATAGTCACGCAATAATGGCGCTGACTCACTTCCTTTCACCATGTCATAGACCGGAAGCATGTCCAGTGACATATCCATCGCTCGCCTGATATACTGCGGCTGCAATACCCTAAAATAATTAGAAATGGCGATAAATAAGAATCCACCGATGAGATACCATTTATACTTGAAATAGTATTTATTGAGCGCCGTTAGACTACTTAAGGATTTGAACATGACCGGCAAAGATAAATGTAAAGCTGCAGAATCGACCCATTTCTTGTAATACGTTCTGCTCTTTTAAAATAAAAAAAAACTTATAACCCTTTGCCGCAAAATATTATTCTTCGAGACTTGAGTAAAATGCTGTATATTTTAACTAAATTTGGCATGCTATTTGATAGTTAAAATAAAAAACCGTTTGTACCATGATGGATCGGATTATAACATTAGATGAGTTTATCATTCACAATCAGCAGGAGTATGACTCTGCTACCGGCGAACTCACCGGCTTACTCAGAGACATAGGCGTAGCGGCTAAAATCGTCAATAGAGAAGTCAACAAAGCCGGCCTAGTTAATATCCTTGGTGTAGAAGGCAGTGAGAACCTACATGGTGATTTGGTTCAGAAACTCGATATTTTTGCCAATGAAAAAATGGTCGATTGTCTTAAAAATAGTGGTGAGTGTTGTGGGATCGCATCTGAAGAATTTGAAGACATACTGCCGTTCAAATCAGTAGCGAACAAGGCTGCAAAATATATAGTGCTCTTTGATCCATTAGATGGTTCTTCTAATATTGATGTTAATGTGTCTGTCGGTACGATCTTTAGCATTTACAAGAGAATAAGCCCCATGGATGAGGTCTGCCAATTGAGTGATTTTTTACAAAAAGGAACCGAGCAGGTAGCTGCCGGATATGTTCTGTACGGTACCTCCACTATACTTGTATATACTACGGGAAAAGGGGTGAATGGCTTCACCTTGGATCCCTCCATCGGAGAATTCTGTTTATCACATCGTGATATAAAGATTCCAGATTCCGGTCTTTTCTACTCGGTAAACCAAGGGTATTATCTGAAATTTGACTTGGAAATGAGAAGATATATCGATCACTGCTCGGACAACAACCTGGGCCTTCGATACATAGGCTCTATGGTCTCGGATGTGCACCGCATACTCCTTCAAGGTGGAATTTTTCTATATCCAAATACCAGAAAATATCCACTTGGGAAGTTGAGACTACAGTATGAGTGTAATCCAATGTCATATATCGTAGAGCAAGCCGGTGGAAAAGCACTGAATACCGCTATGAAACGCATCCTGGAGGTTGATCCCAAGGAGATTCACCAGCGCAGTACCATCGCCCTCGGTTCACCGCTGATGGTGGATGAGATGAAAAAATTTGTAGAGAAATACAGTCCGCCGATTTAATAATATATCAAGCGTAACTCAATTATTTGGGGCTAATCTTATAATGGTTCTGGTCCCTAGTGCGGTCATCAGACTTTTTCATAAAATGCTCAAATAATTTTTGAGACTCGGATTCGGAGATATCAGGTGCAAATGAATACTTTCCAATAAGTTGACGTTGTCGAAAGGCCTCAAACAAGATGACTGCTGCAGCTACGCTTACATTGAGGCTTTCAGCCATACCTACCTGTGGAATGCTGATAAAGCCGTCACACTGTATCATAGCTTCGGGAGTAAGTCCTGACATTTCATTCCCCAGTATAATACAAATATTGCACGTCCAGTCCACCTCATAGATTTCTTTTGTATCAGAACTGATCATGGCACCGTATATAGTCTCATGATGATTACGCACCGCCTTTATACATTCCTCCCAATCTCGGTAATAAGAGGTCTCCACCCATTTGCGGGTGCCCATTGATGATCGCTTGCCAAGAATAATTTCTTCCTTTAGGCCGGAATCTAAGGTATTAACAATATAGATTTTTCGAACGCCTACGCTATCGCAAGTGCGCATTATTGCACCAATATTGTGAGTATCAGAGATATTCTCAAGAATAACACCCAAAGTAGGCTGAGTATATTTCGCTGCTCTTCTGAATTTATCTACCCGGGCAGGGTTCATTTTCCTTTCTTTTTGGCCGGAATAATAATGGCTTTTGTGTTTAAAAATTCGATCATTCCCTCGGCACTCATCTCACGTCCATGTCCGGACGCCTTTACACCTCCGAAGGGGACACGAGGGTCACTGCTGAGTTGCTGATTGATAGCCACTGAACCCACTTCCAGCCTTGCTGCAACTTCATGTGCTTTTTTAATATTCTCACTCCAGACAGAAGCCCCTAATCCAAATCTCGTATCATTGGCCAGTTGTATAGCATGCGCCGTATTATCCGCGACAATCAGAGTGGCTACCGGTCCGAATAATTCCTCTTTATATGCCGGGCTCTTTTCAGAAACCTGATGTAAGATCTGAGGATGGTAACACGCAGAGACCTCATCATCGATGCCCCCCTTCAACAAGAATTTTCCTCCCATGCGAATGGTTTTGGCAACTTGTTGAGCTAGTTGACGACCCAGATCAGCCCTGGCCAGGACTGAAAGTTCACTATCTTCTTCCATAGGAGGGCCAATCTTATAACTACTCACAGCATCGACAAACAACTCAGTAAATGTTTGGATAACCCGGTGGTCCACAATAAAGCGCTTGGCAGCAATACAGGTCTGACCATTATTATTCAGCCTCGCGCGTGCTGCGACAGTTGCAGCCAACGGAACATCAGCGCCTTTCAAGACTACAAAAGCATCACTACCTCCCAATTCCATCACACATTTTTTCAAGTACTTGCCGGCCTTCATACTCACTTCAATGCCCGCTCTTTCACTTCCGGTTACACTTACCCCACTGACAGAACTGTGCTTCATTACAGTATCTACCGACTCATGATCGATAAAGAATGACTGAAACACCATTAAATCACCAAAAGCCACCTGAAAAATTTCATCCAGCATGGTGGCCGTAAGCCCTGTATTTTTAGCTTGTTTTACCACAACTACATTGCCACCTGCTATGATAGGGATCGTAAAACGCAATACCTGCCATACCGGATAATTCCAGGGCATAACTCCCAGAATAATCCCCTGAGGGAAATAAGCTACTTTAGCATATTTCTTCTTATCCAGTTTTATTTTTCTACCCTTGAGTATCTCTTCTGTGTGATCAATATAGTACTGGCACAATACAATAGATTTCCGCACTTCTGCACGGCTCTGAGTGATGGGTTTGCCTGTCTCCAGCGTAATTGTCTGTGCTAATGTGTCTAGTCTCTGCTCCAATACAACGGCCAGAGATCTTAAATATCGCAATCTGGTATTGACTTCCATATTACTCCATACTTCATAACTTTTAGCTGAAAGACGAAGGGCATTCTGAACTGTCCTTTGACTCCAAGTCTTAAAAGTAGCCAGTTGCTCACCAGTGTATGGATTGATTGAAATATAACTAGTAGATAGGGACAAATTTACCTCCTTCGAATTTTTTAAGTGTAATGTAATTATTAGAATAATACTGTATCGGGTTATTCATTTCCCGGTTCCCAATCGATTGATAATAAGGTGCGATATTATAATATCCAAAATATTTACCACTGATCACTGAGGGATCAAAAGCTTTTCCCATACTTAGAGAGGTTCCAACCTTTGTGAGCATCGTCATTACATCTGCGCCGTAATAGGCCTCATCAGATGGAATTTGATTATATCTTTCAAAGTAACTACTCCTGAACATTTTCACTAGTGGACTCTCGTCATCAATGTAATTAGCTACGGGGATAATCAGATTGATAGCTTCGTATAAATTAAAATCTACTTGATCAAACTCTGTCCATTGTGGCATCCCCACAACAGTAAGTCCTTTACCTTTATGCTGTGATTTCAATTCATTAATTGTCTTCAATATATATGCCTTGTCCTCCCAATTGGGCACTACTACAACTATGCTTTGATAATTATTAATTTCATTCTGCCAGGTTCCTTTTTCAGGTTGATCTAAAGTGAAAGATTTAAACTTTTGATTTTTTGAATTTAATTCATTTATAAAAAATTCCTTCGTAGTATAGTCCTTGCTTTCTTCGGATTGATGTAAAATGAATACCACATCCGGCTTCATATTATCTGCTACATAATCGCTGATCATATTGCAATAAGATCTCAGTGAAGGTTTTAACTGTACAAAATAAGGTTGGCGAGAGGCAATCTCATCTGTAGTGTTCCAGGTAGAAATAAATGGAATGTGTCTCTTTAAGGCAACATCGGAAATCGCTTTAACCTGACTTGTGATAAACCCACCCACCAGAATATCAGCGTTCTTGAGTTCATTGATAGATTCTAAAGCATTTGGATCATTTTCCTGACCTATGTTCACTATTTTGATATCAATATTGGGCAGACCCTTGGTAGAATTGACAGCAGATTGTTGCATTCCATTGACAAAATCGGCAAAGCGAGAAGCTTGATATTTACCATCTAAAGGAAGCAATACAGCTATTTCAATGGTCTTCTTAATTACCGGCGTCACTCCGCCGGGAATATCACCTTTATCTGGATTTATCTTAGGATCTACAGTAGCAGTAGCAGATGCAGCGGTATCAGAGGCACTAATGACCTCCTGACTGGGCTTCTTAGGTGTCGTATGACCTTGATTACTCTTAGGTTGAGTAATAGGCCTGACAGTATTACAGGACATAAAGATCACCATAATCAAAAGAGAGAATGAATAATGCGATTTTTTCATATTATCTCTTTTTATAATTCGGCGTATCTGAGTAAGTTTGCCCTATTTGTATTAATTCCATAATTAAGCCAAGATCTAACTGACCATGTTATAAAGGTATTAAAACAATTAATATCCTATTGGTTCATAAGTCCTCCGGTAAAAATGTGACTATAGGAGTAAAGAACCCCTCTCTCGGTCATTCAATGATTATTTTGCATCTTTGCAGATCATGGCCGAACAGAATTTTATAGATCACGTCAGGATTTGCTGTCGTAGCGGTAAAGGAGGTGCTGGCTCTCAACACTTCCACCGGGATAAGACTACACTTAAGGGTGGTCCGGATGGCGGTGACGGTGGTCGTGGAGGAAACATCATACTTCGTGGTAATCGCAATACCTGGACTCTAATAGCACTCAAATATCGCAAGCACGTGATCGCAGAAGAGGGGCAGGGTGGCTCTTCAAATAACCGTACCGGCCGTAGCGGGAAAGATATTATACTCGATGTACCCCTAGGTACTGTAGTCAGAGATGTAGAAACAGACAAAGTTGAATTTGAAATCACTACTGACGGCGAGACTCGTATCCTGACCCAAGGGGGCAGAGGAGGACTTGGTAATTCTAATTTTGCTACTGCCACCAGACAAACTCCCCGCTTTGCACAGCCCGGTGAACCCGGTCGTGAAGAATGGAAGATATTAGAACTCAAATTGCTGGCTGATGTGGGTCTGGTTGGATTCCCCAATGCAGGTAAGTCAACATTACTCTCTGCTATATCAGCCGCAAAACCAGAGATTGCAGATTACCCATTTACCACATTAGTTCCCAATCTGGGCATAGTAAGCTATCACGACAACCAATCCTTCGTAATGGCAGATATTCCGGGGATTATCGAAAATGCACATGCGGGAAAAGGCCTGGGACTGAGATTTCTTAGGCACATCGAACGAAATTCACTTTTACTGTTCATGGTGCCTGCAGACACTGAGAATATAAAAGGAGAGTTCAATATTTTAGTCAATGAATTAAAATTGTACAATCCGGAACTGATGGATAAACCCCGCTTACTGGCTATCACCAAAAGCGACCTCATAGATGATGAATTAAAGAAAATGCTCAGTGTGGACCTGCCTAAAGAAGTAAAGCATGTTTTTATTTCGGCTGTAAGTGGACAGGGAATTTCAGTTCTGAAGGATCTCATTTGGTCTTCCTTAAATGACACCGAATATGGATCCGGCCAAACAGATTAAATCTCTTTTTAGAAAGACTTTTCAATTAAATCCGGAGAGAATGAACCTGCTCCCTGCCTCTGGTAGTAACCGAGTAAATGCCCGTATTCATTTCTATGGACAGACATATATAGGTACATACGGGATTGATGTGGCAGAGAATGAAACATTTATCTATCTGGACGATCACTTTCGCGCGGTAAGCTTGCCCGTACCGCGTATTCTTGCCATCTCAAGGGATAGAAAGTGTTATATACAGTCTGACAGTGGTCTCGATGATTTATTTCATCGACTGATCAGTATTGACCCGGCCGGTAGTCAGAGGCAAATGCTAATCACTCTATTGGAAAAAGCGCTTCAGACATTGATAGAATTTCAGATAAGGGGTGAGACGAACCTGGATTATTCGAAGTGTTATCCCACTCCATCCTTTGGTAAGAATGAAGCACTTGCTGATTTGAAATATTTTGAAGCGTATTTTTTGATCCCTGCTGAAATAGCCTTTGATCAGGTGAAGCTGGATGAAGATTTCAAAGCAGTAGCCGTTGCCGTGGACAGCTCGATTTTCCTTTCATTCATGCATCGTGATTACCAGTCTAGAAACATTATTCTTAATGATGGTGCAATGACCGTCATCGATTTTCAGGGAGGACGTAAGGGACCGGGTCTCTATGACTGTATCTCACTGGTGTATCAGTCCAGATTATCCCTGCCCAAAGAGATAAAAGATCACTTGGTAGCCTATTATTGTGATAGGATAAATGAATACTTTAGGGGAGCTCCACTAAACTTTAGTTCAGAGATTCCACTCATACGCTTGCTACGATTATTGCAGGTTTTAGGTGCTTATGGGCGGAGAGGAATACTCGAACAAAAACCGCACTTCATTCATAGTCTGGAACCTGCGATCGACAATCTGGCTGAATTACTAGATGAATATCCCGACTTTTTTCAAAGACACCCTTATCTTGGGAAAATATTACATAAAATAACGGCACAAAAACAAAATATACTATGCAAGTTGAAAAACTGACAGTGCATATTAATAGTTTCTCGTACAAATATTCTCCTCTCCCGATCGATGAAGATCACGGACTTGGATTTGTCTTTGACCTCAGAGGAATCGAGAATCCGGGTCGTATAGAAAAGTTTAAGCGTCAAAGTGGCCTTGATTCAGATGTAATAAATTATCTCACCGAGAAGTCCAGAATCAATGAATACCTGGACCATACCAGGGCTTTGGCAGACATCACTCTTGAAACATTTCTAAGCCGGGGATTTACCACCCTCAATATAAACTTTGGTTGCACAGGCGGTCAACACCGTTCAGTATATGCAGCTGTACAAATGGGAGAGTATATCAGTAACAATTATCCGGTTCGGGTGATAGTATCTCACCTAAATAAGAACAACTGGTTTTCATAAAATCATTAGTGATAATAGAGTAAATCCTAACCTGTTCCATCACCGCCAGGCCGAGTTTATTTTTGCAATGAACCTAGACTTGCAGTCTCTGACACCCTGCCGGCACTACTAAAGTATTTGCTATAGTAGGATTCCTCCAGCGAGGATATCATCACACCCCGTCGCAAGGTGGCATGAGCAAAGTAACCGTTACTTAGATAGACACCTACATGAGAGACCCTGGTACTTCCTATTTTAAAAAAAACTAAATCTCCTTCCTTAAGATCTCTTTTATCAACAGCTTCAGACTGAGCTGCCATATCAGCCGATGTACCTCTAAAATTAAGGTGATAGATATTGTCCATTACCAATGAGGTAAAGCCACTACAATCCACGCCTGACTTCGAGCGGCCACCCATCTGATGCGGTGTGCCCAGCCAATCATTTACATAGGCAATCAATCGGGAATTATTGGCAAGTCCATTTGCTCTTAAATAAGTATATTGACCTGAGGAGGATTCAGTGGTTCTACTTTTTGTGGTTTCAGTAGCTATGCGAGCATTGTCTGCTCTCTTAGGTATCGAACGATAGGTAGAGTTACTATTTCCTCCTCTCTTGTGAGTGGAGTGTTGGGCTACTCTTGTTCTATTGCTGCAACTGGAAAGAAATAAGACTGCCAAGGAAAGAACCAATATACGCTGAATCATAGAGTCAAAATATAATACATTAGATGCAAATGTAATATGTTTTGATCAGAATAACAGCATTTAAGAAATTATTAACTTTCGTAATATGTACTTAAGGTTCAATCCTTTTTATTCAGGTTCTCCGGTTCAAGTTGGAGTGCATTTTTTAGGCCTGCAAGGAGCGTCTTCCACCACAAGTTAAAGACAGAGCGGGTCTGGACTCTCTGAAAGTTCATATCAGCACTAATCTCATGTGGGGTTTTTATCTTATCCTCCAGCACTTTTCGAAGGATAAAAGTCTTTACCCACGATCTTTTATTGGCATTCTTAGACTTATAGACATCTACTGCAAGGCTATCTACACTCATACTCATACTACCCTGAGAACCCACATCATTATATTTCATCCGAAGTTCGAGATGATTAAGCCTTCCGGAAGTAAACTCCATTAAGGTGCCACTCTTCAAAATACTATTAATCTTAGATAGATCAAAAGTATCGACAGTGGCATTCAGTGCATATGAGTCACGCGCTTCCGATGGTATATCGAAGTTCATACGAATGTCACCACTTCCCATTATCCGCGCACGGACAAAGAAGGGAATCCGCGATCGAGAAGGGGTATTTTTCACCTTGTATGCCCTTACTGTATCAATATTGAAATAGACCAGGCCCGGAGCCCTATCAGCTTTCATTCGCTCTTCATATTCGGCGTAGCTATCCAGGATCTGTAAGGTATCGAAAGAAAATTTGAATGGTATACTGTCAAATATCTCAGCCGGCAACATTGATTTTTGAGTCTTCATATACGGTTGAGACTTGTCACGATAAGACTGGAAAAAGAAATTCAAGCTCAGGCTAGACCCTTTGAAAGCCATGGGTGTAGAAAGATCGAGGTTGAATTTTTTAATATCAATATTACTGACTGAGGCATTGATTCTATCCAGTTCCTGACCTCTATTTCGAGAGAAGTCTTGTTTGGATTCTTCAGGACTCATAATTATACTATCGCATAACAGTCGCTGTGTGGAATAATGGTAACTAACCTGCGGAATTCTCAAAGAGTAGGAAGCTTGAAGAAAATCCATGGTATAATTTCTGGTATTTATCTCCTTAAACTCAACCTTGAAGCGATCAGTATTCAATCCGGTGAGGTGAAAGTCAGTCATACTGGCACGACCCAGATAGGTATTCACTTTAATACTTTTGTCTTGATTCCTTCTAATCCATTGTGCATCTGTGATTTTGAGTTCTTTAAAATGAACTTCGGCTAATTTTTGCTCCAACTTTTCAGATCTGAGTTCTTGCTGGATATTGTCTACGACTATTGTATTGATAATCGGATGCTCCAAAACAAAATCAGAGGCGAATAACTTCTTCTCTTTGAGCAACTTACCTACTCTTAACCCTCTAAGTTCCAACTTTTCAATACTACCGTATTTGCTGGAATCAGAGTACTCTCTTACATCATATTGCACTCCATACAGCGCAATACGTCCTGAAAAGAAGTTAAAATCAAAATGGTCGTAAGTAATATCAATACCTGATTTTGAAAAATTCTCAATTTTCTCACTCAGGAACTTACTTATTGCCCCCTTGAGAAGTAGCTGTGGCAACAGATATATAACCATTGCCAGGCCCATAAAAATTAAAAAACGGATTAAAAGCTTTCTTCTATTGAGCATAAAATATTAAAAAATAAAAATTAATAACAATTGATAAAACCAAATTCAGCGAAAAGCGTTAATTAAGATAAATCATTCCCATCCTCCTTCGTTAAGTATTCCTTTTAATCCACATAATATATATAATTGTGCGGATTTGTATATACTTTTAAAACCAAAGTGATATTTTTCTGAATTGGCTGAAGTTTTTCAAGGAATTATAGAAATAACTAGTTAATTTGCTCAAGAACGGAAATCAAATTCACTTCAGAAACGAATTCATATGTATGATATTATCCTCTGTTTCATCTCCTCTTTTTTGGTTACCTATTTTGCTATACCATCAATAATTACAATTGCAAAAGTCAAGAAACTGGTAGATATTCCGGATGATAGAAGATCACATACTACGGCTACACCTTCTCTTGGAGGGATAGGCATCTTTGCAGGCCTACTTTTTTCTATTATATTATGGACTCCGTTTACACTGATAGGAGACCTTCAATACGTACTGGGTGCAACCATAATCGTATTTCTGATTGGAGCAAAAGATGATATAATACCTACTCCCGCGTATAAAAAGTTAATTGGTCAATTGTTTGCAGCCATTATTCTGGTGTTCAAGGCCAATGTGAAGATTACTTCATTATACGGAATATTTGGAGTGTATGAATTGCCGGATTGGGTTGCTGTGGTGATGTCGCTATTCATTATTTTAGTAATTATAAATTCATTTAACCTGATAGATGGTATTGACGGTTTGGCAGGAAGTATAGGTACACTGATAGCAGTTACCCTGGGATCATGGTTCTGGATGGTGGATCGTGTAGAACTGAGTCTTGTGGCATTTGCCTTATCTGGTGCGCTGATTGCATTCCTGAAGTTTAATTTCACACCTGCCAGAATCTTTATGGGGGATACGGGTTCGCTACTTATTGGATTGATCGCCGCTGTTTTAGTTTTCAAATTTATCGAATTTCATCGTGAGGCACCTGCCTCAATATACGCTTTCCAGTCTGCACCTGCCATAGCTATTGCGCTTTTGATTTATCCTTTATTTGACACCTTACGTGCCTTTACTCTTCGTATCATGGAGGGAAAATCTCCTTTTCATCCGGACAAAAGGCACATACATCACATGCTACTCAACCTGGGACTGACGCACATGCAGTCCACACTAATTTTAGTTCTCTTCAGCGGATTTGTGATATTTGTAGCATTCTCGATGCAAAATATCGGTTCCTTTAACCTCATTCTAGTAATACTCGGAATTTCAATTTTATTCTCTACAGTCATCAAGGTGCTCAATAATCAACGGGTAAAGAATAATAGTCGTGGAGTAAGAGCACATGCCTAAAATTAATAGTTAGGCTTACCGGTATAATTTTCGCAAGTCAATAACAGTAGTTCTGCTTTGATATTTGCCTCCACCTCTAAAGACTGAATGAATTCCTTTAAGCGCTCTGTAGTTACCTGATTATTTCCACGTGTCAATTCTTTCAGTACTTCGTAAGCTCCTGCGAAGTGTTCTCTGCGTAAGATAGTTTGTATGGCTTCAGCCAGCACCATGGGATTAGCGCGTAGATCAGTGGCAATCTTGTCTTTATTTGCTTCCAGCTTGCTCCATCCTTTCATTATTGATTTCAGAGAAATTAAGATATGACCATAGGGCACACCTATATTTCTAAGCACTGTACTGTCAGTAAGGTCGCGCTGCAAGCGGCTTATCGGCAGTTTGGCAGCGAGGTGCTCCAGTAGTGCATTAGCTACTCCAAGATTGCCTTCTGCATTTTCAAAATCAATGGGATTTACCTTATGAGGCATGGCGGAGGAGCCTATCTCACCGGCCTTAGGTATCTGCCTGAAATAATCCATACTGATATAGGTCCAGATATCTCTACATAGATCTATCAGTATATTATCAATTCTGATCAGGCAATGAAAATGGGCTGCCAGCATATCATAGTGTTCTATCTGAGTGGTATTCGATTGTCGCTGCAATCCAAGTTGATTTAAAAACTTAGCCGCAAATTCATGCCAGTCGATCTCAGGAAAGGCTGCAAAGTGAGCATTCATATTGCCCACTGCACCTCCAAATTTACCTTGCCAGGGAATGGCGACCAGTAGCTCCATCTGCGCTTTGATACGCTCTTCGAACACTTTGATCTCCTTACCTAGCAGTGTGGGCGAGGCAGCCTGACCATGGGTTCGTGATAGCATAGAAACTGTTTTATAGCGATCAGCTTCTGACTTTAATAAATCTCTTAAATTTTTCAGAGCAGGAATAAGTACTACATTGCATGCGTCCTTAATCATCAGAGGGAAAGCAGTATTGTTGATATCCTGAGAAGTCAGGCCGAAGTGCACCCATTCAGCTATGGCGCTATGACCGGACTCCACTAGCCGCGTCTTTATGAAGTATTCTACAGCCTTTACATCGTGATTGGTCACTTGTTCTTTAGCCTTAATCCACTCAGCATCCTGCTCACTGAAATTATCAACCAATGATTCTGTTAAATTGGCCGGCAGGTCAAATGAGTAAGGTGTAGTACTCAGTATTCCCTGAAGCGATAAGAGATAGGCTACTTCCACTTTTACTCTGTACTTTATTAGAGCATATTCTGAGAAAAATGCTCTCAGTTCTAGTGTCTTGGTTCGGTACCTTCCATCCAACGGACTAAGGCTCTGAATTTCATTTTCAATCATCAGTTGATCATTGTGTTCTCGACATTGAGCAATATCTCTTCCTTACGCTTGATAAAGTAATAGCTCTCTATTTGAGATCTATTTGGAAAATCACCATCAATAGGCACATATTCATTTGTGTGCTTGAAGTGAATGATACGCGCCTTAGTATTGTCATTCCATTGGATAGTCATTAACTTGTGCACCTCATCCTTAAGCACCGGATCAAGAACTTCGAATGCAGTCTCTACCCTAAAGCTGAGGTTTCGCTCCATCCAGTCAGCAGAAGAGAGATAGATGAGTTCCCGTCCTTCATTATAGAAATTGTATACTCTGGCATGTTCGAGATAGCTGTCCACGATGCTTATCACCTTGATGTTGTCAGATATCCCCTTTACACCTGGTAGCAAGGAACAGATGCCACGTACGATCATCCGGATCTCGACACCCGCCTGAGAAGCCTCATATAGCAGATCTATCATTTCCTTGTCCTGAATGCTATTTAGCTTGAGAAAGATTTTTGCTATTCCTCCGGCTTTAGCGGTATTGATCTCTTTGTGAATCAAACTGATGAGACCACTACGTAAGTTAAACTGGCCCACCAGAAGGGTACTGAAAGGAATAGACGGTTTCTGACCATTCTCTATAAAATTAAAGACGCGCATGATCTCCGAAGTATATCTCGTATCTGCAGTAAATAAGCCGAAATCGGTATATATTTTTGAAGTATGTTCGTGAAAATTTCCAGTACTGAGGTAAGCATAGAATTGAGGTTTGTCATTCTCGAGTCTTCTGATAAGCGCCAGCTTGCTGTGTACTTTTATACCGGGCAAACTATAGGACACCTGTATGCCATGACTTTTTAATTTTTCACCCCAACTGAGATTGGCCTCTTCATCAAAGCGTGCTTTAATTTCAATAAATACGCTTACTTGGGTACCATTCTCAGCGGCCTCTATCAGATAATCCATTATCCGTGATTCCTTGGCGACTCTGTATTGTATCAGTTTGATGTGGGTTACATCTGGATCCTTAGCTGCCCGCTCGAAGAAATTAAGCACGGGATCATAACTGTTGTAGGGATAATATAACAGATGATCTTGCCGCTTAAGCTCGTCAAAGAAAATCTCATCTACTAACAAACGTTTGTAGGCAACAGGTGGGGGCATTGGACTTTGAAGACCACTAATGCCAAAATGTGGAAACTTAAAGAAATCACTTTTATTGTGATATCGCCCTTCGGGAAATAAATCAACTTTCTGCAATTCAAATACCATCATCAGATAATTGAGCAGATAAGGAGGCATTGCATTGTCATATACCAGTCGTGAAGCCGGCCCAATATTTCGCTTGATAAGGCTCTGTTGAATTTTTTCTGCCAGGTCGCCCGAATATTCGTCATCTATGTATAGCTCTGCATCGCGCGTCAGCTTAATACTGTAGGTATCTATAATATCATAGCCGGGAAACAACCACGATACACTGTGCCGCACAATATCATCTATAAAGATCAGATCATGGCCACCGCTAGAGCTGGGCAGTTCTATAAATCGTGGTAAATGATCCGATGGTATTTTCACGAGTGAAAACTGCTGCTCATTGGTCTCGGGAAGTCTCATATCTATGGCTAGATAGAGTGCTGAATTATTTAGGAACGGTCTGATTTTATTTCCTACCAGCAGTACGGGCTGCACGAAGGGCAACATATGATCCCTAAAGTATGCCTCTATAAATTCCACTTGTTCATTATCCAGCTCTAGACGACGCAGGATATTTATACCAAATTTTTTTAAAGCCGGAGTGATGTCTCCAATAAAAATCTGATTGAGCTCTGTCTGCTGGATATTTACCAGTTTCATGATCTCCCGCATGATTACTTTGGAATCGTAGTCTATTACTTTCTTCTCCTTCTTACCTAATCGAATCATATTACGGTGATGGGCTACACGTACTCTGAAGAACTCATCCCGGTTTGACGAAAAGATAGAGATAAATTTCAATCTATCCAGCAGTGCATTGCGCGGATCGCGTGCCTCCTGGAGGACCCTATAATTAAAGTCCAGCCAACTGAGGTCTCGCTCGAGATAGGGTGCTTTAATTTCACTTTTGGTCATGAATCAATAGATTGAATATATACAAAGGTAGTGAAAATATAAATCCGTTGAAGAGCAGGGTTTTCTAAAACTGATTAATGACCTTCATTTATCATTAACCAGTAATAATTGAAAATTAAAAAAGTCCTTGCTCCACTTCCTGTGGAATCTTCAGTTTAATTCCGGTGCGTTGCTCCCATTCTTGCGCGAAAAAAGAAGTCAATAGATGAGGGGTAAGATTACCTGGTGTATGGATAAAAAAATAAACGATCTGGACACCATTTTCTTTCCAGTTTTGAAGACGTATTATCCAGGAAATTATGCGGCTCTGATCTGACTCAATGTCACCCGTACTTACGAATCTAATGCACATGAAGGGTGCGGTGATACGGTCATGTGAGACATCACGACGGCCGGCTACATCTGTGATCAACCAGGAAATCTGTGCAGAGCCAAATAAAGAAGCAAGTATATGTTTTATTTCGTCTCTGAAAAAATCTGCGTGTCGCATCTCCACAGCTAACGGAATACCAGAGCCCCATTGGGCGACAAATTTTTCAAGAGCTGCCAATTTGTTTTCACCAAAAAACTGAGGCATTTGCATAAATATCAAGCCAAGCTTTTCATCAAAACCGGTCATACGCTCCAGAAAATCGGGCAATAATGAACCTCCCACTCCTATCGAGGAACTCTGGCTGATACCCTGATACATCTTGGGACAAAAGACAAACTCAGGTGCAGTAAATTCTTTCCAATGCCTTACACGTTCTGCAGGTGGAACCTGATAATAGGTTGTATTAAACTCAGTCGTGGCAAATTGGTGACTATAGACTTGTCCAAATAAATTGGCCGGAGTACGTCGCGGATATAATACGCCTTTCCACTGCGGCATTGACCAGCCGGTCGCTCCCAGCAAGACATCTAAGCTCTGGGCAGGAGGTGCATTAAAATAGAAATGATCTTGTAAGGGCAAACTGAAATCGACCTCAGAATGCTCACTTAATTTCCCAAAATCCATACCCTAAATGTAATTAAAATTAATAACGACCGGCATATCTGCGCATGAACCATTCCAGCCCAAGTAAGCCAATAAGAATTGCAAAAATCCATTTAAAGTTGATCAGCGGATCCGCTTTGAAGTTCTTTTTGATCACCGGTTTGATCGAGTCATCCGCAGTTATCATTTTGGCTAAGTCGCCGATTTGGGCTAGTGTGATCATCTTTCCGCCTGACTGTACTGCGAGTTGTGACAAGAGGCCATAATCTGCTACCAGGTCAAATAATTCTTTTTGTACAGGGCTAACGCTGAATTTTCCCTCAGCCGAATAATTAACACCATTATATCTAGAGGTAGCCGTGTAAGTATAATCACCCTGTGGAAAAGTACCGGCATCTACTGTATAGTTATTTTCATATCTACCCAGTTGGTAGTCATAGCTCTTACCCTTCTGGTCTTTTACTTTCAAGTTTATTTCTGCCGAACTGATGGGTTCATAATTGTTATTATAAAGCTCACCGGAGAAATTCACGTGGTCAGTCTCTGTATAATTGGTTTCATCGCTCCTTACTCTGAACTTGCGCTTATCATCTTTGGTAGATAAGAATCGCAGTGTAGCTCCCATCAAAGCATCGAAATGGGTGTTATTCAGGCCACCCTTTGCCTCTTGCATACGCCAGCGCCATAGGCCCTCACCGGTGATAATACCAGTCTTCACATCATCCTGCCAGCCCATCAGCCAGAGTGGAAACTGTGTCTCCACCTTACCAATGCGCTGTCGCAACATCACCTCCATACCGGGACTAACCTGATAAGCGCCAAACGGGACTTGGAGAGGTGGATAAGTCTGCCAACTCGTCTTCCATTCAGATGGAATATTAAAATAGGTAAACGAACTTCCCTCCATTGGGTAGGCATCAGTAAGACTGCCGTTGGTCTGAGAGATGGCTACAGATTTCTGAATAGAATTCAGGCGGGGGACATTAGTCTGGCCACCGATGATAAATAATCTAGGAATCTTTCGGGTGACAACTGTCTGCCAGATCTGCTCGAAAGCAGGCGCAAAAGTATTGTCTGTCGGTACCTGGTAGCAGATCACGAGATCAGATTTGTCATGAAGACGTATCGGATCCATCAGGAAGTGCACCTTTAGATCATAGTTCTTATCCTGGCTGATGGCGGCTTTAAGTGCAGCGATATCTGGATGTGGACCGGCAGCTATCAGATCTATATTGAGCTTACTATCCAACACTTCGTGATAGAATATTTTCAGATTATTCTCATAGGTACTTTCGCCATCCAGGTGGGTGACTGTGACGATATATTTTTGATTGCCTACGGCAGACAGAGTAAGCGGCAATGTTACTGTCTGAAAAAATGAATTCCCGGCAATATTGACCGCTTTAGAGGTTAGCACGGTTTGCTTGTCGCCATTAATCTTAGCCAGCGTAACCACTGCGCTTTTTCCGGCATAATTAAACGCTTGCAAATCTACCTGAATGGTAGTCTTGTCCCCGAGATAGCCGATTTCGTTGTGAGCCACATTGAGGATAGAGAGGTCGCGGGCGGGCATAGTATCACCGACTGCGATGGTATATATCGGTCGGCCTGAGCGTGCTGCCTCGAAGAGGGGACTAGGCCCCTGATTGAAGATGCCATCGCTAAGTAGAATGACAGCACCATTTCCAGCCTGAGGACCTGATTCGTTTATTTGCTGGAAGAATTGATTGAGATTAGTGGCTTGTCCATTGAACTGATCATTGAGCTTGGGCAAAATCTGATCGCTAAGGCTGTATGTCTCTACATCAAATTTCTTTGCCAGAGCTGATTGTAGTGCTTTTATATTTTCCAAAAGCCCCACTTTATCCTTTATAGCAAAACCCACTGACTGAGACTGATCTATCCCTATGTATATCTTTGGTCTGCTGGTCTCAAAAGAAAAATGCTTTAAAATGGGTGAGAGTAACAATACACAAATGAGTGCTACACTGAGTGTACGCAAGGCAAACATACCTGCTTTCACCCGTCGGGTCCATGAAGAATCTTCGCCTGATCTATGGTATAGCAGTATAGCGTATGCCAGGCCGCACAGTAGGCAAAGCAGTAGGTACCACCATGAATAGGGCATCGTAAGCTGAGTTTGATTCATATCAGCAGGTGATCGTATTGAAAGGAGAATTGTGTAATCGCTGTTCTAACATAAGCAGTCCCAAAGGTAGCTCTCTAAACGTTATAATAAAATTCAAAGTTGTGCAGAGTTGTTACAATGATCTAAAGATAAACTGCGCTTCAAGTGATACATTTGTTTTATGAAAATAGCGATCATAGGTGGTGGTGCCGCAGGCTTCATGGCTGCTCTGACTGCAGCGTCTCGACATCCGACTGCTGAAGTAGTGATTTTGGAAAAGACATCAGAGGTACTATCCAAAGTAAGAATCTCCGGTGGAGGTCGGTGCAATCTGACCAACCGCCCTGCAGAACCTGCCATTTTCGCCGCCAATTACCCACGCGGTGGCAAGTCTATGCGTTCGCTATTATATCAATTCGGAGCTCAGGACACCATAAACTGGTTCGGACATCGAGGGATAAAGACGAAAGTAGAGGCTGATGGCCGTGTATTTCCACAGTCTGATCGCTCTGAAAGCATCATCAATTGTCTGCTGGCAGAAGCAGAGCGCCTGAAAGTTAAGATCAGAATTCGCACTGCGGTGACGGAAATAAAACCACTCGAAGAGGTGGGATTTCAACTCACTTACGGCTTCGGAGGAGCGGAATATTTTGATAAAGTCATAGTGTCACCGGGGGGCTCGCCGAAGTCATCAGCCTATGACTGGCTGCAGCACCTTAGACTGAAAATCAGAGATCCATTTCCGTCGCTATTTACCTTCAACACACCACAGCATCCGCTACTAAAGCTGATGGGCATAAGCGTCCCTGCAGCCCGGGTACATCTCGAAGGAATGAAGTTTTCCTACTTGGGGCCTCTACTCATCACACATTGGGGATTCAGTGGCCCCGCAGTACTCAAGTTGTCAGCCTGGGGAGCAGAACATTTACTCAAGTGTGGATATCAGCATCGGTTCTCGATCAATTGGCTGGGAGAAGTAAAGACCCAGGATGTCTTGGATATACTGAAAGATCACAAACATCAAAATGCTGCTAAACCACTTTCAAATTACCCCTTTAAGCAATTACCGGCACGACTTTGGCAATATTTCATCAACAGCACAGGCATTGAAGTGACCCAGTCCTGGCAGACGGTCAACTTTAAATGGCTAGAGAGCTTAGCCCAGCTACTCGCCCATTCGATTCTGGAGATGAAGGGCAAGACCACGTTTAAAGAGGAATTTGTAACAGCGGGCGGAATAGAATTAGATCAAATCAATCTTAAAACTATGGAGGCAAAGAATATACCCGGTCTATACTTTGCAGGCGAAATCCTAAATGTGGATGGAATCACCGGAGGCTATAATTTCCAACATGCATGGAGCTCCGGCTTTATTGCCGGCTCAAATGTCTAATTCAAATAATATTTTCCTAGTAGTCATTGACTATAAATAATACAGTAAAACTACTATTTAAAAATATGGCTATATCAAGCGATTTATAATCGGTACTACCAAATGTATATTTGTGTCAATATGATGAAAGTCATATTCAAGTTTTGGAAAGGGTGATGCTTTTATAAATCGAAAGGGAAATCATTAAAGAATGGTTTCCCTTTTATTATTTAGCGCAATCCTGCGAATATAAGCGAGTCGCCCTTCTCTCTGGCGGATCTGTAACACGATTTAAAGCTGAATAATTTCAATTCCTATCCCTCTAACTTTCTCACTTTCTAACCCGCTCAAATATATCTGACGAGCTCATGGCTCTCCTTTCTTGTACAATTAATGCGAACGGGTTAAAACCCGTTGCTACAAAATGCTGCCGATGCTAAGCATCTTGATTTACATTCTATTTTTTTTCTGCATATCTACATTGTATATAAAGACTATGCATATTTGAAATTCTATAAATCTATTTAATAAATAGCCGTAGGCTCGATCCATTTTTTGTAACGCCGGATTTCAATCCGGGGAAAAGTGCAGAGTTGGAGTGAGTGCCGTAGGTACGTCCCA
>DAOLZQ010000046.1:0-8897 GCA_035426385.1 Saprospiraceae bacterium
TTCATTTTCAAGCAAATAAATTGGAAGTGGCTCCTTGGAATTACAGTGCTTTGTTACATATCTCCTCACCAATCAGGACAGCACGCAATACAACCAAAGCAGATGGAACTACCTCTGAGTTTTTAAGACCCCTTATAATTGTAAACCTTGTTGCATGAAAAACATACACTATTTACTCCAACTATCGACTTTCTCTGACTTCTATACTTTATTGGCCCTTTATCTCTACTTTTGCAGCCATTTTATACACAAACCAACACGCGCATTTTGGCAAAGAAATATGCCATCAAGGAAATATATTTTACGCTCCAGGGTGAAGGCTTTCACTCCGGCCAGCCTGCTGTATTCTGCCGGTTTGCGGGATGCAACCTTTGGTCCGGCCTTGAAAAGGACCGACAGAGCGCAGTTTGCTCATTTTGCGATACTGATTTCATAGATACTAAAGGACCAAACGGAGGTAAATATACTGCTGAGCAATTAGCTGCTCTTATTTGCTCACAGTGGCCGGATGAAAAAGTAAGACCAGTATTTGCCGTACTCACCGGCGGAGAGCCCATGCTTCAGGTAGATCAAACCCTCATCGATGCACTACACGAGGCAGGGATATATATCGCCATCGAAACCAATGGGACACTGCCTGTACCGGCTGAGATAGACTGGGTGTGTGTCAGTCCAAAGGCCAATACCGAGATTGTTCAGACCCATGGTGATGAACTCAAGCTGGTGTATCCGCAAGTGGAAAATAAACCCACAGATTTTCTTCATCTTGATTTTTCAAACTATTATTTGCAACCACTCGACAATGCAAACCAAGAAGAAAATATACTCGCTACTATTGACTATATAAAAGCTCATCCGCGCTGGAAACTGAGCCTGCAGACTCATAAAATCTTAGGGCTGCCCTGACATAGTGATTATCCATCTTTGATTTTACGGGGTAACATCAATTTTACGGTGATTCAAAAAAATATTCGTCAAAAATGGCGTTATTGTGTGTAATAATTTTGACCAAAAACAACTATATGCTTATCTCCAAATCCATTCAATATCCAAAATCCATTTTAACGTTCAGAAAATATGCCACTTCACGGAATACTATTCTGATGATTGCCTTACTTTTCTTTACCATTTCATGTAAGAAAAAACCGGTCACAACCAGCGCCGAAAATCCATATATTTTTGCAAATTCAGGTGGACTGATCTCAAAAAGGGAGCCGGTGAGAATCGTCTTCACTGAGAAAATGGTCGATGCCAAGGCAGTCGGTGGATATGTGGAGAGCGGTGTGGTTACTACTTCACCTGCTCTGGAAGGTAAAGCCATCTGGACTGATGATCATACCATCGAGTTTACTCCTGATGATTCATTTAAGTCGGATGAGACTTATAGTGTTCAGGTGAATGTAGGCAAGATAGCGTCTAATGTACCGGGTGAATTTCGAACTTATGAGTTTAGCGTACATACCATCAAGATGGCGTATTCGATTGATTGGAAAGGATGGAATACGCCATCTAAAACCGATTATACCGCTCAGCAATATCTCGGTACCGTTTATTCTTCTGATTTCAGTTCGTCGAAAGAAGTGGAACCGCTGATTGCTGCCTCTATGGGAAATGGAAAGCCGCAAATAGAGTGGTCACATTCGCCTGATGGTCTGAAGCACGAATTTACGATTAGAAATATCACACGCTCGACCTCTGAACAGCAGTTGACTCTCTCTTTCAAGGATAATGTATTTAACGGTGAAAATGATAAAAAGCAAATTGCTGTCCCCTCAGTTAATACTTTCACAGTGCATGATGTATTTGTATCCACCGGAACAGATTTCTTATGTACTATCAATTTTACTGATCCTATAGGCTCATCTCAGGATCTTTCCGGTCTCATCAGCATTGAAAATTACCTAGAACCAATCCGCACTGAAGTAGAGGGGAATAACGTCCGTTTGTTTATGAATGAGCGCATAAAAGGGAAGCATCGCATCATTGTGGATCCTTCAGTACAAAATTCACTGGGCAAATCACTTGGTAAGCAATGGAGCAAGATGGTTGAGTTTGAGGACACCAAGCCATTAGTTCGATTTGTTAATCAGGGAAATATTTTGCCGGAGAATGACGGCCTTATTATTCCTTTCGAAGCGATCAACCTCAAGTCGGTCGATGTAGAGATCGTCAAGATTTTTTCAAACAACATTCTTCAATACTACCAGACCTACAATGGATATGAAGATGCATACGACATCAATAGGGTAGGTCGAATCATACTACAGCAGAAAATCGATCTTAGTTCGCTGAATTCTTCTGTAAATAATGATCGATGGGTCAGATATGGATTGGATATGAATAAACTGATCACTTCAGATCGAAATTCTATTTATCAGATTAGGATTGGATTTCGACGCGCCTACTCCAGCTATCTATGCAGTGGTGATAAAATGGAGCAATCAAATGAGAAGTCACTCATGCCGATGGAACAAGGATATGATTCTCCACCCGAGAGTATTTATGACAATAACTATGCAGGCTTTGGTGAAGATGGAGACTACGAATGGGATCAAATGGAAAACCCCTGCAGTAACTCTTACTACAATAAAAATCACTTCGCTGTACAGAGCGTGTATAAATCTAATATTTCTCTCATAGCCAAAGGTGGCGAAACCGGCGATTTCTTTGTAGCAGCTACAGATATCATTACTGCGAAGCCTGCCTCCGGTGTTGCACTCACTTTTTATGATTTCCAGCAGCAATCATTGGCTACCGCCACCACTGACAATAATGGATTTGCAAAAATAAAACTGGCGCACGTGCCATTTATGTTGGTGGGCTCAAAAGGCGACGACAAAAGCTATTTATTGCTCAATGATGCCGAGGCATTGTCACTCAGTAAGTTTGATGTTTCCGGCCAGTCGCTGACTCGCGGCATGCAGGGCTATATCTACGGCGATAGGGGCGTGTGGCGACCCGGGGACTCCATCTATCTCAATGCCATGATAGAAGATAAGACACACAGTCTACCTGACGGACACCCGGTGACAATGGAAGTGACCAATCCTCGTGGCTCTGTGGTGCTGCGTATGAACAAGAGCTATCACCCGGGCGCAATACTGCCCTTTTATTTCAATACTGAGACTGAAGCTCCTACGGGTGTATGGACGGCAACTGTCCGCATTGGTGGTGCCAGTTTCTCAAAGCAGTTGAATATCGAGACCATTAAACCGAATAAACTAAAAATAGAGTTAACTCCCAATAAAGCTGAATTACTCAACGGTCAGAAATCGATCTCAACCCAACTCCAGGCCAATTGGCTCATCGGCACGCCGGCCGCTAATATGCGCACTACTGTGGACGCTTTTGTATCCCGCAACCAGACGCCTTTCAAAAATTATGCCGATTATATCTTTGACATCAGTGGCCGCTCGACTACTTCTGAACTACGCGTTTATGAGGGTAAGCTAAACTCAGATGGTGCTGCAAAATTTAGTATGAATATTAATCCAAATGGTAATCTGGCCAACTTCAGCAGGGTACTTTTAAAGACAACCGTATTTGAGCAAGGGGGCAACTTTAGCACTGATTTTACTTCAGTCTCTTATTCTCCTTTCAAAACTTATATGGGTTTAAAATTGCCGGTAAATTCGTGGGGTGAGCCGGTCATAAAAGAAAATGGCGATAACACTTTCCAAGTCGTGTCAATCAATGCTCAGGGTGGGCCGGTGGCTAATGCCAAGGCTGAGGTGAAGATATATCAAATGGACTGGCAATGGTGGTGGGATGGAAATCAGGATGCTTCCAATTACATCTCCGACGTAAGCATGAAGAGTTACCGTACGCTTCAGGTATCCACCAATGGTTCCGGTAAAGGTTCTTTTAATTTTAACCCCGGCCATTGGGGCAGGTACTTCATCAAGGTCACTCACCCGGATGGTCATCAGTCAGGTGGTATAGTGTACGCCGGGTATCCTGAGGATGCTGATTCGCGAGAGCTACAGACGATGGTCACCTCACTAAAAGTCAATCTGGTGGATAAGGAAGTTAGATCGGGTGAACCAATCCGCCTTACCTTCGAAGGCTTGCCCAATAGTCGCGCGCTCATAAGTGTAGAGGGAACTGCAGGCATCATCAGCGCTACCTGGTCAGACTGTAAAGCAGGCGTAAATAAGATTGAAGTTCCAACGGTACAGGAGATGGGAGCTAATTGCTACGTGTATATCACTCTGATACAACCACACAATCAATCCGGCAATGATCTACCGCTGCGCTTATACGGTGTAGTCCCGGTCAAGATAAATAATCCGGATCTCTTGCTAAATCCTGTATTGACAGTGGCTGATGAGATACGTCCGGATGGACCCACCTCGCTGACAATAAGCGAAAAATCAGGCAAGCCAATGACATATACCATCGACATAGTGGACGAGGGACTTCTTAGCCTGACAAACTACAGTACGCCTGATCCCTACAATTTTTTCAATGCCAAGAATGCGCTGACGATAAAGACCTGGGATCTATTTGATAAGATAATTGGTGGCTTCGGCGGCAGACTGGCAGGTGTCTTTGCCATCGGTGGAGATATGGCAGCCAAGCAAGTCACTGGAGCTCCCAAGGCCAACCGTTTCAAGCCGGCTGTGGTCCACCTCGGTCCCTTCCAGCTAGGTAAGGGTGCCAAAGCCAATCATAAGTTTAATATCGAGAATTATATGGGCGCAGTACGCGTCATGGTGGTAGCCAGAAATGAACAAGCTTACGGCAATGCCGGTAAGACTGTCAAAGTCGTCAAGCCACTGATGGTATCGACCACCATGCCACGTAAGCTCGCACCCGGTGACATATTTAATATGCCGGTCAATGTATTCGTGACTAAGGCAAATGTCAAAGATGTCAGAGTAGATATCTCTGATGAGTCGGGACTCATAAAAGCAGACGGAAAAACTTCCCAGAGCTTGACCTTCACCGGCACAGGTGAAAAAATGCTCTACTTTCCGGTAAAAGTTTCAGACCGAGAAGGCAAAGCTGTGATGAAGGTAAATGTCAGTGGCAATGGCGAGAAAAGTACTGAGACCATAGAGATACAAGTAGAGAATCCCAATCCTCCTCTTACTCTTACTACTGAAAAAATCCTTCAGGCAGGCAGCGAATCAAAATTCTCTTCTACTGCACCCGGTATGAAAGGATCCAATTCAGCTACACTTGAACTTTCTACTTTTCCTGATCTGCACCTGTCCAAGCACCTTAATTTTCTGATCAACTATCCATATGGGTGTCTGGAACAGACCATTTCGGCGGGATTTCCGCAGATTTTCCTGAGCAAGATTATGGCCTTAAATGCACAGGGAAAATTAGAAATAAGACAAAATATAGATGCTGTAATGTCGAAGTTGCAGTTCTATCAGCTTTCTAACGGAGGATTTTCCTATTGGCCGGGTGCTAATCAGCCCGATCAATACACCACCAGTTATGCGGGTCATTTTATGTTGGAGGCTCGCAAAGCAGGTTATCAGATCAATCCCTCGATATATAAATCCTGGCTCTCTTTCCAGCAAAAGGCAGCAAGAGCGTGGAGCCCTCAGCAAAAAGAACTCGGTTTTTACCAAAGTTCAAGTGAGATAACTCAGGCTTACCGACTCTTTACACTTGCGCTCGCGGGTTCTCCGGAGTTGGGCGCCATGAATCAACTGAGATCTCAGGCTGGCCTCGTCAGTCAGGCGAAGTGGCTATTGGCTTCAGCCTATGGGTTGATAGGAAAGAAAGATATCGGTACTGGCTTGATTACTAGCTTGAGTTCAGACACTAAGCCCTATATGGATTTCGGCGGCACCTTTGGCTCTGATGTCAGAGATCAGGCCATCAAGCTTCAGACACTATTGATTCTCGACCGTGCTAAAGAAGCCGGTGTATTAGCTAAATCGATTGCAGGTAAATTCGGCGGCGATAGTTGGTATTCCACTCACAGTATCTCGATGGGTCTAGGCGCAGTGGCCTCCTATCTCGATAAATACCCACCTTCTAAAGAAATTCAGGCGGTATATACTTTCCAGGGTAAGAAGATTGACGTTAATGAAAAAGGAACGATGATCACTATTGATTTGGGAAAAGTGAATGACATTTCCAACCTTTCTATTTCCAATAAATCAAAAGGTGTACTGTATGCTACCTTGACTCATACCGGTAAGCCTGCAGGTAGAGACCTGAGCCAACTAGAACAGAATTTGGCACTTGAGGTGCGGTACACAGATAAAAATAACCAAACCATCGACCCTGAAAAGTTAGCCAAGGGGACGGAGTTCTATGCCATTGCCACCGTGAGAAATCAATATCCCGGCAATGAAATCGTCCGCCAATTGGCGCTGAATCAAATCTTCCCCGCGGGTTGGGAAATAGTTAATGACCGTATGCAGGATCAGTCGCTGAGCCAATCAAATTTGGATTATCAAGACTATAGGGACGACAGAGTGTATAGTTTTTTTGACTTATCTCAGAACAGTCCGATGACTGTGAGAGTAAAATTAATTGCCGCTTATCAGGGTACCTATTATCTGCCACCGGTCTCTTGTGCCGCGATGTATAATAATACAGTACAAGCCCGACTGCCGGGGCGTGTGGTGTCTGTATTTTAAAATGATGGATTCCGGGCCGACTGAAATAAGATTTTTTGGCGTTCGTCATCACGGTCCGGGTTGTGCCAATGCATTATTGCAGTCCTTAGAGCAATTCGCTCCGGATTGTATTCTGATAGAAGGGCCGGAAAATGCATCTTCGATGTTGAAGAAGACCGAAGCTATAGAAGCACTGCCTGTTGCTATCTTATTGTATGATAAGCTGGATCGAAATCAATCTTATCTCTATCCATTGGCTGTGTTTTCACCTGAATGGATAGCCATCAAGTATGGACTAAAACATCGATTACAAACCCACTTTATTGATCTCCCACTCGGAGTCCATTTGCCCCAGGTAAAGAGAAAAGCTAAAAAGAAAACTTCGAATTTTAAGATCAAAGGCACTTATCAGGCATTTGATTATTTGGCTTCTCTCCAGGGAATTAAAGATGCCGAACTGTGGTGGGAGATAAATTTTGAAACTCAACAATCCGGAACAGCACCTTTCGGCGTGCTTCATTCCTTGATGCGAGAGATAAAGCCCGCCATCGAGGCTGCTCAGGATACAGAAACTCTTCGTCGGGAAGCGTGGATGCGCCAAAATATCAGACACTATAATAGATCCCACTTTCTTCGATTGGCAGTCATTTGTGGTGCTGCACATCTTCCTTTTTTAGAAGACTTCGATCTCTTTGATGAAGCTTCAGATGCGGCTCTTTGTGCTGGATTGATTGCGCCACCTTTGGACCTCACCTGGGTGCCCTGGTCATACAAGCGATTGAGCTCAGAGTATGGATACGGAGCGGGAGTCAGATATCCCATGTATTACGAATTTATTTTTAAATATCGCACTGAAGCTCCCTTATACATGCTGGCACACATCGCGCATTACCTGCGCCTCGCCGGATATGATGTCAGTCCGGAACATTCTACTTCAGCAGTAGAGCTAGCTTATACACTAGCGGGAATCAGAGGTCTGCCCATGCCCGGAATAGATGAGATCATCGATGCAGGGCAGTCTGTGTATAATATGATGGAGCGTACTAAAGCCTCTGATCTTATGGAAGGCGCATTGATAGGGGAGGTGCAGGGATCTTTATCTATTGAGTTGCAAGAAAATCCGCTTCTAAAGGATTTCGAGATATTGATGCGTCAATATCATTTGAACTACTATCGCAATAAGACACAAGCAGTTGAATTGAAGTTGGATCTTCGGCAGTCTGAGAAACTGCAAGTTGATATATTCTTACAGCGTCTGAAACTACTTGAATTGAACTGGTGCCAGCGTATTATTCCCACTGATGTGAATCACAAGGGCACATTCAATAGTCACTGGGCACTGGAATGGTGGGATGATGAGTTGATCGGCTTGGCTCAGAAAATTACTTACGGACACACTATTGAGAAGGCTACCACCGGATATACTATTGAAAGATATTATAAAAGTCGTGATAAAACCGTGTTTTTAGCACTCAACTTAAAGGATGTTTTATATAGTGATTTAGCACCGCTTACAGCATTCTTTATGCAAAGCATTAGTGATCACCTCTTTCATTATGATGAATTTCTAACCTGGCTTGACATATCAAATGAATTATTATCTATACTACAATTGGGTTCAGTACGTACCTTCCCTTTAGAAGATATTTTCCAATTATTGGAGGAAATTATTCCGAAAATCTTTGTGAATTTACCTGCATTTTATTTAAATATTGCAGCAGAAGAAGCATCTAAACATTTTGATAAAATAATTATATTTCATAAGAATTTAATGAGGCGCTCAAATGAAGTGTGGAATCGGGAATGGTATCACACGCTTGAAGTATCTGCCCGCAGAATGAAAATGAGCCCTGTGCTGAAAGGGTGGGCTACCGCTACTCTATTGGTTCATGATCAGATACATATGAACGAGGTTGCGGGACAAATGTCTTTGATGCTTGATAAAGCAAATGAAACACTAGAGAGTGCCTATTGGCTGAGGTATTTTATTACCGGCAAGTCGCTCAATCAGTATGAAGTGCCCTATTTTCTTGACATCATGAATAAGTGGATTACTGATTTGGAATATGACGATTTTATTTCCGTTCTACCAATACTCAGGAAAGCATTTTCTCAGCAGGATAGGTCAATGATTCGGTTGATACGTAAATATCTCACTCCGGAAAAAACTACTTCTGAGAGTAGCAATGAGGAATCGCTGGATGACGAATTAAGCCAAAAATTGAGACACTTTTTTATCAATTTGAAATTAATCCCGGAATAGAATAGAACATATTTTATTAAATATTAATTATGGTAGTAGTATAA
>DAOLZQ010000046.1:8997-24850 GCA_035426385.1 Saprospiraceae bacterium
CATCTTTTTAACTATACACAACATTTGGCAGGTTACCCAAATTTTTTTATTATTTTTGAGCAAAATTCAAGCCAATGCATTTCAGGATAATTATTGTTTTAGTGATGAGCGTGTTGCTCTGGAATTGTAAGAATGATAAAGCCGGCAGTGATGCCTCTACGGAAGATCACATGCATGACCACAGTATGGTAAGTGGAGATAATGTTCAGCCACCGCTCTTCAATGAGATCATGGCAGTACATGACGAGGTAATGCCCCGGATGAAGGATATTGAAGACCTGAAAGAACAGCTTCGGCTTAAAATTGATTCCATAGAGGTCAATATGCCTGACTCTAAGTATAAGGCGGACTTTCGCTTTGCACTCGCAGAGCTCAATCGTTCAGATGATATGATGACTGACTGGATGCATCATTTTAAAGAAAGTTATGACACCATTAGTTCTCCGGCAGGAAAAAATGATTTCCTGGAGTTTGAACGTGCCAAGATAGAGCAAATCAAAGGCAAGATGGAGACCAGCATTAAGATTGCTTCACAGACACTTGCCAATACCCCTATGAAATAATAGCCATGTATAGATTGCTTGGCTTTGTGGTTCTTTTTTTCCTTTTTTCGTGTAAAAAAGTTGATAAGACGCTTCCATTCATGGGTATTCCTGCGGGTGGTACTGATACAGCAAGGATTCCCGCATTTTTAGTAACTGATCAATTAGGACGCAAGGTCACACAGAAGGACTTTGATGGAAAGATTTATATAGCTGATTTTTTCTTTACTTCCTGTCCTACTATTTGCCCACTTCAGACAGCTAATATGTTGACGATTTACAAGGAATTTAAAGGTAATGATCGGGTACGGTTTATATCATTTAGTATTGACCCACGACACGACTCAGTACCCGTACTTAAAAAATTTGCAGATGATCTGGGAGTTGATCACGACCAGTGGAGGCTAGTCACCGGGCCAAAAGATAAAATATATCCCTTAGCAAAGGCTTATATGAGCATTGCTCAGGAGGATGAAGATGCACCGGGTGGATATACTCACAGTGGATATCTCTTACTGGTGGATGGAAGGAGGCATCTTCGAGGTTATAGCGACGGTACAAAGCCAACTTCAGTACAGGAAATGGTCGGAAAGATTAAAATTTTGTTGTCGCAATAATGACTCTCTCAAAATCAGGTTTACTTATCTGGATTGTTGCCATATTGTGCTCATTGATTGTGACTTTAGGGTGTAATACATATACTCAGGGCCAACGGATCTATTCCATCCGATGTGCAGGATGTCATGGCGAGCATGGTGAAGGATTGGAGCGATTGTACCCACCTTTGAAACTGTCTAATATTTTAACAGATTCTATCGAACGGCTGCCTTGCATCATAACTAAGGGACTGATTGGCTCCAGAGTAGTTAATGGCATCACTTTCGATCATGCCATGGCACCGGTGACCGGACTATCTTCTATAGAAATGACGAATTTGTTCAATTATCTACTACATGATATGTTTGATTCAGAGAAAACAGTAACTCCAGCGGATATAGAAGGATGGCTCAAAAGCTGTGAATAATTTTTTTTACAATTTATGATTATTTTTATATGTTTACATATACAAAATACCTGTATTTTATGTTAAAAAGCCTTACGTTTTGCCTCATCTTCATTGCATTGGCCTATCAGATTTCAGCACATACTGATACAGGTGTAAGATCTTCTTTTGTACCATCAGCAGCGCCTGTACTGGATTTATCCTTTTTTACTGTTTCTGGATTGAATTACCTGAGCGAAGGCTGCAATAATACCGATGCTACGCTCCGTATAAAGCTATCAGAGCCATTTACGACGCCAATGAAGTTTATTGTAACCCTTTCAGGAACTGCTACACTAAGCGATGATTATACAGTGTCTTTTCAAGATACAATAGAATTACCGGCCGGTCAGACAGAATTGGTAGGAACCATCCAAGTGCTGACTGATACACTTGCTGAAGGCAGCGAGGATGTCCAGGTAACTATAACTTCACTGGATGGACAGATCACCGGATCTACTTCCATTTCTATTTTTGATGGGCTGAATGTTAGTATTGTTCAGGGTGATAGCGTATATATCTGCGGTGGTAAAGGTACTGAATTGTCGGCCACAGGTGCCACATCATATAGCTGGTCACCAACTGCTTCATTCACTTCTGATACAGGGGCAGTAGTATCCTATATTGCAAACGACACAGCACTTATTTATGTCACAGGCACCAGTGGCGGCTGTACAGGTATAGATTCCATCTATGTACGCCGCACGTCACCAACCATAGAACTGAAAGCTTCTGCCGGGAAACTTTGCGGACCTTCATCTTTGAATCTGGACGCTGTAGTCAATCACGAAGGAGGAACTTATTCCTGGTCACCTGCCAATCTCTTTGCTCAGCAAAATGTCTCCCGTCAGTTTATTACGCTGCGAAAGTCAGCAATAATAAAAGTTACGTATACCTATGACGGCTGTGAAACTAGCGATACTGTGCACGTCGATGTAGTGGAAGGATTGGATTACACCCCTCCTTTTACTGATACTACACTGTGCCAGGATCAGCAGATTGCTTTTGGTGATTTTACAGATGCACCCGATTATTATTTTGAGCCCACTACAGATATTGATTTCTCAGACCCCAATAATCCTATAGCTAGGCCTAAGGCCACTACCACATATCAGGTTTTTCTGACGGGAGTGGATACTACATGTAAGAGAAATTATAAGTTTGAGGTGCGTGTAGAACAAGTTACCTTCAAACTGATATCTTCGGATAGTGTGAATCTATGCAAAGCAGACAGCACTGCCATTCGATTTGAAGTAAGTCCGCCGAACACCACTGTTGTGTATGATCCGGCAGATTCCACCATAAGAAGAGCAAGTGCATTGGAGTATTGGGTGAAACCATCCGTATCTACCACATATCACTTTACTGCCACAGGGCCATTGGGATGTGTGGTTAACTATGAAGTTAAGATTAGAGTGGATAGCATTCCGGAGTTACCGATAACCAATTGGAATCCCAAGGATAAATATTGTGCCGGTGATTCTATCTTACTCACTTCACCCGAGGTCAGCAAAGCGAAATATCCGGATGTCCAGTTTAATTGGGAATCCATTGGCGAACAAAATAGCAAAGCCGATCTCAATCTGCTCATCATCGCACAGGATACCTTCCTATACATCCGCAAGACTACTAATGTCGCCTGCTTTAGAGCAGACTCTATCAAGCTCAATGTGGTTCAACCCAAAATACTACTGTCACTAAACGATACCACAGTCTGTGCAGACCGCCCTGTCAGTGTAGAAGTGAAAGGAGATGTTACAGACATAAAGTGGGATCCCACTGACGGCGTCAATTGCTCCAACAATTGCTATAGTGCAGTCATCAAGAACAGCAAAACTCAGCAATATAAGGTCGAAGGCAAGAAAGATGGTTGTCCAGCAGTTACATTTTTCAATTATAATGTACAGGGCAGCTACTGGCTTGTAATAGAAGCCTCACCAGGAACCAATATTGCAAAAGGTACACAAGTCACTCTGACTATTACCAATTCTTTGCCCAATGTCACTGATTACGAATGGAAATACAATGGAAAATCCCTTAGTCAAAAGGGGAAATCGATTACGGTCATCATAGAAGAAGACATAAATAACTTTGAAGCTAGTATAGGACCGGATCCTACAGGTATTCACTGCGGTGCTGCCGGGACTATATACATTCAGGGAGTAGTGCCTTATATCAAAATGCCAAATGCCTTTACGCCTAATAGTGACTCCAAAAATGATGTATTCCAGGCAGTCGTTCCTGATGGTGTAGAGGTAACCAATATGGTCATCGTCAACCGATGGGGACAAACCATTTTCGAGGGCTCAGATAATACCGGTTGGAATGGTAAATATAAAGAAAAAGATTCCCCTTCTGATACTTACCTCTATCGCGTAAAATACAAATTTGCAACCGGAGGAACCGAACAAGTAACCAAAGGTGAAGTGAACCTACTGAGATAATTCACTATTATTTTTAAATGTTGCAGTGCATTGTTCAGATTAAATTCCTAATTTAATAATTGAATTTAATTGTTGAATTGAATTTGGAAAAAATCAATTGTTTACTTTATTGAAAAGGAGAAAAAATACACGAGTGTGCTTATTTCTTTTTTTCTATAAAGACGACTGACTCTCCCAGTTGATGTAACCTGCCCCAATATAATCTGCCAAAATTGCAAAGATCTGTAGCGGAGAGTGAGCTTATATCTATTCCATGTACATTCACTTTTTCACCCACTCTGAATCCGTGACTGTATTCCTTGGAATTGCGGGAAATGCCATTAATTATAAATTCACCCATTCGAAACGAAAGATTATAAAGGGGTATTTCTCTTGGTGGTGTATTATCGCCTTTCAAATAAATAAAACCATTCTTAAAATCAAAATATACAGTATCATATCTCAAGAAAAATTGCAATCCAAGCAAGTTTAAAGTTAAATTTTTGGAAACCATGATGTCTGAAATTATGGCCGGATCAGTCTCGTTTGTTTTTATTGATTGATTCCTGTACACGTCAAAATTTGTAATTACATCCTGAGCAGAAAAGGTAGTTACCCATCCTTCATAGGGATCCAACATCTGACTGGACAACCCCTTTGGTTTTTTAAATGCGATAGCGCCAATATAACCAAGATCCACCAGGCATTTTATCCTTTTTTTACCTGAATATAGTTGGACATAATACGCCTTAGTCAGCCACTCTCTGCGCATGGGTAGCACCATATAGTCACCTAAGTTCTTGGGCGGGACAGCATTAAAATTTATGGTCTGATTTGTTGTGTAGAGTCCCACTACCTTATTCATGACAACGTCCATTCCAAGCATTAGATAGTTGTTGAAGCACGGTTCAGTAATTTCTTTTTTTACTATTTTCTTATGTATCTTTCCCAAGCCGGAAATATAGAGCTCGGCTTTTACTTTCCGGTGTAGCTTTAGATTGCCAAGGGCATCTCTGACGAGAGCAAATGAAATCCTGGTGGGACTCAGCCATGGTAACTCAGGAAGTGAATCCGAATAGTGATAAGATGAGATTTCGGCACCTGAATCAAAAGTATAGTCGAGATGATTTACGGTATCATGGCAAAACAGATGACTTTTGTTAGTTGAATACTTCATCTGGCCAAGAGCTGTGCCACTGAAACCCATTAGAATATAAAAGCAAGTAAAGATTCTCATTTCAAAGGGATGACTGAATCAAATTATACTCATCGGAAATAAGTTTGAACTTTTTAGTAAATTATTTTTTGTGAAAAACAATCTATCGTATTGCACATTTGTCAAACAACATACAACAAACATTGGATGAATTTGTCAATTATAAATTTCTCTAAGTACTTCCATCGTTTTATCTAATTCTTCTTTTGTATTAAAATGTGAAAATGAAAACCTGACTGCTTTTCGTTCCGGATCTTTCTTGAGCGCATTGATCACATCAGACCCTTTCTCTGCTCCTGAAGTACAGGCAGATCCTCCAGACGCAGAGATGCCATGGATATCTAGATTTATGAGCGCCATTTCATTCTTAGGGTGAGGTGGAAACGATACATTCAGCACGGTATACAGTGAATTGTTCCCTGTATTCCCGTTAAACTCAATGTCGTCTCCCAGAGTAGTTAATCTCTCCTTGAAATAGGTTTTTAATTCAGTGATATAAGTCTGCCGCTCAGTCATCTCATCGTAGGCATATTGAATGGCTCTAGCCATTCCCAGAATACCACAGACATTTTCTGTTCCTCCCCGAAGATTTTTCTCTTGTGATCCACCATTGATAAGTGCCTTTATAGGCGACGCATGGTTTATATATAAAATACCGGTTCCCTTAGGACCATGAATCTTATGTGCTGCACCCGATATAAAATGTATGTGAGTCTGACTTAAATCTATGGGTAGATGGCCTACAGTCTGCACTGTATCACTGTGAAAATAGGCATCATACTTTTTGCACAGTTCACCTATCGCCACGATATCATTGAGTGTACCTATTTCATTGTTGGCGTGCATGATGGTGACGAGTGATTTTACATTACTTGCTGCAAGAGCATCTTCCAATTCTTCCAGAGAAATCTCACCTTCTGAATTATTTTCTATATATACACACTCTATCTCAGTGTGCTGCTGCAGGCTGCTGATCGATCTGGCTACACAGTGATGTTCTACTCTGGTAGTGATGATCCGTCTGACACCCAAGTCATTTACGGCGCCCTTGATGGCAATATTATTTGATTCAGTTCCACCTGAGGTAAAATAAATCTCACCCGGTGAAGTATGCAGGAATCCCGCTATCTGTTTGCGTGCCGTCTCTATCAGTGCTTTACTCTTGCGGCCTTCATTATGTGTGCTGGATGGGTTGCCATAGCAGTCACTCATACATTCGTACATTTCCTTCAGAATACGAGGGTCTAACGGCGTAGAGGCAGCATTGTCCAGGTAAATTCTAGTCATGAAATAGTCAGTTTATTGAAGTTAGCAATTAGTTCGGCCGATAGAGCTTCTGCCCTTTCAATACTTCCAGCTTCGCTGTACACTCGAATTATGGGTTCTGTATTGGATACTCTAAGTTGTACCCAGCCATCCGGGAAATCTATTTTCAAACCGTCTTCGCGTGAGATTTCTTCTTCTCGGTAGAGCTCCGCCAAGTGGTTTATGATGGTGGGCGTATCCCAACCGGTTTGCAAATTTATTTTATTCTTTGAGATATAATACTCGGGTAGTATCTGCTTTATATCCAGCAGCGAATATTTATTCATTGCCATATAGCTGAGCATTAAAGCTACACCGAGTAGAGCATCTCTACCATAGTGTAAAGCAGGGTAGATGACACCACCATTTCCCTCACCACCGATCACCGCATTCACCTCTTTCATCTTATTGACCACATTCACTTCACCTACTGCTGCCGCATAATAGAGCTGATTTGCTTCGAGTGTGATGTCACGGAGTCCGCGAGTAGAAGATAGATTGGACACTGTTGCACCTGGAGTATGGTCAAGTACATATCTGGCTATTCCGACCAGTGTATTTTCTTCACCTAGCAGAGTTCCGTCCGGACATACAAACGATAGTCTATCCACATCAGGATCGACAGCTATGCCCAGATCTGCTCTGTGCGCGATTACAGCTTCACTAAGTTCTGTGAGGTGAGCAGGCAAGGGCTCCGGATTATGTGTAAAATCACCCGTCATTTCGCCATTTATAAGTATTACTTTACAACCCATCTGCGCCAATAGTGGCGCTATGGAAATAGCACCCGTAGAATTAATACAATCCACTACTACTTTATAATTGCAGGATTGGACTAAATCCACTTTTACGAGGGGCAATTGGAAAATAGCTTGAATGTGTTCCTCTATTATATTATCAAGTGATTCAATCTTTCCCAACTGATCGATGGGTACAAATTCAAATAGCTTTTGGTTGGCAATTTCCATTATTTCCGCGCCTTCTAGGCCAGAGATAAATTCTCCGTCTTTATTTAAAAATTTGAGTGCATTCCATTCTCTGGGATTATGACTTGCAGTGACTATAATGCCTCCGTGAGCATTATGATTCTTGACTGCCATTTCCACACTTGGTGTGGTAGAAAGCCCTGCATCAAGTACATGGATACCCATAGCTAGGAGTGTCTGCATACACAGTGAAGCGACCATCTCTCCGGACATACGCGCATCACGGCCGATTATAATTCGTAGTGGGGTATCCGAACCTTGATTTTCTCGGATGAGTCGGGCGTATGCTGCCGTCATCTCCACGATATCCAGCGGTGTGAGGTTAGTGCCGGGACTACCGCCAATAGTTCCACGCATGCCGGAGATTGATTTGATCAGTGCCAAAGATTAATTTTTAAATTTAACTAAAATGAATGTCAGTTTTTGTTCAGGATTTGATCTGAATGAGATTTTGAAGTGACTTTATCTATTATAGATTCAATCTTTCCTTTTTCATCTATTATAAAAGTAGTTCTTTTAATACCATCGTATTCTTTGCCAAACATTTTTTTCTTACCCCATACACCATATGCGGTAGCGATGGAATGATCTTCATCTGCTATGAGATCGAAAGGCAATTGATGTCTTTCAATGAATTTCACGTGTTTTTCAGGTGAGTCCGGGCTCACACCGATAAGACTATAACCAGCTTTTAACAGCGCGCTATAATTATCTCTTAGATTGCATGCCTGTATTGTGCAAGTGGGCGTCATGTCAGCCGGATAGAAATATAGAATTACTTTTTTTCCTTTAAACTGCGCAAGAGAAATCTTTTTATTTGCTTGATTTACTCCCGCGTATGAGGGTGCTTTATCCCCTTTTTTTAATTGTGTCATTTGAGAAATGTGTTTTTTATCGTGGTAACATTATTCATAGGATCATAAACCTCTAGTTTGAAGGTATGTTCACCTGCTGGGAAGTTGGCGGGGAAATCATACGTAATAGTTCTGGATTTGAGGTCGTATCGCATTAGCACCCATTTATCATCGATATAGGTGCTATATCTGAGCTGCGTTGTGGTGCCACCCGGACGTATATCATCACCTATGGTAAACACAATTTTTCTTGTACGTCGCATGTCTCGACCGAATATAACCGGCTTCACTGTAGGTGGTATTGTATCAATAGTTATATAAAAACTACCAAATGCCTTAGGGGTTGCATATAGCCATTCACCTTGGTTTACATCGGTGATATATAAATTATTTTGCCATTCTCCACCCCAGTTTATGACTCGATTCTGATCATCACAGCTCGCTATGAAAGCTTTGTTGCGAAGTTGAGATGGTAAGTTTCTATTTTTAATTCGGAGGTCATAATAGCCAAATACAGGTATATCCAGATCGCCCAATTGCTGTACTTCTGAGTATATATTGCTTGACATATCAGACTGTGAGAGGTAGTTAAATTTTAAGTCTTTGAAAAAAGTTATTTTAGGGAAATTGATGATTGCATTGTCATTTTTAATTGTATTTCTCTCGTCAAATTTCAGTAGATAATTAAAAGCGACCGGTGGAATTTTTAAATGAATTGTATCTTTCTTTAGAAAGAATTGAATGACACTTTTATTCAGATTAAAATCATAGATTTCGAAGATTATTTTACGTGTTTTTTGAGTGTTTAGGGGGATGACGCCTCTATTATTCTGATGAATTATTATGGGTAAGGTATTGCCGGGTTGAGAAAAACATTTGTGTACATAATTTTTTTTATTCTTCTGTTCCGGGTAGTCCAGATGTGAATTAATCATCCGGGTCTTGAAGAACGAAACAGAATCCATCTTTACAGTGTAGTACAGTGTATCATCGACAAATAAATTGATTTTATAGACACCATTCTTATTCCAATTATTTTGCATCCCATCCCTGGTATTGACACCCACACCCGCTATTTCAGCTGCCAGTCGAAGTGTATCGCCTCCACTTCTGGGTACAAATACTCCATTTCGTTTTGTCACGAGCACATTTCGGGCTCCAAATTCATCCCAATCATTATTCAAACCGTACAATCGGAAATAACTGACCCCCGGTGCCTCACTGTCATCCACCTTGATCCCAAATAAGAGTGGGTTCAATGGATTTTCACTTTTGGTGTCTCGGATCTCGAAGTGAAGATGCGCGCCATTTGAGGACCCGGTATTACCCATATTGGCTATAACCATTCCTTTATTGATTGGAAATTGATTTTTACGCGGATATAACTCTACATCAAACCGCTGCTGCAGGGTTTGCTCCTGCAAAACATACTGCTCCAGTTCGGAAGAGAAATTTCTAAGGTGGCCATACACAGAAGTATATCCATTCGGATGGTCAATATAAAGTGCATTTCCATACCCGTCCGGTTTGATTGAAATCCTTGAAATATAGCCATCTGCCACCGCATATATTGAATCCCCCTGCACTCCTGCAGATGATTTTATATCTATACCGGTATGAAAATGGTTGGGGCGTAATTCGCAGAAAGTACCTGCAAGTTGGATGGAGTGGTGTACGGGGTTATCAAAATAATCAGTGGGAATTATGCGAATTTTTTCCTGCTGTATAATGACAGGTTCGACTGTTTCTTTTTTAAATAGAAACAGAAGGTATGGTAAATTTAAGATCAATAATTTAACCAGATAATTCATAGAAAATTGCTACTAAATTAAAATTTCCATTTGTCCATAAATCGTTGCACCAAAATTGGCGCGGGTATTTGTTGTTTATCCTTTTCGGATTTAATAACTTCTAATTGTCTTTTAAAATTTTCATCATCATATATTTTATTAATTACTGCTTGCTTCAAAGCTGAGTCAAACCATATATCATTCTGCTCTGCCCGATGTTTTGATAACATCCCGGTCTCCTTTAGTAGCTCAAATTGGATTAATATCGAATCTGCCAAATGTTCCAAATTGGTTTTTTGTAAAGCAGAGATTTGAATGATTTCCACTTGATCCCTGCGATTGCCGTGCTTTAATGATTGCTGCACTGAATATCTTGTATTTTGAGCTTCTTTCATAAGCGCTCCATCAGCCTTATTTATTGCAATGATGTCTGCCGTTTCCATAATTCCTTTTTTGATCCCCTGGAGGTCATCTCCGCCGGCGGGTGTGAGGAGTAGCAAGACCAAGTCGGACATGTGACTGACTTCGATTTCGGATTGCCCCACACCGACTGTCTCCAGTATCACCAGATCAAAGCCGGCGGCTTCGCACAGTATGATACTCTCTCGAGTATTTGATTTTATGCCCCCTAGTTCCAGGTTATTCGGCGAAGGCCTGATAAATGCATTTGAGGCTTGGGTAAGTGTTTCCATGCGGGTCTTGTCGCCCAGTATACTGCCTCCACTTTCTTTCGAACTGGGATCCACTGCCAGCACGGCTATTTTATGACCCCTGGCTATAAGTAGATTGCCAAGAGATTCGATCAGAGTGGACTTTCCACTTCCTGGAGAACCTGTGATAGCTATTCTAAGTGAATTTCCTGAAAGGGGGTGACACAAAGAAAGTAATTCTATAGCACGGTCATGATCAGTTTTCTTAGCGGATTCAATAAGCGTAATTGCTCTGCCAAGGAAAATTTTGTTTCCCGCTTTGATCCCTTCAAATAATTCCTTTACCGTGGGCTCGAATGCCATTTTCTGTATAACCTTAGAATTGGTTGCAAAAATAGCCAATTATACTGACATCAGTTCGACCACCCATCAATATGAATACGAGCGATTTTTATGTGTGAGTGTATTGATGAGTTTAATTCTTAATACATTTGGGGAAAAAATATATTTTGAATAGAATAAATACTGAAGTGTTGATTATAGGTGCCGGTCCCGCCGGTTCAGTGGCAGCAGGTATTCTGCACCAGAAAGGGAAAAAAATCCTGATGGTAGAAAAGGAACAATTTCCCAGGTTTGTCATCGGCGAGAGCCTCTTGCCAGGCTGCATGAAGCCATTGGAGGAAGCAGGCATGATAGATGACCTTAAGCAAATGGGCTTCCAGGAGAAGGGCGGTGCTTTATTCCTCAGAAAGGAAGAAGTGTGTGATTTCAGTTTTGAAGACCAGTTTTCAGATGGTTATAATTGGACCTGGCAGATGCCTAGAGCTGAATTCGATAAATGTATGACAGACAATCTTCAGAAGCGGGGTGTTGATATTCGCTTCCGAACAGCAGTCACTCATATCGAATTCAATGGAAGTGATTCTGTGACTACGCTGACTGATGCAGATGGTGAGACTTACGAGGTGGCAGCTAAATTTATCATTGATGCAAGTGGCTATGGGCGAGTTATCCCCCGTATGTTTAATTTGGACAAGCCCTCCGACCTCCCATCTCGCAAGACCTATCTGGCACACATGACCGATAGCAAGAGAAATGATTATCAACAGCCAAACCGGATTCATGCGATTATTCAGAAGCCTGATTGTTGGACTTGGGTGATACCTTTTTCTACCGGTAAGACTTCAGTCGGATTTGTAAGACTACCTGAACAGTTTGGAGAATATGAGGGTACTGATAAAGAAATATATAAATCGCTTGTTGCTGATGAACCATTTCTTCAGGAACGCTTTAGCGAAGAATCATTCGTGATGGAACCCCGAACACTTCAGGGTTGGAGTGTCTCTACAGATAAGTTCTACGGCCCGGGTTTTGTCTTAACAGGCAATGTGACTGAGTTTTTGGATCCCATATTTTCAAGCGGAGTGACTTTGGCAGTCATTTCATCTTCACGAGCCGCAGCCTTGGTAGCCGATACACTTGATGGCCAGGAGGTAGATTGGGAAAGGGATTACAAAGAATACATGAAGCAAGGTATAGATGTATTCAGGACTTATGTCATGGCCTGGTACGAAGGCGATCTGTATAAAATCTTCTTCACAAAGAATATATCAGTCAAAATCAAGTCACAGATTTGCTCGGTTCTTGCAGGGTATGTCTGGGATCTGACGAATCCATTCGTGCGTTCTCACAAGGAAAGTGTCAGAAATTTGGTTAACGCTATTGATTCGGGTCTTTGAGCAAAACAGACTATGTAGTGTCTGCCGATTATTATTATAGTAGCTGACAGATTGGCACTATATTGTAAGACACCTTGAAGAGGTAATAGCACGAATAATAAATTTTTATAATATGATAGAAGATAGCATAGATCCCGTGACAGCGCGCCATCAACTGAAGCAATGGCACGAGTTGAAGGCAGAGAATTCCTGGACCTTATTTAAGGTCATCGCAGAGTTTGTCGAGGGCTTTGAAAAGCTCAATCGAATAGGTCCCTGTATCTCTATCTTTGGTTCAGCTCGCACGAAGGCGGATTCTTTCTATTTCGAAAAGGCGCAACTCATAGGGAAGCGGCTTACTGATGAGGGTTTCGGAATCATCACCGGTGGCGGTCCCGGCATCATGGAGGCCGGTAGTATGGGCGCTTTCAATAATGGTGGAGTTTCAGTAGGACTTAATATAGAATTACCCTTTGAGACGAATTCAAATGCGTTCATCGACCCGGATAAGAACCTCAAATACCGCTTTTTCTTTGTTCGCAAAGTGATGTTTGTCAAGTATGCGCAGGGATTTGTCGTCATGCCGGGAGGCTTTGGTACCCTGGATGAGATGTTTGAAGTACTGACCCTAATACAAACTAAGAAGATCAGTAAAGTACCCGTAGTGCTCTTTGGCGTAAACTTTTGGAGTGGGCTCAAGGATTGGATACGTGAGGTTGTACACGAAGAGGAGCACAACATCAATGAAATAGACCTTGACCTGATGCCCATCACTGATGATGTGGAAGAAGTGGTCCAGAACATACGCGATTTCTACGCAGGTGATAAGGAAGTTCGCCTAAAACCCAATTATGACCTCTGATACCAACTTCTTGCTATAGGTGGAGATAATCCCCGACCAGAGTTAATGTTTGCCATATTGTCCTGATAGGAAGTCAAAGACTGGAAAGAATGTCATTAGAATGGAGTTGGCACGAAAAATGCTTATACGCTGATAAATCATATATTTTTCTAATAAAAAAATCAATTCTAATATGAAACCAGTAAATGACAGAGTTGTCGTTAAACCTGCACTTGCAGAAGAAAGAACAAAAGGTGGCATTATTATTCCCGATACCGCCAGGGAAAAACCCCAACGAGGTGAGATTATTGCCGTAGGACCCGGTAAAGAAGGTAACCTAATGAGTGTTCAGGTCGGTGACATGGTATTATATGGTAAATACTCAGGTCAGGAATTTAGCTATGAAGGTTCTGATTATCTGATCATGCGTGAAGATGATATCCTGGTAGTCCTTTAATCCACTTGATTAATTAATGTATTCAAATAATTAAAATTTAAAATAAGATGTCGAAAGAAATAAATTTTGGAGGCGACGCAAGACAAGGCCTGAAAGCTGGAGTAGATGCTCTAGCCAATGCAGTGAAAGTAACCCTCGGCCCAAAAGGTAGAAATGTAGTAATCCAAAAAAGCTTTGGAGCGCCTATCATTACAAAAGATGGTGTTACCGTAGCAAAAGAGATCGAACTGGAGGATAGTATTCAGAATATGGGTGCACAGATGGTCAAGGAAGTTGCTTCCAAGACAGCAGATGCAGCCGGTGATGGTACCACTACCGCTACTGTGCTTGCACAGGCTATTGTTACCGCTGGTATGAAGAACGTAACTTCAGGCGCTAATCCGATGGACCTTAAGAGAGGTATTGATAAAGCTGTAAAAGTGGTAATCGAGGATCTGAAAAGACAATCTGAAGTAATCGGTGATGATTCTAACAAAATCCAACAAGTAGCTGCTATCTCCGCCAATAACGATGAGGAGATCGGTAAGTTGATCGCGGATGCGATGCAGAAGGTGTCTAAGGATGGTGTTATCACAGTGGAAGAAGCTAAGGGAACAGATACCTATGTTGATACAGTAGAAGGTATGCAGTTTGACCGAGGTTATCTGTCTCCTTATTTTATCACCAATGCGGAAAAGATGATCGTCGAGTATGATAGTCCTCATATCCTGATTCACGATAAGAAAATCTCCAATATGCAGGAGATACTACCTATACTAGAGAAAACCCTGCAGACCGGCAGACCACTGCTTATCATAGCGGAAGATATCGATAGCCAGGCACTGGGAGTATTGGTAGTCAACCGCCTGCGTGCGAGCTTAAAGATAGTTGCAGTGAAAGCACCGGGATTCGGTGATCGCCGTAAAGCTATGCTTGAAGATATAGCTATCCTCACCGGAGGAATTGTTATTTCTGAAGAGCAGGGCTATAAACTGGAAAATGTAGAGGTTGATCAATTGGGTACTGCAGAGAAAATCATCGTAGACAAAGACAATACCACCATCATCAATGGCAAAGGTACAAGCGAGAATATCAAAGCACGTATCAATAGCATAAAGCAGCAGATCGAAGTGACTACTTCTGATTACGATAAAGAAAAATTACAGGAAAGACTAGCCAAACTGGCCGGTGGAGTAGCTGTACTTTATGTAGGTGCTCCTACAGAAGTAGAGATGAAAGAGAAGAAAGACCGAGTCGATGATGCTCTGGCAGCCACCCGTGCTGCAGTAGAGGAAGGCATCGTAGCCGGTGGTGGTGTTGCATTGGTGAGAACCATTGCTTCGCTGAAGGATTTGAAAGGTGCGAATGAAGACGAAAACATCGGTATTCAGATCGTACGCAAGTCACTGGAAGCGCCACTACGGACCATAGTAGAAAATGCAGGAGTAGAGGGTTCAGTTGTCTTCCACGAAGTATCTATGGGTAAGGATAGCTATGGTTATAATGCCCGTACTGATAAATACGAAGACCTGAAAGCAGCAGGTGTGATCGATCCTACTAAGGTAACTCGTATCGCACTCGAGAATGCAGCTTCTATCGCCGGTATGGTGTTGACCACAGAGTGTGTCATCAGCGAAAAAGCCAAGGAAGAACCTGCTATGCCTCATATGGGCGGCGGCATGGGCGGCATGATGTAAGCTCAGATTTTCATTTTGATAATATACATAGGGGGTAAGATGTCGATCTTGCCTCCTTTTTTTTGCTTACATCGTCTATAGGAGTTAGAACCCAGACATAAATGATTTTATATAAATCATTATGGAAAAGAGCCGTAGGCTTGACTCATTTTATAATACTGGATTTCAATCCGGGGAAAAGTGCAGAGTTGGATTGAGTGCCGTAGGTACGGCCCATTTTAAAGAATTGGATGCCAAATTGTATCGTCAATTCACATACTTTATTTTAACATGATTTCGAAGGGCTGCACCCTTCGATGATATATTACGATTCTTCAGAGCTTGTATTAATCTATAGTATTGTGGATTTCCCT
>DAOLZQ010000047.1:0-3004 GCA_035426385.1 Saprospiraceae bacterium
TCTACCAGTAGTCGCTCACAGACGGTATGACTTAATGTTTCAGAGGGATGACTAGGGTAACTGACTACCATGGATCGGTCAAAAGTTTCGATAGAGAGGACAGTAAGCTCGGTACCTAATCTTAGCTTGCGACTGTTTAAGAATTTCAAGAAGTCATCTGAGGAGTTATATACAGCCGTGAATCTAACTTTATCTCCGGCTTTACAATCACTCAGAGAAATGTGTTCATTGGGAAGTATGCGGCCTTGCTTATCAGGAATAGGAGAGCCATGGGGATCTATCTTTGGAAACCCGAGTAATTGATCCATTTTATCGAAAAGTTCTACCGATTTAATGTGTTCTATCTGTTCTGCTATTTCATGCACCTCTTCCCATCCAAAACCCATCTTCTCGACTAGAAACATTTCAGTCAGACGATGCTTTCTGATGATCAGGCCCGCCTCCATTTTGCCATGCTCAGTCAACCGAAGTGGTTTATAGCTTTCATAATGAACAAGCTTTCTCCCGGCTAGTTTTTTCATCATACTGGTCACTGTAGGCATCTTGATTGCTAGGTGCTTTGAGAGGTCGTTTACATTCACCTCTCCCGAACCACCAGACAAAGTAAACAAAGCCTTTAAATAATTTTCTTCTACTAAAGAATTCATACTCCAAAATTAGTAAACCCAGGCGATAAACTTGTTCTTTTTAAATATTTTGCAAAATAATTATGTTAGATGGCTCTAATATATTCCTTGCTCAATAGACTATATTTTATATAGATTATAGCTCTTGCGTGAACTTGTGTTCACCATTTATATCTTTATTTTAAGGTATAAGTGCAGATCTTACTACTTAAGAATTTGTGCCTGGCTACTATATGGATGTTTACAGTGAACAGGACCATATTAAAACCTAACTTTTCATTGAGCACTTCACCGCTGTGTGGGTTACAAAATTCGAAAAGTTGGACTTTCGTTTGACTATACCGTTAATGTTTATAGTCCTATGCGCCTACCTCTACTAAGTGAGATAGATCCACGTAAGGAATTCTTTCTATGGTGGAGCATTCAATATTCAATTTACCAAGAAATTTAGAAGGGCGTGAGAAATATATGGTGGTATCGAGAATCTGCTCAATTGGACCCCTAATATAGGAAACCCGTTTATCACTGCCAGTGCAAATGATCGACTTGACAAAAAGGTAAACTTTGGTGTCGATGTCCAGGCACTTAGAACACCTGAGAATCCATATGGTCTGACTTTCGACACAACATATGTCTATAGTTCTAATCAAGGTATTAGGCTCTTTTCAGGATTCAGGGTTCAAATTATTTGAGATCGCAAAAATATACTCTTCTGACGGTCAAAGAATTGATTCACTAATATTATTAGTTGATGATATGTTGCTAATCTAGCTTATATGTTAATGGTAATATAAAGATAATCAGAGATTTATATAGATTAAAGCCCTCCGGGGGTATCATTTTTGAGAGAATATATAAGATTGCATCGTTGTATATAGTTATTGACTTATTACATTTCGTTATCTTTAGAAGTACATGCAAGATTCTGCCAGTCTATATATTAACCTAATAAACCACGAAAAGTCCGCATACACTTTTTTGTACAAAGAGGTTTTCCCCAATATCTTGATATTTATAAAGAGTAACAGAGGGAATAGTGATGATGCGAAAGATATATTTCATGACGCATTGATCTCCATGTGGAATAACATGGATACAGGCAAATACACTCATGTCAATGACAATAGTCTTATGAAATATTTGATTACTCTTTGCAAATTTAAATGGTTGGATCACTTGAAAAGCGCCGGCTTTAGAAAGACTGCAGTCTTAGATGAGTCATTAGATGTCGAAACGATTGATTCTTCTCAATTGATGAGTGACGAAGAAATAAAACTTCGACGCACTTTATTTGCTGAATTAAATGCAGCTTGTCAAGAATTACTAAGCCTGTTTTACATGAAATCTCTCAGCATGGCAGCAATTGCTGACCTAAAAGGGTGGAAGATTGAGACAGCCAAGAATAATAAGTATCGCTGTATGGAGAAAATGAAAACTATTATTAAGGCAAATCAACTTAAGTTTAAATAGCCGGTATCTTTAGAGATTTAGGAGAGAGCAGAATGTATTTTGATGAGCTTTTTCTATATCGTCTGGCGAATTTAAACAATATTAAAAATTCTTATCCAAGGGTAAAAAATATGGGATTCCAATTATCAATAGCCTACTTATGCCCTACAAATTTTCAGACTTTGAATTAATTACTCAATGTTTCAAGCATAAATTATTTATTCTATGTAGAGTCAACGATTTTATATTGGCCAAACTCACCAGCTTCAGATTAGACTTAATGAGCACAATTCCGGCAAATCTAAATCAACCGCTCCGAATCGACCATGGATTCAGATACTACTATTGTAAAAGGAAACTCGATCAGATGCAATATTCCTCGAAAGCAAATTAAAGAATTTGAATACTTTGGACTTGATTGGGTTTATCTTGAAATACAATGGAAATTGGCCACTGAAAAGTTGAGCGGAACTTTCACACAATATTTACTGTTTAATCACGCACTACATAAGTAGTAAAAGTTTTTTGAAAATATGGGGCTGACCGGAATCGACAGGATAGTTAAGATCGGTTGGTAAGCATGCAGGAGCATGATAGTTTACTCCTTTAACAAATGACTATTGAAATCTAATTGGCGATTCTAACTTCGCAATTGCAGCTTAATTCAAGGAATTAACCAGCATTCATGCAATTCTCTCTACGTCCGATAAGGGAGATGTCGCATGTCAACAAACCTTCGGGCTTGGCAAGGTGTTGTCTCGACACTGAGCTGAAAAAATAGAGGCTAAGATTGTGGTAGGCGCGTTTATTGGCCGGCCTCAATTCGAAAACTAATCGATAAACTAAGCATGTAGAAAGCCCTCAGGCGCTGTCTCTGGACGAGGGTTCGAATCCCTCCAGCTCCACAAAACCAAATTTTAAAGCGAAGC
>DAOLZQ010000047.1:3104-6242 GCA_035426385.1 Saprospiraceae bacterium
GGGATCAAAGGAATTAATCCCTCCAGCTCCACAAAACCAAATTTTAAAGCGAAGCGTCACTGTTTTCATTTCGGCTGAAGGAGGAATAAATTTCTCTGGAAGGCGAAGTGAAAACAAGGGCGCATACGCAGTATGGATGAAATTTGGTTTTTCTCTCCCACACCTGCTGATTGAAGGGATCAAAGGAATTAATCCCTCCAGCTCCACAAAACCAAATTTTAAAGCGAAGCGTCACTGTTCTCACTCTGGAGAAGGTAGGTGAATAAAGTTAGCGTAAAATAAACCTTTGGTGAGCAATTTTAAAGGCCATACTATTTCTGCAGCATACTAACTTTTCTTACAAATATTAGTCTAAGGGCTATCGCCTTCGCGCCCCTTCACGCTGTCGCTACAGCCCTTCGGGTTCAGGCGCTCACGCTGCGGACTATCGCTGAGTAACGGCTTTTTTCCCTCTGGCATTCACTAATTTTGAGCGCTGCGGCCAGCCTCCGTGATTAAAGATGGCGTAAAACAAACTTTTAATGAGCGAACTGAGAGCCCCGGTAGCAGTCTCTTCAAATAAATTATTTTTTTATTCAACCGATACTACTTTGAACAATCCTAAATTTGCCAAGGATGAAAGAAATGATAATAGAATCCATCTATTGGTATCCTGTAAAGTCGCTACTAGGTATCGAAGTGGAAAGTAAAGAATACCACTTAAGTGGTTTTGTGCACGACCGTCGGTTTGTGCTGATAGATCAAGTAGGTAAGATGGTTACCCAAAGGGAAACTGATGGTATGCATGAGTTTGCATTAATAGCAGAGACTCATCATTTGGTTATCAACCATCCGAACTCTGGATCTGTCCAGCTGGCCTGGGAACAGTGGCCCGGTGAGATTGAGGAAGTTGCTATCTGGAAGCGTCAGGAGTTCGGTGTTGCTGCAACACCCCAAGTAAATAATTTTTTTTCCGACTCATTGGGCAAAAAGGTTCGATTGTTTCAACAAGTAACTCTGAAGCCCCGGGATGCAGGATTTCGTGACACTCAACCGCTTCTGATTATCAACAAGACCAGTATTAAGATCTTAGAAGATGACCTCGGAATCAAGATAAATCACTTGCGCTTCAGACCCAATATAGTCATCACTGCATCAAAAGCCTTTGAAGAATTCGATTGGCGTACGGTGAAAATCGGCGAAGATAGCTTTAAGGCTACTAGACCCTGTGCCCGCTGCGTAGTCATCAACAGAGATCCTGAGACAGGTGAGAAATCGCTCAATTTGCTTCAGGCACTGACACCTTATACCTTAAGAGGACAAAAGATTCTATTCGGTATGTACTTTGAACCGATTGAAAGTCAGGGTTTTATCAAAAAGAATAGCTCATTTAAGATTGGTTAATATTTTTTACTTTTTAGGATTCTTTTATTAAGTAAAAGTATTATCTTTGCAGTCCAAAATTGAATTAAACAAGTTTATATGCTAATAATTGATGTAAAAGACGGTGAATCAATCGATCGCGCACTCAAGAAATACAAAAGAAAGTATGAGCGCTCCGGTACGATCAAGCAACTTAGAAAAAGAAAGCACTTCACAAAACCGTCTATTATACGTCGCCAGGTAGTACTGAAAGCCGTCTATAAAGAGGCTACTTACGGTCCTACAGCGAGTTAATATCCCGAAACATAGCGGTTCAGGCCGGTAAAATATAATACATATCGTGAGTAATCATAATATGTATTTTTTATTTGTGTAACTTTGTTCCATGCTACTTTCAGTGTATGTACACAATTTCAAAGAGTATCTGGCCGCTGTGGAAAGATACAGTCCGCATACAGTCACTAATTATATAAGTGATCTGAGTTCCTTTGTGGATTTTATAAAGATCACCTATCAATTGCAATCTTTGGATGAACTCAATACTTTTCATACCAGAGCCTGGATAGTTTCTTTGATGGAGGCTAAGTTGTCTGCGCGCTCCCTCAATCGTAAAATCTCCAGCTTGTCAGCATTTTTTAAATATAGCCGGAAGTTGGGCTTGATACAGATAGACCTTATGGCTAAAGTCAAGCGACTGCGCCAACCCAAAAGGCTACCTGCCTACGTAAATGAAAAGAAAATGGCTGAAATTCTCCTATCTGAGAAAATGGAAGTGGAGCCAAACTATGAGCGGTTACTGCACCACCTCATAATAAGTTTGCTGTACAATTGTGGACTGCGTAGGGCAGAGCTGATTAGTCTTCAATCGGAAGATATCGACTACGCGCGTCAAGTGATCAAAATAATGGGAAAAGGGAGAAAGGAAAGGCTCGTACCGGTTTCGAGCGATTTACTGCAGGAGCTTAAGTCATATTCAGAGCTTAAAGAGCAATGGATAGAAACACTGGAGTCTGGATATTTTTTGCTCAGACGTAATGGCAAGCCACTCTATCCGAAGATGGTATATAATGTGGTGAGAAATGCGCTCTCTGTCATTCCTGAATTGGATAAGAGAAGTCCGCACATACTGAGGCATAGCTTTGCGACTCACTTATCTGACAATGGCGCAGATATTAACGCAATCAAGATGTTACTCGGCCATGCAAATCTTGCTGCCACCCAGATATATATGCACAATGCACCCGCACGCTTGAAGAATATCTACAAGCAAGCGCACCCGCGCTCCGGAGAAAATATTGATTAAAAGTTTAAGCTGAGAAGGAAGTGCCGCAACCGCAGGTTTCTTTTGCATTAGGATTTATGAATGAGAAGCCGCGATTATCCAAACCCTCCACCCAGTCGATCTGCATACCAAATAGGTACATTGCATGAGTTCGCTTCATATAAATCTTCAAGCCATCCTGCTCAAATACATCGTCACCTTCTTTCTGCTCATCAAAGCCGAGCTCATAGCTGAAGCCTGAGCAGCCACCGCCCTTTACGCCGACCCGCAGGCCATGCTCGGATGATAATTGTTGCTCTGTGCGAATTTGTACTAATTGCCTTACTGCTCCCGGAGTAAGTGTCAATGGATTGGTTGTTAGTGTCTCAGTCATAGCTATAGAAACACAAAGATAGACCGAAAAAGTTTCTATGGTATTGATAATGTGTAATGACTAATGATAAATGGTGAATGATAAATGGTGAATGATAAATGGTGAATGATAAATGGTGAAT
>DAOLZQ010000047.1:6342-20679 GCA_035426385.1 Saprospiraceae bacterium
TGATAAATGGTGAATGGTGAATGGTGAATTATAGTATTCTTTCAATCCCGGCGGGATTAAGTTTGAATACCTCCGAATGAAATTGGGGTTGTAGAGTTGACGGAACAAGAACCGTGAAGCGGTTCAATATTAATTCGTTATTGGAAATAAGCCATAAAAATAATTATTCCAACGAGTACACTTTCGTCTCCCAGGCAGCCAGTGGCACTTCTGAGCCGATATCTGTTTTTTCACCCGAAACCAGTTCCAGGAAACTATTACGAGCTCCAATAAAATCTATAAATCGAGCCAGCTTGACCTGTTTTGAAACATCGTTGGTATTCATGATCACCATTATCCGCTCTGCTCCATACGTTCTGAAATACACATATACGCCATCTTCTGGAACATATTGAGTTAATTTGCCGATGGACAGTGCCTTGGAGTGTTGTCTGTAAGTTGCGAGCCTGCTGATGAGATCCCATAGATCATTTTCGTCAGGAGTCCTGTCAGCACGTGTAAATTTATTCTGTTTATCACCCTGCCAGCCGCCCGGGAAGTCCTGGCGCACATAGCCGTCACTGGGTGAAGTAAGGCCTTTCATTCCTATTTCCTCCCCATAATAGAGCTGAGGGATACCCCTGCAAGTGAGCAACCAGCATAGTGCAGATTTCATTTTCTGCATATTCTCTCCATAGATTGAGTAAGCCCGACTCAAATCATGATTACTCAGAAAGATGACATTATTCAGCGGTTGCTTATAGACAAAGTCCTGGGAGAGGGTAGTATAGAGCCGATTCACACCATCTGTCCATCCAAAGGGTTTGGTCATAGCATCAGTAATCCCCCACAGCGTCTGAAAATCAGTGACGCCGGGCATATTGCTCTTGAATGGGATATCAAACTTATTCTCAGTGAAATAACTCTGGTTGATGACACCATGTACCCAGGTCTCACCGAAGATGCTGATGCGCGGATATTCATCCATTAGAGCAGTATTCAATCGGTTCATGAATAGCAGGTCGTTATACGCATAGGTATCCACACGCCACCCGTCTATGCCAAATTCTTCGACGCACCAGAGCGCATGCTGGATCAGGAAATTACAAACATAAGGATTGGCTTGATTTAGATCCGGCATCTGAGGTGTGAACCAGCCATCAACCATTATTTTCTTATCTGTAGAATCAGCATAAGGATCAAATAGCACCTGGTCTTTATAGCTTGTATTTTGATAAGCGGGCCATTGATGCACCCAGTCGGGTGAGGGTTTATCTTGGATAAACCAATGATAGAGGCCGACGTGATTATATATTGCATCCTGGATGATTTTCATGCCTTTACTGTGCGCTACTTTCACCAATTGTCTATACAGATTGTTAGAGCCAAGTCTTGGATCTACTCGATAGTGGTCAGTGATGGCATATCCGTGTTCCGTCCGAGTGGGCATATCATTTTCCAATACAGGGTTTAGCCAGAGTGCAGTGACGCCAAGGGATTTCAAATAGTCCAGGTGATTGATTACTCCCTGTAGATCTCCTCCATGTCTATTAAATACGGTATCTCTGCGTAATGATTGATCCCGCATGCCTTCTACCCAATCATTAGAAGTATCTCCATTAGCAAAGCGATCAGGCATCAACAAATACATAAAGTCTTCAGAATACACTCCCTGTGCATAGGTAACTCCATTCTCTGTCTGATTTTTATTTATTAAGGGCCAGAATAAGTTGTTTGTACCGATCTTGATCTGCACCTTCCCCGGCTTTGTCTGAGGAGAAATATAGATATCCAGAGCGAAGTAATGAGAATTCTGTAAGCGATGAACCTTACGGAGTTTAACACCCGGATAGGTTACACTTACTTCATTGGTATTAAACCCATCCTTAGGCAGGTAAACCAGTAATTGCACCTGATCCCACTTCATTCCAATCCACCAGTTGGTAGGATTTAACCGGATCTGAGTGTTTGCCGAAGTCTGTCCACTTAAGAAGGATAGCTGTGAGGTGAGGAAAAGGAAAATTATACAGATGTGCCTATTCATAGGATACAAGATATTTATTCACTAAAGATAGTGCGTTATTCTTTATGAAATAGTACTTAGGATATTGAATACACATCCCCGGCCGTTTAATTGTTTGATCAGAACCATTTATCTTTATCCGGATAGATTAGAATAAATATTGGATTATATAGTTTACCTTATATTCAGGTCGGCGGTACTCAAAGTATCGCTGATGAGCACGCGTGGCATGGCTTGGACGTCCTCTATACTTCGGTTTATGCTCCAGCGAGTGTTTTGCTATCGGAATAGAGTAATCAGGGCCAACATTTCTCATGCCTTTCCAGATATGTCTAAATCAGAAACCCGGCAATTTATCGATGATTATTACCAGCATCTTGCACAGCTAATAATTTCCTCAATACGCTCATATTCATATACAGCTGAGGAAGTGTTGCGCATTTTTCAAATACCGGATATGAGTCTAGCGGATGGATTGGCGGCAGCGGGCAAACCATCCTTATTTTTAGGTTCTCATTTGGGTACCTGGGAGCTGGCTGCACTTGCAGTAGGTTTATATTTTAAGCAACCGGTAATCATAGTTTATAAACCACTGAGCAATAAATACCTGAATCGCTATCTGATATCTACCCGAAGTAAATTCAATATTAAAATGGTCAGTATGTCCGACCTGTCGGAAGTAATTAGGCAAAAATTGCACCTAAATCCCGCAATAATCATGCTTGCAGATCAGTATCCGATGATCAAATCAGCACAGGAAATTCCATTTCTAAATTTGCCAACGTTATGGTTTAATGGTGCTGATACATTATCAAAGCGATACGACTTAATCCCTTTCTTTTTTGAAGTTAAGAGCAATGGATTTGATGAACACATAACTCTATTCCAATCTCTTGAACGAGACAGAGTGATGACTGAATTTGTGCAAAAATTCGAGAACAGTTTGCATATGAATAAGGTTCAGTGGTTGTGGTCACATCACAGATGGAAAAACATACCGCACTTTTATGAATCTACCACCTCAGATCAATTGAAGAGTTAGCATGGTACATTCATGTATAAAAAAGGCTGTTTTCAATTGGGTTATTATCATAATTACTCTATTTCTTAATTTGAATTTCGTCAGTGCTCAGTCCAACGATATTTCCAATATTCGATACCGAAATTTTTTGCCTGATACATTTAGCGTTTTTCATTTTGAAGCTGGTTTTTTACCACACACACTTCAGGTGGTTGGGACGGATAGCCTTCGTACTGATCTTACCAATTTATTTTATATTCTGGGAAATACCTTACTCCTCAGAGTAAATAAAGATAGTTTAAGAAAAGCACCTTTTACGGTGATGTATCGCATAATACAGGGAAAATATTTCGAACCCTTCAGATTATTTGATACGTCGATCATAGCAGCTCGGTGGGATCCGAGCCTGAATATAGAAAGTATAAAGGGGATCGAATCGGGACTAATTTTGGCAAAAAGTAAAATGGATTATCGTGGTTCTTTCACACGTGGTATTGCAGTGGGAAATAATCAGGACCTGACACTCAACTCCGGGTTCAATCTCCAGCTGGCCGGTGAAATAGGAAATGACCTGCGCATCCAGGGCGCTATGACTGACAATAATATTCCCATACAGCCGGAGGGTACTACACAGCAATTGCAAGAGTTTGACAAAGTTTATATAGTTGTCTCAAATAAAAATTCTGAACTGACTGCAGGTGATTTTGAATTATCTAAGCCGAAGAGTTTTTTTATAAATTACTACAAGAAATTGCAAGGTGTGCAAATAGCTAATTCTTATAAAATGAATCGCACTACTACCATATCTTCAAAGGGTGGCATAGCCATTACCAAGGGTAAATATAATCGCATCAATCTAAAAGTTACTGAAGGGAATCAAGGCCCTTATAGATTACCCGGAGGGGAGGGCGAGGTATTTGTAGTGGTGCTCTCCGGAACAGAGAAAGTATATCTAAATGGTATTCTGTTATCCAGGGGTTATGACCGGGATTATATCATAGATTACAACAGTGGTGAACTTACATTTATGCCGGCCACTGTCATTACTAAGGATGCGCGTATCATCGTGGAGTATGAATATTCCAATCAGCAATATCTACGCTCTTCGCTATATGGCGGAGTGAATATAATTAAACCAAAATGGGAATTTAATGTAAATGCATATAGTGAGCAGGATGGAAAAAATTCAAACAGAAGCCGAGAATTAAGCAAGGAGGATAAATTATTACTGGCACAATTAGGAGACAGTACTTCAAATACATTGGTCAATTCAATAAAAGTAATTGATGCGGCGGCTGATCTATCTGTGATCAGTTATTCTCTGGTCGATACCCTGGCCAACGGGGTAACATATCGCATTATGTCATTTCCGTGGCGCATTGGAACTGACAGGCTGGTGGCTGAATTTGTAGATGTAGGTGCTGGAAATTATATCCGTCAGGATAAGGGTGTGAATGGACGAGTATATCAGTGGGTCGCGCCCGATCCGGTCACAGGCAGGCCGACCGGAAAGTTTGAGCCTCTTACCCGACTGATAGCGCCAAATCAACAGCAGATGTTTTCGGCAAGTGCTGCTTGGACTCCCGACTCTACGCTAAGGATCGGCACTGAAGTCGCCCTGAGTAATAGAGATCTGAATCGATTTTCCCGCCTGGATGACGCGAATAATCAGGGTATTGGACTTGCAGTAAATGCAGAGAAAAATAAAATACGCCTCAATGTAAAGGGAACCTGGCTTCTTAGTGCCGCACTTCAATATGAGTATGCAGCGAAAAACTTCACTGCCATCAATCCATATCGCCCGGTTGAATTTGTCAGAGACTGGAACCTTCCTGCGCTTGTATTGAACGATCAACATATATTGAAGGCACAAATAAATCAGATAATAAATAAGAAATTGAACGTCAATTATTTATTTTCAATGATGAATCAAGGCGACCAATTCTCAGGCTATAAGAACGAATTAAATGCCGCATTAAAATTAAATAAAACTCAAATCTCAGGTTATGTCAATTACTTAAAGTCATCGGCAACTCTTGAGAGAACAGCGTTTCTGAGGCCGGGGTTTTCTGTGGTGCAGTCATTCCCAAGAGTAGCGGGTGCGAAGATAGGACTAACATACAATGGTGAGTATAACCGGCGGCGGAATATCGCGACTGACACCTTGTTGAATATTTCTTATTCATTTGATGTGTACAAGGTATTTATTCAGAATAATTTTGGTGAAAAGTTTAAAACAGAAATTTCTTATCAATTGCGACAGGACAATTTACCTGCGAACAATCAATTGATCAGTGCGAATCACTCACGAGAGATCGGACTGAAGGCCAACTGGCAAAGCAATGAAAATAATTCCATTTCACTAAATGGAACGATTAGAAAATTCAATGTGGAGGACAATCGGTTTTCAGAAAAATTCAAATCAAGAGATACCTATATTGGCCAGGCGGAGTATTTATTTAATTGGTTTAAAAGACGATTATCCGGTTCTACTTTTATAGAGGCCAGTTCAGGGCAAGAGCAGAAATTTGAATGGAATTACATCAAGGTTGTTCCTGGTCAGGGTGTCTATTCGTGGGTCGATTATAATCAGGATAGTATTCAGCAGATCAATGAATTTATCATTGCACCCTTTCCCGATCAGGCTGAATACACACGCGTGACTATACTCTCAAATCAATTTATCTCTACGCTCAATTCAGCCTTTAGTCAGAGCCTGCGGTGGGAGCCAAAAACTTCAGCTGAGAGTAAAGGTGCTTTCGTGAAATTTATAAATAAATTTAGCCTTCAGTCTTTCTATCGTCTGGATCGAAAGATCTATGACAAACCGGTGCGTGGCTTCTGGAACCCGCTCTATGCAGGTGTCGTGGATAGTGCACTGGTGACACTGGCTCAGAGCCAGCGACATGTATTATTTTTTAATCGAGGTTCCACTCTGTGGGAGATGCAGTTGCAATACACAGACAATGCATCAAAGAGCTTACTAGCCAGCGGTTTTGAAAGACGTGGGCTCCGCGATCTGACCTTACAGAACAGAGTTAATGTCGGTGCGTCCTGGAATATTTATCTTTATCTCACCGGAAAAACTAAATCAAGTCAATCAGAATTATTTGTGCTCAATGATTATTCTATTCAGGGACGCGAGATTCGACCGGAAGTAAGTGTGATTATACGAGACAAGATGAGGCTTACGTCGGGGTATAAATGGTTTAGTCAGAGAAACACTACCGCCATTGAAGCCAGCTCTATTTCAAATAATTTATTCTTTAAAATAGATTACAATCGAAGTAATTTGTCTGCCTTCAATGCGCAGTTAACTTATGTAAATAACCAATTCGATGGTCCGGTTAATTCTGCCATTGAATTTGCTATGCTGGAAGGCCTGAAGGATGGTAGTAATTTTGTATGGGGGATTGGATATGATCAGAATCTAAAGAATAATATCCAGCTTAATTTCGGCTACGATGGACGTAAGAGCGGTTCAGGAAAAACCATCCATACCGGTAAGGCATCGGTGAAGGCATTTTTTTAAATGCTGTATGCTGTAAGCAATAAGCTAAATAAAGTTATTCAAAAGCCTTGATTAGCTATAAGCAAAAGACAATATGCTGAATACGGTAAGCTTTAGACATAAATAGGAATGTAAGCTGCTAGGAGCACCGAGGCAATGCTCGATGCTGATGAGGTATGAGTCTCCACTTATAGAACCATGTGTATATAATAATTAAAAATCCTGTAGGGATGACAGCTTAGCAATATAGCATAGATCACGAAAAATTGCGTGAGGGATCGAAAGGGCCGCGGTGCTGAGGGCGCAGTGAATAATTATACTAGTAGTGAGTCCGGGAAGTGTAAGACAGCTTGTGAAATGGCCTGGATAGTGTGCCCTCAGTACGGAGCGAAGCGAACCCTTGCAGAGCCCGACCCCACCTACAGGTGGGGACACGCCCAAAATAGCCACAAATTTTAAGCAATCAACCGCCGAATAGTGTGCAGACGATGCGTTATTTTTTTAAAGGCATCGTTAAATATTCCCTCCGGTGTCAAGAGGTCTATTCTCACTTCACCGTGTGCGTGAATGATACTCTCATGCAGGATTATTCCCACGTGGATCACCTCTCCCGAAGGATTTGCAAAAAAGGCCAGGTCACCCGTTTGTCGCTTATCATAAGGAATCGGGGTGCCGATCATTTCCTGCTGCGCTGCATTTCTTGGAATAGATATTCCCATGGCAAAATGTAGCAACTGCGTATAGCCACTGCAGTCAATTCCGAAAACTGATTTTCCACCCCATAAATAAGGTGCACCGAGAAACAATTTGGCCAAGTCTGCTATCGATAAGTCATTGCAAATGTGTGACCTGACAAACCCGGATTCAGGATTATCAGTGACGACCTGTTCAGGCAGCATGGCACCAAAGGACAGCCACTTTGAAGTCTGGCCTATGCGAATAAGCGCAGCCGGCTCAATTAGAGTGTATAAGGTATCGCTGGGCGGTAATAAACTAAACAATTTTTTATCAGCCCAGCCCGGATAGTTATCTTCCAGAGATCGAATATGAACCCAGTCGCCGGTAGCGGTGCCCATTAATTTAAATTTTTCACCGTACAGTGCCTGCGTCTCCAGCTCTGAGCGATCTGAAGCCGCTTGTCTCAGTGGCGCCAATGGGACCGAACAGTAGAGATATGTCTCTTTTTTCATAGCTAAGATCGAATGCTTATTTCAGGTGTCTAAGATACGATGAGACAATCATTTGGGCATTATTTGTGTAGGCTTTGTATTTTTGACCCAGAAAAAAGAGAATAGATGTTCTGGACACAGGAAGTATTGAAAGGCATAGACAGTCAGATACCCCAATTGATCAATGATTCTAAAACACCCTCAGGCGAACCCCACGTGGGCTCACTTCGCGGTGTGCTCATCCATGATGCGATATATAAAACACTGAGGGCCAATGGTATCCAAGCGAGATACATCTTTGGTTCGGATGATTATGACCCGGTGGATGAGATTCCAAAGGGTCAAGATGAACATTTTACGCAGTTTCTGGGGATGCCACTTTGCAATACACCAGCACCCGCAGGCTCACCTTATACAGATATGGCTGACCACTTCATCAGTGGTTTTTTTGACATCTTTAAGACTCTTGGAGTAGAAGCTGAGCACTACAGAATGCGTGATGTGTATCGAAGTGGTGAGTTCAATGAAGCCATCGAGAAAATCCTCAATAACTCTGACGCAATTAGAAATATCTATAGGGAGGTGAGTGGTTCTGAAAAATCAGAAGCTTGGTATCCCTTCCAGTCTATCTGCGAAAACTGTGGTCGGATAGGTACCACTGAAGTGATCGATTTTGACGGCAAAGAAGTCACTTATATCTGCAGGCCGGACCTGGTAAAATGGGCTCAGGGCTGTGGATATAAAGGCAAGCGAAGTCCTTTCGACGGTCAGGGGAAATTGCCATGGAAGCTGGAATGGGTAGCCAAGTGGATGACCTGGGGTATCACCATAGAGGGGGCAGGCATGGATCACTCTACCAAAGGTGGGTCACGTGATGTCTCCGGCAAAGTGCTACGCACGGTCTTCGGCAAGCAACCTCCTTACAATGTACCCTATGGGTTTTTCCTGGTAGATGGTGCTAAGATGAGCTCATCGAAGGGAATAGGTTCTACAGCTCGAGAGATGTCTGAATTTCTATCTAAAGAAATGCTGCGTTACCTAATGCTGGCCACTCCGCCTAAGCGCGCCATCAACTTCTCACCTACCGAAAATTATATGGTGAAGATGTACAATGATTTTGACTCGCTTCGGCATGCAGCCTTCGATCAGAAGTCGGATCACGATATGCAACAACAGTTATTTTTTATAACTGAACCGGAGGTGAAATCAGATTACTTTTTGCCCGGCTTTTCATTGGTGAAAAACCTAATTCAACTGCCCCATATCGACATTTTCAAAGTTGCAGAGTCGATGAAAGGAGACGCACTGAGTGAACTCGAACAAAGCAGATTACAAAGTCGTATCGACTCAGCCACATACTGGCTAGATAATTTTGCAGATGAAGAAGAAAGATTTACAATACAGCAGACCATACCGGCGGATATTGAAGCGCACCTCAGCGACGAGAATCTGATGTTTATATACCAGTTTCGAAAGGGAATCGATGATATCGACTGGCAAGAATCTGCCCTTCAGCAACACGTATTTGACGCTTCCAGACTGGTGCCGGTGGCGCCAAAAGAAAGCTTCAGAGCTATCTATAGGTTACTGCTGAACAAGGATCGCGGTCCACAAGTGGGCAGTCTGTTGTATTATCTGGATAAAGAGTTTGTAAAGACTAGAATAAATGAATTAGCAATAGATGCGGATAAATTGCGCTCAGCGCTAACGATACCATTTGATGAATTCAAAAGTTATTTGGATAAAGATAAAGACAAGATCTCCAAAATTACCTCTGAAGAATTTGCTAGTGAAAAGGGTATGGTCATCGAGCACACTATTTATCTGCAGGATGGACATATCACTACCCGCAGGTCGATAATTGAAGCTGTAGATACTGAGGCATATCAGGTACTTATTAAGCAATTCAGTTAGGAGAATCTTTTTATATACTTCGGAGAAATTAAATAAGTCGGAATCAACTATATGGAATCATCTCATTCTCACCTAAATAAGATAACCTTTGCGGGTCTATTGATCACTCTCGGTATCATCTATGGAGATATCGGTACTTCGCCACTTTACGTGATGGGCGCAGTTCTGTCCGGCATTCCGGTAACTGAAAGGCTAATCATCGGATCAATATCATGTGTTATCTGGACACTCACACTGGCTACCACGGTGAAATACATACTCATCACAATACGTGCTGATAACAAAGGAGAGGGTGGTATATTCTCACTCTTTTCGATAGTACGGCGAGAGCGCAAGTGGCTGGTCGTAGTGGCCATCATTGGGGGTGCAATGTTGCTAGCAGATGGTATCATCACACCCAGTATCACCGTGTCGAGTGCGGTCAATGAACTGCGGGTCTTTAGTGATCATATTCCCATTATTCCAATTGTAATCGGAATATTAGTAACACTTTTTTTATTTCAACGATTTGGCACGGCGGCATTGGGAAAGTTTTTTGGGCCGGTAATGCTGATTTGGTTTTCGATGATGGCGCTCTTTGGTATCATACATATCTCAGACAATCTGCACATATTGAAGGCATTTAGTCCGTATTATGCTTTTGATATATTGAGAGATAATCCAAAGGGAATTGGCTTATTGGGTGCAATCTTCCTGTGTACTACCGGAGCAGAAGCGCTGTACAGTGACCTAGGACATTGTGGTCGGAAAAACATCCAGATGACTTGGATTTATGTCAAAATAAGTCTGGTCTTAAATTACCTGGGACAGGGTGCATTCTTACTGAATCACCTAGGAGAAGTCTATACTAAGAACCCCTTCTATGCACTGATGCCGGAATGGTTTTTACCCACCGGAATATTGATAGCTACACTAGCCTCTATCGTGGCGAGTCAAGCCCTGATTACTGGGTCATTTACACTGGTGAGTGAGGGCATTTCGCTCAATCTGTATCCACGCTTGACTATAGATTATCCCACCAACATCAAAGGTCAATTGTATATCCCACTAGTCAATAATTTTCTGATGATCGGTTGTGTGCTGGTCGTATTGTATTTCAGAGATCCACTCAAGATGGAAGCAGCTTATGGACTTGCCATCACGATCACTATGCTGATGACGACCATTCTCCTATTTTTCTATATGAGGAAAATGAAATGGAATCCAATTTTTTATTATTTCATCACCGCCATATTCGTCACTTTGGAATTGATTTTCATGTCGGCAAATGTGGGAAAAATTATCCACGGTGGATTCATTACGCTAATCATTGCCAGTATCATTATATTTCTCAATTGGATCTGGCGCCAGGCGTTTGCTATCAAAAATAAGCATACTCAATACGTCAAAATAGAGCATTATAAAGATCAGCTGTCTGCGCTCAGCCATGATATGTCTTATCCCAAATATGCCACACATCTGGTCTATCTGACTAAGGCTCAGAATGAGGACGAACTGGAGAAGGGAATTCTATACAGTATTCTGCAGAAGCAACCCAAGCGGGCAGACTTATACTGGTTTATCAATGTACAAGTGGTTGACGAACCCTTTAGAATGGATTATAAGGTGAACAATGTGCTGAAAGATGACATCGTGCGGGTGACTTTCTTCCTGGGCTTCAGAGTGCAGCAGCGCATCAGTGTCTTCCTGCGCTATGTGATCACTGACATGCTGAAGAAAAAGGAAATTGACATCGATTACAAATATCACTTCATGAGGGAAGCCAATGGTATCGGCGATTTTAAATTCATTTATTTGGAGGATATTTTGTCATACGAAAGTGAAGAGAGCTTCATCGAAAAATTTGTATTGGCGGCTCAGATATTTATCAAGAATTTCACCGCTACTCCCGAGAAATGGTTTGGACTTGATACCTCGGTCGTACAGGCGGAGAAAGTACCACTGATCATCAGGCCGGTGACGGGCGTGAGGTTGAAAAGAATAGAATAAACTGTCGGAATGTGAGCGATATGTTAACGATAATGAGCGTTTTTTTAGCTTACCGCCTAAAATGAATGTCATTGTTAAGCTATAATTTCCTATATTCACCTGAATTTGATTTTTTAATTGAAAATTAAAATTGAAATCCTTTTTGAATGAATAAAATTTACCGCTATGAAAAAATTAGGTATATTTAAATGGATTTTAATCTTCACATTGTTCATGTTTATTTTGCCCGAGTGTAACAATTATAAGAATGAAACTGTATCTCATTCTAGGTTGCTTAAGGCAGCTCAGGATCCTTTGGTTCAAGATAGTTATGACTATACCATCAATTTGGCTAATAGCCGGTATGATCAGTTCATGAGTCATCCCAAAATGAGAGCAGCTTATGAAGCATTTATAGCAGGTCAAGCATTTCTACCAATTTGCGAGATGAAGACGGACGAACTTCAAGATAAAGAGCTGATCCAACTGATCAGGAATGAATGTCAGGCATCCGAAAAGCGGAAGGTGGTCCACGAGAAGTATCCGGATATTTTTAAGGATCGTGAGAAACTGATTAGCATGTTGCAGTTAATGAATAGTCAGAGAAAAACATCAATTAAGCAAACTTCTAAATTTAGGCAACATGATTAAAAGAATTGGAGCTCTGGGCTTATTAGTCCTTTTCCTGTTTAGCAATATTTGGGCGATACAGTTAGATTGTTACTCTGAGGCATCTCCCAAACTTAATCTTGCGCAAGTCCAATATTATGGGGATCTAGAGTATTGTGAAGGTAGAACAATGAGTTCATTTTGTGTCCGAGAGGCAGGCAGGAAGTATGATGCGGCTCTGTACAGAATTGGGCAAGAATTAGATGATTGTCTAAAATCTGTGCCTGGGCATTAATAAGGTAATCCTTTATTTAAACTTCCGCCTGTTGTCTCCAGAGTGCGAAATACAATCCCTTAGCTGCGACTAATTCATGATGTGTGCCGGCCTCAACGATTCGGCCTTTTTCCAATACATAGATTTGATCTGCGTGTAAGACTGTACTTAGTCTGTGTGCGACCAGCACAGTAATCCGGCTATCGTGACCGGCCAGATTTTGTATGGTTTCGTTGATTTCTTCCTCTGTCAAACTATCCAACGAAGAAGTAGCTTCGTCAAATACTAGTAGATTGGGCTGACGAAGCAGAGCACGCGCTATTGCGATTCGTTGTTTTTCGCCACCGGAGATTTTTATTCCACCTTCACCTATGGTCGTTAGGATACCTTGATCTGCACGCTCCAGCAGAGAGTTGGCAGCAGCAAGACGGAGCGCTTCCAGCAGCTCCGCATCAGTCGCTTCCGGCTTTACAAACAGCAGATTATCTCTGATAGTACCTGCAAATAAATGGGTCTCCTGATTGACAATTCCGGTCTGTCTTTGAATATCATTTTTATCAATTTTACTAATGGGAATGTCATTGACTAATATTTGGCCGGTAGCAGGTTCATACAGTCCGATTAATAATTTTATCAGTGTGCTTTTACCGGCCCCTGAGGGACCTACAAAAGCGATAGTAGAACCTTTTTCCACCTTGAAATTGATGTCTTGAAGCGCGTACTTACTTCCCGAGCGATGCTTGAATGATACATCGTCAAATTTTATAGTGTTAATTATGCCGGGTGCTATTGCATTTGGTGGTGTTTCTTCGGGCGCCTGCTCCATCAGTTCGCGGAAATTATTTAGTGAAGCGGTGGTCTCTGAATAGATATTTATGATATTTCCAATTTCACCCAGTGGGCTGAAGATAAAAAAGGAATACATGAAGAGCGAGAAAAATTCACCTATGGTGATCTTGTGCATAAAGATGAGGTAGGCCATCACTATGATGATACTGGTACGCAGAAGATTGATGATGGTACCTTGAATGAAAGAAAGTGATCTTACATATTTTACTTTTTTAATTTCCAGTTCTAGGATTTGATTGGTAGTCATATTGAGGCGGTTGATTTCCTGGCCTACGAGGCCGGTACTTTTTACCAATTCGATATTTCGCAGCGATTCAGTCGTACTGCCTGCGAGTGCAGTGGTCTCTTTGACGATAACTTTTTGGACTTTTTTAATTTTCCGAGTGAGGACGGTACTTACGATTATCAATACTGGGATGGTAGTCAGGAATAGCGGACCTATCGCCCAATAGACAGAGAAAGAATATATCGTCACTGCCACAATACCCACTAATGAAGTGAATAGAATATTGATAGACGAACTGATCAGTCGCTGCACATCGGTACGTACTTTCTGAAGTATACCCAATGTCTCGCCGCTGCGCTGATCTTCGAAGACTGCATAGGGCAGTGACAGTGCGTGCTCTAGTCCATCATTGTAGATGGCTGTGCCTGCTCTTTGTGTAATTACATTGACCAGGTAATCTTGGAAGGCCTTGGCGATGCGACTGATCATGGCTACTCCGATGATCCCCAGCCCCAGCAAGACGACACCACTCAAAAACTCTTTATAGGTGTATTGATCAATGTGTGAAGCATACTTATCGATGATGAGACGCATTATGTATGGGTCCATCATGCTGAAGAGCTGTCCCACAGTGGCCAGCAATAAGGTAAGCATCAAGGCACCTGTGTACCTGCGAAGATATTTAAAAAGAATTTCCAATGACTTGAATTAAGATTGCATAACAGTAAATGTGGAATATTGTTATAAGCTGTAAGGTGTTGGCAATAAGCAATATTTGTGACAAGCGGCAAGTG
>DAOLZQ010000047.1:20779-20879 GCA_035426385.1 Saprospiraceae bacterium
TGTTATAAGCTGTAAGGTGTTGGCAATAAGCAATATTTGTGACAAGCGGCAAGTGGCAAGTGACAAGAGATAAGTCAACCTATATAATGGTATTTCAATA
>DAOLZQ010000047.1:20979-24428 GCA_035426385.1 Saprospiraceae bacterium
CAAATAATACAAACTTCAAACAACAAACTTCAAACGGTCGGAAGACTAATACCAAGGGAGTGACAAGTGGCAAGTGACAAGTGACAAGTCAACCTATATAATGGTATTTCAAAACAAATAATACAAACTTCAAACAACAAACTTCAAACGGTCGGAAGACTAATACCAAAAGAGTGACACGTGACTGGTGACAAGTGACGGCCGGAAGCCTATTCGCTAAAAACCAAAGACCAGGCTCTAGCTCATGTACGGATATTTCTCCTTTTGGATGAGTTGAACTTCATCTTTCAGTGTTGCCTTGAATTCTTCCATGTTTTCTTTGTGGGTCGCGGAGATTATAATCCAAGGATATGGAAATCGATTTTTTAGATTTTCGAGATGCTCGGCGAGAATCTCATTTTTCTCGTTCTTCGTCAGAAGTGAGTCGAAGTGGTCATCACGGAATTTATCTATTTTATTTCCGACGATGATGACTGGTGTATTTTCAACTCCTATTTCGATGAGCGTTTGCCTTACCGTACTGAGGTGATCCTCCATCTGTGGGTGTGAGAGATCGACTACGATCAGCAGTAGATCACTCTCACGCACTTCATCTAGTGTACTTTTGAAGCTCTCTACCAGATGATGTGGCAGTTTGCGTATGAAACCTACTGTATCGGATAGTAGGAAAGTGGTGCCATCCAGTGTGATCTTACGCACTGTGGTATCCAGGGTGGCAAATAATTTATTTTCTACTAGAACATCTGCATTAGTCAGTGCATTCATGATAGTTGATTTACCCACATTGGTATAGCCGACCAGGGACACACGTACCATGGTGCCTCTTGTCTTCCGTTGGGTGGCATTCTGTCTATCTATGATCATTAGTTTATCCTTGAGGAGGCGGATCTTATCATTGATGATTCGGCGGTCAGTCTCTATCTCTTTCTCACCCGGCCCGCGCATACCAATACCACCGCGCTGTCTCTCTAAGTGGGTCCACAAGCCTTTTAATCTGGGTAGTAGATATTGTATCTGAGCTAGTTCGACTTGAGTCCTTGCCTGAGCGGTCTGTGCGCGTTCTGCGAAGATGTCCAGGATCAGTGAACTGCGATCGACTATTTTTCGCTTCATCATCTCTTCCAGAATATTGATTTGCTTTCCGGATAGATCATCGTCGAAGATGATGAGATCGATGTCATGCGACTCTACATATTCGTAGATCTCTTCAGCTTTACCCTTGCCGACAAAAGTTCGGGAATCGGGATGCGGCAACTTTTGTATAAATCTTTTAACAGTGACCGCACCGGCAGTCTCTGCGAGAAAGGCCAGTTCGTCAAGGTATTCTTCCAGTTTTTCTACAGTCTGATGTCCATATATAAGGCCTACAAGTACAGCCCTCTCTACTTTGGTGGCCAGGCTTGCTGACTTTTGTCCTACATTCCAGTCCTTCATGTGGTTGTTTTTTTGGGGGTTAGTCTTCCATATCCATATTGTGAAATACATTGGTGACATCATCTTCCTCTTCGAGCTTGTCGATGAGTTTGATGATGGAATCCACTTGATCTTCAGTGAGCTTTTTTGTGATAGTGGGTATGCGGATGGTCTCCGCAGAATCCACTTCGATGCCCATTTCATCCAGACCCTTCAGCATGGTGCCATAATCATTGAAGGAGGTGTAAATATTCAGTTCATCGTCTTCCACCTTCATTGATTCAAGTCCAAAGTCGATCAGTTGCAGCTCGAGTTCGTCGGTGTCGATATTCTCTGCCTTGATCTTTATGAGTCCTTTACGGTCAAAGATGAAATTGTGTGTTCCACTCTCTACCATCTCGCCCTCATTGCGCGAGAAGTACATTCGTATATTCGCTACAGTCCGCGTGGGATTGTCTGTAGCTGTCTCTACTACGAAAGCCACTTTATGTGGTCCGTAACCTTCATATACCACTTCCTGGTAGCTTTCGGCATCCTTGGAGGAGGCATTTTTGATCGCGTTTTCAACATTAGCTTTTGGCATATTGGCCACTTTAGCGTTTTGCACCGCCATCCGCAGACGGGGATTGTAATGTGGATCTGCACCTCCGGATTTGACTGCCAGTGCGATCTCACGTCCTATACGTGTGAATGTCTTGGCCATGCCGGCCCAACGTTTCATCTTTCTCTCCTTTCTGAATTCAAATGCTCTTCCCATATTCTCTGATACTAAATTATGGCGCGAAGATAATTAATTGTGCTTGGGGTGACCGCAACTAATTTAGTAATATGATTCACTTCGCTGCAATTTGATTTCCAAGATAGGTATCTAATATACCATTTCTTAAATCAAGATTATATAGGGATGTGCAGACAGTCAAGAGGATACTTTAAACTTTTGTTACTTTAATCCATTTTTTTCATACTTTAACATCATAAAGAAATACACACTGCATGAATCAGATTTTAGATCCGAAAGTATATGCTTTTCGCACCCGCCTGGAGGAACTCGCCAAGGACATACACCACCTCACCATCATGATAGATCATGATGAACTGTCAGAAATAGTCAGCAACCTGCGCAACCGTATCCATGAACCCTTCATGTTTGTCATCGTGGGTGAAGTAAAGGCAGGTAAAAGCTCATTTATCAATGCGCTGCTGGACACCGGCCGCGAGATCACCAGAGTCGCTCCTCAACCTATGACAGACACCATACAGCAGATCGTGTATGGAGACGTGGAGGATACCATCATGATCAATCCCTTCCTGAAGCGCATCACACTACCTGTAGAGATTCTCAAGGAGATAGCCATCGTAGATACGCCCGGTACCAATACCATCATCGAAAAGCATCAGGACATCACCGAATCGTTTATACCCGGCAGTGACCTGATCGTCTTTGTATTTGAAAGTAAAAATCCATACCGTCAGAGCGCATGGGATTTTCTCAACTACATCCATGGTGACTGGAAGAAAAAAATCATCTTCGTGCTGCAGCAGAAAGATCTGATCGATCCACTGGACCTCCAGGTCAATATGAATGGCGTGCGGGAGCAAGCTGAGAAGAAAGGAATGATGCATCCGATGGTCTTTGCAGTGTCCGCCAAGCTGGAGCAGGAGGGGAATAAGCCGGAAAGTGGATTTGTAGAAGTGCGGAAATACATCACTGAAAATATCACTGGTGGCCGTGCGCCTTATCTCAAACTTCAAAATAGCCTGGCGACACTGGATAATATCCACGAGCGCATAAATACTGGCTTTCAACTCCGAAAGGATCAATTCCTACTGGATACTGAATTTCGGCAGGATGTAACATCATCGCTCGATCAGCAACAACTGCGCTCTGGTAAGCACGTAGATATGCTCATCGAAAATATTCTAAATGCTTTCGATGCAGCGACCAAGCATACCCGAGACCAACTGGATGATGGTTTGTCCTTCGGAGTGATGCTAAGGCGTTCTTTTACTTCGATATTTAATAAGAAAACCAATAT
>DAOLZQ010000048.1:0-23889 GCA_035426385.1 Saprospiraceae bacterium
ATAAAATTCTGCCCTGATGAAAATCTACCCAGACACAAAATTTTGGATAGACTCATAAGTGATGATGGAATCACTCCTTCATCGTAGCTACGCAGATCGTCTAACCTTATCGTCCAATTTTTTAACCCCATCAACCCACTTACTCCCCTTACACTCCACACCCATCCAAATTACCCCCCCCCTCCCATTATCCTCGAAATGTCTATATTACTATCTTTACCGGCTGAACGAGAAGAAGATACGACATGTTTGAACAGGTGAGTGGCAAATATCAGCCGATTATTTATAGGGTTCCAGGCGCATTTGTATAGACTGAAAGTGGCGTGATGAATAGGTTTAAAAATTGGTAATCGGTGCTAAAAGTTTCTAACGGAATGAGAAAGCTTCTTCAAAATTGGGCTATAATAATTCAAAAATGAAAGCAAAAATTTATCTTATCTTATTTATGATGTTTACTTTGGCTCATAAGGCCATTAGCCAGTACGTCCCAATGGTCGCTGAGAATAAATTTTGGATTTATCAGCAATTCTGGTCTAATGATAAGCCCAATGTGTCATCGGGGTATTTAATACATTTCGAGGGTGATACAATAATAAATAATACGACATATAAAATCGTATATCACCGAGATCTAAGTGGAACACATCCCTGTCCCCCGGGTCAACGCCCCTGTTTTGTTTTTGATCAACCGTTTCGAATAATAGGCAAATACATTATAGGATTTATTCGAGATGATATTACTGAGAAAAAGGTGTACTTTAAAAGTATTTCGGGTACCTATTGTGGAGAAGATGAGTATGTATTATTTGATTTTTCACTCAAGGTTGGTGATGAATTAGATAGTTGTAAAAGAAGTGCGATAGGATTTGAGCAAGATTTTGGAAGGATTGACAGCATATCTTCTATTCAGTCCTTTGGTACGCTCCGAAAGGTATTTCATACTACCGGATTCACGTCCTACATTGGCTTACCACCTATTGGCCAAGTAAATTTAGTTGAAAGTATTGGTTTTGAAAAGCATGGTTTATTTTACGAGCCTAATAATTTAAACGAACTATATGACTATTGTGAAGGTCCATTTAATGAGTGCAATATATTCTTGAAGAATACGGATATGATAAATCACAAATTATTCAATGTATTTCCAAATCCGGTTAAAAATACTGCCTATTATGACAGCAATATTCATGTAAAGTCAGCGACAATATTTAATTTGTATGGTCAGATAAAGCACCCAAAGACTGAGATGGGCAGCATTGAATTAGATGGGATGGATAGTGGAGTTTACATAGTTAAAGTTATTACGAAAGAGGGAGAAACTTATATGTCTAAATTAGTCAAAGAATAACCGATTTTAACGGCCCATGACTGCGAGCATACTTACTTACTTTATCCCGGCGGTATTACCACGATTGTCCACCAAAGAATAAAGGTGATTCTAAAAAAGAGTATGGGTCAGCGGTGAGTGAAAATAAAATTAGGCGTGAACCTGCAATGTGCAAGGCCACGCCCAATCCTTTTTTTATAAAGTTATATCGCGCTCTTATCCAACTCTGTTGTGTCGTGTGCTATCTCTTCATTTGGAAAAGCCAACGGGTCGGGCACATTCCATGGCCTCGGGCCGATGAGTGCTTCTACGTCTGACTTATGCATCACTTCTTTCTCCAGTAAGCGGTGAGCGAGTACTTCCAGCTCTTCCCTCTTCTCAGTAAGTAACGCTACTGAACGTTGATATTGCTGATCGAGTAGGATGCGCACTTCTTCATCAATCATAGATGATGTCTGCTCAGAGAATGGCTTTTGAAAGGAATCCTTGCCCATATTATAGAAGGATACATTACCAACATTGCGATTCATTCCATACACCGTCACCATACTATATGCCAGCTTGGTCACCTGATCCAGGTCACTCTGCGCTCCGGTGGAAATCTTGCCGAAGACTATCTGCTCCGCTGCACGACCGCCGAAAGTCATACAAATACGGTCCAGTAGCTGCTCCGTACGAGTGATATATTCTTCCTTGGGCAGATACTGTGCATAACCAAGCGTGCCTATTCCGCGCGGTACAATAGTCACCTTGACGAGTGGCATAGCGTGTTCGAGAAACCAGCCACATACGGCATGTCCGGCCTCGTGATAGGAAATGATTTTCTTTTCTTCAGGTGTGATCAATGAGTTCTTTTTCTCAAGACCACCGATCACTCTGTCGAGTGCATAGTTGAAATCGTCCAGATCCACCGAAGTCTTATCTCGGCGGGCGGCGATGAGGGCAGCCTCATTACAAACATTGGCGATGTCTGCACCTGCAAACCCCGGCGTCATCTCTGCGAGTGTGACTGACTTAACATCAGGATTAGTCTTGATGCCACGTAGGTGGACGTTGAAGATTTGGATACGACCATTTAGGTCTGGCCTATCGATACCTATCTGACGGTCGAAGCGACCTGGTCGCATTAGTGCAGTATCCAGTACATCAGCTCGGTTTGTTGCTGCCATGAGGATTACGCCTTTGTCCGTACTAAATCCATCCATCTCTACCAGGAGCTGATTCAGCGTATTCTCACGCTCATCATTTCCTCCTTGAAAATTACTTTTTCCTCTGGCACGACCTATGGCATCTATCTCATCTATGAATACAATACAGGGTGCTTTCTCGCGTGCCTGCTTGAATAGATCACGTACACGTGAGGCTCCCACACCGACAAACATTTCCACGAAATCACTTCCTGAGATAGAAAAGAATGGAACACCCGCCTCTCCTGCCACTGCTTTAGCCAGCAGGGTCTTACCGGTGCCCGGAGGGCCTATGAGTAGCACACCCTTGGGTATCTTGCCTCCCAGAGAGGTATATTTTTTTGGATTCTTCAGGAAATCGACGATTTCCATAATTTCTTCTTTGGCTTCATCTAATCCCGCGACATCTGCGAAAGTAATGTCCACTTTTGAGTTTTTCTCGAAGAGGGTCGCTTTTGACTTACCGATATTGAAGATCTGACCTGCAGCACCACCGCCACCACCGCCTACACGGCGCATGATAAACATATATAGTGCGATGAAGATAAAGATCATAAAGGCATAACCCATCAGTGTACCCACAAAATTACCTTTGGTTTCAAAGAGTACTTCTACCTTCTGATTGTCAGCTAAAGTAGAATTGAGCGCATCCATCTTTTCGACGAAGTTTTGTGAAGGACCCGTCTGCATAGTAAAGTTTGGCTGTTGATCAGAAAATGTATTTCTGGTCGCCTGAGGATATTTAGTCAGGCTCTCTTTCTTAAGATAGATCTCACCTACTTTTTCATTCACCACTACCACCCGGCTGACATCACCTGCGGTAATCATAGTCTTGAGGTCATTGAAGCCGATCTCTGCTCCCTGTGAGCCGCTCCAGTACCATAGCTGAGTGAGCATCAATAGCATGATCACTGCGGCATAAATCCAATACGAATTTATTTTCGGCGGTTTAGGCCGGTTATTCGGCGCAGGATTTTGATTTTTATCTGAGTTGGGATTGTCCATTGTTGTATTTCTTAAATGATTAAAGATCCGAATATTCGGTCACCTCTCCATCTGCCCAGAGACCTTCTAAGTCATAGAATGCTCTTGTCTCCGGATAAAATATATGTACCAGAATCGAGAAATAATCAACTAATATCCACTTGGCACCCGGGCCTCCTTCCAAGTGACCCGGTTTCATACCCGCTTCTTCTTTTACGCGGCGGGCAATATTATGCGATATGGCATTGATTTTTACTGTCGATTCACCTTCACAAATAATAAAATAATCTGCAGGCGAATCATCTATTTCGCGCAGATCAATCTTTATAATATGTTGTCCTTTTATATCTCTGATCGCATCGACGATCAGATCGGCCAAATTTTCTTCTGTAAGCGTTATCGGACTTTGTCCAGATGTTGCGAGATTTGTTTCTATATCTTTAACGTTTTTATTGTTCAAATTATATTTTTAAAGCCATTGTATCTTAAGTCAAACACACTTTTTACGGGAAAAGTTTGTATCCGGATCGAAGACATTGACTCCACACAGACTTATTTAATGGAGCGCTGTGCAAATACAAAGCCGATCGAAGGAACTGCTATTTTGTCATATAATCAGCATTCAGGGATCGGACAAAGAGGCAATAAATGGCATACTGACCCAAATGAGGCCATTGCTGTCAGTGTGGTCTTTTATCCCCATAGTCTTGCCATCGGAGATCAATTTTATCTCAATATGGCAATTGCGCTGTCAGTTAGATCGCTGTTTGCAGAACTTTCCTCTCAAGAGGTAAAGATAAAGTGGCCAAATGATATTATGGTAGATAGCAAGAAAATTGCCGGAGTGCTACTTAATAATGTATTGAAGGGTAATGGGATTGAGCAGACCATAGTTGGTATAGGGCTTAATGTAAATCAAAGTAGATTTCCGGACCACCTACCGCAGGCAACCTCTCTTAATTTGGTGACTGGAAAGGTATTTGAGCTGGATGCAGTGACTGTTGCTCTTTTTGAAAAGCTGGAATTCGAATATCTGCGCCTCCGATCCGGCCGCTTTTCTGAAATACTTAGTGATTTCAATTTGCATTTATTTCGTAAAGATGAAAGAGTTACTGTGTCGTCAGCTTCCGGAGCCCGATCAGATGTATTTATCGTAGGCGTAAATTCCGGAGGAGATTTGATAGTCCGTGATCTGCAAGGTAGTAACCAACAATACAGACATGGGCAAGTATTTCTGAATTATGAGTAACTATATAGTGAGTTCTGTAAATAAAAAAGGCCGGAAATAAATCATTACTTCCGACCCTGGTACATCCTCAGATATTACTATCTCACTGGTGAGCCCGGTTTTACATTACCGTTTTGCTGACCTTTTCGATCCTTTCGCATTTCTTTACGCTTCTCCATATTTTTTTGTAATTTACTATATTGGTCGGCGCTCAGTGTATTCTGCAGATCCTTTTGATATTGATCTACTACTTGCTTTCTGTTCTTGTCATGATTGGCTCTCATGGTTTCTTGTTGTTTGATTTGCTGTAGGTTCAGATCATATACTTTACGGTATTGGTCATCAGTCAGAGTCAACTGCGTCTTCATAGCATCTGTACGCTTTTTAGCACGCGCTTCAGGTGTCATTTGGTTTTGCTGTGACTGTGCAGGTCGATCAGCCCGCACTGAGCTTTGAGCAAATACAGATTGTGATAAAAGAGAAAAAAACACTACTGCGATGGCGAGTGAGTGCTGCTTAATAAATTGGACTAATTTCATTTTTTAGGATTTAATTGATTAATTTATATACATAGAGACTACTAAGCAGATAAGGTTTAATGCATGCCATCCGTCTTATGAATACTTTAACAGTTCGGAACTTAGATAGATAGAAATTGCTTAAAACAATAGTTTGTTTAAATTTGCACTGAAATGTTTATAGAAGTATTTAAATCCAAGATACACCGCGCTGTAGTCACCGAGGCCAATCTTAACTATGTCGGCAGTATCACCATCGATCAGGACCTCATGGAGGCGGCCAATCTCTATGAAGGAGAGAAAGTGCAGATCGTCAATAATAATAATGGTGAGCGCATCGAGACATACGTCATTCCCGGCGAGCGGGGCGGTGGTGGTATCTGTCTGAATGGCGCTGCTGCGCGCAAATGCGAGGTGGGAGACATCATTATCATCATGTCGTATGCGTTCATGACTCCGGATGAAATAAAGACATTTAAGCCCACAGCTATATTTCCTGACCAAAACAACCGTCTGAGTTGAGTTTTCGTAAGTCAGAAACTTGGCTTAATATTTTCAAATTTTTATTGTTTCTGGCAATAGGAAGTGCCATTCTTTGGTGGGTCTTTACCTCTCAAAATAAAGCTTTCCAGGCTCAATGCGCACTCGATGGGGTACCTGCAGACCAGTGTAGCCTTATCGGTAAGTTAATCTCTGACTTCAGATCGACCAGTATTTTCTGGTTATTTATCGTCATCGTCTGTTTCCAGGTGAGCAATATCATCCGGGCACTTCGGTGGCAGATGATCTTCGAACCTATGGGTTACAAAATTCGCTTTGGTAATGCCTTCTGGACCATCATGCTGGGCTATTTCGCTAATCTTGGCCTCTCTCGCGCAGGTGAGGTAGTGCGTGGAGCGGCACTTGCACGATACGAAAGGATCAAATTGGATAAGGTCATCGGTACCATCGCATTGGACCGGATTATCGACCTGATCTCTATGGCATTGGTGATATTATTGGCACTTGCGCTGGAGTATGATGCCATATATGGCTATCTGACATCTAATATGCGAGACTTCAATGTGCAGGCTTTTATGAAGGGCTGGATCTTTCAGGGATTTCTGGTGGGTATGGTCTTATTTGTTTTGCTTTTGATTATCTTCAATAAACCCATAAGGCGGTCAATGTTGTATTTCCGCATTAAAGCCTTTATTCTGGGCTTCTATGAGGGTATCCGGGTCATCAAGCGCGTCAAAAGACCGGTTTTATTTACTATATATAGCATACTGATATGGGTTTGCTACTATGGCATGACCTATTTTGCATTTTTATCCTTTGCACCTACTGCCTCTCTAGGAATAGTGCCGGCTCTGACAGTATTTGTCTTCGGTAGCTTTGGTATTCTTATTCCTTCACCTGGTGGAATGGGTACTTATCATGCACTGGTGGTGGCGGCTCTCGCCATCTATAATGTCCGAGGCGATGATGCCTTCTCGTTTGCCAATATTATTTTCTTCGATATACAGATACTGACCACCATTGTATTTGGTATATTGTCACTTATTATTCTTCCCATGACCAATAAAAAAGCCATTTCTATCGATGAGATAGAGATCATGTGACCATGTACCCTAATAAAATAAAGGAACCGGAAGAGGCCAATCGCATCATTCAAAACTGGCAAGATGCCGGTCTTGAAGTTGTGTTCACCAATGGCTGCTTTGATTTGCTTCATGCAGGCCACGTATCTTATTTACATGAATCTCGCCGTCTGGGTGACCGACTGGTCATCGCACTCAATGATGACAGCTCAGTGAGCAGGCTCAAGGGTCCGACCAGACCGGTGAATACGCTGCAGGACAGAGCAATAGTGCTATCTGCGCTACAGGATGTAGACCTGATTACCTGGTTTTCTGAGGATACTCCTTTAGAGCTGATAACGCTACTTTTACCGGATATTCTGACTAAAGGCGGAGATTATGAACCAGATAGCATCGTGGGAGCCGATATCGTGTGTGAGGCAGGCGGGGCCGTAGTTTCACTTCCTTTTGTAGATGGATATTCCACTACTAATTTCCTAAATAAATAGTTAATTACCAGCCCTTTACACTTTAAAGTTTGGTTTTTAGCCGCCATGGGGTTAACTTTGCGGAAATTTTTTACTATTTGAGGTTTATTTTCATCATCAACTTTCTCTTTATTTCATTTGTGTCTTTTGCCCAGACACATGTTGGGACAGCAAGTGTTTATAACAAAAAATATGCAGGCAGGAAGACTTATTCGGGTGCTGTTTATAAGCCTGAAAAAATATCAGCCGCTCATCCCTGGCTGCCCATGGGCACTAAAGTAGAGGTCACCAACATCAAAACTAATAAATCTATAATCGTAACTATCAATGACCGTATGGCAAAGCATACAGGATATCTGGTGGACCTCAGCAGTGCTGCTGCACGTCGCATCGGAGCTGATTTACTAGGGTTGACAAGGGTGTCACTCAAAATTCTATAAAGAATTATTTATTTTAAGTTTCCGGAATTTATGGAAAGTGTGGGTTATACTCTACTAACTAAATTAAGGATTATGAGTGGTATGTACAAAGTTAGGTCATACTATCTTGGAGAAAATAAGTAGAAAACCATGTTGAAGTCAAATTGAGAAACCTTTTTCCAACAAATCAAGGTAACATTCGTTACAGTGACTATCTTTGGCCTTAATACTGAGCAATAAATATTAAAAAAAATATGACACTTGAAGAAGTAAATAAGATCATTGACAAGGCCACCTCTCAGATGGAGCAGGCACTTGAACATCTCAATCATGAGCTGTCCAAAGTTCGCACCGGCAAAGCTTCTCCCGGCCTCGTACAGGAAATTAAAGTCGAATATTATGGTACGCCCACGCTACTCAGCCAAGTGGCCAATGTATCCGCGTCAGATGCAAAGACCATCGTAATTCAGCCGTGGGAAAAACCAATGCTGAAGGTTATCGAAAATGCCCTCTTCGAGGCGAATCTCGGTATCACACCCATGAATGACGGTGAAGTGATTCGCCTGACCATCCCGCCCATGACTGAGGACCGACGTAAGGACCTGGTCAAGCAAGCTAAGCATCTAGCTGAAGAAGCTAAGATCAGTATTCGCAATGTCCGCCGTGATAGTATGGAGGCCATCAAGAAAATGGTCAAAGACGGTCTTGCTGAGGATATGGGAAAAAGAAAAGAGGATGAAGTTCAGAAGCTTACTGATGAGCATTCTGATAAGGCACTCAAATATGCAGAGGCCAAAGAAAAGGATATCCTTACTATCTGAGTCTGGAAACAAAACGCACTGATTTACTGCATTTTCTGTTGCATGGTAGTCAGGGTGCATCTCTGCCGGTCCATGATGAATGGCCTTTGTCGGAGGAAACTCCGCTCCTGGCACGATTCTACATGCTCGATAGCTTGTACACTTATGCCGGGATAGAGAAAAGTGAGGCCGCTTTGCCACCTCCTGCGTCTGAAGAGAAATATCCGTATTCGGCGGATGAAATCGCAATTGCCTTTATTGCGGCGGATAAAAAGGTACAACAATATTTACGTCCTTATTTGACCTTTGTCCATCTACGGGTAGGTAAACTATTTCATCCATATCTCATCGCGGAGGTAATGAATAATCCAGGGGAGTGGAAGAAACTTCAGTCTGCTCTAACCCTCCTCCTGCGGAAGCGCGCTCACTGGATGGCAGATAAGGATGTACGTTGGGCATGGTGGTCGCAGTCTCTAAGTCCAGTAAGCGCAGACGGACGAACTAATCCGGTTTATTTTACAGCATTGCGCCAGATTAAGCCCGACATTGCATTGGAAAATATGCTTCAAGAGTGGGCAGAGAAAGAAACAGATATCCGAAATTTGCTCTTTGAGATCATAAGTATTCATCCACGAAAATCAGATCTTCCTTTTTTTCGCTTAGCTGCACCGCTGCTCAAAGGCAAGCGAAAAAAGATGGCCGCTTTGATTCTGCGATTTTTGGAAGGTGATCCACCTGACATAGATGAAACTATAGATATTATAAAAGCCGAAAGCAATCCGACTGAGGTCATAAATCTATTCCTGATACTGTGCTTCCAATCAGGAGATAGTTCCCGGGGCAATCAATTATTAAGCCACTTATATTCCACAGGTGCCGAGATTTATCAGCTGGATACATTGTCCGAATATCTCTATTCAGTTCAGAATAAGGGAAATTTATATTTGTATAACGAGCCTTTGGAATCTCCGTGTAAGCCTGGAGTAAGGCATTTAATTTATAATTTATTGGTGCACCGATCCTTCTTATTTAGCAGCGCCATTGCTGAAGAACTTATCGAGTATTTGGTGAGCAGGGAAAAAGATAAAAACACCCGTGAGAAAGTAATTCTCAATTTGGCATGCAGTATTCCACTCAGTCAGTTAACTGCCTTAGCTCAGTTGGTGGAGTATGAAAGTGCCTACGCCCGATTAGGTAAGAAATTATTCAAATTGCCACTGGAACAGGCTTTGATATATATTCGAACTTTTAGACAATTAACAGAAGGAGTGTTCTTGAATGATGAATGATGAGTGATAAATTATGAGTGATAAGTGATAAATTATAAGTGATAAGTGATAAATTATGAATGATAAGTGATAAATTATGAGTGATAAGTGATAAATGATAAGTGATTAATTAAGGGGTAACTATGAAATATCAATTAGGAATTACGAATTAAAAACATATATGATGGGATTGTACAGTGACTAATGCTTATTGCTCTCATATGCTGACAAAAGTGCTTCATTTACAAAATCTCTATCAACACTATCTAGCACAAATGTCGTAGCACCTTTTTCTCCCCATTTATTTGGCACCGGGAAAATATGTGCTGAATCCATTTTACAGAAGATGCCTTGTTCTTCCGGAGTCAGAAAAATATTGGCCGTATTATCTGTAGGCAGATAAGTGGCAAACATCTGCTTTCCTATTATATGAAAACCCACCCGGTCAAAATGAGGTTTCTGGCCTGTGCCGGGAAAGGCTAAAGCCATGTCTTTAAATTCTTCTGCATTAATCATACAAACCTAAAATTACGATTATATTTTAAATGATTATAATTGGTATTGATAATTATTCTATCTCGTAAAAGCTGACATTAAAGACAACAATAAACAAAATTAATACTAGTCAATATTCTGTTGCTAATAAGTGCCGTAGTCACTCTACATTTTGTAATGCCATTTTAATCCGATGATAACTATGACGTGTTTTTGAATGCAACAGGTACATCATATATTTATTTTACCAATTGTCTTTCTATGGTACGAATTAAAGCGATCGGATTGATTTTGCATTCCAAGCTTTAGATGCTTGGTGAGGACACCTAGTATGGTTCAGAGAGGGAATTTGTAACTGTTCGCCTTGCAACAACACAGCAAAAACAAAATCAATGAAAACTTAAATATATTTTAAAGTAAAAACTGAACTTCTACGAGCTCACGACCTATTTGCTGAACACCTTGTAGAATACGTTTTGTCTGAAGCGCAGATGGTTTTTTGATTCCTTTGATATATTGAGCTAAAAGACTTTGGTTCATTCCTATGCGCTCAGAAAGCGCTTTCGCATTGATGACTTTATAAAGGGTAAAGAAACTTTCTAGGTCATATTCAAACTGTATTTCATCAATAGTATATTTAAAGCCTTTCTCTTCAAATGACAGATTTACTGCCTCCAAAATACTAGATTTAAGTTCGACAAACGTTTTGGCTTCCGTTGCAATAAAATACCTACCTACCATAGTTTGGGCACTAAAGCCGGTATCTTCTTTAGTAACTGTTATTTTTGTTTTTGGCTTTTTCATCGTTTTGTCGTTTTAATGTTTGCCTGTTTTGGTATTTTAGTCAATAAACCTTTTTTGACTTCTTTGCCTGAATGATAGGGGACAGTAAGTTGTTCATGTTTTGTAGGGTGCTGGATACTACGTGGTTTCCTTTTGTCTCATCTCATACCAACCGTCAGTTTTGAGCAACTTAAAAAGTTCATTGTATTTCATGGGTATAGAGGTAATAAATATATTACTTATAACGATCGATAATAATGAATATATTTTACTTTAAATTAAATGGATTATTACCTCGTGAGACTCTTAATAGGCTTCTCGATCAAGCCAATAATGAGGAAATGAAACGACAAAATAGTGGGTGGTTTCGGATCATTTGTTATCCATCAGCCCAACTTATTCCAAAAGAAAAAGGCCTCCATTTTGTGGAGACCTTTGATAATTATGGGTGGGAGCAAAGGGATTCGAACCCCTGACCCTCTCGGTGTAAGCGAGATGCTCTGAACCAGCTGAGCTATGCTCCCGTTTTTCAAAAAAGTTCGGCAAAGATACACCTTTGTGTTAGTTTTCAAAAGTATTCAGAAATTTTATGAAATTTTAATGTTTAAATGTTGCTTTCATTCCACGCAGCATACGTTCTGCCGTCCAGTTATAAGGCACCATAAGTCTTCGAACCATCTGGAGAGGTAACTCCGGATCGCGCTTATCAGCTAGTATGAAGGAAAGTTTATAGTATTTTGCCAGTTCGGCTGCTGCACCATGATTGTTCGAGCCAAAGGGATAAGCCCAGTACTCCACCGGCTTGCCGATGATCTCTTCCAGCTTCTGCTGTGGCTCTACAGATTGCTTTTGCCAGTCTTCAGTAGTGTATTTTCGGGCATCGTGGTGATCCCATGAATGGCAACCGATGGTGTGACCTCGATCTGATAGCGCTTTGATCTGCTCGCGGCTCATGTAGTTTTTCTTACCCATGGTAATAGTCATTATGAAAAAGGTACCTTTCTGGCCATGACTCTCCAGCACGGGTGCACATATGTCAAAATGCTCGATCCGGTTGTCATCAAAGGTGAGTAAGACCGGTTTCCCGGGAAGTGTATCACCGAAGGCGAGATAATTATACAATTGATCGGGTGAGATGGTGTGATAGCCACTATCAGACAGCATCTGCATTTGTGCTTTGAAAGCTGCTTCATTTACCGAATAGGTATCGTTCGGACGGCTCTGTCGCACCCGGTGGTAACACAGCACCGGCACTTCCGGTCGATTCATGATCTCAGCTGCAGAGGCTATCTGCCGATTATCTTTCGGCGAGTTCGGGGTGTCGGATGTTTTAGCTGTTATTGAATCCTTAGCAAGGTCAGAAGATGTATCATTTTTCTCTTTTGGCTGAGGACCACAGGATGAAAATCCTGTAAATAAGAGAATAAGTAGAATAGCTATCGGTGAAATTCGCATGGATCAATTTAAATTATTGCTATAAAGGTAAGTTAGCGGATGAAATAAAATAGTGCAATAATATTTCTATTGAAAAATGACTCCAATTATTTTCTCACCCGGCTAATGTAACAAGTCTATTTCCCGAAATAGTTAATTTACCTACCTTTGCAGCCTAAATTTTAAAATCTATGTATTCGATCAATATATATCTGCGCTTTGCCCTTATTGCAGGGTTGATAATCCTGGGGGGTATTCTTAATTACTTCAATGGCTTTTGGTACGCTTTCATTTTTTATTTAGGTGCGTTGGTATTGATAGTCGGATATATTATTACCGGTACCGTGCAGTCAGCTACTATGTTCCTGCAGGTGCAAGATTTTGAATCAGCTAAAAAGAGGCTGGCGCTCACCTTCTTTCCAAAGATACTCTTCGGCCCGGCTAAATCGGCTTATTATATGCTGAAGGGAGCTATAGCTATGCAGGGTAAGGATTATGATGAAGCTCAACATTATTTTAAAGTGAGTGAAAATACCAAATATACCTCAGACAATGAACGCGCCATGATCTACCTGCAACAGGCCAATGTGGCTGCGCTAAAAAATAACGTTCGGGAGGCACAGCAGTTTTTTGAAAAGACAAAGGGTCTTAAGATCACAGAGCAGGCTATCAAGGATCAGATGAAACAGTTTGAACAAGCACTCAAGCAACGTTCAGGTGTAACTATGAACCAGCGCATGATGGCCGCCAACCGTGGTGGCACCAAGCAGCGCCGACCTAAGATGAGATAATCATCGTCTGATTCATTTTTTACTTACTTGATTTTGGCTTGTACGGCTTGCAGTACATAGCCCACGTTCAGTTGCTGACCATTGATCTCAGGCTTCTGATTGTAATCAGAGATAAAAGCAACTACACTACAATTCTTTGCTACCCACCAACCTGCTTCTGTGGGTAGTATAAATTCGTATGTTTTGGTGAGTGGTGTTCCTACTTGCAGAGAGGTGGCCAATGCATCTCCATTAAGGTCGGACAGCATCTGACGGAAGACATGATTGTGTACATAATCTTTCTTGTAATCTGTATTGTCTTCTTGTGGATCGATAATATCGGACTCGGTCACCAACGCATGCAATCTGATGGCGCCGTCAAAACTTTGACGAGGTGTGATAGTGATCACCGATTTCAACTTTCTATCGCCTTCATTGAAGGTATTGGTGATGGAGATGAGTGCTACCGGTTTGGACTGTATCTCAGTCTCGATATTGGCCAGAACGTCGGTCTGACCCAAAAGAAACTCATCTTGCGGATTGTACTTTTTTCTATTGAGGGTCACTGCGGGCTTACCGAGATAGAATCCCATGATCTCCTCGAGTTGATTGCCGCTCGGTGTGCGAAAATCGTATTTACTTATAAATCCTGGTTTGGTGATGGGATCTCCCAGAAAATTGGTGTGATAAGCCACTGCGACCACTCTGCCTGGATACAGATCTTCGAGCTGTGCGATCTGACGTGCTGCATTGGGACAGTTAGGGCATTTCACGCCTGTAAAATCTTCGATGAGGACTATCCGTTCGGATTGTATAGTTTGTACTTTAGGTACGATAATTTCTTCCTCTTTACAACCGGAGAGAAGGCTAAAAATAAATAGGAGTACTGGAATATATTTTTTCATTTTTCTTTCGATTTTTCTTTAAAAATTGGTGTTTATGGTCGCTTTCACCCCACTAAAGGCGGGTTCATACCGGCAGATACCACCCGTACAGACGATACCTTCTACCTGCTTGACGTAGCCGAGTGAAAACCGATTTGGTCCACTGTTGTAAAAGACAGAAACAGCCGGATAATTAAGGCCTTTGCTCGTCTTTTCCGGATTGTGATCATAATTATACATGTCAGAGATCACAAATCCCCAGTGTGGTGCGATGGTATATTCAAGCAGTGCAAAGGCCCAGCTGCCATAATCCTGATCGGTGAGCATCATAGAGGCTTCTGCCCGCAATGCCTTGCGACGGTCAAACTTGTGCTGATACTCTATGAAAGGTGTTACTGTCTTCACATCCGGTACATTCACCTTACCTTCATATACGATCTGGTTATAAACTTGTCGCTGAAGCCCAAAGATCAGTTGGTCCTTTTTATTTGGTTTCACAGTGCCTTCTACATAAAGTTCACGATAGAGTGGGGTACTCTCCAGGTCATTTACGAGTGAATAATTGCCCAGGAAGCTCCATTGATCACTCAGCCTATAGCGCAACTCCAGTTGACCGGCCAACTCTCCCATGAATTGGGTAGCGGGGTTATATCTGGAGGTGAGGCGATAGGTATTGATTCTCGACATTGAGGGAATGTAATTGATCAGACCCCGATTGAGCAGCAGTGAAGGGTCAGTTTTGAAAGAGAAATTTTCAGTTCTTTTTCCTTCCAGAGTGATTCCCAAACCTTTCTTTGCATAGCTGACACTGGTATATAGTACAGTACCTGCTTTATGCACGTAGAGCCCGTAGGCATTGCCCGCAGCATTCAGTTGTAGCGGCGAGTACATGATGTCCGGCGTCTTATAGGCACCCTCTACGTACCAGCTTATCGGTCCTACAGATAGTGTATTGTAGAGTGAAAAGGCATATGTATTGTGCTTGTATGAGCTTATGGTGTCTGCACCGGTGTAGTATTTTAGAACATTATTGACTTTCTCTACGGTCTCGTTGTCCAGCGTCCGTGCTACCATGCCAATGCCTGGAGCGAGACTCCAGTTGGTGCCTTCAGCAGCTTCCTTCTTAGTGATAAATCCCTCCAGACTGATGCCCTTTATGAGCTCTTTGTATGAGTCAAACTGTACTTTTTGCTTTCCGGTGAAGGCCTTGATGTGCCAGTCGGGAGAGATGTCGTAGGCGAGTCTTACACCCAGCAAAGCATTGTCTATAGCTAGTGGACGCTCTTCATATGCGCGGTAGATGATACCTGAGCCGATCTGGTCGTAAATGTATCCACCCTTTATATTCAGATTCTTGATCTGCTGTGAGACAAACCAGTTTCCGATACCGATGGCAGTGTATGAGCCTCCGTTTGGATTGAACAGATAGCTGTTGTTAAATGCGTCCAGTCTTACTCCGGCTTCAAAATTATTTCGGTTATACTGCACATTAAGCCAGGTATCTGCACTATACAGCTGGTATTCATATTGAGGTGTACCTGAAGCATGGATGGCGGTATCCTTCATGAAGAAATTCACATTGGAGGAGAACGAGCCAGAGATCCGGCCTGTATTGTCATTCTGAGCTATCAAGGGCGCTGTCAGAGCTGATATCATTAGTAAGATTGCAATTCGCATCTGGTATAAAGGTTAGTTACACAAAGCTAATATTTCTTGTGATTTTTCTGAATGGAACTCAATAAGGTATCTACGCCTGTTTTCACGTCCGTTAATCTATAGTTAAATTTGTGACTCGTTTAATTTATGGTAGATTATTTTCGTTCTTTTGTCAAGTTAAAAAATCTCAACCTTAATTCTATGCGAATTTATATCCTTCTTCTTTTTTTCCTGGCTTCAGCCATAGCTACACCCGCCTTTAGTCAGAGCAAAATCGGCGATATCAAAGTTAAGACCCTCGAGGGCCAGACTGTCTCTATACGGGATTATATCAAAACCGGTCGTCCCACAATTATTTCATTTTGGGCCACCTGGTGCTCTCCGTGCAAGCGAGAGCTTGATGCTATGGCAGAACTATACGAAGACTGGCAAAAGCAATACGGGGTGCAGATACTCGCTATCAGTATCGATGATGCGCGCAGTATGACCAAGGTAAAGCCGATGGTGGAACAAAAAGGATGGAAATATACCATCCTAAGTGACGCAGATAAGTCACTGCACAATTCACTCAATGTAGTTACCGTACCTCATACATTCCTATTGAATGGTGATGGTGCTGTCATCTGGAATCACTCGGGCTATGCTGCAGGTGATGAACTAGAGCTCGAAGAGCAGTTGAAAGCCTTTGTCAACAAGGACTAAAATACGGCACATCAATATTTAGCTTATTTTTGTTTCATCAAGCAAAATAAGATGCCTTTGAAATTCTATTACTATACTTTTATTTTAATGGTTTTAATGTCCTGCAAGCGAGAGTCGCCGGAAGATGCACGACATCAGGTAGCGCTGTCTATGCGGGACCAGCTCAAGGTATATGTGGACTCCGCAATGGGTAAAGATGTAGATGCCACAGAAAAGATCGAGGCCATACGCATCTGGAAAGATGCACAGCAGATAGCTGAGGCCACGCCCGGAGATACCCTCAGTAGTAGTATTCTCTTTCGCTCCGGCGCATTATTAAAGGCACACAATGAGGTGACCAAGGCCATCGGGACCTGGGGCCTCGTAGTCGCTTATTATCCGGAGTCCCGGTACGCACCTGAAGCACTTTTTCAGCAGGCATTTTCATTTGACAATGACCTACGGGATCCGCAGAATGCGAAGCGATATTATCAGAAGTTTTTAAAGATGTATCCTGACCATAAATTGGCAGGGCAGGTAAAAATGCTCGCCTCTATCATGGATAAGTCAGATGAAGAATTAATTAAAGAATTTGAAAAAAATAATAAATCAAAATGAAATCATTCATAGTTTTCCTTTTCATGCTTTTCTCACTCAATGCCCATACACAGGGGATTGAATTTTTTCACGGCACTTTCGACGAAGCTAAAGCTGAATCAAAGAAAACCGGCCGCCTGATCTTTATGGATTGCTTCACTACCTGGTGTGGACCATGTAAGAGATTGTCATCGCAAGTATTTACTCAGGAAGAAGTGGGCAATTTTTTCAATAAAAGCTTTATAAATGTAAAGTTTGATATGGAAAAAGGTGAAGGCCCTTCCATAGCAAAAGAATATGGCATCTCTGCTTATCCCACTCTGTTATTCATAGATGGAGCAGGGAAATTAATGCATCGCAAAGTCGGTGGTACTGATCCCGCCGGACTCATCGCCGAGGGTCAGATAGCTGCAAAGAAAAATGACCTTAGCCCGGTATATGGTGCTCAGTTTGACGCCGGTGACCACTCACCGGAGTTGGTTTATAAATACATCAAAGCGCTGAATGACGCGGGAAAATCTTCGTCCAAAGTAGCCAATCAGTACTTCAAGGAAAAGAAAAATTTTGACTCACAGCCGGATCAGATGATCATATATGAAGCTTCAAATACACTGGACTCGAAAGCCTTCGAATTATTTCAAAAAAATCTAAAATCACTGAACCAATATTATTCTCCCGAGGAAATAGATGCAAAAGAAAAAGCGGTACTGGTAAATACCATCGACCGTGCTATCGAATTTCAAAGTAACGATCTACTGACCCAAATAAAAACATACGCCGGCAAAAATCTGAATAAAGCTGAAGCAGATTACATCAGCACGCTTGCTGACTTCAAGATGGCCGATAGTAAGAAGAATGTGGCCCAGTTGCTCACCAATGCAAATAAGTTTGCCGAGATCGCCAATACGAAAAATAAAATTGATCTCAGTAGTGTAATCTTTATACTGAAGACAAAATATTCTTCAGACAAAAGTCTTCAGGCTCCATTACTTGCACTGTACGAAAAGCAGGCTGACATAAGTGGAAAGGCACAAGATAGACTAAACTATGGTATGTATCTTCTGGCAGCCGGAAATAAGGAAAAGGCACTGGTCGAAGTAAATAAAGCAAAAGATCAGGCGGCAGCCAAGAGAGAAGATACTTCCACTTATGAAAACGTAATTCAATACATCAATTCAAAATAATAATTATGAGAATTTTATTCATCTTCATCGCACTGTGTGCAGCTCAATATAGCCAGGCTCAGATCAACTTTAATACTTCCTCCTGGGAGGAGTTGCTCACTGAGGCTGCGACGCAAAATAAACTCATCTATGTGGATGCTTATACTACCTGGTGTGGCCCGTGTAAGATGATGAAGAAAAATACCTTTCCTAATCCTGCAGTGGGTACCTTTTTCAATGCTAATTTTATAAATGCCCAGATAGATATGGAAAAGGGCGAAGGACCCGGTCTCGCCAAGAAATATGGCGTCATGGCTTATCCGACACACCTGGTCATCGATGGCAATGGCAGATTAATCCATCGCGGACTCGGCTATATGGAGGCGGATGATTTTTTAGAATTTGGTCATAAGGCGATTGATCCTCAGTATCAACTGGCTGCACTCAATGACAAATATGCAGCAGGTGAGCGATCAGACGAATTTTTGAATAGATATTTTACGACACTCATTGACATCAGTGATCCGTCAGGTGAGAAAATCGCCGGTGATTACTTTGCGACACATCCGGATCTCTCATCACCTCTCGCGATGCAATTATTGATGAGCTTTGGGATAGAGCCTTCTTCATCAAATCATTCTTATCTGTTGAAAAATAAAGAGAAGTTGACCCAGAAATATCAGACTGAATTTCTCTCTTCACTTGCTTTTTATTATTACGTGCAGGGCGTAAATGATAAGCAAAGTACGGATCGAATCATCAAGAATCTGGCGACTGCTTATCCAGCAGAAAAAGACATACTAGCTTTTTATGTCAATTACAGAGATGCGCAGCGGTCGAAAGACTTGAAGCGGAGTGAACAAATACTCTCCGGTTATCTCACTAAGGGCAATTATGAGCGATTCTCTTCAAGTGAACTGAATTCTTACGCCTGGTTTATGTTTGAAAATAGCACAGATAAAAAAGCTTTAAAGCAGGCGACTGAATGGGCACAGGAAAGTGTTCGCAAGAAAAGTGAATTCGCAAATAACGATACCGTAGCTAATCTGTATTTTAAATCTGGTAATAAAAAACAGGCTAAAAAATATGCTGAGATAGCCATCAAATTGGGGAAAGCTGCAGGTGAAGATACTTCCTCTACAGAAGAGTTACTAAAGAAATTGTAAGCAGTTTTCTTAAGTAATTGTAAATAAGTAATTATCTGATTTTAAAAAAAAAGAAGTTTTGAGAATCTTAAACATGCTCATCCGGGTGCTTTATGATTTGTAATTTAATGATCATTGGGTTGATTTTTTAGTTGAATTTTTTCGCCAATACCACTTTACTATTTCAAACCACATCACCGAGATAAATCCGGCCATCAGGCAAATAATTAATTGGTGAAGAGTAACTGATTCGAATAGAAAAAATTGTCGGAGCGGTGGACTCATGAGGAGTAGCATAGTAATTGATATAGTAACCCCGATGATGAGTGGTACAAGTAGGTTTTTATATCCCAGTGTGTGAAATATTGAATAGTAAAATGACCTGTTGACCAGTGTCAACCAGACATTGGCTGAGATAAGGGTTACAAAGACCATAGTTCGGGTGAGCGCTTCACCTGCACCTTGCCACACCGCATACTGATAGATACTCAATGTACCCACGGTGATCATCAGTCCTTGCAGGATACTGGTAATTAATTCTGCCCGGTTGAAGAAGGTTTGAGTCAGTGCACGTGGTGATCTGAGCATTGTATTTTTTTCCATTGGCTCATTTTCATAAATAATAGAGCAGGTGGGACCCATGATCAATTCGAGAAATATAATGTGAACCGGTGTAAAAATATTTGGAAATTTCCAATATAAAAGCAGCGGTATAAATACGGTGAGAATGATAGGAATATGAATGGAAATGATGTATTGGATTGCCTTCTTCAGATTAGTATAGATCCGACGGCTGATGCCGATGGCATCCACCATACGACCCAGATCGTCATCCATCAGTATCAGTTCAGCTGCATTGCGAGCTATTTCGGTACCTCTCTTACCCATAGCTATACCAATGTGGGCGGCTTTTAATGCGGGTGCATCGTTGACGCCATCACCCGTCATTGCCACTATTTCATTTTGGCTTTTTAGATTATTAATGATGCGCAGTTTGGCTTCAGGAAACATGCGGCTGAAGATATTATACTCACCGGTAAGCCGCGTCAGGTCACTTTCATCTAGCCCTATGAGCTCGGTACCGGAGATCGACTGCTTACCCCGAAATCCGGTTTGCTTTGCGATAGAGCGTGTAGTGAGAGAATTATCACCGGTGATGATTTTTACTTTTATGCCTGCATCATAAAATGCTTGGAATACCGCAGCCATATTTTTTTTCGGCGGGTCATAGAAAGCCACCAACCCCAAATACTTAAAGGAAAAGTCCTGTTGTTCAGGTGGAAATTTCTCTCCAGCCCAGCCGGCCTTTCCTACTGCCAAAAGGCGATAGCCTTTCTCCGCCAGTTCCTCTACCGACCGCCGTGCGTCGTGTTTCTCTGTTTCGCTGAGTGTGGAAAGTGCGATCAATGCTTCGGGTGCACCCTTGGCGGCGATGATGCGTTCACCAGTATTATTTTCAAATAAATGGGTCATCATGGGTGGTCTGCCGCCGATGGGATACTCGTGTATCATTCTATAATGCGGTCTCTCATCATCAGTGAAGACAGTCGTATATGCCTGATGTAGTGCTTTCTCCATGGGGTCAAAGGGAATAGTCTCACTGGCCCACATAGCATAGCGCAGGAGTTCTTTTTGCCGGTCGGTGAGATGAGAAAGGTTGAATTGCTGCACGGCAGCCTCTCCGGTCTCGAGATAGCTCAGTTGCATTCGGTTTTCGGTGATGGTACCCGTCTTATCAGCACAGATCACAGTGGCGCTGCCGAGGGTTTCTACTGTGCTCATCTTCTTCACGATCACACCGGCACGCATCATACGAAGCGCACCCAGGGCCATGAAGGTGGTAAAGGCCACCGGAATCTCCTCCGGTAAGATGCTCATAGCCAGTGTCAGCGCTTTCAGCAGGCTATCTAGTATATCGTGTGACCGATAATAATTGAGTCCCCATACCAGAAGGAAGATGGCCGCGCCGGCGATAACCATGGTACGTACGAATTGTCTGATCTGCATCTCGAGTGGCGAGCGCTCTGCTTTGATATCGTCCAGACTCGCACCTATCTTGCCCAGATAGGAATTTAACCCAACTGCATTGACCTCGGCAATGGCGAGACCGCTCACTACAGTGGAACCGCGATAGAGCTGAGCGTCGGTACTACGAACGTCTTTAAACACGGCTATCGACTCTCCCGTGAGCATTGATTCATTGACTGAGAAGTCATTAGACTGACGGATGCGCGCGTCGGCCGGTATCAACGAGCCTTCGGAGACGATGATAAAATCTCCCTTTACGATCTCACCCGCTGGAATATGCTGAGTGATACCATTGCGAATTACCTTTGCTTTGGGCTGTGCAAATATCTGCAATTCTTCAAGTGCTTTGCGGCTTCTATAATCCTGAAAAATAGAAACTATGGCTACCAGCACGATGGCTGACATCATGAAGATGGCATCTGCGCGGTCACCCACCATGAAGTAAATCACAGCTGCCACGATCAATAATATGATCATTGGGTCTGTCAGTACACCTTTGAGTGTGCCCAGAAAAGTATTTTTTCCGGTAAAGCTGATTTCATTAGTTCCAAACTGTGATCTTGCTTCCACCACTTTTGTGGTATTCAACCCCTGAAAATCGGTTTCTTCCATTGAATAAAACTACAAAGAATTCACTCAAGGAAGACGAGGATTATGGCTTCGGTTCACTCATTAAATTAAATGGCAGTTTAATCTTGCTTGCAGCATCATTCGTTGATGCTGTCGCTTCGGCCTAATGGCTCAGGCGTTCATTAATAGGTCTATCGGCTTTTTAAAAGCCGGAAATAATGGAAGAGAATAGGCCCTCTTAATGCCTTTTACACTATAGTCAGCCATTTGTCACCCTGCAGGGAGGGGAAAAGCAAATGGCCCATATTTAGACTGCCTTTTCAAAACAAATACTATTTTCTGCCTCGGCATACTGACCATAATTATCAATTATCTTATATCCTTGCTTATCGTATAATTGTAAGGCCTCGGGTTGGTTTTTTCCCGTCTCTAATATGCACTTTGGAAAATTTAATTCGGCTGCCCAATATTCCAATTCTTTGAGGATAAGTGAAGCGATGCCTCTGCGCCGGTTGCTATCACGGACATACATTCTTTTTATTTCCATGACTGTAGGTGAATATTGCTTTAGGGCACCACAACCCACCGGTGCGACACCGTCATAAACAAGCACGGTATACTTGATGTGCTCAGATGAATTGAACGACGCATAGAATGCGTGCTCCTCTCCATCACGGATAGCCAGTTCTGTGTCGAGTTCTGTGACCAATTGCCGGTAATCATCATCCCGGGCATTGGTGCGCTTCACCTTATAGAATGCCATATTGTTATCTGGTTCCATTTACTGTAATTCTAATTGAAAGTTACTTTAAGGCAAATTAAAGTCCTTCTTACTGTATTCTCACGTTTTATCTGAATAAACTTACCTTTGCACTCCTGATAATTTCAATATGTTTCCAGAATACGATGTCATTGTTGTTGGCGCCGGGCATGCCGGGTGTGAAGCTGCTGTAGCTGCAGCCAATATGGGCGCAAAGGTCATGCTCGTCACCATGAATCTGCAGACCATCGCTCAGATGTCGTGCAATCCTGCCATGGGAGGCATTGCCAAGGGACAGATAGTGCGTGAGATAGATGCCCTGGGTGGTTATTCCGGTATCGTCACTGACCACACTATGATCCAATTCCGGATGCTCAATCTCAGCAAGGGACCCGCCATGTGGAGCCCACGCGCACAGAGCGACCGACTGGCATTTGCTACCAAGTGGCGTATGATGCTGGAAGAACAACCACTCATCGACTTCTGGCAGGAAATGGTCAGCGAACTGATCATAAAGGACGGTAGAGCCACTGGTGTTCGCACTGCGATGGGCCTGGAGATCATAGGTAGATCGGTCATACTGACCAACGGGACTTTCCTCAATGGCATCATCCACATCGGTGAGAAACAGTTCGGCGGTGGTCGTGCCGGAGAGCGCGCAGCGAAAGGCATCACCGAGCAACTGGTTAGCCTGGGTTTTGAAGCCGGCCGTATGAAGACGGGGACACCACCACGTGTGGATGGCCGCTCGCTGGATTATACTCAGATGGAGATACAGCCGGGTGATGAGCAGCCGGGCAGATTTTCTTATACAGATACACCGCCCCTGGTGGATCAACTACCTTGCCATGTGACTTATACCAACACCAAAGTGCACGATGTGCTACGCACCGGATTTGACCAGTCTCCCATGTTTCAAGGCAGGATCATGGGTCGGGGACCACGCTATTGTCCATCTATAGAAGATAAAATTGACCGCTTCGCGGATCGCGATCGGCATCAGCTCTTTGTGGAGCCTGAAGGTCGGCATACAGTAGAGATCTATGTCAATGGTTTTTCCAGTTCTCTGCCGGAGGATGTACAGTTTAAAGCTTTGAAGTTAATTCCAGGCTTTAGGAATGTCAAGATGTTTAGACCCGGAT
>DAOLZQ010000049.1:0-23574 GCA_035426385.1 Saprospiraceae bacterium
AATTGCTAATTGCTAATTGCCGATTGCAAATTGCGAATTGCTAATTGCTGATTGCTGGCTTTAGTTTGCTTCGCTTTAGTTCGCTTCGCTTTAGTTCGCTTCGCTCTTTGCTATAAGCCGTAGGCCGGTTCGGAATATTTTTTTGCTAATTGCTGATTGCTTATTGCTGACTTTATGCCGCTGCGCTTCTAGAACATTCCCCTTCTTAATATTTTTGTACAGTCAATGCTACTCAATCTTTAAACACAAAGACACGGTTCGCGCAACCTCACCCGATCTTTCTCAACCGCAGGCTGAAGGGTGACGAGGTTGAATCCCTCCATCTAAGAAGTTCAAATATTATTTACCCTCTTGTCGTTGAAATTATAATTGATAAAAATATGTAGAATGAACAGAGCCCTGATCATTACGTCGTTGTTTTTACTTATTCTGACTGTCTCCGGCTGTAAGCCTCTTTTTGAGATCGGAGGTAACAGCTACAGGTATCTGAATAAAAGCGCTCTCAATAGTTTGAATGCAATGACAGATACTGTCTATTCAAATAAAGGAAGAGAAAAGCGTATCTATGAAATTAGTCAAAAGAACATTACAGATATAATAAAGAGTAACTTAAATGGTGTCTTTGTGTTCTTTTTGCCATACAGCCCTGTGGAGCAAATAGGCCTAATAAAGGAAGTATATGATCTGTGTAAGAGTAGCGAAAATGTAAATCTATACTTGGTCTCCAGAACGTATGATATGTATGATTTAAATTCACTCAATGAGAAAATTGGCAATAATTCAGCTGTATTTATTTTGAAGGACCACAATTTTGGTCATAACATTAGAAAAGGTAATATCAAGTTGAATGAATTATTTGCAAAGTTTAACTCTCTGCAAAAAATGGAGAATATGGAATCTTTCTATGACTGTATAATTGTTCAAGATGGCAGTTTAGTCTTAGCAAAGGATAATATAGACAGTGAGGTTTTGGAATATATAGCTAAAATGAGTGATTAGAACCTTAAACTTTCTTTTTTTAAATACTCACAAAATAACTATGTACAGGCCAAAATTTGAGGCTTTTTTGTTTGAATGTAAATTTCCTATCTCATAGTAAGGGACAACAATTATTAACCTTCAATTTGCCTAATGAATCAGTGTAAAATCCATCATGTAAATGGTAAGACTATACCATACTTCACTTTCTCGTTTTAAAATAAGGTAACTCCAGTCTTAATGAAATTAGTATTTATAAAAAATAAAAATTTAAAACAGAAGTTAAGCTGTTAACGATTGTTAAATATTTTGTTCTATCGTTCTATCGTTCTATCTTTAGCAATCAAGATTTCATAGGAAAATTTAGAATAGTTGTAGCGAAAATTACTTGAAATGAGTAGCCGGGATCGACTCACTTGTCTTGAGCCTATTTTAAAATTATTGTCATGAAAAGTTTATTGTTAATACTGGGATGCTTATTTGCATTTTCTTGTACAAAAGATCAAAATTTAAACAAAGATAAATTATCAATTAGAACACCTGATCCATATCATCTAACAGCAAGATTACATAGAGCCACAACCTACCGTCCACGAGATGGTTATAATTGTGGTTGTGAAAGATGCTTTGGTATTTGTGCAGTTAAGTGGGAAGTAGATTCTTTAGGTATTCCTCCAGATGAAAACTTAATCGATATGGTAATCGGTATCTCACCCGGAAAAGCAAGGATATATACCTTATCGAGTTCGAGTTTTTTTGAATCGGAATTTGGTGTTGATGGCAATTTAGACTTACCTTCAGGAGTAATTCCAGCAGGAAGTTCATCGGGCAAAGTACTTAGTGGAGTATATACGTTTTATTCCGGAGCTTGTTCATACAGCAAGAATGGATCTACTGTATATGCTACCGGATATGTAGATGTAGATATCCAATTATTGTAAACTAAGTTTAGGAGAGCCGGAGAATTTATGGATTCTCTGGAACTTAATATCAAAAGTACGAAAGATGTATGGCTAAAAATATAGTATATTTAATTCTGTTATTGTTTCTTAATTCAGGCTGTAGACCACTTATTGAAATTAATGGGAATAGTTATAGGTTTTTGAATGCTACCTCATTGAATAGATTGAGAGTAATGAATGATTCGGTTTGTTCCAATAGGGGAAGTTCGATAGGTATGTATGAAATCTCGCGTAATGATATGTCCCGCATAATTAATAGTAATTCAAATAGTGTGTTTATGTTCTTTTTACCAAGTTGTCCCGTGCTGGATGTTTCTGGTATCAAGGAAGTATATGATTTGTGTAAGAATCAGAAAAATGTAAATCTCTATTTAGTATCCATGACCTATGAAATAGGAAGTATTAATTCACTGAATAAAAAACTCGACAATTCATCTGCTATATTTATTTTAAAAGATTCAGATTTCAGTCACAAGACTAGAAAGGCAAATGCAAGATTAAACAAGCTTTGGAAAGGTTATGATACTAACCAGAACATTGAAAATGTTAAGAATTATTATGACTGGGTCATTATTCGGAATGGTGAAATAGAGTCTGCCCACCCCAATACGGACACTGGAGTTTCGGAATCTATCCGGAGTATGATTTACTAGGAATTTAATTACTAGATCTTTATGCCTTTTGCTTTTATGGGATGGAAAATTGATATAGAAGTTTGATTAGCTATAAAGCTATGATGTTAAGGTAGCACTAACGCAGCATACTCCCTATCACTCATAATTTACCATTAATAATTTACAAACTTAATGATTATAGCATACAGCCTACGCAATGTTCACCCGGCTGTCGAGTGCTGGCTCTGGTTAATTAGACTTGATTTCAGTAAACTATTCCAGGAGGGTCAATTATCCCATCTGAGATGATAGAGACGATCTGACTTCAACTCAAATATTTTGGGAAGCCCATAGATTGTGTCTTTTTGATTGGTCAGTTCTTCTGAAAATTTTAGAACCTTCTCTTTTTCGATAGACCCATAGTGAGAATTAGACAGGATAAATACTGTATCTATATATGAGGAAGCAAAATGTTCAATTCTATTAATATCATAATTGGCTGAAACCAGCATGAGGTCATTATTACTGCTCTTTATATTTGTGTTCTTTAACTTGATTACGCAATGTGGACACCAAGTGGCAAATAAGTAAATATTTTTGGGATTATACTGTTTAAGTATGTTTGGATCTAATTCAATATATTTTATACGTAGAGTTCCTGAACCTAAAAGTATCCTCTGATCACCATAGTGATCTTCAACTGTTCTTTGGGGTGCTATCGTGATGCAACTCACGAAGGATAATACACATATTAGTAGATATTTCACTTGTTATTCTTAAGATGAATTTAGGTGTTTTAAAGATTATTAATTATCATTTATCATTTATCATTTATCATTTATCATTTATCATTTATCATTTATCATTATATTTCAACATATTCGGTCTTCGAAGCAATATCCGACATAATGGCAACTGCGTGCTCTCTTGAATTTTCAATAAATAGTTTGTGTGTATTGAGACCACCACAAATGACACCGGCGAGATAGATACCACTTACATTTGACTCATGGGTATCCTCGTTATAGTCGGGTTTCATATGATTGTCCTGATCTAGGTTGATGCCACAATTGCGCAGCATATCAAGATTGGGTTGATAGCCGGTCATTGCGATTACGAAGTTATTGGGAACTGAGATTCGGCCTTGTGGTGTCTTGAGTCTCACTTCGGTGGGCAATATTTCTTCTACTGTGGTATTAAAATAAGCCTTGATAGAACCTTCCAGTATACGGTTTTCTATATCCGGACGCACCCAGTATTTCACCCGGCTGCCTATCTCACTTCCACGTACTACTATAGTCACTTCTGCGCCCTTACGCCAGGTCTCCAGCGCTGCATCTACAGCCGAGTTCATCGCTCCGATGATCAGTACTTTTTGAAAAGCATAGTAGTGTGGATCATCATAATAGTGCCTTACTTTCGGCAGATCCTCACCGGGGATATTGAGGAGGTATGGGAAGTCATAGAAACCGGAGGCGATGACTAGGTTTACACAACTATAATTTGCCTTGTCAGTATGCAATATAAATTCTCCGGGCTTTCGAGCGATGATGGTATTGACTTTTTCAAACAGATGAATCTTCAATTTTCTTTCCACTGCTACACGTCGGTAATACTCCAGCGCTTCTGTCCGAGTCGGTTTTGGACTTGAAGATATAAATGGGATTCCATCTATTTCCAGACGCTCTGAGGTAGAGAAAAAGGTCATATTGCGCGGATAGTTATAAATGCTATTGACCAGGCAACCTTTTTCTATCACTACATAATTTAATCCTTTTTTCTCAGCTTCCAGCGCACAGGCTATTCCTATGGGTCCTGCTCCGATAATGACCACATCCCATTTATCCATCTGATTTCTACCTTTATTTAGTTAGGCCAATGTGAGAAAAATCTGCCTCATCTCATAGGTTTATATTTTTTATTTTATTTTACGCAGTTAAAATAGAATTTGCAATGAGTGAAAAGAGTGTACACCCGGCCGGACTGAAAGTTTTATTCTTCACTGAGATGTGGGAGCGATTCGGCTTTTACCTCTTATTGGGTATCCTACAGTTGTATCTGATGGATGCTGAATCTGGCGGTATGGCGATGGACCGAACCCAGGCTGCCGGTATATTTGGTACCTTCATAGCACTGGTCTATCTCACTCCTTTTCTGGGCGGGCTCATCGCCGATCGCAAGTGGGGTTATGGACGTTCTATTACTATTGGCGGTATCCTGATGGGCTTTGGCTACTGTGGCCTGGCCATAGGAACCTTACCAACATTCTATGCTTCTCTGGGCTTGATCATCATAGGTAATGGGTTTTTCAAACCGAATATCTCCACACTGGTGGGCAACCTTTATAATGAAGACCGTTATCGTCCATACAAGGATAGTGGCTTCAATATATTCTACATGGGTATCAATATTGGCGCTTTTATCTGCAATTTTTTCGCCGCCTTTCTTCGCAATTCCATTGGCTGGGGTGCAGCTTTCATGGCGGCGGGTATTGGTATGTTTATCGGCGTGATTATATTTAATCTGGGTCGCAGGACCTATGTTCATGCCGACCAGCTCAAACCTACACAACCGGAGGATATGTCTATCGCTCGTGTCTTCTCTACCGTACTACTTCCGGCAGCCGTGGCGGGAGTCATCGGCTGGATGATTCCGGGTAATATTTTCGGTTCTGACAGCAATGACGCCTTCATCTTTGCCTGTATTCCGGTGATTTATTTTTTCTTTTCACTGTACACCAAAGCTTCTCAGGAAGACAAGAGACCCATCGGCGCCCTGCTTTCCATATTTCTGGTGAGTATTATGTTTTGGGCTATTTTCAAACAAAATGGAACTGTCCTTACCACCTGGGCTCAGTACTATACCGATCGACAGGTTGCTCCCGCACTTGAAAAGCCGCTGGAATCAATCTATATGGTGGAGAAAATAGACAATGTAACCGGTCCGGTAGTGAAGTATGATGACCAATACAAGGTTGTAAAAGAAAATGGTGAAGTGATCAGTGAGCCGGGAAAAGACATCTACCTGCGCAATATCGATCCGGCTAAAATGCCGCCCGAAAATGATTCAATTCATATACTGAATACAGAGCTCTTTCAGTCCGTCAATCCCTTCTGGGTCATCGTACTTACTCCACTCCTGGTGGGTTTCTGGGCCCTCCTCCGACGACGTAGAAAAGAACCCAGTACCCCTGCGAAAATAGCGATCGGTATGTTCGTGACAGCCTGCTCTACCTTGCTCATGGTAGGCGCAGTGCTAGTCAGTAGCAATGGCGCCATAAAGGCAAGCCCGCTCTGGCTCATCGGAACCTATGGGGTGATTACCATTGGCGAGTTGTGTCTCTCTCCCATGGGTTTGTCGCTGGTATCGAAACTCAGCCCGCCACGATTGACCGCCTTATTGATGGGTGGGTGGTTTCTGGCTACCAGCATAGGTAATAAGATCTCCGGCATTCTCGCCGGCCTATGGGATCGGTTTCCAAATAAAGCTTATTTTTTCCTGCTCGATTTTGGACTTCTCATATTTGCCTTGGTGCTGTACATGTTGATGCTCGGTCGTGTGAAGAAAGTGATGCAGGAGAAGGGGATAAAGTAGTTTGGAACAGTTTGGGGTTTGTTGTTCGGAGTTTGCATGAATAAATTTTATCTTTATTTTTTGTAGTATGATTACTTGTTTTTTCAAGTCACTTGTAACCATTCAAAATTAAAACTGACAGCTGATGGATGATTTTTCTCTAATGGCTACCAAGGTTGCCACCCCTGAGGAGCTGACGAACCTGATCTCATCACTGACGACTGGAAGCTGACCACTGAAATCTGTTTATTATTAAAAAAGCCTGACAATCAATGATTATCAGGCTTTTTGATGTTGTGGTGGTAGTCCCTATAGGATTCGAACCTATGACCTACTGCTTAGAAGGCAGTTGCTCTATCCAGCTGAGCTAAGAGACCGGGACAAAATTTGAGGTCGCAAAGTTACGCTTTGTGTTGACTATAACAAATATTTTATCCTGATGATTTCAAATATAAGCCTCCGGCGTCGCCGGAACTTTTAATCAGTAATTATTTGTTCTCTTTTAAAATAATACCTATGAAACGATTGAATTGTTGGAAGTGCGTCATACTACTTTCTTCTGCGCTTTCTCTGTTGCACTTTGTTGCTTGACATTGATCAGGGTTCTTAGTATAAATTGAAAATATCACGATGCTTCAATTTATAGGATTTCGACTCTCCTTAGGCTTTCATTTTGTTCAATCTTAATCTATCAGATATGAAAAGCGCTTCGTCGACGCCCCATGGTCTGGAGTGTGATATTGAAAAGACTCAGACTATCGCACAGTTATTAAAGATCCCTATTGTACAAAGAGACGATTCCTGGTATCACACCTTCTATATGAACATACCTGACGCCAGCTTTGCCTGTAGTAACCCGCAAGTCTTAATCGGCCCTGATGGATTTCCCTACTTTATATTAATGATACCTGAGCCTAATCAACCTTTTGAATCTTTCTGTATCAGAAACATGACAGATGATTTCTTGCTTCAAAGAGGTTGGGGAGTTGCCATCAACCCGGCTGAAAAGTCCGCTGACTGGGTGTTTTCTTATGGCGATATTATGAATCTTCATATGAATAATGAGTTTTTTACTGAAGCGAATCGGGTAGTGATGAAAAAAGAGGAAATTATTAAAATTGATGAAAATATTTTATGCGCTCAACCCTCAGATAGTTATTTACCCGCCCAAACTAGAAGTGTACTGAGAAGTTTCCTGATTAAATCCGGACTCATCAATCCACAAATCATGATGGTATGCCGAAGTATTAATGGTGAGGTCACACAAGAACTGGTGTTCAATGTTTTTCCTGAGGACTTCCCATCTGAAGAACGATTTAATTTTAGGCTTCAACAAATTAGTTGGTTTCTCCCACGCTATTACATGGTATTATCCATATCGAAAAATTCAGAGCTCATCAGCAATATGACCGATCTGTGATTGCGGCGGTTATTTTATTATAGCTTATTTTGAGCGACCATCCATTCGTCATTATCAATACTCTAACTCATACATCAATTTCCCTATTTGCTAAAGCTCCTATTCATGACTACTTCACTTATTAGTATATTTAGTCTAGAATCTATCAACGAGCTGAAATCGTGATAACTTTTACTCATATATAGAATTAGTTAATACTTAAAAGTTTGTAAATGAGAATACTAAGAGGAGATACTAATTCAAATTTCAAAACATTCTATTTGAATAAAGAAATAGGGTTGAATTTTATATCCAACCCTTAATTTATAGTAAATCTTAAGCTTTGCTAACCTTTCGCAGCACTACGGCTGTAATGGCACCGGCTATACCAACTAAAACGCCCGAAGCTAGTGAGTTATTTTGTGGAATCTATTTTTCTCCATATTTAATTTAGTCCTTAATCCAAATACTTACTATTTATTTTTATATTATCTTTGCTCTTAGGTTTAACTAAAGAATAAAAACCCTTTAATGAATTTCTCTATCTATACAATTATAAGTAATATTTAAATAATTAATCATGAAACGATTATATATATATTTTGCGTTTAGCTTACTTTTTTGTGCTCCATTGTTAGGCAAAGACTTGCCGGGAAAAGTTATATTCAAAGATAGGACCATTGATGTTGTGATTGACGTCCCCTTTAGATTAATTCCATCAAAGCCTGATTTTGAAATTATGCAGCATAGAATCAATTACATTGATGCACAGGGTAAAAAAATTAAACTGCGGCCTCAAGATGCTTTAGAAGTACAGTTCAAATACGATGATGAGCTTATCCGCATGATTTCAGTAAATCGAGTGTTTACCGGCGCGCTTCATATAGGAGCGGATGAAGACTATAAGTTCTTAAAATTAGAAATGGATGGAAAGCTAAAACTCTATACGCTTTATAGGACCGACTATTCCAATTCTAAACTTAAAACAGTCCCACACTCGAAGCGGATAGAAAATGCAGTATTTCAAAAGGGCTCAGATCCCATAATAATTGTGGAATGGGGCACTTTCAAAAAAGATATGAGAAAATTCTTTAGTGACTGTCCGGCCCTGATTCAGAAGATTGATAGCAAAGAATTTGATAGAAAAGATACTGATAAAATCACTGAATTTTATAACTCGAAGTGTGGAAAATAGGCTATCTCAAGAGGCCTCTATACCATTCTAGTGAATTATAGTTTTACTAAACACCTGCTAATTTAGGTATGTATATTTGTCCAATTAATGCCAACCTACTTGTGTAGCTTGTTTTAATTGATCATTTTGACCTCCAAAGGACATTCTATTTTAGGACATTTTTGTCCGAATAAGAAATTCTGTGTAATTTTGTACCATGGAAAAAAGAGACATTACTTCTTTGGATGACGTTAAGTTACTTGTAGATACCTTCTATGGCACTGTCAGACAAAATGAGTTGATTGGCCCTATTTTTGAGGAAACCATCCAAGATCGCTGGCCTGTGCATCTTGAAAAAATGTATCGCTTCTGGCAGACCATTCTATTGGATGATCATACTTACGTAGGTGCTCCTTTCGCACCTCACGCACGACTACCTATACATGCGGAACACTTTGCTGACTGGTTGGAGATATTTCATAGTACTGTGAACAGCTTGTTTGAAGGAGAGGTGGCAGAAGAGGCAAAGTGGCGCGCCGGCAAGATGGCTGATATGTTCCAGATGAAGTTATCCTACTTTCGTAATCAAGAAGGGAAAGCAATATTCTAAGCTGCTAAAAAATATTTTTTAGCTCAATTTTTCCACCGGATTATCTTTGTATTCATTTCTATGATTACACTCGATGCTTCAATATTCAAGGTTAAGGGTTTTAAGCTTTACCTCAGCACCCGCTTCCTGATGACTTTCGCCATCCAAATGCAAAATGTCATCACCGGATGGTACCTCTATAATCTCACGAAAGACCCGTTGACACTCGGCATAGTAGGACTGGCTGAGGCCTTACCGGCTATTTCATTTGCACTGTATGCCGGTCATCTGGTGGATAAATATGACAAGCGCAAAGTACTGACGGGCGCATTTGTGGTATATGGGTTATGTACCGCATTGTTTGCTTTCTTTACCGGTGGATGGACACACGATCACTTCACCACTCATCAGATCGTATGGTTATTTTATAGCGTTCTTTTTGTGTTGGGGTTGGCTAGAGCTTTTGCCGGCCCGGCTTCTTTCTCTGTCATCGGATACTTGTTTCCCCGCTCCATGATGGCCAAGGTCTCTCCCATCAGTAGCACTTCCTGGCAACTAGGCGCTATTCTGGGGCCGGCGCTGGGAGGTATTTTATACGGTGCTACTTCGGCCTCATTTTCATCGACTGTAGTTACGTTCTTAATCATCGTCAGTGTAATCTGCAGTTACTTTCTGCCCTCTATGCCCGCTATCAGCGAGGACGCGCCAGGTGGTTATAGTATTGCCAGCCGAATTAAGGAGGGTATATCCTATGTATTTAAAAATAAGATCATCCTATCAGCCATCAGCCTGGATCTATTTGCAGTTCTTTTCGGCGGCGCGGTCGCCTTGTTGCCTGTTTTCGCCAGTGAAATACTGCACGTAGGTAGCACAGAGCTGGGTTGGATGCGAGCTGCGCCTTCTGCGGGGGCAGCCATTGTACTACTTTTGCTTTCTGTACGCCCACCTGAAAATCGAACCGGGATAAAGCTACTGCTGGCTGTGGCGGGCTTCGGACTGTGTATTCTGGGCTTTGCAAATTCTACTCATCTATGGCTATCCATAGCGCTGCTATTCGGCAGTGGTGCATTTGATGCAGTCAGTGTAGTCATCAGAGGGACACTACTTCAGATATACACTCCCGATCGTATGAAGGGCCGTGTGGCTGCTGTGAATACCATGTTTATCGGCTCGAGCAATGAGATAGGAGCTTTTGAGTCTGGCACAGCAGCTCGGATTATAGGGACAGTACCATCTGTCATTTTTGGAGCCGGAATGACCATTTTAATCGTAATTGTGACTGCATTTCTCGCACCACAACTACGGAAAGTAGAACTGAAAGACATTGATACCGAGACGATTGATGGTACCTAAGCACTAATCAAAGAGATAAAATTTACTTATTTCTCAAGTAATCTCTATTTTCGCGCTTCAATTTTGTAATCATCTTTCCATTCCCAACCAATTATATATACATCAGTACATAATGGATATACATATCGTCGATAGATTACCCTCGCAGCCTTACTCAACTCTGATAATCGCATTTGGAAAAGAAGCCCTCGGCAGTTTAAGACAAAATGCTGATTTCGACAGTTTGAGCCAGTTTATAGATGATCATCTCAAGGAGAGCAATGATTGTTTTACTACAATCTTACCGACACGAGGATTTTCTTTGTTTTTATACCTAGATGAGCAAAAGCCGATGCAGGATTTTACTAAATCTATTCGCACTCATTTACTCAAGAACAAAGCATTTCTCACAGAACATCTGACGGTAGAATTTTTTGGAGACTTGAATCCAAATTCATTGCTTCCTTCTGTTATAATGGCTGCTATTCTATCCACTAACAAACTTGGGCTCTTCAAGGAAGGAAAAAATGGCGGCACTAAGCTGACTTCTCTCGGCATCTTTGATATTAAAGGCCATCTGACCGAATCATCAGCCTCAGAGGCTATTCTGGCCTACTCTAACTTGGCAGAAGTGCAACTGAATCTCATGAAACTGGTAAATACACCGGCCAATCACAAGACACCAGCTATGATCGCCCGACAGGTGCAGGCTTCTGCCGCGCACTGGGGTTATGATTGCAAGGTGTTCGATAGAAATGAAATAATCCGACACAATATGTCAGCCTTACTCAGTGTGAGTGAGGGCAGTCAGGAGGAACCCTATTTTCTCACTTTGGAGTATAATAAAAAAGCATCCAATAGGAAATCAATTGGCCTCGTAGGTAAAGGAGTCACCTTTGATACTGGTGGCATATCAGTAAAAGGATCGTCAAATATGTACATGATGAAGAGTGACATGGCCGGAGCCGCTCTCGTCTTGTCTTTCGTCGAGCTATGTGCCCGACTTAAGTCTGATATACACGTGGTAGCTGCAATACCGCTAACAGAAAATTGCATTGACGGTAATTCCACTAAGCCCGGTGATGTCATACAGAGTTATGCCGGCAAGAGTATCGAAGTGATCGATACAGATGCTGAAGGACGGCTGATACTAGCTGATGCATTGGCCTATATTACTGATCAATATCAGTTGGATCACTTAATCGACTTTGCTACATTGACCGGCTCTGTAATACAAGCTCTTGGGTTTCATGCTGCAGGTTTGTTTTCAAATGATGATGTCCTTGCAGATCAGCTGTATCATTCAGGAATGGAGTCGAGCGACCGATGCTGGAGAATGCCGGCGTGGGATCTGTATCAAGAAGAAATGAATTCTGAAATAGCTGATATAAAAAATCTCAGCTCTAGACCGGTGGCTGGTTCTATCACAGCTGCTATGTTTCTGTCTGAATTTATCAATGATCATCCTTCCTGGGCTCACGTGGATATAGCAGGTATGGCTTACACGGATAATGAATATGGACAGAGCAGAAGTGCCTCCGGGTATGGTATGAGACTATTGTATGATTTTGTAATCAAAAACTGTCTGAAGTATTGAATTACGTATTCGTCTTGATTTTTGTATAATTTTGTAACTTTTAAATCGTTTTGCTATAAATTTTATGGGGCGGATTCCAATCTCTATACTGATCGTTCTTATGACTTTCCTCAATGCTTTTGGCCAACGGGGAGTTGAGATCGGCGGGCATTTGGGTGGGTCGATGTACTTCGGTGATCTCAATAATAGTTTTAGCTTTAAGTTGCCCGGAGTTACCGCCGGTGGTGATTTACGATACAACTTTAATGAACGTCTGAGTGTGAAGGGCGGGCTTAATTATGTGTTTATAAGAGGCAATGATAAGCTTTCAGATAACCTATACGAGAAAGCGCGGAATCTCAGTTTTCGCAATCATATGGGTGAGTTATCCGGTCAGGTTGAGCTCAACTTTCTTTCATATACTCATGGCAGTAGAGACAATTGGTATACTCCGTACTTATTCCTTGGTGGATCACTACTTGCTCATGGCCCCAGTGCAGAATACCAGGGAAAATGGTACAAACTGAGAGAATTGGGAACGGAAGGACAAAAGAAAGGCTCACAATATGGAATTATGGCCGGTAACTGGTTATTCGGGCTCGGTATGAAATTAGACTTGAGTACAGAATGGAGTCTTAATGTCGATCTTTGCTCCAGACAATCATTTTCTGATTACCTGGATGATGTGAGCAAAGAATATGTCAATAATGAGCAAATAAGAATTAATTATGGTGATGTTGCCGCTGCGCTATCCGATCCGTCTATATTAATTCCGGGTTATAACGATGCCAAGATCGGCGTAGATGGTCGCCAAAGAGGTGATAAAAGCCGAAAAGATGGATATACCACCTTTACTATCGGAATAATGTATTATTTTGGCCAGGTAAGGTGTCCTGACATTTTAAGTCACTGACCATATGTTGTAATAATTTAGCTGCATGATTGGATATTTAGTAGAGAGAGCATTTAAAGTAGCAGGTAATTTACCCAAACCACTTCAAAATCCCATTTTGGCTCAGCAAGCCACTCTTAGGACATTAATTGATATGGCCCAGAATACGGCTTTTGGAAAACATTTTGCATTCAACAAAATGCTCAACCATAAAGATATCATCAGTCATTTTAGGAATACTATACCAATATATGATTACCCTGCCCTTTATGACCAATGGTGGCATAGATTACTAGAATGCGAAGCAGATGTATGCTGGCCGGGTAGAGTAAAGTACTTCGCGCTCAGTTCTGGTACTTCTGGTGCACCAAGTAAATATATCCCTGTTACCACCGATATGCAGCGCTCCATGCGCAGAGCCGGACTGAGATTATTCATGTCTCTTCCCAAGTTTGGAATTGAACCCACTCAATATAGCAAGGCTATGCTTATGATCGGCAGTTCGGCCACTCTGATTCAACAAAATGATTACTTCATAGGCGACCTGAGCGGTATCAATAGCCGACGCCCACCATTTTGGATAAGAGGCTACTATAAGCCGGGTACTGAAATAGCTAAGACAAAAGATTGGAATGAGCGCACCTCTATCATAGTGCGCAATGCGCCCAACTGGGACATAGGCTATGTAACCGGAATTCCCTCATGGGTACTCATGACTCTGCAGGAGATCATCGATTATTATAAACTGGATTCTATACATGATATTTGGCCCAATCTAAAAGTGTTCGTCAGTGGGGGAATAAATTACAAACCTTACAAACAAGCTTTCAGAAAAATATTCAATAAAGAAGTATTTGTAATTGATTCTTATTTGGCTTCTGAAGGCTTTGTCGCTTTTCAGAATAGGCCGGATACGTCAAATATGGCTTTGGTCTTTCAGAATGGACTTTTTTACGAGTTTATTCCTTTCAATTCCAATAATTATGATGACGCAGGCAATCTGAGATCCGGTGCCCAGTCGTTGCTAATCAACGAAATTGAACCGGGTGTGGATTATTCCTTAGTCCTCTCAACGAATAGTGGTGCCTGGCGATATCAAATCGGTGATCTGGTGAGATTTAATGATGTTCAGAAAAATGAAATTATAATTACCGGACGCACGAGCCACTTTCTCAGTATAGTAGGTGAGCATTTGTCTGTTGGAAATATGACAGAGGGTATTCTGGCAATACAAGAGGAATTGGGCAATTCAGTCAAAGAGTTTACTGTTTATCCTGTTCAGTCAGGCAAGTTTTTTGCGCACCGTTGGTACATAGGTACAGATAAAATGGTAGATACTACTCTGCTGGCAATAAGACTTGATGCTAAACTATGCGAAGTAAATGATGACTACTGTACTGAGCGATCGGCGGAGGCTCTGGACAAGCCTCAGATACAGTTAATACCAAATGAGTGGTTTTACGAATTTATGTCACACATCGGAAAGCTAAACGGGCAAGCCAAATTTCCACGAGTATTAAAAAATGAGTTTTTGACTGAATTTGAGAAATTTATTACCGCCAAAGGCAGCCATAAAGTTTCCACTTAGATTGATCATTTCAAGTGTAGACCTGAGTTATTCCACTTCGTAGAGTTCACACTTTACCTCTCCAAACCACACACAATCAATCCCATTTTTGAGATCCTTGGTGGAGACCATTACCTCCAGGTCACCTGATTTTTCAGCGTTAATGATAATATTTCTATTAAATGGTATTTCAGTAATTTCTAATGAATCAATCACCTGTTTGTCTAGTCGCAATATTGCGGTGACACCATGACTGGCGCACAGACTATTTGAGTTAATGTTTAGAATGACTTGTTTTCCGCTCTCTTTTTTAACTGTTAATACCTTTTGCGGGGTTTGCCCATCAAGTGTCCACTCATATTTGAAAAGGTCAGACGTAGTTTTGTCACACGAGACCAGGCTGATAGCCAGAAAAATGAAGGTCAAGAGTTTCATATTATTTTAGCCATTTTAAAAATAACGAAAATGGGTCCCTTTTAGCTGCGTCCATACAAGCACACCAATTAACATAACTTTATGTTGGCCACTTCTACAATTAAGGTAATTTCCTTACATTTGTTCAGGATGAGTGCAAATATAGACAATCATGAGTGGCTTCGTCAGATGTACTTGGATACACTGCAAGAAAGTCGTTTTCATACATTTAAGAGGCTGAATACCATTGTATTTGTGCTGTTAACCTTGTTGTTTTTAAATGTACTATTTACCAGACCGGACAAATTGATCAATCTTATATTTCTTGTACTGGCGGTTCTCTCTGCGCTGTATATGCTCTGGCGCCTGACCCGTGAGAAAGCGGCACTCGCTAATTTTCCAAGTGATACTACACATCTCGATGGAGAAACCATTCGCGCGGGAATAGATAAGATCAGAGACAATCAACGTCGGCTCAGGTTGCAAATGGCACTATTTACTATCCCATTTTTACTATATTTTTTCATTGATATGATCTTCAATTCTACTATGGAAGTAGATAAATATAATCTCACCTTTAAGATTCTATTTTTCTTATTGCTGATTGGAATTTATTACACCGTATTTTTTAGAATCAGAGAAGTAAACTTTGATCGGGATAAGTCTAAAAATTAATTTTCATTTTATTATCAGTGGGCACAAATTCATTATACATGAGAAAGTACTGCGCCGTAATGTTTCTATTCCTGATATCGGGATCTTCACTTTGGTCACAGAATAATTACAAGGTAGCAAACATCGGTTTTTACAACCTGGAGAATCTCTTTGACACACTGGATACACCAGGGAAATTAGATGAAGAATTTTTACCTACTGGTGCTAAACTATATAACTCAGATACCTATAAGAAGAAATTGACCAATTTGGCCGGAGTTATAAGCCGTCTTGGTACAAAGTATTCGCCTGATGGGATAGCTATATTAGGTGTCTCCGAAGTGGAAAATCGCAAAGTACTGGAAGATTTGATAGCTCAGCCTGCACTCGCTGAGAGACATTTTGGTATTGTCCATTATGAATCTCCTGACTTTCGTGGTATTGATGTCGGCTTAATATATCAACCCCGCTATTTCAAAGTATTGAATTCTCGTCCTGTAGAAATGCCCATTTATAAAGAAGATAGTGTGAAGGTCCGGACACGTGATATACTATATGTCACCGGCTTATTTGGAGAAGATACCATCCACATCTTAGTTAATCACTGGCCGTCCAGAAGAGGAGGGGAGACAGCAACTGAGCCATTGCGTATACGGGCAGCTGCTATATGCCGTGGTATAAAGGACTCTCTGGTGAGACTAAATGTCAATGCGAAAGTAATTGTCATGGGCGATCTCAATGATGACCCTTCGAGCAAGTCTATGGTGAGTACACTATCTGCAAAAGGTAAAACAGCTAAGGTGGGTACAAATGATATGTTCAATCCTATGTACACCTTCTATGAGAAAGGAATTGGCACCACAGCTTATAGAGACGCATGGAGCCTTTTTGACCAGATTGTCTTATCTCCGGGCTGGCTGCAGCTATCTGATGGAGGTTATCATTTTTATAAGGCAAATGTGTTCAACGAGAAGGATATAACTCAACTTACAGGAAAATTTAAGGGTTATCCACTCAGGACTTATTCAGGTGATCAATTTATCAATGGTTTTAGTGATCACTTTCCCGTATTTATTACATTAATTAGTAAGATTTAGAAAAACCAATCTCAGTCAATTATGTTTAATTGGCATGTCATTTATAGCAAATCTTCCGGAGACTGGTGCACCTAGAGTAGTAATTATTGGAGCCGGCTTTGCCGGTCTTAAGTTGGCCAGAGACCTCGTCAAGGCTCCATATCAGGTGGTTCTCATTGATAAATATAATTATCACCAGTTCCAGCCACTAATGTACCAGGTAGCCACAGCTTCCTTGGAATCAAGCAGTATATCCTTTCCACTAAGAAAGATCTTTCAGGACGCAGATAATATTCATATCCGAAACACTGAAATCACCTATATCAATGTAGAAAGCAAACAGCTGACCACTGCAGATATGGGGTATATAAACTATGATATACTCGTGCTCGCTTATGGTACCGATACTAATTTCTTCGGTAATGAAGAGATCTCTCGGTTTGCCCTGCCGATGAAATCAGTCTCCGAGGCCATAGCAATGCGCAACCGTATTCTGACTGATTATGAGAAAGCAATCTCTATTAGGGATTATAATGATCGACAGCGTCTCCTTGACATAGTCATAGCCGGCGGCGGACCTACAGGAGTGGAAATAGCAGGAGCTCTGGCTGAGATGAAGTCATACATAATGCCGAAGGATTATAAAGAGATAGACTCGAGTGAGATTGATATCTATCTGGTAGATGGCGGTTCCAGGTTGCTAGGGACCATGTCAGAGAGTGCCGGTCAGGCAGCTGAGCAGTACTTGGAGAAGATGGGTGTCAAAGTGATAAAAAATGCACTGATAAAGAAATATGATGGTGAAGTAGTGACTTTCTCTGATGGTACTACTATTATCTCAGATAAGCTGATTTGGGCTGCCGGTGTCACCGTCCATCCGATATCGGGAATTCCGGATAGCGCATATGGAAGAGGTTGGCGCCTCCTGGTCAATGAATATAATCAGTCGGATCATTTTCCTGATATTTACGCTATAGGAGATTGTTCTATTATGATTACAGAAAGATTTCCTGCCGGTCACCCACAGGTAGCACAGACCGCGATACAGCAAGCCGGTAATCTTGCCAAAAATTTGCGTGCGATGAAAGAAAATAGAAAACTAAAACCATTTAAATATAAAGACTTGGGTAGTATGGCTACTGTAGGAAGAAAAAGAGCAGTAGTGGATCTTCCAAAATTTAAATTTAAGGGATTCTTCGCCTGGCTGACTTGGTTATTTGTACACCTTATGGCCATACTCGGCACCAAGAATAAGATCTTTATATTCTTGAACTGGGCCTGGAGCTACATTACCCGGGATCAATCACTGAGACTCATCATGCGACCTCATCCACCGAAGGGTGAAAAAGCAGAAATGCGCAAAATCTACTAACTTAGTGTAGCTTTATAATGAATGGAATTCTTGCCTGAACTGAATTGTTATTCATGATATTACGTGCGTCCAGGTATTCTGGTGCAATCTTGGATAGCTCACTTCGTAGCGCAGAATTCAGGAGATCCTCGTCTTTATTTTCACCGGTTATCTGCTCGATCAATCTAACTAATCCTTCTTTTGGCTCAGGATATTCAACAGTACGATATTCCTTTAGACTGGCCATTGATGCTGCTGATTTCAATGCATCTTCCATATTTCCTATTTGGTCTACCAGTTTTAATTTAAGTGCCGCAGTTCCACTGTAAATCCTGCCCTGAGCAAGACTGTCTACTACAGTAGCCGGAAGGTGCCGTCCTTCAGCAACCCTGCTCAAGAAAAGATGATAAGTGCGTTCTACAGATTTCTGTATAAATTCCCTTTGGGTGGGACTCATGGGTATAAATGGATTGATCGGAATGGCATTTGGACCGGTCTGCACTGTATCCGTAGTCACATATAGTTTATCTTTCATGAAACCACTTATATCCGGAATTAGTCCAAATACACCTATTGAGCCGGTTATAGTATTGGGAGAGGCAAAAATCTTATCTGCGTTGCAAGAGATATAATAGCCACCTGAGGCAGCATAATCCCCCATGGAAACGACTACTTTCTTACCTGCTTTTTTGAGCATATCGATTTCATGCCACATTTGTTCAGAAGCATAAGCACTTCCTCCCGGACTGTTCACCCTGAGGACTACGGCTTTGACATCCTTATCATATCTGGCCTTACGGAGATACTGCACATATTTCTGTCCACCTACTTCTCCTTCACTGGAATTACCATCATTGATCTCACCTTCAGCATATATAACCACTACTTTATCACGAGCCGAATAGTCTTTCTTGAGGGTAGTGGCATCATAATATTCGTTTAGACTGATAAAATTAATCTTCTTGTCTACGGCAATTTTCAATTTCGCTTTTATATCATCGAAGACCTCGTCCTGATAAGCCAGTTTATCGACAAATTTATATTTAAGCGCATCTTCTGCAGTATGAATTGAAAGGTTATTAGCCAGGTCGTTTAGCAATTGTGGATCGAGATTTCTATTTATAGCGACTTCTTTTACATAGCTATTGTTAAAGTCAGAGAGGAACTCTTTCAATTGTTTTCTATTTTCCGGACTCATCTTGTCAGAGCGTAGCGGTTCGGTCGCTGATTTAAATTTACCTACATAGAAAATATTCATTTTGATATTTAATTTATCAAGTAGGTTTTTAAAATATGTCAAGACCATTCCATTTCCACGCCATTCTACACTTCCTATCGGATTAAGAAAGATTTTGTCAGCCACAGTACTGATGTAATATCCCCCCTTTCCTAAATCTTCTACATAGGAGTAGACAAATTTATTAGATGTCTTAAATTCTTTTATCGCCTCGTTCATATCCTTCAATCCACTGGTACCGAGCATGGTACTAGAGCCCGGATTGATCAGAATACCACTGATATTTGGATCTGTCTTTGCATTCCTTATAAGTCGCAGTGCATCCACTAATCCTACTGTTGTAGAATTATTTAAACTCATAAAATTTGACTTTATGTTATTCGTTCTGTCCGGCATTAGCTGATTAAAATCAAGGCGGAGGACGCTATTGCTTTCAAGACTGCCTTTGTCCTTTTTCATAAACATGGATCCTATAGTGGATGCTGTTACCAGGCTAATCAGGATCAATCCGATCATGGCGAGAAATACTCCCAAACATGACCCGAAAACAATTTTTAAAAATGTGCGCATTGATTTGTATTAAATCTAAAGTTAATAGAAGCTATAAAAATAGGGAGTTAGTAGCTACTACGGCAGTTTTTTATATGAAATGAAAGCAAAGCGGGATTAATTAGGCCTTATAAGGGATTATAAGTTTCATCTTTATTTCCACGCCGTTGTAAAAGTCAAATTATAATAAAAAAATTGATTAGTTCATTGCTTTAAGCAACTGTTCCAGTTTTGGAGACAGTATGATCTCAGTCCGCCTGTTTTGAGCCTTCGCCTGAGTAGAATTGCCGGGATCTACAGGCATGTATTCACCTCTTCCCTGAGCACTCATGCGTAATGGTGATACTCCAAATGCAGCTAAGGCTTTGACCACTGAAGTTGCTCTAAGTACACTTAGATCCCAGTTGTCTTCCACAAGTGACCCTTTAGTTTTAGGATGATATGGTACATTGTCGGTGTGACCTTCCACACTGATCTCTATTTCCGGATTGGCATTGAGTACGGCGGCGAGTTGGCGGAGTGCCTCTCGTCCATTTATATCTATCGTCTTACTTCCAGAGGTAAAGAGAAGAGCCTCCGGCAGAAGGACATATACCTTTCCATTTCGAGTGACGACATCAAGTCCACTTGCTTTGAATCCGATGAGAGCTGTTGAGACGAGATTTTGCAAATCTTTCACTGCCTGTTCTTTTCGATCCAAGGCCGCCTGCAATTCCTGAATACGTTGTTCCTTGACTCCGAGTTTTCCCTTGGCGTTGTCATAGGCCTCTTTCTGTGCCTCGAATGCAGCGATTTTTTTCTCTAGCTCTAATTGCTGCTTATTTAAATCTTCTTTTTGAAGCGCTATCTTGCTGTTGAGTCGTTCATTCTCACCCAGATTGGCGTCCAGAATTCGATCTGTGGTCTGACTTAGCTGATCCATTCGCCTTTTATTCTCAGCATCCAGCTTTAGATAATTTCTCAGATTGGTATTGGCCATGGCGGTATCTTTCTCCAATAGATTGATCTTCTTGGCGAGTATTTTTTTATTTTCGTTGACAGAGTCAAGCGTGTTTTTCATGCTGGTATATTCAGAGAGCATGTCGCTTTTTTCTCGCTCTGCCTGAGCCCTTTTCAGGCGTTCATCTTCGAGTTGTCTATAAGGAGCGCACGATGAAATACCGGTCAAAATCAAAAGAAGAATTAGTAAATTTTTCATTTATCTGTTATTAGATTTTTAAATTATATAAGGCCGGCTTTTTTTGAAACATCAAGCATTCGGTCTATTGATGCAACACCTTGAGTAATCACCCATTCAGGTAGAATTATTTCAGGCAATTCGTACTTCATACTAATGTATAATTTCTCCATGGTATTGCGCTTCATATACGGACACTCATTACAAGCACAATTGTTCTCAGGAGGTGCCGGTATAAATTGTTTCTCTGGACTGCGCAATTGCATTTGGTAAATGATGCCCGGTTCGGTAGCTACGATGAACTGTTGCGCCGGATTGGTAAGTGTGTATTTGAGCAGACCACTTGTGCTACCTATATAGTCTGCATGCTCCAGTATTACTGCCTCGCATTCCGGGTGTGCGATAAGGTGCGCCTCTGGATACCTCTCTTTAAGTCTGATTATTTTTTGAAGTGAAAATATCTCATGTACCATACATGCTCCATTCCATAAGACCATATCTCGTCCGGTTTTCTTTATTAGATATGCACCCAGGTTTTTGTCCGGAGCGAATATTATAGGTCGATCTTTGGGAATACTTTCTATGATACTTACAGCATTAGTCGAAGTACAGCAGATATCTGTAAGTGTCTTGAGCTCTGCACTACAATTGATATAGCTTACCACTATATGATCAGGGTATTTTGACTTGAAAACTCTGAACTCATCTGCGGGGCAAGAATCGGCTAGTGAACATCCGGCCTTCAAATCAGGTAGGACTACTTTTTTTTGAGGTGAAAGCATTTTTGCAGTTTCTGCCATAAAATGTACTCCAGCAAAGGCTATCATATCAGCAGAGGTGTCGGCAGCCTGCTGAGAAAGTCCAAGAGAATCGCCTACGTAATCTGCAATGTCCTGAATCGCACTTTCCTGATAGTAGTGCGCCAGGATAACTGCATTCTTCTCTTTCTTGAGTTTATTAATTTCTGCAGCCAGGTCCAAAGTGGGATCTAGATCGATGTCTAAATATCCCTTTTTACTAAGTTGTACTAAGGTACTTGGAGGTGCTGTGGTCATGAATGTACTTTTTATATTAACTATACGCCAATTTACGTCTAAGGTTTCGCTATTCTTTAACAACAAGGGATTTATAGTGTTTAAAGTTGTACTTTTGTATCCAATTCAATATTTTCTTCAAAATTATATATTGGAAGAAACTTTAAATTTTAGATAGTTATATCGAATATTCTAAATTTCCTCCATAAACCAACATAAATTCTGCATTTTGAATAGTCCTTTGAGAGAAAAAAAAGTAAGTGAATCCAAAACTATAATGACCGAAATGGTTATGCCAAATGATTCCAATCCTCTTGGAAATCTCATGGGAGGTAATCTAATGCGATGGATGGATATAGTCGCAAGTATATGTGCCGGTAAGCACTGTGAATCACACGTAGTGACTGCCAGTGTAGATCATGTCAGTTTTACGTATCCCATTCCTATTGGGGCAGTAGTGACTCTAGATGCGCAGGTGACACGCGCCTTCAATTCATCTGTAGAGATCTCAGTTCAGGTATATACTGCAGATATCAAAGGGCTTAACAACAAAAGGACGAATCATGCTTTTCTCACCTTTGTAGCACTGGATGAAACTACGATGAAACCCATACCGGTACCACCGATTGCTCCCATTACACAGGAAGAGAATACTTACTTCGAAGGTGCGATTCGTAGACGCGAACTCAGACTTATCCTCAGTGGGCGTATGAAAGCCAGTGACGCCTTACAGTTGAAAGAATATATCAATAAAGCGTAGTTACACTCTTAGAACCAACTACTATACATGACATAGTTATCGGCTATTCGGCGGATATTATGCTCGAAAGTGGCAGCATCCAATTGTTTTATTGGCTTTGCAGGTACACCTGCATACACCATATTGCTCTCGCAAATGGTATTTTCAAGGACTACTGCACCTGCTGCAATTAAGCAATTTGATTTCACTATTGCATTATCCATTACAATAGCACCCATCCCGATGAGTACATTATCATGGATAGTGCACCCATGCACAATGGCCCTATGTCCGATGGAAACATTATTGCCAATTACCAGTGGAGCCAGCTGATACGTGCAGTGGAGTATAGCTCCATCCTGCACATTCACCTTATTGCCCAGCCGAATATAATGTACATCACCTCGGACTACACTATTAAACCAAAAACTACAATGCGCTCCTGTTGCTACATCACCCACTATAGTGGCATTTTCAGCGATAAAGCAATCGTCCCCAAAAACGGGCGAAATTCCTTTGACAGGAAGGATTATTGGCATGTGATATAATTTAGATTATAAAATTAGCTTGTATTTACGAAAAAATCCTATTTTTGCGACCCATTGCGGGCGTGGCGAAATTGGTAGACGTACCAGACTTAGGATCTGGCGCCGAGAGGCATGGGGGTTCGAGTCCCTCCGCCCGCAC
>DAOLZQ010000050.1:0-23330 GCA_035426385.1 Saprospiraceae bacterium
TTTTAGCTCTTTTTTTTAAGAATGGATTGATGAAATGAAATAGGCGAGCTTATCAATACGAACTATAATCGAAAGTGAGGTGCTAACTATCAACCTACCCGAGAATCTCTTCCAGCAGGATCAGAATAGCCATCACCATGACGAACCAGCCAAACAGTGGTTTTAATTTTTCATTGGTATATCGCTTTGTGAGGTTGCTTCCCCACTGGATACCTACTATGGCGATCGCAGTAAAACTAAGCAGCAATCTCCAATCGATGGTCACTTCATTGTGTAGATCACCCATAAATCCAATGGTGGCATTGAGCGCGATAATCACTAATGAAGTACCAATTGCTTTCTTCATCGGCAGGTGTGCTAATAACACCAGGCCTGGAATAATGAGGAAGCCACCCCCTGCTCCTACCAGTCCGGTGATACAACCTACTAGCAGACCCTGTAGTGAAATAAAAGGATATTTAAAATCCTGTTCCGGATTATGAGGGGGCCTGCGCGCGCCCAGTTTCTTATTGGTCATCGCTATAGATGCTGACAACATCACAATGGCAAACAACACCAGGAAAAAAGTTGGCTTAGGCACCACCAGAAAGCTCCAATTAATAACAGGATTCGGAATTCGGGGAATCAGAAAGGTCCGCAGCAACAAAACGCTTATGATGGATGGTATGCCGAAGAAAAAGACTGCTTTCCAGTGGATATTACCTTTAAACATGTGATTTACAGCGCCGGTCATACTTACAGAACCCACTATAAATAGTGAGTAAGCTGTAGCTGTCAAGGGATCAATATCAAAAAGGAATACCAATATAGGCACAGACAATATACTGCCTCCACCACCGATAAGACCCAGTGATAGTCCCATGAGCATAGCGCCCATATATCCTAAAATATGCAGCCAGGGCATAGATTAAGTTTTAAATATAAGTGAATTGCTTTTCTCTCCATTACTCTACGAACAGTGCAGATATCGACCTGTGTTCGTGTGTGTTTCTGATAGCTCTTGCAAATAATTTTGCGGTGGTTAATACTTTTATTTTAGGTGATTTTTGCTTAAGTGGTATCGTATCAGCTACAATTAGCTCTACCAGTTTTGATTTTTCTATATTTTCATAGGCATTGCCGGAAAGTACAGGGTGAGTACAGATGGCACGGACACTCTTGGCTCCATTTTCCATCAGCGCATCAGCGGCTTTACACAGCGTACCTGCCGTATCCACCAGATCATCCACCAATATAATATCTGCACCTCTGACATCACCGATGACAGTCATACCAGAAACCTCATTGGCTCGTTCACGGTATTTATCACATATGACCAGGTCTTTCTTAAAATATTTAGCGTAAGTGCGGGCCCGCTTGGTGCCGCCTACATCTGGAGAAGCAAATTTTACCTCCTCCAGATTCAATGACTCGATATATGGTACAAAGATTACTTCACTCTTGAGGTGATCGACCGGAATATCAAAAAATCCCTGGATTTGCTCCGCATGCAGGTCCATGGTCATGATGCGGTCTGCGCCGGCGGACTGGAGAAGATTGGCAATCAATTTGGCTGATATCGGCACTCTGGGCTTGTCCTTTCGATCTTGCCTAGCATATCCGTAGTATGGAATGACCGCAGTGATATAACCTGCTGAGGCTCTCTTGGCTGCATCTATAAATAGCAGCAGTTCAAACAGATTGTCAGAGGGCGGACAAGTCGATTGTATGAAAAAGACAAAAGCACCTCGAACAGACTCATTGATAATGGTCTGCATCTCGCCATCGCTAAAGCGACTGATGGTGCGTGAACCCAAAGGCTGACCATAATAATCGGCAATTTTTTCGGCCAGATAATCTGAGCTCTCACAAGAAAATAATTTGACTTCTACCATGGAATCCGGGTTGGCATAGGTTTTATTAAACACAAGACGAAAGTAAAGTATTATTTAAAATTGCGTGTATCGCGTCCCCACATTAATTTTTCGCGCATGGTCCCTAGGAAGGTTACTTCCTTCAGTTTTACCATACTAATACAGAACGGAGCTTTGCTCAGCGTCAGTCTGGTGGCATTGGTCACTGTCTCATATCTAGAATCCAATGTACACAAAAAATTCTCAGTGCGGCCTTCTATAGTGAATTCTATCTTGGAGCGGTCCGGAAGTACCAACGGTCTAACATTAAGATTATGCGGTGCTATTGGAGTAAGTATAAAGTTCGAACTGGTGGGCATCAGTATAGGTCCACTACAACTCAGGTTGTAGCCGGTCGAACCGGTGGGTGTCGCCAGTATGACTCCATCAGCCCAATAACTATTGAGAAATTCACCATCCAGATAAGTGTGTATCACGATCATCGAGGAGGTATCCCGTTTGACCAGAGTCATATCATTCAGTGCATAGGGAAAATCCTCAAACAGTGGCTCATTGGCATCCAGTTGTAAGAGAGACCGTTCTTCGAGACTGTAGTTGCCGTCATTCAACTGACTAAGTGCTTCCGATATGATCTTCTTTTCTACATTAGCCAAGAACCCCAATCTGCCGAGATTGATACCCATGATCGGAATACCACTGTCGCGTACTAGGCGCGCAGCATTGAGGATGGTTCCATCACCACCGAGCGTGAGCAAAAAGTCCGGCCTAAAACTTAGATCGATAAAAGTCGGCATGCACTCGGGTAATTGCTTTGCAATCATTTCACTGAAGGGTCTGTAAAAAGACAGTTCAAATCCCAGCGCCTCAGCTTCTGAGAGGAGTACTTTCAGATAAGGGTACTGCTTCCTGTCGATTTGTTGACCGTAAATAGCAAGCTTTTTCATAATCCAGCGTCAAAGTGTAAATATATTCCTTTCTCTCCGGTGTGATTGATGGAATATTCCAGACGGACCAGTTTATTGTAATAAAATACCAAATCCAGTCCCAGACCACCACCGGTCAGCCACCGATTGACAAAAGTGTTATTTTCAAAATAATATCTGTCTTTCACATAGCCAAAATCAAAATTAGCAGTGAGATAGACCCTAAAGGGTAGTTCACGGTATGCCTTAAACATCATATAACGGCCCAAGTTGATTTTCTTGTCGAGGCTGAGAAAGCGTACACTATTGCGACTGTAGAAATAATCCTGACCATTCATCACATAGTTCTCATAGCCCCGCAGGCTCTCATCATTATAGCCCAATGTCTTAGTATAAAAGTAAGGTGTCTTACCACGATCCAGATTATAACTGCCTGCTAAAATGTTGCCCGTACTCCACCTCTCAGTAATGGGAACATATACGGCGAGATGAGAACCTAAGTTAAATATATGTATCTCATCCTGTGTCAGATGACCCGTTCTATTAACCCAGCCCGTAAAATAAGCACCATACATAGGATATGGCTTTATGTCCCTGGAATCATATCTAGTGATAATACTGGTCTCTAGAACAAACTGATTGCGACGAGGTAGAAAGTCACTATTGAGCAAAGAGGTTACTAGCGGATTTACTTTAATTGCGAAGGTGTTTATTTCCAGAAAGTGGGTCCACCGAAGTCGTGGCCGATACTGTAGATTGATACCAAACTTGGTTCTGACCAGCATATCCTCCTGCTCATCACGGTAGAATTGAAGCTTATTTTGAAAGTTATTATAGGCCAGATCCCGGTTGCGTGCATGGAAGAAATTGAAGCCTGCGCCAAAGTTTTTACTTTTATTGAGGAATGGGAAATTGTATTGTAATGAAATCTTCCTTGTAAACCCCGCCTGGCCGTAAGCTGTCAATACATCTCCATTGCCGGTGAAATTGGTGTGTGTAACGAAGGCACCATAGCTGACTTTTTGAAGAGATAACTTATAGTTGTACCACCACTTATTGGGGTCATTGTCCAAAAACTCCAGGATTGGTGCGGGATAAATATACCATGCTTCCACCAGGTGTATCCTAATCGACATGGTCTGAGAGACCAAATCCAGACGTTCAAGATTAAACTCCGCCTTGGTAAATAAGCCAGTATTCATTAACTGTAACTCATTTTCACGAAATAAAGACATAACCCGGCTGAGTTCCAGAGTATCTCCCGGGTGGAAGGTCAACTCCCGGAGGACTATATATTCTCTTGTTTTCTGTAAGCCATCTATATGGACGCTGTCCAGGATGACCGACTGACCACAAGCATAGGTAATTATGCCCATAAAGCAGATGGTACAACACCATTTGATATATATATAATATGCCTTCACCGTTGAGCGATCAGGTGAGAATTACTTTTCCTTAAAGACACCATTTGATGGTGATGATGATTCAAATAATGCTGAATTTTGTTCACGGACAGATTGGTGTGCAAAAATGCACAAAATCCCTAACTTATTGATTATATAGGAGATTCGTATATTTTGTTGTATCTTTGCGCCCTGTTTTGCAGAATTGAAATTGTTAAATTAAAAGTACATTATGTCAAAAAAGAAAGTACTTATTGTCACCGAAGAATTATCTCCCTATACCTTAGAAACCACCATATCACAAATAGTAGGCAAGTTACCTCAGGCCGTTCACGAGGCAGGTATGGAAGTAAGGGTGTTGATGCCCCGATATGGTCTGATCAATGAACGAAGACACCGCTTGCATGAGGTAGTGAGACTATCCGGGATGAATATCATCATTGATGACGACGATTATCCATTGATTATTAAGGTAGCTTCGCTGCCTGGTGTACGTCTTCAGGTTTATTTTCTGGACAATGAGGAGTTTTTCAAGAGAAAAGCAATGTTTCACGATGATAATGGTAAGCCTTTTGAAGACAATGAAGACAGAATGATCTTCTTCTGCAAAGGAGTGATAGAGACCATCAGAAAATTTGGTTGGCCTGCAGATTATATTCATTGTTTTGGCTGGATGACTGCCCTCATTCCTTTCTACTTAAAGACTGCATACAAGAATGATCCCATTTTGAATCGTTTCAAAATTATTTATACTCCCAATGAGGAAGATATCACATCTTACTTCACAGACAGGTTTGCAATAAAGGCGTCAATTAATAATCTCGAACCGGAAGATTTAAAACCATTTATCAAGAGCAAGAAAGTTGCACTGGTAGAGGGAGCAGTAAGTTACGCAGATGGCATCATCATTGGCAGCGAAATCGTGCAGGATTCCGTTAAGAATGCTATAAAGAAGCTAAAGAACGTACCTGTCAAGGATTTTGTATCACCGGAACACATTAAAGAAGAATATATTCCGTTTTACGAACAGCTCGGTTGATTTTTAAACTTATCAAACACAGTTTTAGTGAATAAACTTATTGTCTTGTTGATTGCAGTGACTGTCATGCAATCATGCAATAAACCCAGTGAATTCGGTAAAGAATTAGTAGAAGGGAGTAATATTTCTTGGAAGATACTCAACTATACCTCATTATCAGCCAAATCAATTCCGGGTGATAGCATCCTGACTTATTACGCTCCCAATCCGGGACGCAATCTGACCAGTTTTAAGGTTGGTGAAATTTTTGATGCTGCACTTGGGCGTATTACTGCTGAGACTTTTGCCCAGTTTCAGATTGTCCAGACCTCTGCCACTGCACTAAAAGACGCAACCATAGACTCTATTATCTGGACCATTAGATACGATCCCGACACTACACATCAGTTTGGGAACTTCAGTAATCCTATATCGCTGGACGTATATAGAATTACAGAAGATGTCAATGCTACCAAGTATGATTCACTGTACACTAATCAAAGGTTTGAGACTGAGAATACGCCTGTAGCTAGTGCTGACAACTATCTCGTAGCACCTTACCCCAGAGATTCTTCAGTTCTGAAGTTTCGCTTTACGGAAGACTTTGGCAATTATCTCAAATCACTACCGGATTCTGCATTTTCAAATTCCAAAAATCTGCAGCAATACTTTGAAGGATTAAATATTCGCCCACGAGGCTTGACCAATAATCTTATCAGTCTGATACTAAGTGATAAGGGCAACTCCCTCACCATTTATTATACAGAAAATTCCACTCAGGATAAAAAGTCAATTGTACTCTCCGCCTCTTATTTGGCTACTAGAAATCATGTATCTATCACACGTGATCTAAGTGGTTCGAGACTGGCTTCATACTATGCGAACCCTACAGGAGATAGTCTGTTATATATCCAGGGTCTTGGCGGACCAAAAGTGGAGATGACTCTTCCGGATATGGATAGTCTGAAGCAATATCTGCTGTTGCAAGCAGAGTTACAGATGCCTGTGGCAGACGCAAACGGATCTGAGTATTCTCTTCCCGGACGGATCTGGGTTTACAAGAAAGATGGTAACGGCCGATTCGTGAGTATAGCGGATGGAGTTTCTGCCATCAATGCTAATGGACTTAATGGGTTAGGAGGTACACCGGAAAAATTTACAGATAACGGAGTCGCCTATTACAGATACAATATCAGAATTACCGAACATTTAAAAGAAGTAATCAAGGGGACTGAGTCAAACATTCTGTATCTTAGTTCATTAGCACAGGGCACAGATCCGGGCCGCGCTGTGTTGAACGGATCCGGAACATTAAGAAGACCTTTGACTTTGCGATTGATTATTTCCAAGAAACTATAAGAATTCTTTAATTATGTGTGGTATAGTCGCCTATATAGGTAAGAAAGAAGCCTATCCCATCTTGATCAAGGGGCTTAAACGCCTTGAATACAGAGGTTATGACAGTGCAGGAGTCGCCTTGCTTAATGGTGATCTGAATGTCTATAAAAGGAAAGGTAAGGTCAGCGAGTTAGAAAAATTTACTGTCGGGAAAAATCTACATGGCAATATCGGTATGGGTCATACCAGATGGGCTACACATGGAAAACCCGATAACATCAATGCACACCCTCATGTCTCCGGAAATGGTAGATTGGCACTAATACATAATGGTATTATTGAGAACTATGCTACCCTCAAGGAAGCGCTCATAAAGTTGGGCCATCAATTCATAAGTGAGACAGATACTGAGGTCCTCACTCACCTCATCGAAGAGGTACAGAAAGAGGGTGATAAAACAATAGCCGAAGCTGTTCGCATAGCACTGACTAAAGTAGTTGGGGCTTATGCCATAGTTGTAATTGACAAAAATGAGCCCGATTCACTGGTAGCTGCTCGAAAGGGAAGCCCACTGGTCGTAGGCCTGGGAGAAGATGATTATTTTATCGGCTCAGATGCTACACCCATTATTGAGTATACGAAAAAAGTCATTTATCTACAGGATGAGGAGATGGCAATCATAGAAAAGGGTAACCTCCAGATAAAGGATCTTCGAAATGAAGTAAAAGACCCAAAGGTCGAACTGCTTGACATGGAAATCGAAGCTCTTGAAAAAAGTGGCTATGAACATTTCATGTTAAAGGAAATTTATCAGCAACCGGATACAGTGGCTGATTGTATGCGTGGCCGTATCAACAGTGAAGAAAGCTGGGTTCACCTGCGTGGAGTCTCAGAGTATGAAGAAAAATTTACCAATGCCAAGCGCATTATAATTGTTAGTTGCGGTACCAGCTGGCATGCAGGTCTCATTGGGGAATATCTGTTTGAAGACCTGGCGCGCCTGCCAGTAGAAGTAGAATATGCTTCCGAGTTCAGATATCGCAATCCGGTCATCACACCTGATGACATCGTACTTGCTATCTCTCAGTCAGGAGAGACAGCGGATACTATGGCCGCACTTGAATTGTCCAGAGAGAGATGGGCACTTACCTATGGTATAGTCAATGTAGTGGGATCTTCTATCGCTCGTGCTACGCATGCAGGATCATATATACATGCTGGCCCGGAGATAGGTGTAGCCTCTACCAAAGCGTTTACCGGACAGGTCACTCTGCTCACACTGATGGCACTTAAACTGGCTAAATCCAGAGGAACGATCTCAAAATCCAGATTCAATGAATTGATACAGGAACTGGAGCGTATCCCGGATAAGATCAGACAAGTACTTGATAAAAATGAACAGATTAAATACATTGCCTCCGAAATCAAGGATGCTAATAATGCAATATACCTGGGTCGCGGATATAACTTTCCGGTAGCACTGGAGGGCGCTCTGAAGTTGAAAGAAATCTCTTACATCCATGCTGAAGGATATCCTGCTGCTGAGATGAAGCACGGACCTATAGCACTGATCGACGATAAGATGCCGGTGGTAGTCATCGCTACTAATACTCATGCTTATGATAAGATAGTAAGTAATGTGCAAGAAGTAAAAGCAAGAAATGGCCTGGTAATATCAATAGTGCGTGAAGGCGATACAGAGATCGCTAGAATGTCCGACTACTTTATTGAGATCCCCGCAACTGAAGATCCACTGGCGCCTTTACTATCAGTCATACCTTTACAACTTCTGAGCTACCATATAGCCTGTATGCGAGGCTGCAATGTAGATCAACCAAGAAACCTGGCTAAATCAGTCACGGTAGAATAAAAAACATAATTAAATTTACCAGGTAAATACCATTCATGAATACACACGAAAATCTGGAATATAATACCGAGCGGGATCAAATGATATTGCCCGAATATGGTCGCCACTTTCAGAAACTGATTAATAGCATCAGGAAAATAACTGATTTAGAAGAGCAAAGAGTATATATAGAAAAGACAATTGATCTAATCATTCAGTTATTTCCTCAGTCTAAATCAGTAGATAATTATCGTGAGAAGCTGTGGCATGATGTGTTTTACATGGGGCACTTTGGACTGGATGTGCTACCACCAAGTGGTGTCAGACCTACGCTGGAAGATCAAATGCTGAGACCCGAAAAATTGGAATACCCGCAGCATAAATTAAAGTATCGTCACTATGGATACAATGTAAGCAGCCTAGTCCAGAAGGCACTTGGCATGGAGGAAGGTCCCATCCGTGATGAATTTACCGAAGTGATAGGCTCTTATATGAAGATGGCTTACAGACTTTGGAACAAAGAGCACTTTGTGTCAGATGAAGTGATCAAGCAGGACTTATTGACTATGTCCAAGGGTAAATTAGTCGTCGATGAGGAAAAGGATCTAGATTCATTATTATCATCTCAGACAAATAAAAGGTATACTAATCAAACATCTGCGCTGAATCCACCGCCTAAATGGAAATCTAAAAAAAGGCCCAAATCAATGTCTCAACCCAGGAATCCCAAGTCAAGAATGAGATAGAATTCGGCATCTAACTTAATTTTCAGTTGATTCGCTGAATTATAAGTTATATTTGTACGTTATAATAAACATAGCCTATAGATATGACAAATTATAAGCAACTTACGAAGGCAGAGGAGGAAATCATGCTCTATTTTTGGGAACTAGGCAAATGCACTGTCTCCGAAATAATAAATACCATGGAAGAACCCAGGCCTCCCCATTCTTCTATATCCACTATAGTTCGTATCCTGGAAAAAAAAGGATTTTTGGATCACAAGGCTTATGGAAGGACGTATGAATATTTCCCACAGATCAGTAAAGAAGAATATAGCAATCAATCTATTGACAAGATGGTAATTGATTATTTCGATGGGTCATATACCAATCTGGTTTCCTTTATAGCTAAGGAAAAGGATATGTCGGTAAAGGAAATCAACGAACTATTCAAATTGCTCGACGAGCCTGAAGGTCAATAGCCATGATCTGGGGTATTTCTATATTGATTGCCGTCTGGATATGGGCGTTGCTATTAGTCCCATATCTCTTATGGTTAAGAAAGACTACCCTCTTCATAGCACAGCGCATCTATCTCTACGTATCGCTGGTGACTGGTATTATTACCGGTCTATTTTGGACTCAGTCCTGGAGGATAATTCATGAGTTACCACCTATTTTGGAACCCCTAATCATTGAAAACCTGACTTCAACAGCCGTAGTTCGTCTCAATGAGCTTACTCTGAGCACCATCCTCTATATGCAAGCCCACTGGTACACCCTATTGATCACAGTGTATTCAGTGGGCACAGCTTTTCTCTTCTCACTATTTATATGGCGAATCTCACAATTGTACCGGATCGCAAGGAGCCACACCATTCAGGTGGAAAACGGCAGAGCTATAGTCCGGACTATTGATATTCACACTCCCTTCTCATTTTTCAATTACATTTATTTTAGTCGGCTTCAGGATCTTTCGCCTGATGATACCGAGATCATACTAAAGCATGAAAGCGTACACACGCGTCAGTGGCATAGTATAGACATCCTGCTGAGTGAGTTTTTATTTGTGTTTACCTGGGTTATACCTATCATATATATATACAAATGGATGTTTATTGAATTGCATGAGTATATTGCAGACGAAAGGGTAAATCGGGACGTGCCCTTGTCTGTGTATGGAGCATTGCTGATTCAGCAGAGTCTGGGTGAAGGTAAAGCGCTGACGCACAATTTTTCATTTGGTGATCTTAAGGCAAGAATTCTCAAGATGAAACAGAAGCGGTCAAAACCGTTTCACTATACTTCAATATTAGGCATCGGCGTATTTTTTATAATAGGAATTAATCTGCTTACACTAATCAATCTGGATTTCTTAAATACGCTAACGAAAGGCACAACCCAGAAAGATCCTCTGTATACAGGAGAGGTGTACCTTACGCCTGTGGCAGGGTTTACCATAGTAGGCGACCAAAAGGTAATCAGCCCGGTCCCTACACCCCGATATCCCGGTGGTTGGAATAAAATGGGTACTTTTCTCCATGATAAGTTACAACTAGATAATCTTCCTATTCCTGAGAATCAAAAAGTCTACGTCAGACTTAATTTTGACGCTTATGGAAAATTAAATCTCATCACACTACTCCAACCTCCACTTTCTTCAGAATTTGAAAGATCAATACGTGTCGCCTTGGAACAAATGCCCGACTGGATTCCACCTACTGAGCGCGGTAAAGCAATTCCCTCTGAAATCATTGTTCCAATTGTCTTCTCAGCTAAAAAATAGATTTCTCCAAGTAAAATATTAAACCTGATTATTACTCTTCCCACACTTTACACCCTTCAGTACAGTTGGTACAAATGTCTATCTGACTGCGCCCTTCCAGAATCCTGGTTCGAAATAAGTTATAATTTTTATTCTGCCATATCGTCTTAAAATTATCCTTTTTCAAGTCTCCGAGTTTATGAGTTGCATCCTTATCAAAGCAACAGGGAACTACTATTCCATCCCAGGTGATGACACAACTATGCCACAGCTTCCAGCACTGATGAAGCAATTTATTCTTGATTGTGTATTGGCCCGTGGCGGTCTTTCTATACCGACTATATTTGTCATTCTGCGGTATCAGATCATTGCCATTTTCATAATTATATACCTGAGCTGTTTTTAATTTTACTTCATCAATCCCGATTTCATTTGCGAGACGGTAAATGTCCGGAATTTGATGTTCATTTGGACGGACCACCAGGAATTGAAAGATGAGATGAGGTGTTTTTGATTTTAATTCCTTTTTCCATTTGACTAAATTTCTAGCACCCTCGAGTACTTTTTCCAGGTTTCCTTCTTTTCTATAGGCCTCATATGTCTCCTGAGTAGTTCCATCAACTGAGATGATGAGCCTGCTAAGACCTGACTCAATAGTTCGACGAGCTACCTCATCTGTAAAAAAATGGCCATTGGAAGAGGTGATGGTATAGATGCCTCTGTCTGAAGCATAGTTTACCATATCAAGAAATCGTGGGTTGATAAATGGCTCTCCCTGAAAGTAAAAAATTAGGTAAATCAATCTATCCGCAATAGTATCAACCGTCTGCTTAAAAAAATCTGCCTTCAGATTTCCCGTAGGACGTGAGAAGGAGCGCAGTCCACTTGGACATTCCGGACAGCGTAGATTGCAAGCGGTGGTAGGCTCGAAAGAAACGGTAAACGGAGCTCCCCATTGGATGGGCTTTTTTATTAATCTGGTAAGCTGATAACTGCAATATACCTGTAGTACATTCCAGAGCTTAAGTGGAGTAAGGCCTGAAATAAACTCAAAAGTGTCTGATTTATAAAACTTCAATGAAGGTCAAAATTTATCATAGTGCATTAAACAACTTGCAGGCATTTTGAGTTGTGACGGTTGCTATTTCTTCGATACTAAGCCCCATTAATTCGGCCATCTGTGAGGCAATATGTGGAATATAGCTGCTCTCATTTCTCTTTCCCCTGAAGGGTATGGGGGAGAGATAAGGTGCATCTGTCTCCAATACTATATGCTCCAGTGACAAAGTAGGCAGTACCTCTCTGAAGGCATTATTCTTATAGGTCAGGGTACCCCCTATTCCCAATAAATAGCCCATTCCGGTGATTGTATCTGCCTCTGATTTTGTTCCTCCAAAACAGTGAAAGATTCCTCCGCTAAAATATTGAATATTTTTGCTAACTATTTCAATCAACTGGGAAGTAGAATCTCTTGAGTGGATGACGATAGGCAGTTGGAACTCATGAGCCCATCGCATTTGTGTGATAAATGCCAGCTTCTGCCATTCATAGGTGCTTTTATCCCAATACAGATCTATGCCAATTTCACCAACTGCAACATACCTTCTTCTTTCTAGCCATGATCGTATTATAGATAGTTCTGCTTCAAAGTTTTCTTTAACAGAGCAGGGATGCAATCCCATCATAGCCTTACAATAGCCTTCTGTAGACTCTTCCAGTTGGTGCATGCCTTCAATACTGGTACTATCAATATTTGGCAGGAATATTCTATCTATAGCAGCAGTCTTCGCGCGCTGAATTACTTCTGCTCTATCTGCATCAAACTGGGGACTGTATAAATGTGCGTGAGTATCTATGTACACAATGGAAAACCTGATTTAATACCACAAAGGTAACCCCTCAGTTCAGTAAAAAATAAAAAAAAGGGAGCTAGCTTAATAGCTGCTCCCTTTTTGAGTAATTCCAAAGTTATTTAATTCAATTTAATTATTTTCTGTAGCTGTACATTATTTCCCTGAACGACGCGAACAAAATAGACACCTTCATTAAGAAAATCTAGATTACTCCATTCATATCTGCTATCCAGATAATTGACGGATTTAGACAAAAGTAACCTTCCATTGACATCCATGAGTTCTAGCTGTGTAACTCCGCGATAATCCGTTGTATTCAATATATCGAATTTATTCCTGAAAGGATTTGGAACTACTTTGATAGTATTCTTAGCTGTCTCAATTTTTACTGTACGTATCTGACTATACTCGAAATTATCGTTCACATCTACTAGTCGCAAGCGATAGAAGGCAATAACCTGAAAGGGATCAACTTTATAGTCAGTATAATGATAGGTATCATTAGTCAGACTCCACATGACATTATCCAAGTCATCGAATTGCTTACCGTCATAAGATCGCTGAATAACGAAATAACTGAAATTAATGGGAGATGCAATTTCCCAAAATAAGTATGAGGCATCCTCTTTCCAATTCGCCACGAAAGACACTAGCTTTACGGGTAGAGTAAAGCAATCACCATTGGATTGAACCTTAGCGGAGTCGATACAACCGTCAGGTGTAGTTACAACCACTTTAGCGTTTTTAGTCCCAGAACTACTATAAACTATAGCGTGTGGTCCAGCCCCGGTAGCGACAGCAGGTGTAGCATCTGGACCAAAAGTCCAGTTATATGTCGACCCAATAACATCATTATCAGTCGCAGTAAAGGTGACCGGACTACATCCATTACCATTCCATTTTATATTGGCCAATGGTTTTGGATTGACTTTGATAGTCAGTGCATCATAAGCTGTGCAAGCTCCTCTGCTGGCTATCAGCAGGTAATTGTACGTGCCAGCACTATTCACCCCGATAAAGTTTGGATTGGAAATACTGGAATTGCTCAATAATCCAGAGGGTGTCCAACTGTAAGAAATACCTGTTTGGGGTGCAGAACCAACCTGAAAAGCTTCAATCGAGCCAGCACAGAAAGCCTGGTCTAGGCCGGCATCTAAGCCAGTAATCGGCTGACTAACAGTCAACTCCATAACATCTTCATTGACAGCCACACAGCCTACAGTAACGATTTTCCACTTCAGTTGATAATTGCCATATACCCAATTGCCTACTTGGGTATAGGGATTATTCGGATTGGTAAAGCTAAGCGTACTCGGGCCTGATATCTGAATCCAAGTACCTGTGCCCACGCTTGGATAATTGGCGTGCAATCCGAAATTAAGACCTGCGACAGCACATAAAGAGGTATCAGCACCTGCATTTGCCTGTACTTCTTTGAGCACAGATACTTGGTCTTTTGAGATGGGACAACTTGAAGTATTGATGATTGAATCGGAAAAAATATAAATTCCCGGTACCAGATCAGTATATGTGACGGAAGGATAAGTCCCGCTCTTAATAGGGTTCGAAGGACCGGAGCTTTGTCTCCAACTTCCAGTACCATAGATCGGTGTAGGCGCCTGACTGACGAGAGTGATAGAATTCTGATTAAAACACAGGACCTGATCCGGGCCTGCATTGGCTTGAGTAGGTTCATGTACATTGGTGATGACCACATCGCTGGTTGTGGCCGCGCAACTACCACTAGCGGCAATGGTATACCTAAAAGTATATCTATTAGTAGCAGTTCCCGATGCAGAAGGCACCTGAAGGCCCGTCACACGGGCAGTTCCCGCCGGTAGTCCCACTACATCTATCGTGGGTGTTGGGAGTCCCGAAGGCATGCTACTGACAAAACTCCAGATACCAGAAGTATTTGTATTTCCATATAGTACCATCTCAGTAGCACTACATAAAGTCTGAGCTGTACCTGCACTTGCCTTTGCTACAACATAGACAGTCATTGTGTCCCAACTTTCAGGACAAGCGATACCTGACTGAATGTTATATCTAAATACATAAGTACCCTGGACGAGATTAGTTACTGTGGCACTTGGCTGATTAAAGTTAGTGAAACTAGGTAGCGGGGCATCACGAGGTGCAGCGGCGAGCGACCAATAGGAAGTTTCACCTGTGGCGGGTTGATTTCCAGTCAAAGTAACAACTGTGCTTGTAGTGACACTACAAATACTTTGATTGGTACCAGCGTTGGCCACTGAGGGCGCTTTAGAAATATTGACAGCGATCATGTCAGACAAGTTAGTACAAACACCACCGCTGATCTCATATAAGAACTGGTAAGTACCACTATACAACTCATTAATTACAGTTGTTGATCCGGTGGGGCTCATAATGTTGGGGGCAGTCGGACCGCCTGCAGGCGTCCACAACCCGGTAAACCCAGTGGGAATGGAGCTACCCGTCAGCGTCACTGAAGCTGGAAGCGAACCCACGCACAGATTCTGATCTATGCCGGCATTGATGGTGAAGCTGGCAGGCTTGATCGTAACGATGACTGTATCACTTAGTGAAGTACAACCTGATGTTGAAAGGGTATATAAGAATTTATAAGTGCCCGCACCACCTGTAATAGTGGTGGTGGTATTCTGAGTATTAATTGGTGAGATAGAGGAGCCGGCGGTCAGCGCTGTCCAACTTGGTTGAGTGCCTGAATTAGGTATATTCCCAGAAAGTGGAAAACTGGTCGTATAATTCAAACATTGGTCTAAACCAGCATCTGGGACATTTGGACCTTGAGAATTTGTTGTAGTAATCACTACTTCATCGGATGCAACTCCACAAGCATTAGTTACTTTCCAAGTAAATGTATATACCGTATTAGGCTGTAAGTCGGTCACAATAGCATTGGGATTGGTATTGTCCGGCAAAAACAATGGCCCAGTAGGTGAAACTGTCCAGGCACCCGATTCTGTGACTTTCGGTACATTACCTATTAGTGGATAATTGCCATAGCAAACAGTAGCATCTGCCCCTGCATTGACTCCGGAAGGCGGTGAATTAACTACAATTACCTTCATATCATCAGATCCGCCGCCACACTTAGATCCACTCACACTAGTCAATCGCATCACGTACACTCCTGGAATTAGATTTGTCATTTGCATCAGGCTTAGGGAATTGATATTGGACAAGGTAGCTTTATTAGGACCGCTAATCTGTAGCCAGGTGTTGATGAAGGTCGACCCATTACTAACTTGTCCCTGAGGATTTGCAGTAGTATTTCCACAAGGTAGATAGATATCTGAACCTGCATTGATTTGACCAGATGCAGCACTTACATTGACAACTATATCCTGGACTACATAATTACATGAATTGCTGTAACCCAATCGAAAGGTGTATTTACCAGGTAAATCTAGTTTCGTAATGTTCCATTGTGTCAGTAAGCCGCCATTAGCAATTGTTACGGCAGAACCTGTCGGTTTTGATATTACGGAAGAGACACGGGAGACTCCATCTGAATTTGGAGACCCAAATAATTCTGAAAAAGGAGTTGACAGAGTGATATTAGTTAAGCCACAGGTTAACAATGTATCCGGGACTTCCAATAGAGCTGGAATATCTGATTCTACTCTGATAGTGTGAGTATGGAAAGCGGTGCACCCTAAGGCAGTAGTTTTGGTCCAGCGAAAGATATAAGTACCTCGAACATTGACATTATTAACTGTTGTAACTGCTGCGGTCGGTGATGAGAAAGTTACTGTTGAAGGTCCACTTTGAAGGGTCCACAAACCAGTCTCTCCTGCTAATAGAGCAGTACCCGACACTATGACAGAACTCGCACCTGAATTAAAACAAAAATCCAGATAAGTTTTATTTGCACCCATTGCAGGTGGTGCATTGATGTTGCTTACAGTAATAATCATCTGATCCGAACCTGTAGAGCATGGTCCACTGACATTCCACTGCAAAATATAGGTTCCGGGCACTAAGCCACAAACCTTTGTCTTAGGATTAGATATATTAGTAAATTGTAAAGTAGATGGACCACTGACTTGACTCCACACACCCGACTGGGGATACACTCCTGGACTACTTCCATTGAGGGTGGCACAAGCGCCTGCACATTGAATTGTCTGATCCACTCCTGCATTAATACCAGGTACATTGGAGACATTCACCTGCACGACATCGCTGCTAGAACAGATACCATTAGAAACTGTCCAGGTTAGGGTGTACACTCCCTGAGCGGTAGGTTTGTAAGTTGAATTTGGATTGTGAATATCTGAAAAAGTACCAGTACCGGTTGTAGTCCAGGTTCCTTCCGCTGGAGCAAGGACAGAAATGGCATTTAAAGGAAGTGCGCTCAAATTACACACAGAAATGTCATCTCCTGCCTGAGCAGCAGGCGGTATTGCCAGTATGGTAACCTTTACAATATCTGAGGCGAAAATTCCATCAATACATTTTCCTATAAATTTAAAAAAATAGACACCTGGCATTAAATCGGTTACAGTTGTAATTTTCGAAAAAGGAGTTGTTATAATAGCTGAGTTAGGTCCACTTAGCTGACTCCATTTTACGTTTGGAGGGTTTAAGAAATTCAAACCAGAAGTAGCGGATAAAGTGAGTGGAGTACCGATACAAATGGTCTGATCTACACCTGCATTTACAGCGCAATTCTGACCTTTTGCTCCATATATAGCACCAAAAGTTAGAATCAACAGAAAAAGACAATGTTTTAACATAAATGATTTTTTACAAAAAATTAGTTTAAATTAGCATCCCAATTCATTTGGGGGCGCAAAGGTATGCTTTATAATCGTATTATATCTGAATAATAAAGTATATACTACAATTTGAAATACTTAAATTGGAATTGCGGTATCTTTATTTTATATAAGGTTTCAACCTTTTATCTTGGGTTCCAAGTTTTTGAATCAAACTCAGACAAGTTTTTATACCTAGACTAAATATATAGTTAAGAGTTTTATCAGCCACATAACTTGTTCTATATGTGCAACTGATATAATATATAGTAGTGTGCCACAAGAGAAGATTGTAAAAGTGCAACTACATCGCTATTTTTAGCTTTAAAGATCTCAGAGAATTAATATCTCCGGTTGTTCCAACAGCTGAATGCTCTTCTTGAAATAATAACGGGAGGTGACATTTACGCCAAAGCCGTTAGATGATTCAATCAATCTGGGAAAAATAAAACCTCTAATATCAAAGGCATTAAAGGCAAGTCTGGGATTTCTGAACCGAAGGCCGAGGCCGAAGGCAGTATGAAGTTGATCTTCCTGAGTATAAGAATTTCTGAGATAGGCTACCTGTGTATTAATGAGTGGTGCGATGGCAAAGCCAAATATTGCCTTCTTAAAGAAAAATTGACTTTCCCAAATTATGGCAGCACGAGAATCTCCTCTAAAAGTGCTATTTCCATAATTATACAGCGACAAGAAGGTTTTTACATTGATGAGTGGGTGATATTGCAGATTGGAAAGTAGGCTATACGATAGTGAAATGTAATTGCGCCAATAGAACTTAGCATATTCGTGTTTCTTGGGAACAAATAAAATAGATAGAAACCCCGTCATATCATATATTTCCCCATGCTGTCGATAACCTCCCAGTGAAGTAGACACATCTATCATTACGTCTTCAGCCAGCATCTGACTAATGTGTAGATCAGCACCAAGATATGTCTGTCGCATACCTTCCCGGACGGAAGGGCCGGCTTTAATAGAGAGACTACTGCCTATCTCGATATCCTCAGGTCTGCCCAGGTCAAACAAGTACCGCAGTCTATAATAGCTTCTACGATAGAGTGTAGCTTGAAATAGTAATGTCTTGTAATTATAAAACTGAATCCACCTATCTGGATCGAAGTTAGCCGGGCGGAGATTATACTGTCTTGTAAAACCATGTGCAGTAAAAAACAAGGAACGATTGTACCCTAAAAACTTAAAATCACGCAGTTTCTGATGATTGAAGCCTACCCAACCATTCCACATTCCAGCATCATACTTCTTGTGCTCCTCAAATAAAGAATCATTATAGTAATCCTGGCTAAGTAATCTACTATACCCCAACCCGCCATCCCAGGTAAACAAATTGCTTAACAATGGATGTAAAATGGCTAGACCGTAAGATAATTCATTGCGACTTCCATCTATGCGATTCGACCCAAATGTATTGACCTGAGCGGTGATGTTTGTAAATTCACCAAATGGATTCCTAAGCGTGAAGCTAGCACCCGGGCGGATTTTATTTCGGGCTTTGCTATCATAATTGATAGCAACACCCAGTTGATTGGTAGAACCCAAGAGGTTCTCCTCAGTCACACCCAATGAGAAATCTTCAAAATTATTGAATCGCACTTTAGGTGATATGGAAAATATATCATAAGTGATCACATTGACATCGATAGAGTCAGGTGAACCAGGTACTTTTGAGATTTCCAATACTGCATCTTCGAGAAAAGCAAATGACCTAAGTATACGTTCTGTCTCAAGTAGTGTATCAGTTGATGCCCGCCCATTCTCACGGATCAGGAGGTACTTTTCAAGCCTGGCTATCTTCGAATCCCGGTGAAATGCATCCATCGTAACCTGAGCCAGGTGTACTACACCCTTTATCATTTTAGGTGCCTTTGGTCCCACCTGTAGTGGCAACATTTCATTTGATATTGAGATGCGACGGATGATCTTTCCGTCAAACTTCTTCATATAGGCCACTCGCTGAGCAAACGAACTATCTATAACTATCTGGGCCGATAGCTGATTTATAGAATATAAAAGGTATACGGCAAACAAAAGGGTGAGCCGTAAAAGAAGACAGGTTCTTGCTAAAATTGTCTTATACACTGAAAAATATATTATAAAACAGTTGTCATCTATGTGGGGTGCATATCAAACTCACCTTCTAATATAAAAGTTTACTTTATTGGACACCCAACCGGCCAGCCAACAGGAGGAGCGATAAGACCGAGCTTACCATCTTCTGTTTCAGCAGTCAGCAGCATGCCCTGAGATTCGATACCACGAAGCTTGCGAGGAGCTAGATTCTTTACTATGACTACTTCACGTCCTACCAAAGTAGCAGGATCAAAATGCATCGCTATTCCTGATATAATAGTTCTTACCTCACTTCCGATGTCTATGGTGAGCTTCAACAGTTTATCTGCTTTCTCTACTTTGATGGCTTCCAGCACCTTGCCAGAGCAAAGCTCTACTTTTTCAAAATCTGAAAACTCAATTGTTTCACTTGACTTATCAGAAACGGCCACAGTCATTTCACTACTTTTTTTGGATTGATGTAATTTATCTATTTGGGTTTGAATAACCTCATCACTGATACGTGAAAATAAATGAGCAGGTTCACCCAGTAAGTGACCGGGCTTGACCAGCCAGTCACCTTCAGCCAATCTATCCAATACTTTCAATAATTCTCCCTGCTCCAATACAGGAGGAAGATTAAGCATGGTGCGCATCCGATCACTAGTAAAAGGCATAAAGGGACGGCAAGCAACACTGAGCGCCACTACGATCTGAATGCAGCAATTCATCACTGCCTTCACCCGATGTGGGTCAGTCTCATTGACTTTCCAAGGTTCATTAAACTGTAATAATTGATTGCCCATTGATGAGATTCGCATCAACTGGTTGAGAGCTCCTCTAAAATCGTACAGATAGATCATCTCCCTCATTTCAAAGAGGACATCATACAGATCCATCAGTTCAGCATCTGCAAAACTATCTTCCATAGGTCCTCGTGCGCCTACAAAGTCCTGCTCCTCTTCAAACTTTGGCACTTTACCCTTGTAGAACTTGTGCACCAGTACAAAAGTGCGATTGACGAAATTGGCGAAATTACCCACCAACTCATTGTTATTCAACTCCTGGAAATTTTTCCAGGTAAACTCACTGTCCCGCTGCTCCGGCATATTCCGAATCAAAACGTAGCGCAGTACATCTTCCTGACCTGGAAACTCGTCAAGATATTCATGAACCCATACCGCCCAGTTGCGTGAGGTACTGATTTTATTACCTTCCAGGTTCATAAAAGCATTAGCAGGCACATTATCAGGCATGATAAATCCACCATGAGCTTGCAGCAGAGCCGGGAAAATGAGACAATGAAATACGATGTTATCCTTTCCTATGAAATGTACTAAGGCAGTTTCTTTGTCCTGCCAATATTTTTTCCAATCTTTCTTATTATCTTCAGCCCATTGCTTGGTAGCTGAGATATAGCCGATAGGCGCATCCAACCAGACATAGAGTTTTTTACCTTCCGAACCTTCGATATCCTGAGGCACATCTACACCCCAATCCAGATCACGGGTCATGGCCCGAGGTTGCAAGCCAGTCTCTATCCAGGAGCGGCACTGCCCCAAAACATGATTTTTCCATTCTTTGGGATCATGTACCTGCTTTCCATTTATCATACCGGTCTCCAACCAGGCTGACAGCCACTCACTGTGTTTTTCAAGCGGCAGATACCAGTGCCTGGTAGAGCGCAACTCCGGCGTAGCTCCACTCAGCACAGATACTGGGTTGATCAGATCTGTAGGACTTAGTGATGAACCGCATTTTTCACATTGATCTCCATAAGCTTCAGTGTAGCCGCACTTGGGACAGGTGCCCTTGATATAGCGGTCAGCCAGAAATTGATTGGCCTCTTTATCAAAGTATTGCATTGCTTCTTGCTCTATAAATTTCCCCTTGTCATACAGCGTGTGAAAGAAATTCCCCGATGTCTCATGATGCAATGGGCTAGATGTACGATGATAGATATCAAAAGATATTCCAATGCGCTGAAAGGTATCTTTAAACTGTTCGTGATACTTATCGATGATTTCCTGAGGAGTGGTACCTTCTTTTCGAGCTCTAAGGGTAATGGCTGCACCGTGCTCGTCCGATCCACAGACGTAGACCACATCACGCTTCATAAGTCTGAGGAAGCGTGCGAAGATATCCCCACTGATATATGCTCCTGCCAAATGGCCGATGTGGAGGGGGCCATTGGCATACGGCAAAGCTGCCGTGACCGTATATCGTTTAGGAAATCTAATTGCCATGGAATATTTGTTGAAAATCGCGCAAATATAGTTTTAATCCAAGTTTGTTTGGACAAAATGGCCAATATTTTAGGAAAAATTATTATCTAACCTATTAGAAAATCAATAATTTAAATAATGTTTTTTTTAACTATGAAGGAAAGCAGTCCATAACATAAATATTATTTTGCCAAATTCTTAAAAACTTTCTATTTTAGTTACTTATATATTCAGATAAGTCACTGTATTCATGAGCAAATTGTATATTTTCCTGGCTTTCATTTTACTCAATTCTTCTCTCTCAGCTCAATCATTTACTGAAAAGCTCATCAACAGGTTGACTATCCATTTTGACTCTAATAGCTCCAAGGTACACGACAGTGACAAAGTGGTACTGCGGCAATTTATCGACGAGCTAAATGTGGTCATGCCTTACGTATTTCGCATCCAATCACATACCGACTCGATCGGTTCTACCAAGTTTAATCAAGCTCTTTCCAATCGGCGTTCGGCAAGTATCCGCAAGCTGCTGCTGGAGCTGGGGATTCCGGAGATATTGATTTCGACCAAAGGAATAGGTGAGATAAAACCCATAGCTGACAATGAATCGGAAGAAGGCCGGCTGATGAACCGACGCACAAATATATTTGTATTTGAAATTCAAAAACAACGACTCTTTAAAAGCCGCATTACTCTGAAAGGAGCAAAATCAAATAAGGCGCAGATCTTTGTGTACAATAAAGAAAAAGTGGATAGCACTGAATCAGACGAGCAGGGTAATTTTGCCTTTATCATCCCAGAAAATAAAGATGTCACCTATGGTGTATTCGCTCCCGGATACATGTTCAGCACTCAGCAAATCAACACCAGTCGTGATCTACCCATCGAGTCTATCATGCTCAATAAGATCGCTAAGGGTGAAAAGATCAACCTCAATAATCTATACTTTGTAGGTGACCAAGCTGTTCTATTGCCTGAATCACTACCCGAATTGACCAATCTATTGCGCTTCGCCCGCATGAATCCTCAGTTGAAGCTGGAGATAGGTGGTCACGTCAATGGACCTACATCATACGATGGGGACAAGGAATGGTATTATAATCTAGCGCTGAGCAGAGCGAAATCAATTCGTCAATTTTTAATCAAAAATGGCTTTCAGGAAAAAAACTACAAAGCCATATCTTATAGTAATACTCAGATGGTGCATCCCGAACCAAAAAGTGAGGCTGAAGCCAAACTCAATCGCCGGGTAGAGATCAAAGTGGCCAATTGACTAAGGTAGTAAGAGGGGTAGAAAGTTAGAGGGATAGAGGGCGCTTTGGGTCGCTTCGCTTTGGTCGTTGGGTCGCTGCGTATTGGCACTTTAGCATGTTGGCACATTGGCGCTTTAGCGCTTTAGCAATTTCAAATGATAAGTGCTGAATTGTGAATGATTAATTGCGTTGTAACTTTCTAACCTTCTAACTATCTAACCCTCCAAAAATATTAGCATGTTAGCAATTTGGATTTTTTTGCCTATTGCCTATCGCATTTCTGCATATA
>DAOLZQ010000051.1:0-23265 GCA_035426385.1 Saprospiraceae bacterium
TGTGCTGTGTGCTGTGTGCTGTGTGCTGTGTGCTGTGTGCTGTGTGCTGTGTGCTGTGTGCTGTGTGCGCACACCTTGCGCATTTTGTTGTGTTTTAACATAGCTTGAAAATTTATTAAGAGTGAAAAATTAAATTTCAAATTCTGAAAAGGGTGTGATTTCTATCTTGCCAAAGTCTATTTGTAAAGATAATCATTTTTTTATTAGATGTCGAATAAAAATTATATTTTTTTATTTTTACATTTGACAGAATTAGTGTGTATTTTACACAATATCACTTATTAGCGCTTAAACCCCCACCCAAAAAATAACCGGAACAACCTTTTGTCTTTCCGAATATTTAATACACATCAATCAGAGTAAACAATCAATGAAATGCAAGAATTAAAGGATAAAGTAGCCTACATCACCGGTGGCAGCCAGGGCATAGGGCTGAGCGTAGCAAAAGCACTATTGGGCCAAGGCATGAAAGTAGCCATCTCAGGCAGAGATTCTTCAAAACTAGAATCGGCCATTAAATATTTAAAAGCTAACCCCGATCAGGTGCTGGCTATAACTTCTGATGTTCGCCATATGTCAGATGAGCAAGCCGCCATAGATCAGGTACTCACTCAGTGGGGGCACCTGGACGTACTCATAGCAAATGCAGGAATAGGTAAATTTGGCAATATAGACGAGTTGTCCGTAGAGGATTGGAATCACACCATCGACACCAATCTTACAGGGGTATTTCACTCTGTGAAAGCTTCACTACCAGCCATTAAGAAATCAAAGGGTTATATCATTACTATCGCTAGTTTGGCAGGGACCAATTTCTTCGCCGGAGGTTCAGCCTATAATGCCAGCAAATTTGGTTTAGTGGGATTTTCACAAGCCATCATGTTGGATCTGCGCCAGTATGAAGTAAAGGTGAGTACCATCATGCCGGGCTCTGTGGCGACTCATTTCGCCGGACATATACCCGACGACAGCGATGCCTGGAAGATACAGCCGGAGGATATCGGCACACTGGTGGTGGATCTGCTTCACATGAATCCACGCACACTTCCCAGCAAGATCGAAGTGCGTCCGAGTATGCCGGCGGGGAAAGGATAAATAGTGTTCGGCTCTGTTCAGCTATCAGGTTTCAGCTTAGAAAGTGACAGGTTACTCGTGACTGTGACAATTTAGAAAAGCAAGAGGCCATAAACTGTAAGCTCTAGGCAAAAATCTCTAAGCACATCTCCAAATAAAATGGACTTGCTAACTAATGACTAATGAGATTTTCTATAATCTTCGCAACTTTAATCTTACTAAAAAATAGCTCAAGGAAAGAAGGATCCGGATCATAACTGCCTCCCTGCTGTGACTTAAGTGAATATGGCTCACCACAAGATAATACATGGAAGCAAGAAGCAATAAAAGCCGGAAGTTGCGTTAAATATTGAGACATAATCACCTCCATAATATTGGAATCAGTTTTCAGTTTCTCCTGCAACAATATCCCACCGCAATCCAGCTTCCTTACTATCCGGTGACAAGTAATTCCCTGAGATCGACCTGAGTGCAATGCCCAAAAAAGAGGAAATCGCCCCCGATGAAATGGCAATAAGGAGCCATGAAAATTGTATAGGCGAGTGCCTATTTGCTTTAATGATTTTGTGGAATAAACTTGTGAACACATATTAAAGATAATTGTATCACTTTTCCCCACCATCAATTCATGCAAGTGTTCATTATTTACTGACCTGAAATAGTAATAATCAATATTACTATCCCGGCAAATGGTTCTGACAGTTTTCGGGCTGCTTGATACTTTAAATGCCAATTGTATTTTCCTGTAAAATAATTTACCTACATAATTCATACTATATTGAATTCCCATATTCAGTGCTGTCTTCAGATTAAACACAACGCGCTTTATTATTGGTGCTTCCTCAGGAAACTGGGGACATTCGATAATAGCTGTTATCGGTAAATTGTGAAGGTCTATCAACTCCTGTAGCAAGTCGGGTCCTATCACCGGTTCATCATTGACTATGAGAATTAACTTCATTTCATACTAAATTTTAGTACCATTGCACTCAATGTAACACCTGCAGCACTTCCTAAAAGTAGTACATGATAATCTCCAGGCACGTGATCACTATGCCAACTCTCCAGGCCCAGTGGTATACTGGCACTGATACAATTACCATAGCAAGCTAAAGTATTGTATAAACTATTTTCTTTCGGCTTATACTTTTCCTTGAAATAGTCATTGCCAAATTTGCTGGTTTGATGGGTGATGACTACGTCAAAATCGGGAATATCAATTCCTGTCTTAACCCTTATTCCATGAACAGTATCATCCAGATGAGATAAAGTCAATCTTATCAGCCGCACACCATCCATTGCGAAAAAATATCCCGAATCATTACTACCGGAAAGATTTCCTCGGTTTGCTTGACCACCAATAGGCACTTTGGCCCAGTGAGCACCAGAAGGATAGTTCTTAAAATCAGCATAAATGATCTCGAAAGAAAACTCACCCGCCTCAGCAGGTTCTAAGATAACGGCAGTTGCTGCATCACCAAATAGTAGAAAAGTGTGCGGGTCATCGGGATCAAGACAAGATGAACTAATCTCTGCATTAACGATCGCAATTCGCCTGAACTTCCCACACTGGATATACATCTCCGCCACTTCTAATGCCTGCATAAAGCTAAGGCATGTTGCATCAATATCAAAACAGTTAAAGCTTTCCTCTTCATTGCATATCTTTTCCTTTATCAAAACAGAAGTATGTGGCACCGGATAATCAAATGAGGCACCTGCAAAAATCAACAAGTCTAAATCATTGGGCTTATATTGTCCATTTTCTAACGCAATTTGCAATGCCTGTGCTCCCAGTGTCGAGACAAAATCTTTTCCCTTTATGGCAAAGTGTCGTGTCTCCACACCTGAAGAACATCCCCGGGTCCAGGATGGCTCATTCCTTATCAGCTCTTCTGTGTGAATTGGCTTTCCGGGTAAATATTTACCAATAGCTGAAATTTTGATTTTCATAATTTAGGTTATTAGTTTATATAATTATTTCCTCATTCTATTGATGATTTTTCTGTGTTTTTGCCCTTGAGGAATAGGCGGTGGTCCGTTGAATATTAAAGTCGGTAATTTTGCACCTTTCTCTTCAGCCAATTGATTAAAGGCTTCTTTCAATTTCATTTCTATATCCCTCTTTAAATTAGGCGTCGCATCTACATGTACTATCCAGACACCCTTTTCTTCTTGCGTGATACTATAATGAATGAAACTATCAGTATATCTTGAGATTATCCTCGAGATCAGATCGCCATATATTTTGATATTTCCATTATCAGAACTTAACTCCAGATAATCATCTGATCTACCCAGAATAGCTTCAAGTGCCAGCGCAGGAGATCCACATTTGCATGGTTCTGATTTAACTCTTAGCACATCATCCAGTCTGTATCTAATGATCAGTTGAGTCTTTCGATTAAAATCTGTAAGAATAGGATAAAACTCATTTTCATTCAGCCATTCTTTTTCAAAATAAATAAATTCTTCATTCAAGTGCATGGTTCCTTCAGCGCAACTATAACCCAACAGACCTTCAGTGCATTGGTACACTTCAGAGATACGTGATTGCAATTCTTTTTCTATGTATTTCATATCCTCCTTCGTCAGTACTTCAGCAAAGGAGATTAATTTAGCGGGACTAATATTTATTGTCTTTTCACACTGTGCACTCGCAATATCTAGCAGTACAGATGGTTGAGCAGCGACCACATCGGGCTGGAAATTATCCAATTCCTGAAGCAGTTTTTCTATGGGCTGAAAAATATCGAAATATCTAAACTCAAAAAATGCAGATTGCACTGAAGAATATAGATTACTATTCGCTCTTAGGAAAAATGCTACTTTTTGTTTATTAAATAATTTAAAGGGCAATATATTTTTGATCACAAAAGCAGCCCACTGCGCCCGTTCATCTTCTGAAACCAAAAAGAGTCCTCGTCTGCCACTTGTACCTGTTGATAGCCCAATCGTATATTCGCGAATCATCGAATTAAATTCACGTGAGATTTCAGAAGAAAGTGCTACTTCCATCGCCTCCTCTCTCTCAATACCGACGGTATTTAAATGATTAAAGTTTTCCATAAAAATCGACTTATCCACGATTGGCAGATCGGTCAATTCATGAGGGGTGGCATTTAAAAAGTTATGATAATAAGGTGCTCGTGGTAGCATCTTTTGAATGAACTTGCCTAATTTCCTACGTTGATACGTTTCTAATTTTTCTCGCGTCACAAGTTTGTGCATACTTAGACAGAAATAATAATATAATATTTTGACTTTAAACCACATGCTCACATATCTTTAAGGTGTCAGGAGAATGAGTAAAATATATTTTTGCCTGAGGGTAATGAGACTTTATTGTGTGGAGCTTATTCCAGGTGTCAACGTAATCAGACCAATCATCAAAAAAAAGTTTCGCCAATGGGTGTGGCAACTTATTCTCATAAAAGCATTCAGAATCCCAGGCGGCATCAGTCGCATATATAAATGGACCGTCAGGTCTGTCGATCCACAGGCCTATCATACCCGCTGCGTGTCCCGGTAGTGAGATTAATTTAATCTCCGGCCACTGAGGTAATTTATAATAAACTAAACCGGAGGTGTCAATGCCCTTCTCTCCGATATCCTCGATAAAGCTTAGACGTTCCTCAAAATCATCGGGAATTAAATTATGAATAATTCCTCTCTTAATTGCCATCAGTCCCTGAAGCGTCAACACCTGTTGCCAGGCTAATCGAGTAGTATAAAACTGCGCGTTTGGAAATAACTTTAGTCCCGAGATGTGGTCTGCATGAAAATGAGATATGATCACCCACCTGATATCAGCACATTGTATTCCCTTCCTTTCAAGGATTGCTCCAATCATGTCTCTTTCATCTATGTAGGCAGGTGTCACCATGCGATACAGTCTATCAGGAAATCGGTAGGTAGAATCATAGAAATGTCCGGTATATCCTGTATCAAAAAGAATCAATCCACACACAGGATGATCAATCAATAGCCAGACGGCATAGAATCTTGACTTCTTAAAGTACGGCTTCCTCCTCAAGAAAATATTTAAAGCTTCACAATAGCCAGACGCAAATAATTTCACTTCCATTTCTTTGCTTTATGCCAGTTTATATATTCATCGATCCCGGCTTTGGTATCTGACTTAGGTTGATATCCCAATAATTTTCGTGACTTATTAATATTCAATGTAAAGTTATCACTGAGTACACTAATTCCGTATCTCGTCAGTACCGGCTCCGTATTTTTTAAAATATATCTGTGCAGGTTTTCATCTACAAAGGCAGCCATCATAGCCAATCTTCGGGAAATTTTCTTCTGTACTTCCTTATAACCCAATTCCCTCAAGGTATAATTAATTGCAGCCCACAGCTCTACCGGATCTCCATTAGTAATATTATAGGCTTGCCCATAAACTTCAGGTTCGCTTTCTATACAGCAGATTACTGCTTCTACTACATTGGTCACATTAGTCATATCGACAATATTCTTACCGGAGCCGATAATCTTAAGTTTACCCGCCTCATGTGCGCGAATCAGCCTAGGTAGTATTACAGTATCCTCAGCTCCGATGATGGCTCTGGGTCTAAGAGCTATGGTACCAAAATCCGGCTGGTTATTTTCCAATACTAATTTTTCAGCCATTAGCTTGGTCGCAGCATAGCTATTTGCCGGTCGGGAAGGCAAGGTGTCAAATTCAGATACATTAAGCCTGGAATGGAAATTAAAATATACACCCGGCGTCGAAATAAAAATAAATTTCTTTACTCCCACAGTTTTGGCAGCCTCCAGAAGATTCCTGGTGATAGCTACATTTGAATTATAAAAATCAATATACTTCCCCCAGGGAGAAGACAATGCGGCACAATGCACTACTATATCTATATCTCTACATATCCGCTCACAATGGTTCACATCCAGGCAATCTCCACCGATAAAATCTATGCCTCTATCTTTAAATTCCTGACTCCTGATATCACTCCGTGACGTAGCAAGCAAATGTTCAAATAAGTCCATTTCTACAAAAATCTTACTCATTCGACCGGCGAGAAACCCAGATGCACCCGTCACTAAAACATTGCCATATTTAACTGCCCTATTCATTCTATTTTCTCATTATTCCATTCGATATCATGTGTTGTAGCTTCTAGTATTGAAATACCATATCTGTACTTTATCCACAGTAATTCAATCATGCTGAGGGATTGCAACAAGGCAGGTTTTATATCTATAGTATTGAATATCACATCTTCGCTCTTACGAACCATGTTGTTACATATCTTGAGCGGGTAATATATTAGAATGGGAGCTTTGAGCGCCTTCCACCTTTGGGAAGGTTCTATTTCACTAACTCCGAGAAAACATTGTGAAATATTTTCAAAAAAGTGCAAGCCACTCGTGGCTCGTGGATTGCATTCTAAAAAGTGAAAAGCATTTTCCTTATCTATAATTACATCAAATGAAAGAAATCCGGTATAATTCAGTTCGATACCGACCTGGTTTACTATTGTCTTAAGCGCAGAGTTTCTATAAGGCTCCAATAGAATACCCGCACCTACACCTGCTCTGAGCACAGATTTATACATGGCACACCCTTTTAATTCACCATTGTCCCACACAGAAGAGATACATACTTCATCTCCCACTATCCGTCTCTGTACCAACCAATTCTCTGCATCCTGTAGGGTGGATGGACTTATTTTACGGCCTATAATTACCCTTGAAGCAAATCTGGAATAAATAGGTTTAAAGACATACTCATCACTCGACTCCCAGTCTGAAAACCGGTTAAGTGGTACGGTAAGAGGTGACATTGAAAATCTTCCGATCCATTGTGAAAAGCTCATTTTATTGTGTAGTCTTTGCAGATCAGTCCATTCACCGCACCAGGTTTTGCAAGTCAGCCGATCTTTTACTTTAGAGATATAAAAGGTCTCTTCATTGACCGGGATTAAGTGATCAATTTTTAAATCATTGGTCACTTTACCCAGTTGACGGGCAAAGTCATTAAAATTATATCTCGGGCCAGGCAGTAAAATAAAATCTTCCAAATATTTACTCCATCTTCCCACAGGCCATCTGACCGAATCTGATCCCCAAACCTTATGTCCTGATCTTGCAAAATCTCTAATCAACTGTAGAGCTACAGGTGCTCGCAATCCGGTGATTAAAATATTCATAATGTCAAGATTTTTCTAGATAAATAACTACGCAATACAATTAGGCCATGTATTACCAATAATAGCGCGAATAAAATTAAAAGTATATGAGAAGCGTACACCACATAGGTAATTATAAGATTGATCATTACTATTCCTATCCAACAGGGCGCAGACCATCTTGCACCATCTAGCATAGCGCTATTAATTATTGACGCAAGAAATATTACTGTAAAGAGGGGTGACAAATGCGAAAACGTGTAGTATTCCTGCATATAAATAAAATATATAAATTCACCGAATAAGATCAATCCTCCTGAAGAAATTAAATATATAGGTAATTTTATCTTTGCCGGATCTCTATTAATTTGATTTACTCTTACTTTCAAAAAATTTAATAGTGGGATATTATTCACCAGAAAAGGATTGGCCCTCAGCAAAGGTTCGCTGATTCCCAGTTTTATGGGCTCTTCAGGAATTTCAGGTTGGAAGGTACCAAACATCTTATCCCAGATATTTAGAGTGCCGCCACAATTCTTATTGATATAAATCTCATTAGTACCATGGTGTACTTTATGTAATGATGGAGTGACCATAAAATACTCTAGGATTCCACTATTTTTGATGAGGTTATTGTGATTGTAGAATTGAACGAAATAATGGATAGCGCCGATAAGTATAAATACTTTCAGCGGATAACCCATTATCGCCATGATCAGGAAAAATGGAATCGAAGTAAGTGATGAATACCATGAGTTCCTAACTCCCAGCGATAAGTCAAAGTGATCAGCATCATGATGAACCTCGTGTACTGCCCACAGCACTGGAATAGAATGATGTAGCCTATGAAGCCAATAAAAGCAAAAATCCCAGAGAAAGAAAGCGGACAACCAGACTGCCCAGTTTGGTAAAAACTCTGTAACCAAGTCGGTACTAAATGATAAAAAACACCAGTTATATACTAAAATTTCTACGCCTCGAAACATCCATAATAGTATATGTCCCGAGTTTAGATTGTCAATAATGTGCCTCCAGGGTGGTTTATTTTGATAGAATAAGCTATTGATCAAATTCTCCAACAAGATGAGAACGAATAGAGCAATTATGCCTTGATATAGATTCATTTTGGGTATTCCTGATTAGTTCATTGTAAAATTAAGGTCCAAATAAGTATGATTATTAGCCAATACAGGCAAAACACATATAATTTTATACTATATGGAGAATTTCAACGCAGCCGACTGTTTTCAGCTATCAGCTTTCAGCTTAAAAAGTGACTGGTGACAAGTTAAAAAAGCAATAAGCTGTAAGCTATAGGCAATAATCTCTAAGCAAATCTCCAAATAAAATGGACTTGCTACCTAATGACTAAAGACTAACAAGCTACTCTATAATCTTTGAATCCCGTAGCTCCCGAAGTGCCTGAAATAGTTTATCCAGATCTGCCTGTGTATTAAATGCCTGAATAGAATATCGAAGGTACAGGCGGTCATCTTGCCGCATGATCGGTATCTGAATGTGGTATTGTTTATATAAAATATCGTGCAGTGCCTCGGGATCTTTGGTTTTGATCTCTGCACTAAACATTTGTCCCAGAAAAGCATCCTCCATCGGAGCCAGGGGTTGAGTATTTAAGATTTGGCATAGTTCGGCTGCATTGTCATGACAGAGCGCTCTGCATTGCCGACTCACCTCCGGCCAGTTGTACTCTTCCATAAAAGAAATCGCCGCCGGCACGGTGAGATAAGTAGTATAATCCCGCGTGCCATTAACCTGATGATAATCGAGAAACTGTGACCCGGAGGGAAAAATAGAATTGTATCCCCAACTGACGATCAGTGGATCTAAGGCCGCTTGCAATTCACTCCGTACATATAGGAAAGAGCATCCTCGCGGCGTCATCATCCATTTGTGACAGGCTCCGGTATAATAGTTCGGTTGTAACTGGCCGATATTCAGCTCTATGTGTCCCGGCACGTGTGCGCCATCTATAAAGATCGGGACACCCAGTTCCTTTGCCTTTTTAGCTATTAATGCTACCGGCAAGATCAAGGCAGTAGCACTGGTGATGTGGCTGATAAATATCAACTTGGTGCGGGAAGTGAACCCTTTGAAAAAATCCTCAACAACCTCATGCTGTGATCTTATCGGTAGATTAATGTGTTGACGTACATATTTCGCCCCTTTCTTATCGCAGTAATATTGCCAGGTGCGGTCACAAGCGCCATATTCTATATCAGTCGTCAGCACCTCATCTGCCGGTTTTAAATCCAAATTTTTAGCGACAATATTGACCGCATGAGTGGGGCTGGGCACTGACACCACATCATCTGCAGCACAATTAATGAATTCACCCAGTGCTTCTCGAGATTCTCTCAGATACTCTGTCAACTTATGCATAATAAAGTCCACAGGGTCCAACTCCATTTCATACTGGAGTTGATGGTATTTATTCATGAGTGGCTTGACGCAGGAGCCGAAAGAACCGAAATTGAGAAAAGTCAAGTCCGGTTGTAATAAAAATTCATTGCGCAGTTCTTCTGATATCATTTATATTTCTATTGATCTGTCAGCGATAAATATAGCATTTCCGGCACTTATAATTTTGGATAGCTTTCTAATCGGAGAGGTTAAAGTTCGATAAGAATTTTCTTCACTATAAGAGTTCACTTATCTACATAGTTGGCGTAAGCATTCACTGCAAATACAGTTGCGAATTGATCCCCGATGTTATACTCCAATCGAGATGGCCAGACAATTCTTTTAGAGTATAATCCGCTTAGATCATGTTTAAGTGCTTAGGGCAGACTAGTAACCAGACCGGGGGTATTCCTTTAGTTCGTTTGGTACTTGTTGCAGTTCATTAGAGTCTTGTGGTTCACTGCACTTCGATGCTTTTCTATATTCTCTAGGGCAGTAGTGGTGAACTCTAAAAATGATAGTCATAAACCCAATAAATCACTAATCTGTTGTGAAGTCGAGATTCGGGTAACTTCTCCTCCTTCGGCCTCTTTTCGACTTTCTTTAATTCGCTTGATCATAGCTTCACTAAAGTCAATATCATCTTTGTATATCGGACTAAGTGGGTACGAGTTATCCTTGCCTCGATGCACGATTATCTGTTCGTAATAATTGTGTTGTAGTGCTTCATTGGCATCGACCTTGCCATTTCCCTTCAGGTCGAAATAATTCGCTACCGGTTTGCCGAAATGGTCCTGCAGTGTGTATTCACGTAAGTGGCAGCCCTTATAGGGATTTTCTACGATACATATTTATTTGAAAGACGCTCACAACTTAAAAGAAGGTGAACTTATCTTCTGACTAAAATAAAGTCACTACACGTCCACGCGGGCGTACTTGGCATGCTGCTCGATGAACTCACGTCGGGGTGGGACTTCCTCACCCATCAGCATAGAGAAGACACGGTCGCATTCAGCGGCATCTTCGATGGTCATCTGTCTGAGTGTACGAAATGCCGGATCCATGGTGGTTTCCCACAATTGCTCTGCGTTCATCTCACCAAGACCTTTGTAGCGCTGGATTTTTACACCGTCATCATTTTCCTTGCGTGAGAAATGGGCTATTGCCTCCTGACGGTCCTCTTCAGTCCAGGCATAGCGGGATTGTGTACCTCTGCGCACCTGATACAATGGTGGCGCTGCGATATAAACATACCCCTGCTCGATAAGTGGCTTCATGAAGCGGAATAAAAAGGTAAGTATCAGCGTAGTGATGTGAGAACCGTCTATGTCCGCGTCGCACATGATGACTATCTTATGGTAGCGCAACTTCTCGATATTGAGTATCTTCTCACCATCACGCTCCTCGATACTTACGCCCAGTGCGATAAACATATTCTTGATCTCCTCATTCTCGTAGATCTTGTGTTCCATCGCTTTCTCCACGTTGAGTATTTTTCCCCTCAGTGGCAGTATAGCCTGGAAGTGTCTGTCACGGCCTTGCTTGGCTGTACCACCAGCCGAGTCGCCCTCCACCAGGAAGATCTCACTCTCGCTGGGATTTCGATTACTGCAGTCGGCCAGTTTTCCGGGTAGGCCGCCACCGGTGAGTATATTTTTACGCTGCACCATCTCGCGTGCCTTGCGGGCAGCTTCGCGGGCAGTAGCGGCCAGAGCTACTTTCTCAACTATTTTCTTTGCCTCGGTCGGATTTTCCTCGAGGAAATGTTTTAATGCCTCACCTACTATTTGACTGACGATAGCAGTTACTTCTGAGTTCCCGAGTTCGCCTTTAGTCTGACCTTTAAACTGAGGCTCAGCTACTTTGACAGAAATGATGGAAGTAAGTCCCTCACGAAAGTCATCTGCTGCTACTTCAAATTTTAGCTTTTTGAACATGCCATTCTCCTCGGCATACTTCTTGAACTCCCGGGTTACCGCTCTGCGGAAACCACTTACGTGAGTACCACCATCACGAGTGTTGATGTTATTCACATAAGAGTAAATATTCTCTGTGTAGCCTGTATTGTATTGCATAGCCACTTCGACTTCGACATTATTGTCTTTGCCTGTGACGTGTATGGGTGCTGCGATAATGGGACTTCGGCCCTTATCGATATAGGTGACATACTCGGCCAATCCGCCCTCCGAATGGAAGGTCTCACTCCGCTCTTTGCCCTCGTCATCAAGCCTTTCATCAGTTAATACCAAGGTCAGACCTTTGTTCAGAAACGCTAGCTCTCGCATACGCACAGCTAGTGTCTCGTACTTATATTCGAGTGTCTCAAAAATGGTCGGATCGGGTCTGAAGGTAATGATAGTACCGGTATCGGAGGAGGTGCCACTGATATGCACTTCAGATGTTGGTTTCCCCTGACTATATTCCTGTTCATACTTATTCCCCTCGCGGTGAACCTCAGCTTTCAGATATATCGATAATGCATTGACACAAGAGACACCTACACCGTGCAGACCGCCAGAGACCTTGTAAGTATCCTTGTCAAACTTACCACCTGCGTGAAGTACAGTCATAACTACCTCCAGGGCTGATTTCTGTAATTTCTCATGCATACCCGTAGGGATACCACGGCCATTATCTCTTACAGAGATAGAATTGTCCGCGTGAATCGTGGTATGGACATAGCTGGCATAACCCGCCATATGCTCGTCAATAGAGTTATCTATTACTTCATATACCAAGTGGTGCAGACCCTTCGTGTCTGTGCTGCCGATGTACATTCCGGGACGCTTTCTGACGGCTTCTAAGCCTTCGAGCGCCTGGATATTACTGGCATCATAATTTGATCTGCTATTAGAATTATTATTTTGATCTGACATATACTTTTTAGTCTTACGAAAAGAGTGTAAAAGTACATTTTTTTTCTGTCATTTTCTACCATCAAATTGACAATAATTGAGTGTTTTCAATATTTCTAAGCAATTAAATTGAAATTGATTATATATAATAAAATCTTATATTTGTTATTGCATGATAAATGAAAAAATAACTTTTGTAATTAAGGATGTGATCCGCCTGCCGGAGTATATTTCAGCACATTTGCCACTCTTTTTAAAAAACTCTACCCTTCTGCTGGAAGCTCCTATGGGTGCTGGTAAGACCACCTTCGTATCTGCCCTGGCTAATCTGATGGGGTCAATGATCAGTGTATCCAGCCCCACCTTTTCAATTGTCAATGAGTACCAGTTGGCCAGCCCGGTACAGGGCTATCGATCTATCATTCACATGGACCTATATCGACTGCAGAGTATTGAAGAGATCCTTCGTGTAGGCCTGGAAGATTACCTGTACGACCCGAAGAATTTAGTCATTATCGAATGGCCTGCTTTGATCGCTCCTCTGGTGGCGGAACCATTTACCCTCATCGAGATAGCAGTAGATGACCACCTGTGGAGAACATTTACTTTGGAAGGATATGGTCAAGCTCGCTCTAATAAAAATAGTATTTCCTGAGAATCAATATAGGAGGAATGGATTATCTTTACTCAAGCACGGTTTACTTTGAAATCTGTCATTTTACTAAGCATATGAAACACCGTTGATATGAGTTCCATAAAGGAAAAATTGAGTACTGCCCCCGAGATGTTGGAAATTCCCCGCAAAAGACAAAGTTTCTCCATCGGAATAGCCAAGGAGACCATACTCCAGGAAAATCGAGTTGCATTGGTACCTGTCTCTGTGGCTTACCTCGTAAGCAATGGACACCGAGTGAGGGTAGAATCCCAAGCCGGTATCAAATGTAACTTCAGCGATCTCGAATATTCTGAAGCCGGAGCTGAGATCGTTCATTCAAATAATGAAGTGTTTAGTTGTGATGTGATACTTAAGGTGGCACCGCCCACCCTAGAAGAACTAGACCTGTTCCACTCAAATCAAATACTGATCTCACCACTTCAGATCCCACTGATCAATAGTGAATACATCAATAAGCTCCGGCAAAAGAAAGTCATCGCGCTGGCTATGGAATACCTCAAGGACGATGATGGTTCCTTCCCACTGGTGCGCATCATGAGTGAAATGGCCGGTATCAGTGCTATTCATACAGCTGCAGAATTATTGTCAATATCTTCCGGCGGAAAAGGAATTTTATTGGGAGGTATATCAGGAGTCGCACCTGCAAAGGTGGTCATCCTCGGCGCAGGAGTAGTGGCTGAGCACGCCACCAGAGCAGCTATGGGTCTGGGTGCTTGTGTACATCTCTTCGATAATAATATTTACAAACTGATGCGGATCCAATCCCGCATAGGCCATCGACTCTTCACCTCTTCTATCAATCCCACCGAACTGGATAAGCACCTGAGTGATGCTGACGTGGTCATCGGTGCCATCCACAGTAAGTCGGGCCGAACTCCAATGGTAGTGACTGAGGCTATGGTAGCTCGGATGCAGCCCGGCTCAGTAATCATCGATGTAAGTATAGATCAAGGTGGCTGCTTTGAAACCTCAGAAGTAACTACACACGACAAACCCACCTTCAACAAATACGGCGTCATCCATTATTGTATTCCTAATATTGCCTCGAAAGTCCCTCGTACGGCTTCGATCGCTATCAGCAATATCATCACTCCCATCCTGGCCAAAGCAGCTCATGGCCGAGGTATTGAGAATATATTCTTCAGTCATGTCAATTTGCGGAATGGTATTTATACTTACAAGGGCTGTCTCACAAATAAGTACCTTTCGGACAGATTTGGCATTAAATATACCGACATTGATCTGTTGATAACTTCTACATTGTAATCAAAAAACCTATCTAAACCATCGATTCAGTTACAATACTTTTACTAGAATGTAATGACTAATCGCTTCGCTAATTATCTCGTCAATAATACCGTTAAATTTGTACACATATATTTATATTTATATATGTAAGTAGTTGTCATATATGACTAATAGATAATTTATTTTAAGATTTTCTCAACATTATTTAAGCTTTTGAGTTTTATACAATTAGTAACAACATTATCCTATGAAAATCCTAATAGTATGCCTGGGGAATATCTGTCGAAGTCCATTAGCCCAAGGTGTATTACAACAGAAATGTGATGAAGCAGGTCTTCAGGTCAAGGTAGATAGCGCTGGTACCGCCGGTTATCATCAAGGCGAACCCCCTCATCCCGATTCCATCAAAGTTGCACAAGAAAATGGTATTAGTATATCTCACCAACGTGGTCGTATGTTCAAAACTTGTGATATACAGGAGTATGATAAAATACTAGCCATGGATCGATCCAATTATTGTGCTATCAAAACTTCATCCGGCAAGAGTTGGGATGAATCTAAGGTTAGCTTATTTCTTAACGAGCTGAATCCGGGTAAAAACGAGGAAGTGCCGGATCCATGGTATGGAACCTACGATGGTTATAAGGATGTATATAAGCTTATAGATGCCACCTGTGATCGAATAGTGGAAAAATTAAAAAATGAATTGAGCTTAGCTCAAAACTAAGACAACCTTATACTATAAATTTTATTATTAATTACCCAAGTGCTGCAGCTCCTCCGACTATCTCTGAGAGTTCGCGAGTGATGGCTTCCTGCCTTGCTTTGTTATAATTTATCTTCAGTTCGAGCAGCAAATTATCTGCATTCTCTGTTGCCTTATCCATCGCAGTCATACGTGCACCATGCTCGGACGCTTGCGTATCCAATAGAGTCTTGTGAAATTGTATCTTTAGGATTGTAGGAATTAAATCCGCTAATAGTTCCTCCTTGTCCGGCTCGAAGATGTAATCCGGGAGTGATTTACGAGTAGTTTCAAAAGGCATTTTTTTGACCGGGAGGAACTGTTCAACGATAGTTGTCTGCACTCCGGCGTTCTTGAAGCGACTATAAACTATTTCTATTGCATCATAGGTGCCGGCACTAAATTCCTCCATGATGTGATCCCCTATCTTGGAAATAGCAAGAAATGATAGGTCAGAGAAAGCATTTACATGATCTGCATTGACCGATGATTTCTTGAAATTTCTGTCCACATATTCTCGTCCTTTCTTACCAATAGGTAGGAAACTTACTTTTCCTGCTTCCAGCTGAGTTGCATATTTTTCCCTGACTAGCTGAGCTGCAGCTTTATTGATATTGGTATTTAGCGCACCCGCCAGACCCCTATTGGAGGTAACTACCACTATCAATACATTATTTACTTCCCGGGTGGTATTAAACACCGAATCCGAATTGCCATCGAGGGCAGTAAGGACATTTTGCATCATCTTAGTCAGTTTCTCACTGTAAGGACGCAACTGTACTATGGCCTGTTGCGCACGTCGAAGCTTGGCAGCTGAAACCATTTTCATTGCTTTGGTGATCTGCTGTGTAGAGATCACCGATTTGATCCTTTCTCGTACTTCCTTTAGATTCGCGCCCATAATTTATTTTGCGTATTGCTTACTGAGATCAGCGGCAAGTCCCTTCAATGTAGTCAGGTCCGCTTCTTCCAATTTTCCTTTTCTGAAATTATCAAGAATACCTTGATGTGATGTATCGAGAAGGTTAAACAGATTGGCTTCAAAGTCTCTTACATCAGTAGCTTTGATGTCTTTCAACAGATTATTAGTTCCAAGATAGATGATAGCCACTTGCTTCTCTACCGGTACTGGTGAGTATTGTGCCTGTTTAAGAACCTCCACGTTGCGTACTCCCTTTTCTAGTACACTTTTGGTCGTAGCATCCAGGTCTGAGCCGAACTTGGAAAACGCTTCCAGTTCGCGATATTGAGCTTGGTCCAACTTTAAAGTACCGGCTACTTTTTTCATTGATTTGATCTGAGCGTTACCACCCACACGACTTACAGAGATACCTACGTTGATCGCAGGACGGATACCTGCATTAAATAAGTTGGTCTCCAGGAATATCTGTCCATCTGTGATAGAGATCACATTAGTAGGAATATAGGCCGATACATCACCTGCCTGAGTCTCTATAATAGGAAGGGCCGTAAGTGATCCACCTCCACGTACCAAGCCGGCATCTTTCAGTGATTTAGGCAGGTCATTCATCGTTTGGGCTATTGCATCATTATTAATGACTTTTGCCGCACGCTCCAATAATCTGGAGTGAAGATAGAAGACGTCACCAGGATAAGCCTCGCGGCCCGGAGGACGCTTGAGTAGTAATGAGACCTCTCGGTAAGCAACTGCCTGCTTAGACAAGTCATCATAGATGATCAATGCCGGACGGCCTGTATCTCTGAAAAACTCACCGATAGAAGCACCTGCAAATGGAGCATAGAACTGAAGCGCCGCGGGATCTGCAGCCGATGAAGCTACTATACAAGTATAAGGCATGGCTCCATTCTCTTCGAGAATACGCGCCACTTGAGCTACAGTAGATGATTTCTGACCACATGCTACATAGATGCAATATACAGTCTCACCGCGCTCATAAAATTCTTTCTGGTTGATGATGGTATCGATCGCAATAGCAGTCTTACCTGTCTGACGGTCACCGATGATCAACTCACGCTGTCCTCGACCGATGGGAATCATGGCGTCGATGGCCTTGATACCGGTCTGAAGCGGCTCGTTTACCGGCTGACGGAATATAACACCCGGTGCCTTTCGCTCCAGAGGCATATTGTATTTAACACCGGTGATCTCTCCCTTGCCATCCAATGGGAGGCCCAGTGGATTTACCACTCGGCCCAGAAAACCCTCACCTACGTCGATGGAAGCAATGGTATTTGTTCTTTTTACTTTTGAACCCTCCTTGATGTTGTCTGATGCACCCAGCAATACCACACCCACATTATCCTCTTCCAGGTTGAGTACGATGGCTTGTGTGCCAGTCTCGAACTCTACTAGCTCACCTGAACGAGCATTGGTCAGGCCATATACTCTGGCAATACCATCACCCACTTGTAAGACGGTACCTACTTCTTCCAGTTCGGCTTCTGTATTGAAGCCTGATAATTGTTGTTTGAGAATGGCTGAAATTTCATCCGGTTTTACACCTATCATGATTGTTCTATTTTAGTAAATATTAATTATTGGAAAATGATTTTTTGAGCTTCTCTAATTGGTAGACGACACTGCTGTCGTATAGATTATCTTCATATTCGATCACAAACCCGCCCAATAGTGAAGGATCTATGCTACTCTCGATCTGTACGGCCATATCCTGGCCCACGAAATCTTTCACTTTACTCATAATGACTGCTCTGGTAGCTTCGTCCAGAGCGAAAGCTGACCTAACTCTGACAGCAGCAATATGGTGAGCCTTATTGAACTGACTATCGAAGGCTTCGATCACTTCAGGTAGAAAAGATTCTCTACCCTTCTTTACCAGCAGTGTGATAAAATCAAGGGTAAGTTTGTCCAAATTGTTGCCAAGTACAGCTTTGATCGCCTTATTTTTGGCAGAGGCATAAATCACCGGACTCTTCAGTAAAAGATAGAAATCCCGACTCTTCAGCGCTTCTTTCAATGTCAATATATCTGCTTTTACCTCCTGAGTCTTATTGAGTTCAGTGGAGAGTTCCAAAAGTGATTTGGCATATCTTACAGCAACCTGATTTCCGGACATGACAGTGTATTAATTTAATTTGATGTCATCTGCCAGCGACTTAGCCAGATCTCGCTGGGTCTGGTCATTGGAGAGATTTTTCCTGAGGAGATTTTCTGCTACCTGCAATGCCATAAGGCCAGCCTGGTTTTTTACTTCCTGGATCGCCATTCTTTTTTGGTTTTCGATCTCCATATTAGCGGAAGCCATTATCTTACCTGCTTCATCCTTTGCTTTATGTTTTGCTTCGGAGATCAGTTTTGAAGAGGCGTCACGTGCTTCGTTGAGTAGCTTAGTTCTCTCTTCCCGAGCTTGCACCAACAGCCCTTCATTTTGAGACTGTAGATTAGCCATTTCCGCTTTGGCGGTTTCAGCTGAAGCGAGTGCTTCACGAATAGAGTCCTCCCGGTCCTTCAGCGCATTTGCGATAGGGCGGAAAGCTTTTTTACCCAAGAATGTCCACAATACAACAAAGATCAGGACAGTCCAAAAAAACAAGCCATAGTCAGGCTTGATAACATTAAATTCTGCTAATAAAATCATACTCGATAGCTTGATAAATATGAAATTGAGTTAAAATAAACCCGTCCGTCACAACCAACCGTTATTTCGGACGGGTTTTCGCTTAAATTTCTCGTGATTATTTCGCTGTCAATAGAGAAACAACTACCGCGAAAAGCGCCACCGCTTCAACAAATGCTGCAAAGATCAACATGTTGTTTCTGAGGTCATTCACGGCTTCCGGCTGGCGGGCAATAGCCTCCATACCTTTACCACCGATCATTCCGATACCGATTCCGGCACCTATGGCTGCTAATCCGGCTCCAATTCCTGCGTACATAATGTGTGTTTTATTAAGTTATTAAATCAATTATTCTTGTCGGCCGAGACCGGTTATATACTTATTAATGGTGTACTTCTTCTGTAGCTGCACCCAGATAAGAGGCTGCCAGAATAGTAAAGATAAAGGCTTGTATCAGCGCCACTATCAGTTCGATCAAGTTCATAAAAAGCGTAAATGGAACGGCGATAAAAGCGCCGGCAGTTGCCCCACCTATACTTGCGCCCATCTTGCCAAACACAAAGATCAAACCCACTAAACTCAATATGATGATGTGACCCGCTGTGATATTGGCGAATAGTCGGATCATCAATGAGATGGGTTTGATAAAAATACCAAGCAATTCAATGGGAGCTAGAAACAACTTCATTGCTATCGGGATACCCGGCATCCAGAATATATGTTTCCAGTAAGCGCCATTTCCATTGATATTGACCAGTATAAAAGTAATCACTGCGAGTGTCATAGTGACAGCTATATTGCCAGTGACATTGGCACCAAACGGCATAAAAGGTATTAATCCAAAAAGATTGAGCGTGAGTATGAAGAAGAAAATCGTCAACAGAAAGGGCAGGAATCTCATATATCGATCTCCTAGCATCGGCTTGGCGACTTCGTCAATAATGAAATTGACCATCACTTCCATCAGATTCTGCTTGCCGGTAGGAGCCATTCCTTTTCTCTTTTCATACGCCTTCGCTACACTAGTGAATAGCCAGATGAGAAAAATAGAAGCCAGTATCATAGTAAATACCACCTTAGATATAGAGAAATCAAAGAAAGAAGTGTTCTGACCAAGAGTAGAAGCACTTTCCATTTCGTAAGATTTGCCCTGATAAGAGACTGAACTCAATTCAGCTCCATTGCGCTCTTCCGTAGTGACACCATCCACTGCCACTTCACCTGCGGGGAATTCGAGAGACTTTACTCTCTTTACCACTCCCTCAACAAGCACATACCGATTAATAGCTTTGTGACCATGCTCTAGTGCAGACGACATAAAAGTGGTCAAACCATCTTCACGAGAATATAAGATACAAGGTAGTGGTATGGCTATATGCCCGACAATGTGAAACTCATTCGAATTATTGATGTGCTCGAAGATCATGTTTTCAATCTTCCATTCTTCAGCTACCATGGTGGTAGAGGCAGCATCAGGATGGGGTTCCTGTGCTAACAGACTCGCAGCAGGTATGATCAATCCAAATCCTGTGAACAGGCAGGTAAATAGTAAAAATTTTAAACGGTTTATTATCATTGGTCACGCATTGTATTGACAGTTACCTCCTAATTACATACAGATTCCTGAAAAACGTGGCAAAGGTAAGATTAACGGTGTTGATTTCCAAACAATTTAAGCGGTAGATTTTTTTGAGACAAATAGTACCTGACGTGTATTTGGGTAAAAATTTTATCAATGTACTTTCCACAAAAATTATAATTTACAGACTATCAATTTTCCGATACATTTGCCACTCAATCTTTTTCTTTACAATCCTGATCTTCATGAGAGTGACCGGCTTTACCTTTATAAAAAATGCACTAACCTATGACTATCCCGTAGTAGAAGCGATAAGGTCGATACTACCACTATGTGATGATTTCATCGTAGCTGTGGGTGCATCGGCTGATGATACACGCAACTTGATCGCAGCGATAGATTCTGACAAGATACAAATCATAGACACTGAATGGGATGAAAGTCTGCGCATGGGTGGACTGGTCCTGGCACAGGAGACGGACAAGGCCTTCGCTGCCATACCCAAAGAGACCGACTGGGCCTTTTATATTCAGGGTGACGAGGTGCTACATGAACAATATCTGCCAGTGGTCAGGGAGGCAATGACCGCCTGGCTCGATCAGCCACAGGTAGAAGGCTTACTCTTCAAGTACAAGCACTTCTATGGATCCTATGACTATGTCGGTACGGCGTCAAACTGGTATCCACGTGAGATCAGAGTCATACGGAATGACAAGCGCATTTACTCCTATCGGGATGCACAGGGATTCAGAAAGGGTGACAACCAAAAGCTAAATGTGAAGGTAATTGATGCCTATATCTATCATTATGGATGGGTAAAACCTCCTGAAACGATGCAACTTAAACAAAAAAATTTCCACAAATACTGGCACGATGACGAATGGATAGATGAGCATGTAATCCATACGGCTGAATATGATTACAAAGCCGGTATCGATACACTGGAAAAATTCAATGGGACACACCCTGAAGTAATGCTGCCCCGAATCATCAAAAAAAACTGGATCTTTGATTATGATTTGTCATTTAATCGAATGACGCTTAAAGAGAGAATGAAAAGGTTGATTTTTCGACTGACCGGAATTGAATTAGGTTATAAAAATTATAAGAAAATATAGCGAAATGAATAGTTTATTGATTCGAAACTTAATAATGATTGTTATTTATTCCACTTTAGTCGGCGTACCCGTTTCCTCTTATACACAAGGATCCATCTATACTTTCAGAGCAGGCCCCACTCTGGCCATGCAACGCTGGAACGGGGTGGGAAATAACTCACCTCTGATAGCTTATCATGCAGTAGTGGGTGTGGAAAGTTACGAACCCGACAAGCCGATTGCATTTATAGCAGAACTGGGATATCACCTGCGCGGCATGAGCCAGCGCACTCAACCGTATCGAGACGATAATGGCATCGATTATCCAGCACAGTCCATTCAGAATAAATTCCACAATCTGGGTTTATCACTCGGCGCGAGAAAAAACTTTGGTGACAACGATCGATTCTTCTATCTACTGGCGCTGCGCGGCGAATACACGCTGGCATTTAAACTGTCACAGAACTTTGTGGGGTTTGACCGGTATGTCCGCCGCTTCAATTATGGCTTGGATGTGGGTGGAGGCGTACAGTTTCCACTGGGCGTGCACATGGGCTTCGTACAGGTGATGTTTCAGCCCGATGCCTCAAAGCAGATTTATTCGCAACCCTTCTATGGGTATGATTACCAAGGTAACCCGCGTACCTATCCGGAACAGAAAGTTTTTAACTATTCCTTCGAACTATCCGTGGGCCTCAGGATCCTGGGCAATGCAGAGTATGAGGAGTAATGTTAGCTGTCTTTGGGTCGCTGCGCTTTAGTCTTTGGGTCGCTGCGCTTTAGACTTAACTCACTATCCGTGGAACAATTTGTTTAAATCTTTTTATACCTTATTTTTGAAAAGAGCTAAAGACTAAAGACTAATGGCCAAAGACTAGTAGGTCGCTGAGCGTTAGCGTATTAGCTCTTTAGGGTGTTAGCGTATTGGCGCTTTAGCGTCAGCTTTTAAAGTATATAGCCTATAGCTATTTTAATTAATTATTGAGTATCACTTGCCGGGTCATTGATTTGTCAGCCGTATTAATTCTGACCATATAGACACCTGAAGGCAGTTGATCCATATTCAGCGAGAATAGCTCTGAATTGAATTGCTTTGTAACCAATTTTTTACCCTGAACATCAAAGAGGGTCACTGTATATTGCGCACCTTTGGGAACAGCCAGAAATAAATTGCCATCAGTGGGATTAGGGTAAAGTCTGACATTCGGAATTTCATTCGCTTTTACACCCAATCTATTTTCACATGTTATCTCAGCCTTCCAACCTTTATTATTTACACTCAGGTCAGAATAAAATACAAAGCTGAGTGCGCCATTGTCATTGGGATTCAAATTAAAACGATACTCTGAATCAATTTCTTCTGATACCGTGGGTCTGGACTCTTCCGGCAAGGGCAGCCAATACTGTAGAGTGGGACAATGAGATAGATCGCTTATCCGATCATTGGATCCATCGTAGAGTTGAAACCCGGTAAGGTGATCGTCATTCTGATCGCTCAGCGAGAAATCAGCATTATAGCACATATCACGTACGATGCCGGTATCCGTACTTCGCGGCCACCCATGCTCACGGTAGTACTTATCGATAAAGTAATACATAGTATGTAGCTCAGAATACGCAGCCATGCCTGCTTCGGTAGTATCTTCTACTCTTACGGCTTCCTCCATATAAATTCCGTACATCTTAATACCCTGTGAAGTGCTCATCATGCTATCAGCGTACTGATAGGCCGGTGTCTGGGCATTAATACTGTTTGGAAATGTAAGTAGGAATAAGTAAATTTGCAGTAAATAAATCAGAAAGTGCAACCTCGTGCAACCTCGTGCAACCTCGTGCAACCTCGTGCAACCTCGTGCA
>DAOLZQ010000052.1:0-23023 GCA_035426385.1 Saprospiraceae bacterium
CGAAAATTTATTGAACGAATTATTAGAAAGCTGGGCACAACTAGTCAAAGCTGTTTCACAAACCACAAATAACCAATAAGATCATGAATAAGACTTTCAACATTAATCTAGGCGGTCTTCCTTTTATAGTAGATGACGCTGCTTATAACAAACTAGAGAAATATTTACAGGCCATTCGAAAGCATTTTAGTACGAATGAAAGCTTCGAAGAGATCATGAACGATATTGAAGTCCGGGTGGGTGAGCTTCTGCAAGAAAGGAACACCGGCAGCCTCATCGTAAATAATGAAGACATCGACATGGTAATCCGGATCATGGGACGACCCGAAGACTTTGGTGCTGAGCCAATGGATGATGCAGAATACAAAAGCTCTTCAAAGGAAGAATCTGCATATACGACTACCGATGAGACCAATTACAAGACAGGTAGACGTCTGTTCAGAAATATGATGGATAAAAAGCTAGGAGGTGTTTGTTCAGGTTTGGGCGATTACCTGGGAATCAAACCAAACTGGATTCGATTGGGTTTTCTTGCCTTCACAGTTAGCGGTGGCTTAGGTATCCCACTATACTTTCTCATGTGGGCCTTTATCCCAAAGGCAAAGACTGCAGCAGACTATCTGGCCATGAAGGGTGAAAATGCTTCTGTCTCAGGGATTGCAAAATTCTTTGAAAAACAATTAGGGCATTTCGGGGAAGAAGTGAGCTCTCTCACCGGCGAAGTAAAAAACAAGCTAAAGTCAAATGATATAAAATTTCATTCAGGTGAGTTTGTCAGCGATCTAGAAGAGAATATACGCCTCGGTTGGCTCAATTTCAAGAGATTCTTAAAGCCACTGCTCACTGTGATTGCATTTGTGTTCTTGGCGATCTTTGGCTTTGCCTGGGTTAGTTTGATCATTGGCGCCATCACTGCACTACCCTTCCTGAATTTTGTCACATCATCATCACCGGTTATTAATCTCATCAGTGGACTCAATAGTATAGTAGTCTTTGTGATTCCACTGGTATTTCTGATCATGTGGGCACTTCGAATTCTCTTCAAGTCCAAAATTTCACCTAATCTAAGACAGAGTCTCCTAATCTTTTGGATCACTAATCTAATCAGCCTTTTAGTCATGGGTGGTCTTACAGCAAATGAATTTAAAGCAGAAAATACTGAGTCGAGCAGACAAAATCTAGGTATGGTTGGTTCAGAAGGTGTGCAGCTCAACTATGTTCCTGAGGATCGCAATAATGTTCAATTCGGCTTCTTGAGCGCAGGAACCAAGGATGGCATGAAATATCGAAATGATTTTGACCTAAACCTTTTACCTGCAGAGGGCAATCAATGGTATGTATTGAAGAAAATTAAATCTCAGGGAGTAAATTCTTCAGAGGCATTACAAAATGCCAATTGTGTACAATATGATGTATCTGCCTCAGCTGGTGAGATTGACTTTCCCAATACAATTAATATAAAAAAGGATTGCAAATTTAGATTCCAGAATGTCGATATGGATCTTTACATTCCCATAGGTGCCACCTTCAAGTTTGATGAAGATATGGTTTGGCGCTTGAGAGAAATAAAATCTGATCCTTCCAATATGAAAAATGGTTGGGTAGCTATTCCGGGACGCATATATAAAATGACCGAAGGGGGAGTTCAATGTGTAGACTGCACTGAGGAAGAATTAATATCTAATAGCATAGGAGATAACATGGATTCTAATACAGATCTGGAGGATCTTCCTGCTGATTATGTAATGAAAAAATACAATAACAATGAAGAAGTAGAATATACAATAAAATCTCTGCTCAGCGTTTCAATGGACAAAATACAGGCTGAAGATAAAGCATACTCTAACTCTGATAACATCAAAGTAAATATTGAACCGGCTCGTGATTCAAAGATCCACATTGCAAAAAGTTTAAAATATTACAGTAATCAAGATATAGAAGCTGAGTCTGAAAAGCGAATTTATAAAGCGGAACTTACCGGCAGTGAATTAACTCTGGCTAATAAATTTCAGTTGCCTAAAAAATTAATTTCTAAAAATCCCGAATTTGAAATCACATTACAATTTCCGATAGGCTCAAAAATACGTTTATCAGAATCTTTACTAGACCATAAGGGCAATTTCCAATATGCCTCAGAGGCCGATAATGATGAAGATAATATATATGAAATGACTGCCACCGGGCTCAAATGCACTAATTGTAATAATTAAATAATGCTAAATAAAAATGCTTCACCTATTAATAGGTTCTTGCTGTGGCTAGCTTCAGCAGATACTGAACTATTAAGGGAAAATAATGCCGACAAGCGAAAGTTTCAGTTGATCGGCCTGAGTATCATCGGTACCTGGATATTTGCCATGCTAGCATGGGCTTATTTCTTCAGCACAGTCTCTTCTTCTCCACTGATTATCCTCTGTGGCAGCGCCTTGATGGGATTTATAGTGCTGACGATTGACAGAGTTCTCATAGCGGGACTTCAGGGTGGGCACGCAGGAAATAGTGCAGGACCAATTATATTTCGGGTTGCACTGGCACTCTGTTTAGGTGCTTTCATGGCACAGCCTGCACTGCTATATCTATTTGAAAAAGATGTTGCTGTCCAATTACTTGAAGATAAAGAAATAAAGAAACAAATTACAGTGGCTGAAATTCAACGCTCACTTGCACCACAGCGTGAGCCACTACTTTTCCAGTTGGATAGTATCCAAAAACTGAAAAATAATCTAGATAGCAATGTTGTAGCATTGCGCAATTCCTTCTTGCAAGAGGCAGATGGTAGTGGAGGAACAGGCAAAGTGGGGATTGCCACTATTGCTAAAGCAAAAAAGCAACAATTGGATGATTTAAAAATGCAAGCTGATGACTTCAGTAGAGCATCAGCTCCTATGGTAGCGTCATTACAGTCCAGAATCGATGCACTCACCGCCTCAGCTGACAAGAAAATAGCTGGCTTTGATGCCCAGGCGGGTAATGGGTTTCTCGCCAGAATCGAAGCACTGCAGCACCTGATTGATAATAATCTCACTTTACGCTGGAGGTATTTGCTATTATTGGCCATCATTATGTTGATCGAGTTAGCTCCAGTATTAAGCAAGTTGCTATTGAAGACCAATATCTATAATCAGCGCCTTCTATTAGAGGAAAATTATCTGATTTCTCTCGATCGAGAAATCTTTGAAAGAAAATACAAAGAGTCTCAAAAGTATGCGGATTCAGTGCACCAACACAATCTGGCAAGTATTAACCTCATCATGAAAAATGTGAATTCCTCCCATACCGATGGAGATCACGCACCAGAGCAGGAATATACCTTTAATTCACAGCAGCCCCCATCTACCAATGGCATGTTGTCCTATTTTAAAAATAAATTGATGGGCAGACACATCTGATTTCTAAGTATGTAGTCTGAACATTTTTACCTTCTGCATTGAAGTAGAATAAGTTGAATTTAGCTCTGAATTACAGATTTTTGAATCGAACAATAATTTAAAGACTACCTTTGTATCAGTCTTTTTGGGGTGCCTACTCTGATTCATTTCAGACGGCTGAGATAAAACCCATCGAACCTGGCCGGGTAATTCCGGGAAGGGAGGGAATTTGTGAAGCAGATTTTATTACCCACCCCTGGTAATAAACATCACAAATAGGTGTTCAATGTTAATTTTTAGTTCGGCGCATTACTCATTAAAGTCTTATTTTATTTTTTCAATGTTGATGGTGCTTAGTTTATCAGCGCTTACAGCTCAGGTTATCAAACAAGATACGATTCAACCCCAGGTATTGAAGGAGGTCAATATCACAGGATCCTGGGCTACCAGTCAAACGCCGGTGACTCAAAAGACGATCAGAAAGAGTTCGCTTCAAACTGCTAGTGCAAAAGATATCCCGGTATTACTTGAGTCACTTCCTTCTGCCCTATCTTCTTCAGATGCGGGCAATGGAGTGGGTTATACTTATCTCCGTATCAGAGGCTCTGACCAAACTAGAATCAATGTCACACTGGATGGTGTACCGGTGAATGACGCTGAGAGTCAAAATGTATTCTGGGTGGATCTGCCGGATATGATCGAAGATGCTGCGGCCATACAGGTACAACGTGGATTGGGATTATCGGCTGCCGGTCCGGGAGCTTTTGGCGCCAATATCAATTTACAAACCAGTGTACCGACAGATTCATTTGGCGTGGGAGTTAACACAGGATTGGGAAGTTTCGACACCAAGAAAATCAACCTCACTGTAAACAGCGGAAGTCTCGGAGGTCATTTTAAGTTTAAGGTCCGGGGAAGTCGTATCTCCTCAGCCGGGTATATCGACAGAGCCAGTAGTAACTTATGGGCGAGTTCATTTCAGTCCTATTTAACTCTTGGACAGACCTCAATACAGGCAAATGTCTATTACGGAAAAGAGAAAACCTATCAAGCTTGGGTCGGTGTGCCTTATCATTACTTCTACGGAGACAAGCCAACTTATAATCCGGCAGGACTAATAGAGGGAAATACCTTTTTTGATGACGAAACAGATAACTTCACCCAGGTGTATTCTAGGGTGATTATTAAGCGTCCCCTTAATGATCATTCAGGCTTACAAGGCACACTTTATCATACTTATGGTGGTGGATATTACAATCAATATAAGCCGAAAGAGAATCTCTCAGATTATTTTGAAGGGCAGAATAATATTGCGGATCTTATACGTGAGCGATGGCTGAAAAATAATTTATTCGGCCTCAATCTAAACTATTACCTCATCTCTGGTAAAATGACACATCAATTGGGAGGAAACATTCAAACATACGGCGGAAGTCATTTTGGGATAGTACGCTCAGTGATTGGAAATATTAACTGGCAACCCCGTCACTATTATGATGATAATGCCATTAAGACAGAAAGCAGTGTTTATTATAAAAATGAAATTACGCTTAATGCACTGACGCTGATGGGAGATATGCAAGTGCGACTGCTCCGATATCAATATACCGGCTACAATGCAGAAGGTGGCATTTCACCACAGAAAGACAAACTGGCATTTTTCAATCCAAAGATGGGTGCATCTTATGCGGTCAATAATCATCTTTCAATGTATGGGTACACCGGCTTGGGACACAGAGAACCCAACCGGGACGACTATACCGAATCACCACATGGCAAATTACCGAAGCCGGAACAGTTGCTCAATGTCGAAGTGGGGCTGAAGTATGCACAAACCAACTTCAATTTGCAGGCGAATTATTTTGGTATGTTTTACAAGGATCAATTAATTCTCACTGGTCAGATCAACGATGTAGGCGCCTATACCAGGATAAATGCGGAAAAATCCAGACGAACCGGTGTAGAATTGGAAACTGCCATTGTCCCCTTCCACTGGATGAATATAGTAGCTAATCTCACCCTGAGTAAAAATATTATCAACTCCCTTGATGAATATATAGATGTGAGTTCCTACAGCGATAGTTCAGGTATTCAATATCTCCCACAGGAGCAAATAACGCATCGGAATACAGATATCTCATTCAGTCCGGATTTTATCTCATTTGGGAAAATAGAATTTAAACCATTTTCTTTAGCTAATCATCTGTTTTCTGATGTGACTATCAGCTATGATATCAAATACATTTCCAGACAATTCTTGAATAATTATTCCAATGAAACATCGATCTTACCTGCCTACAGTAAGCAGGGCGTACAGATTACCTGGCCATTTCGCCTTGGTGGAATGCACTGCTCAGTGACGGGACGCGTCAATAATCTACTGAATAGTAAAATCATCAGTAACGGTTGGGTGTACCGGTACAAATATCTTGGTCCGTCGTATGATGACCCATCAACCGTCCCGGAAGGCAATAACTATTATAGTTCGATTGGCTTCTTTCCAGAAGCAGGCAGAAACTATTTCATCAATTTACAATTCAACTTTTAATACAATCCTATCTGATCAAAGTCACACTGCCTTTGAATTGCCTGGTGGATTTGTCCGGAAATTCAAGTACAATGAGATAGGCAAATACTGCCGGATCCATCAACTTTCCCTTAAAATAGCCATCCCAGCCGTGTTCTCCGTTGGGTACTAGATTGACGCCGCCATACACCTGATCACCCCAACGATTGAAGATGCGCATTTCCTTAATCAGGACATTCCGATCGGCAGTAGTAACCGTAAAGACATCATTCGTGCCGTCGTGATTTGGCGTGAATATATTTGGAATAAATACCTTCACTCTTGGTGTCACAATGACCCGTACCGTATCCTGATCCTTACAGCCCTGAGCATTGAATATCTCAACCTGATATAAGGTGGTAAATTCTGGAGAGGCTAATGGGTTCGGACAGTCAGCACATGAAAGTCCGGTGGGTGCTGTCCAGAGAATAGAAGAATAAGTTCCATCAATTTTAGGGACTAATTGGACTTGCTGGCCTTCTTCTATGGTATATACATCCTGAATGTCAATAGATAATGATCCGGTATTGCTAAATGTAAATGTACTGTCCTTCACACAGCCGGTTTGATCTTCAATTTTTAGAGTATAAGTCTCAAAATTAAGGCTGTCTATAGTCACCGGTAGACTATTGAATGTACCTTGTAGTGCACCATTCAGATACACACTTACTGGTAGCATTAAGCTTGCATCATCCAGAATAAAGGTATTAGAACCTACGTCTGCGCAAGTCTGAGATAAAATGTGCCAATCTGGATTGAATATTGGCACAGGATTAATGGTAAAGTCTTTGGTCGTACTACAACCGGCATCACTTTCAACTAAGAAAGTATAATTCCCCGGCTGGATATTTGTCATTACATGAATACGGACATAGGTCTGACCATTATCGATTGAGAATTTACCCCCTAAAATATTTACCTCATAGGTTATCATTCCTAAGGGAACCTTACAATTAGGTTGGAATACCGATAAATCAACAATTTCTGGCAGCCTTTCCAGTTTTAAAGAAAGTACATCCTTTACAGCTTGACATGGACCTGCGCCATCCGGATCCGAAGTAGTCAAGGTAATGGTCACCGAGCCAGCTGCCATATCAGATGCAGAAGGATTATATATCGGATTAGCAATTTTATTGTCACTAAAAGTACCAGTGCCTGAAGTAGACCAGGTAAAGTTTGATATTCCTGTTACAATTCCATTCAGTTGAATCTTGTCACCTTCGCATATATTTTGATCAGAGCCGGCACTTACTGTGATCACCAGAGAACAGGCGCAGTCCTTGACGAAGATCAGTGTGGTATCCGATTTTGCACATACACCATTATCAAATGTATAGATAAGTTGATGCACGCCCACACCGGCAGTAGCCGGATTAAACACAGTTCCAGTGACGCCGGGGCCACTGAAAGTACCTCCAAATGGAGAAGCAACCAAAGTAAAAGGTACCTCATCCAGACACACCGTATCCTGAACATTGAAATTTATGGTTATATCCGGCAATACAGTTACCGTGAAGGTTCCCGTTCCACTACAGCCTGAATTGTCTGTAACTGTTACAGTATAGTTTCCACCAGTTGCGGTAATAGACTCAGTCATCTCACCAGAAGACCAGAGGTATGTTTTAAAGCCGTTACCAGCGCTGAGAGTTGTTGCTTCACCTGTACAGATTTTATCCTTACCCGAGATAGTTATACTCAGAGATGTGCTTTCCGTCACTATTACTGACGTAGAATTGGTGCAACCATTACTATCAGTTACTGTAACAGAATAGCTTCCGGGTGAACTTATAGTGATAGCTGGAGTAATAGCTCCAGTAGACCAAATATAATCTGCAAATCCATTCCCGGCATCCAGATTAGTTGAACCGCCTACACAATAAGTGGTGCTACCGCTGAGAGACACAGCAACCTGTGGATATGCAGTAACAGTAATCTGACCGGTACCGGAACAGCCATTAGCATCGGATACGGTTACAGTATACGTGCCTCCATTTCCCACCGTAATCACTTGAGTCGACATTCCATTTGACCATTGATAGCTGGTAAAACCTGCATCAGCCGTCAATTGAGTTGTTTTTCCAAAGCATATTTTAGGATTGCCTACTACCGCAACAGTGACTGTACTGCTCACCGTCACCCTGACTGATGCTGTACCGGTACAACCATCAGCATTAGTCAAAATGACTGCATATAGACCTGCTGTATCTACACTTATGGTTTGGGTAGTAGCCCCTGTAGACCAGAGATAGGAGGAATAGCCGGCTCCAGCGTCCAGCGTAGTCGAATTTCCGGTACAAATTTGGGTCATACCAGTGATAGTAGCATTGATAGGTGGTGATTCAGCAATGATGATTTCATCAGTACCACTACAGCCTGAGGCATCCTGCACTGTCACAGAATAAGTCCCGGCAGAGTTTACAGTTATCGTCTGTGTGACAGCGCCGTTGGACCAGGTATAATTAGCAAAGCCGGTACCAGGATCCAAAACAGTTGTTTGACTCTGGCAGAGCGTTTGATCCCCCGCTATGGTAATCGATAGTGCGTTTGATTCGGTGACAGTAATTGAATTCGTACCGGTACAACCGTTGGCATCAGTGACCGTCACTGAATAAGTACCTGGGATTCCAGTAATCAGTGTTTGACCGATACTTGCATCACTCCATTTATATGCGCTATATCCCGCACCCGCATCCAGTGTCGTCGTACTTCCGGCACAGAAAGTAATGCTTCCGACAATATTTACATTTACCGGTGGGCTTTGGGTTACTACAAAATCATCGGTTCCGGTACATCCATTGGCATCAGTAACCGTAACCGTATAAGTGCCGCCTGTATTGACAGTTATATTTTCAGTAGTGGCGCCATTTGACCAAATATAGGAAGCAAAGCCAGTGCCAGCTTTCAGATTCGTACTCTTAGTAGCACAAATCGCATTATTCCCGGTGATATTCACACTTACAGGAGCGCCCTTGGTTATCGTGATATCATCGGTGCCACTACAGCCTGACGCATCAGTGACCGTAACCCTGAAGGTTCCCGAAGAATTAACTGTGATGGTCTGAGTAGAAGCTCCAGTGGACCAGGTATATGTAGCAAACCCCGGGCCCGGGTCAAGCGTGCTGGTCTCATTACTGCAAAGTGTTGTATTACCTTGAATATTGATCGTGAGTGCATTACTTTCGGTCACCGTAATCTGATCCTGTCCAGTGCAACCGTTCATGTCAGTAACAGTAACACTAAAAGTGCCTGAAGCATTGACTGTCAATTTTTGATTTGTACTACCATCACTCCATTTGTACAAGACAAATCCGGTACCGGCATCCAATTGAGAACTGCTGCCCGCACAGAAAGTCGAGCTGCCATTGATATTTACGTTGATGGGAGGACTCTGAGTGATGACGATGTCATCGGTACCACTACATCCTTGACTGCTTGTGACCGTAACTGAGTATAAGCCACCTGACGAAGTGGAAATAGTTTGAGTAGCTTCACCAGTGGACCAGATATAGGAATCAAAGCCAGGCCCGGCATCCAGCAGTGTACTTTGGCCCGCGCATAAGGTGCTCAGGCCTACTATGTTAAATACTAAAACGTTATTTTCATATACGGTGATCGTGTCTTTACCTCTACAGCCATTGGCATCATTGACGCTTACTTCATAAAAGCCGGGTGCATTCACAATAATTGTACGTGTAGTTTCACCTGAGCTCCATTCATAGTTAGCATATCCTGCTCCTGCATCTAAAGTAGTAGAATCTCCCGGACAGAATGTCGCACTCCCGGAGATCTTGGGCTTTAAAGCGGGAATTTGGATTACAGTAATTGTATCAGTACCGATACAGCCGGTAGCATCTGTCACTGTCACACCATAAATACCAGGTGCATTTACAGTGATTACCTGAACACCTACACCGGTAGTCCAATTATAAGTCTGATAACCCGCACCGGCATCAAGCATAGTTGATTCACCAATACATATTTTTTGATTCCCCTGAATAGCTATCGTTAGCCCGGGCCCTTGTGTTACATTGATTGTTCCAGTGCCTGTACAACCCTGAGAACTGGTCACAGTTACTGTGTAAATACCGGCTACATTTACTTGAATCTTTTTGCTTTGAGAACCATTACTCCAGGAATAACTCTGGTAATCTCCCGCATCCAGTATGGTGTAACCCCCCAAACAAAAAGTACGACTACCAGTGATGGCAACAGCAATATCCGGCTTCAATATAACAGAGATATCGTCTGTGCCGGTACATCCATTCGCATCAGTAACAGTGACTGTATAGTATCCTGTTTGATTTACATCGATTGTCTGAGAGAGTTGACCTGTGGACCATTCGTAACCAAAGAAACCTCCTGTAGCAGCCAGGGTAGTAAGTTGATTGGGACAGATAGAAGTATCGCCGGTAATATTTATAGTCAACCCATCCATCTCCGATATAATGATAGCAGCAGTAGCTGTACATCCAGTGGTTGCAGTGACAGTAACTACATATAATCCTGGTTCAGCCGCATTTATTGTTCGGTCATGAGACCCATTAGTCCAGGAATATTGTGCAAATCCACCGCCCGCATCCAAGGTGGTGTAGCTGCCGGAGCAAAAGGATGAACTACCCGATATAGCGGTAGATACATCCGGAAGTTTGGTCACTTGTACTGTATCGGCGGCAGTACAACCGCCTGCATTCGTTACCGTCACCGCGTATTGTCCCGGAGTCCCGGCTGATATAGTTTTAGTCGTGCCTCCATTACTCCATCGAATTGTAGGATAACTACCTACTACTGCCAGAGTAGTTCTTTTTCCGGGGCAGAATTCTAGATTACCTATGATATCCACTGTAGGAGTTTCTTGTAAGGTTATATTTACCGTACCTGAAATAGTCTGAGGGCATCCATTGACACTATTAATCACACTACCAAATGTACCTGTGACTGATCCCGGAGGGTACCAGTATGGAATATGTACCGTATGTGTAACCGGATCAAAGCGTAAGCTGTCACCATCAAAACAAAACCAAATCGTATCTAATTGTTGAAAGGTTCCTACATATCCCTGCCCCAAGGGAATCGAGCCCAAACCAATTTTATACACTACTTCAAAAGGTCCTTGATCTCCTTGAGCCAGAAATCTAATAGGTCTGCATTCAAATCCGCACATAGAAACACTACCGGACATACTTACACTTCCGGCAGGTAGAAAAATTACTTTCATAGCATCAGAGGCAGCCTCGCATGGTCCAGGCCCGTCAGGATCCTCTGAAGTGTATGTCAATACAGCAGCGAGGAGCGCTCTATCGGCCAATCCAGGAAAGTACGTGGCATTTGGATCATTAACATTTGAGAACGAGCCATCAAAAGTAGAGGTTGTCCACGTGCCATTTCCTGTAGAACTAAAGCCATTTAGTACCAGTGGTGAGTTAAAGCAAATAGTCGTATCATTTCCGACATGCACTACAGGTGGATCTACACAACCATTACAAGGATTCACGAATACGTGAATAGTGTCTATATCGGTACAAATACCACTTGTTACTGTGAGTATATAATCTCCTGCAGCATTTAAACCTATATTATTGATAAGTGGATTCTGATTATTGCTGTTAAAACCATTTGGGCCACTCCAGGAATATGTTCCGATGCCGGTGGCAGTCAGAGATAGCACATCGCCTATACATAGGTTATTACTATCTACAGCAGCCATAGCGTCGGGAATTTGATCGACTGTAATATTAACAACTGCGGTATTGCTACAACCTAGCGCATTGGTCACCGTAACTTCATATGCGCCAGAATGGTTAGACTGAGCATTATTTATAATTGGATCACGCATTAATGAGCTGTATCCATTAGGGCCTGACCAGGCATAGGTGGCACCACCATTGCTATGCAAATTGATATTATCTCCAACACATAGTTGAGTCATATCTGCAGATGCTGTGGCTGAGGGTGAAGCATTGACTGTTACATTGATAGAGGCAGTCGCTGTGCAGCCTGCAGCATTAGTCACAGTGACAGTATATACACCTTGATTAAGTGTTGTAATGTTACCTATCATTGGATTTTGTGCGGGACTGACGAAACCGTTGGGACCGTTCCATATATATCCTGTACCTCCTGAAGAGGTAAGACTTAGATTTTTGCCTACACAAGCAGGATTTGGGTTTGCACCGGCCATAGCATTTACCGGCGGGCTGATATTTACAGTAATCAGCTTGGTATCATTACACTTTCCGGCATAGTCTGCCTTAATATAATAAATGGTAGTCAAAGCCGGTGAGACTATAGGACTTGGAAGTACATTTCCGCTATTTGCGGGAGTACCGGAATGAAAGGTAACATTAACATCAGCATTCCCTCCTGAAAGCATGTACATATTTCTCAGATCTACACTTCTACCTGTGCAAATTGTGGTATCTCGAGGTGTGACTACCGGACAAATAACATTATATGAAAATACCGGGGTGACCACATCGGCACAACTGCCATATCGAATAACGCCTTGAACATATTTAGTACCACTGCAGGTAGCAGGGTAAGAAAAAGGAATCACTTCAGAGCGATAGACTTTTGGAACTTGAATATTACTCAGAGGAGGTACTGTGCAGCCATTATTGGCATATACTAATCCTCCAGTATTATCTACGTACACCATATCACCATCCGTAGGCGGGTCAATAGCAGGATTATCGGAATCATAGGTGATTGCATTACTACATCCAATACCTGAAAATGAGGCTGTGGTAGTTCGAGTACCATTTCCATCACCATTGACAAATGCACCCTGTGACCTGGCACATGAGCTCTGAAAAATATAAATATCATACCCTAAACCACAAATTGCGCTAAGGTCATAATTTACATTTTCATTTACACTAGTAAACACAATTACAAAAGCATTCTCAGGAATATTCTGAGCCGGATTTCCGGAAATTACATTTGCACAATCATTCACATTAGCCCATAGTGCGGCGCTGGGAGCTTGCAAAGGACAAGGATTACCCTGTCCGATATCGCCATCTCCTGCTCCATTATTATTTGGTAAATCAAGTGAGAAATTAGGTACACTAAACCCTGATCCTGAGGTTAAGACCACAAATTCATTGTCTTGTTCGACACCAGAGCCATCACACGCATCTATAAATATACTTACTAGCTTGGGGCACTCGTCACCGGGTTCCTGCTCATCAGCCGGAATTTCGATGGTATTAATAGGCGAGTTTCCAACATTAATACCCCCTGGATAGGGTGGATTAGTCGAAGATTCATACCATTCGATTTGCTCATCTACTTTCAACCCCGATGCTTCCGCCCATAGGCTTACCTGTTCGCCGGCGCATACATTGCATCCGGGTTCAGTAAGAGTGGCATTTAAACTATAATCTGTGATACTAAAGTTATCTATATACAGGTTGATGAGGGTGCTGGTCCGAGATGTTGCTCTAACTCTGACTTTGACTCCATTGCCATATACATTGATACCCGAAACTGTGAATAGATAATAAGTAGCACTACTGATAGACCCCGAACCTACACGATACCAGCCATTGCCGTTGTCTATTTCTACTGCAAAGTTAAAAGTCCCCGCTCCCCCTTTGCTCGCCACATCAAAAGAAATATTTCCAATACCACAGTTTTTCCCTGAATGGGTTAAGGTTCCATTATTTTTATTGAGTTGTGCACAGTTGGCCGGATTTCCACCTACCGCTTGGAAACTTCCTCCTGTAATGGCCCAGCTTGTTTGAGGTGGGTTGAAACCGTAACCCGTCATTGCCCCAGGACATGACTCCGTCTTATAGCATGCCAACTTCATTGAAGAAGCATCAATGATCGGACAATCTTGGCTATGAAGTGATTGAAAAAAAGTAAATAAAAGAAGAGATAAAATAAATCTGATAGTCAAATTTCGCATCGTGTAGAATTAGCTCTAATATAGATTATTTAGTAGTTACTTAAATTGCAGAAAGGAAATAAATTCCAATTCCCTTTCTGCGAATATATTTAAAAATAGATAATTTCTAAAATTGACTATGTATGTTAACTGTCTATTCGATTTTAATGAATCCATTTTTATAATATTCGTTGCCTGTATCGGTTTTCCAAACTATATAATACAAACCATTTTTCAAGTTTGAAATCTCCAATCTAAAATCCTTCGTTTTTCCTGACGTGATGACAGATCCAACTGCGGAGTAAATGGTATACTCCACCGATGTGCCATCTACACCATTAAAAATGAGTTCATTTTTTGTCGGGTTAGGATATATCGATCCCTGTCCTACTTCAGAAGATAATATGTTTTGTTTCTTGCCAAATACCCTAAGCAAAGTACTGACCGTAACCTGACAACTGGAAGAGTCAATAATCTGGCAGTAATATACCCCGCCATGCTGCAAAGAGACATTGGGAAGTATCGGATTTCGTTGATCAGATTCAAAACCAAGTGGCCCACTCCATTTATAATATAATCCGCCAGTGGCATAAAATTGAACTGTCTGACCCACACCAGCAGGATTGGGAGTTGCATAAATAAATGGTTTCACGACCAATGGATTTACATAAATATTGACATAAGCAGTTCCAAAGCATCCGGCCTCATTGTAAACTAAGACTTGATAAGTTCCGGCATTTTCCTCAGTTATATTTATGATTACCGGATTCTGCTCATTGGAATGATATCCACCCGGACCTGTCCATTGATAAAAAGTACCGCCACTGGCATGTATTCGAATTGTTCCGCCCTCACACATATAAATCTCTTCTGCATAGGCGGTAGCTACAACGGATGGAAATACTTTGACCAATACAGAATCACTGTTGACGCAACCTGTTGCACCTACTACAGTCGCAACATAATATCCACTCATATAAATCGGAATATTATTGACATACGGATTGTCCACTTCAGTAAAGTATCCATAAGGACCACTCCAACTGACATCTCCCTGCGCTTTAGCAGTCAGATAGACTCCATCACCCTCACAAACCACAAGAGGTCCTCCCGGTATGGAAATGAATGGCAATGGCTTGACATCTACTTGAAGAGTCGTAGTGTCAGCGCAACCATTAAGGCCTGTAACAATCAGAGTATATAAACCGGATTGATTTACTGAAACATTTGGAATTGTCGGATCTTGCTCAGAAGAGGTGAAACTATTTGGCCCTGACCAAAGATAGCTACCCCTACCCCCTCCATGCAATTGAAGTGTACTACCGGCGCAGGCACTGCTCTGCTCATAAGATGCAGTAGCAACAGGTGGTGCAAGATATCCCACTTTAACTAAGTATGTAGCGCTACAACCACCGCTATTTGTTATGATCACCTGATAAACACCTATTTTTTCTATCGAGAAATTTAAGACTACCGGGTTCTGAACAGTTGAAGAGAAATTATTTGGCCCGCTCCAGGCATAAGTGCCACCGCCTGTTGCATGTAGCTTCAGTGCAGAGCCCAGGCAAATTTCTTCAGCTTCTGCCCAAGCAGTTCCATTGACTTCGGGAAGTACATTGACAAAGACAGTACCAGAAGCTGTACACCCACCCGAAGTGGTTACTGTCACTGAATAGGTGCCACCCATGGCAACAGAACTGATGTGTCGCACCGGATTTTGGTTGTTTGAGGTAAATCCAAGTGGACCGGTCCACTTATACGCTATTCCACCTGAAGCCGAAAGAGTTAAGTTATTTCCAACGCAAATTGGATTAGGTGTCGCACCCACATTTATACCAGGTGCCTGATTGACATCCACATACACGGTATCCTTACTCAGACATCCAGCGGTGGTCTGCAGCGTCACAATATAATTCCCCTCCTGAGCTAAAGAAATATTTGATATTGAAGGATTTTGAAGATTTGATGTATAGCCCAATGGCCCTGCCCAACTGAAAGTACCTGTTCCTATGGCACTTAACTGAACGGTCCCGCCGGTACACACCGGATTAGGAGTCGCTGAAGCGATAGGTGGCGGCGCGAAGTTAACCATCACAGTTACCGTGTCTTTACTCAGACAACCTGATGTATTTTGAATCGTAACAATATAATTCCCCGCTTGAGCCAAGGTCATATTTGGAATTGACGGATTTTGCAGATTGGAAGTATATCCTCCAGGCCCCGACCAACTGAATGTTCCTGAGCCACTTGCACTTAGCTGAACTGTTCCTCCGGAGCAAACAGGATTAGGAGTAGCTGAAGCAATAGTAGGTGATGACTCATTTACCACTACGGTAACTGTATCTGAGCTTAAACAACCTTCGGTAGTCTGAAAAGTAACAATATATTCTCCTGCCTGAGCAAGTGTAATATTAACAATTGACGGATTTTGAAGATTTGAGATATAGCCCAATGGACCAGTCCAACTGAAAGAACCGGTACCAGTTGCACTTAACTGTACGGTACCACCCGCACAAACCGGGTTCGGCGTCGCTGATGCAATGGTAGGTGATGCAAAATTGACTATTACGCTCACTGTATCCTTACCAATACAGCCATTAGTGGCTTCCAGTGTCACTATGTAGTCACCCGCTTTGGCAAGCGACATATCAAGTATTATTGGAGTCTGCTGATTGGAAGCAAAGCCATCTGGCCCGGTCCAACTAAAGGTGCCCGTACCCGTCGCACTCAGTTGCAAGGTCCCGCCGACACACACCGGATTAGGAGTCGCTGAAGCTGTCGGGGCGGGAGCAGAATTAACAAGTACAGTGACAGTGTCAAAAGCTTCACAGCCTATTCCAGCCACTAGCCGAACGATGTATTGACCCGAATTGAGGATTTGGATATTAGGTATAATCGGATTTTGTTCGTTTGAACTAAAGCCATTAGGTCCGGTCCAGGAATAAGAGCCTTGATATTGGGATGATCCATACAAAAATAAGTTACTACCCTGACATACCGGATTGGGACTTGCAAAAGCGGTAACATTTGGTTCCGGATTGACGATTACCAATATTGAATCATAAGCAAAGCATTCGTTCTCATTGGATACAAAAGCATAGTACATGCCAGCCTCACTACTTGTAATATTACTAAGGATGATCGTATCACCTTGAAAAGTAAAGTTATTAGACCCGGTCCAATTGATGTCGCCATCACTATTTCCAATGATTGTCACTATTCCACCTTCACAAGCTGGGTTATTTTCAGCGGTCAACTCCAAAGTGGGTTTATCTAATACATCTAGCTCAAAAATGTAAGATGAAGAACATCCATCCTGAGTCACCTGCAACAAAAGATCACCGGAGTAATCTGATGTAATATCCGGGATTATTTCCTCACTATTATTGCTGGTCCAGCCATTGACGGCAGTCCATAGTACGCTATCTGCCCCTGTATTGGCATTTAGGAATAGTGTGTCTCCCTCACAAATTGGATTTGGATAAATGTCTGCTTCAAAGTTGGGTGCCGGTTTAACTAAGACAGTAATTGTATCAGCAGCAGAGCATCCATTATTATCCATTAGGGTAACTACGTAATCACCTGAATTACTTTCATCAATATCACTTAAGACCGGATTTTGCAGATTAGACGAAAATCCATTGGGACCTGCCCAATTAAAGTTGCCCGACCCCTCAGCAGTAAGAAACAAAGAATCTCCTTCACAAGCCGGATTAGGGGTGGCTTGTGAATTGAGCACCAAAGCATCTATAACTTCCACGAATACTGTATCAGAAGCAAATAGATTGCATGAGTTAAATACGGTCACAATATAATTACCTTCATTAAGCTCGCTCACATTGGTTAGTGTTGGATTCTGAAGATTGGATGAAAAGCCATCCGGTCCGGTCCAGGAATAGCTATCTCCACCGGTAGCGCTTAGGTTGACCGTACCACCAACACATATTGAGGCTGGTATAGCAGTAGCCTCAGCCATGGGAACACCCTTAACTTCTATGTAAACTGAATCAACCAGATCAGTACAACTGCCAGCAACGGTGATAGTCATCACATACCATCCTTTATTCAGCTCTGTGACACCATCAATGGTCGGTGCCAAAGCATTAGACGAAAATCCATTGGGTCCTGTCCAGGCATAGGTCTCTCCGCCCTTTCCACTTAAGTGTAGCGTATCACCGGCACAGAGCGTATCTGATTCTGCCAGCGCCAACGGGGTCACACAGTGATTACACGGATCACCGGTATTATTGACTGTATAGGATGTCATATCCCATTCTGACAATGTGAAATTAGAATTCCCACAATAAATTGAGGACTTACGCTTCACTACTTTGTCATTGTAATTCCAAGAGGTATTATTTGCCGGCATTTCACCTACGATTCCATACATGTCGTGGATATAACTTCCTTCTACCCATTCATAAGCATCATCGCCATTGGTATTATAGTTATTACTAGTCGTAGTGTGACCATCACATCCGGTAAAGTCCTGACCAGCCGCCGTATTTTTAAATACATATGTTTCCGTAGGCTGAAGAATAGTTCCGGGATTGACTGCCAAGGTGTAGTCTGGCGACGTATGGCCATTGGCATAGATTTTAAGATTATAGCTAGAGATATCAACCGGAAAATTACTGCCATTGTACACTTCCAGATATTTATTATTACCTGAAGTGGGATCCACTATCTCCGAAATAAAGACACATGGTCTTTCGGTAAATTTAGTATTATCACTAGCCACGAAATTGAAGTTCTCATCATACGCAGTGAGTGACACTACTCCTGTATCTGTGGGTAAAATCGTAAAAGTAAAACACGGTCCTGTTCCATCTGGTCCTGAAATTACTTCACCCAAAGCAGGTGAAATATCCAGCGCCAAAACCGGGTAGAAAGACTGTGGAGAAGGTATATTATTGTCATCGACAAAACAAACCTGTACAGTGGTCGTATCACCTACATAGTAACTGGTAGCTAGACCGGGATTAAAAGCAATACCTGCTGCGGGCGAACAACTGGTACGTGCCGGGAATGATTCCTGATAGGTACAGAGCGTATCTGCCGAAAAGTTAGCTTTGAGGGAAAACGCTTGATTATTTGCAGGAAGAGATAAATTGGTAAACGTATAGCTGGTGCTGTCCACATCTAAGGTGGTGACATCTATACTTTGTTTCAGCGATCCATTGGCATAGATTCTGAGATTGCCTGTTGTGGGTTTATTGCCAAAATAAACGGTTACATTAGCCCCATAGGTATCATCCAGTGTATTAGAGGTACCCTTATTGTCACAACCGTTTATATTCCATTGAATCAGATCGGTGATATTGCAACTCAACAGCTCAGTATTGGCACAATCGTCAGATTTCAGACTGATATTATTGACACTATAGCTGGCTGAGCCACCACTAGAGCCATCTGCGGTATATTTAATCCCAAACTGGATATTCATCCCTGTCAGTGCAGTGACGTCCAGACTTTTATTACCTGAACCATTTGCTGTATCCAGACTGATCCAGGTGGTGGTATTTGGATCTCCGGTATAGTTGGTAGTATAGAAAATTTCAAGTGCCGGGCCAGTGAAACTTTTTGTAACGTGAAAATCAAAATGACGCTGCAGTGAAGTGCTTAGATCAAACTTGGGCGAAATCAACCAACCCTCTGTGTTGGCCTGCGGGCAATTGGCACAATATCCATTGATGGCATAGACCGAATTATTGCAGCTCCATTGATCATTTTCACCATTAGATTGAGTCATTGCTATGGTAAAACCGCAATTGACATCGGTGTAGCAGGTACTGAGTGGGTTATACACGACTATCTGACCGGTAGAGTCTGAAATCAGTGAACCTGAAGAAGCTTCAAAGTTGATAACATCCGGCGCTGCAGTGGGTGTAATGGTGTAGCTGACACAGCCTCCCATAGGGACTTGCGGTGAAGCAGGCGCAATAATTGCGGCAGTGCCCACTAGCTGAGTTAGCGCAATCGGTTGACTATAGTCGGTCTGTACATTCCCATTGTCATCTTCAGCACAAATGGTTATACTGAACGGTTGATTGACTTCCTGCGCCGTGGGTGCGCCACTGATCACCAGTCTGGTTGCCTGCACACCGGTATTCTGATCAAAAGTCATCTGGAAGTCATCAATACCGGTTGAGGGTCTGTTGCCGGAGCCGGTCGCGGCTGATAGAGTGACCACACGCAACCACACTTCCTGGTTTTGATTTTCCACGGCGGCAGGCAAGGTGGCGGTAATGGAGGTATTGGTAAAGCTGCTTCCACCTGTAGTCATGGTGCCAGGTGAGGTAGTGACGTCAGTAAACGCAGCAGGGCTGGAACCCAGTGCATACTGGAGCTTCCAGGTCACTATCCTTGGACTGCTGATGTCTAGTGACTGGAGCTTAAAGCTCAGTTGTAGATTGGTAATATTGTTGGTATTGGCTAGTTGCAGCGTAAAGGAGGCACCGGGGTCACCAAAACTTCCCGTCTGTCGCACACCCAGCGCACGGTCTGTAGAATTACTTTGGTCGGTGGTAGAGCTTCCACTATTTAATCCATCGGCTGACGCAAAATTTTTAAATGCACCCGTCGTATTGTTCCACGCTGTTTTCGAAGTGGTCAGTGTCTGTGTAGTTCCCAGATTGGTCGCATTAGCGCCTGTCCTACCGGTCCAACCGGTTGGATATCCACTACCAACGCCGTCAAAACTCTCGGTATAAGGTGAAGTGGTCAAATTGACTTGGCTTTGAAGCTGCACAGAACTAAATATGGCGAGTGCCAAGAGAATAAATCTCACAATTGTAAAATGTAATTTCATAACAAGGTCAGGTTTAAAAAATGTCTAAAAATAAAAAATCCCCTGCGAACAGGGGACTGAATGTTTAATATTTATTGACTCTAAAACTCTCCGATCGGGAACCATTGATGTGTATGATGTATGTGCCCGAAGGAAGTCGACTTAAATCGACTTTGGTCTCACTGCCACTGATTTCAAATCGCTCTACTTGCATACCTTGCGCGTCGTAGATGACTCCCTGGTCGCCACTGATCGCACCGGATACGGTGAGCATGTCAGTCACCAGTGTAGGATAGACTACTATTTTAGAGTCTACATCCTTCAGGAAGATAATATTTGAATAGGCATAACCGCCATTGACGTCTATTTGCTTCAGTCGGTAAAAATTGCCTTGTGCAGCAGTAGTGACATCGGTGTAATGGTAGGAATTAGTCCGGATACTGACGTCCGTTTGCGACGCTACGAATCCGATGGTTCTAAAATCACCGACGCTGGTACTGCGCTCTATTTCGAAGCCCTTATTATTGACCTCGTCAGCTACCATCCAGTTCAGTTGATTGCCGAAAGGCAGCGTCTTTCCGGTAAATGAAATAAACCGCACCGGTAAAGCTACCCCATTTTCACCGCCAATGGCAAACTGTGAAAAGCCGCTCATACCACTTCGGGACACTGTTGCCGAAGCATTAGAACCGGTAGCAAGTATGTGAGTTCCATCCAGGAACCAGCCACCCGGAAGATCTCTTTTTAATAAATGTAACTTAGAATAGTTAATTACATCCGGGAAATTATTTGCGGTAAAGACTGCAGTATAATTCTGAGTTATGGCGGAATTCAATTCCCAGTAACCTGTCCGGCCAATCTGGTCGATTGCATCAGTCTCCATAAGTGGTAGTCCACTATAACCGGGATCAGCTGAGATGAAGCCAGCTGCTATATTGCTAGTGGGTGCGGAAACAAATGTAAGTTCAGCAGGCTGATAAGACGCTGTACTCCCTACGGGAAATTTATGTGGCCCTACACTACTCAGCGTTCTGATCAGTCTTCCTGTACCATCAGTCACTACATAATTAGTGGCTGTACCGCCGGTGATGGTAGAAAGTACATATAGATTATAATTTCCCAATGCAAGCTTTCCATTGGTCAAAATCAACTTGTCGGTGGAATTAAAATTGTCAGTCAGAGACACACCCACTCCCGCAAAAGTGTTGTCAATTTCAAGAGCAACTTTATCTGTAAAGCCTGCGGGAACATTGATAGTTTGTTGGCCAGTTCCGTTCATCACTACTTTCCCGACATTAGTAGGGTCTTGAGTACTAAAAAGAGCCGAAGAAGACAAATTTCCCTTTATTTTAATAATGCATAGGTCGTAGCTCTCTTTTCCAAGTTCAAGAGGAGCATCATTAGTAAAATTACCCATGACAGTTAGGGTGTATGGGACATTGCCCAATCGAAGTACGTTTCCGTTGGTATTTTTATTCCAGAAGTTCCCATTAACAGTAGTCAAACTACCTACCAGGTTAACTGTGTTAGTCTGTACAGTACTATTCCAGGTAAAATTAGAAAAAGATTGACCCAAGCCATTAGGTGTTGTAGCAGTGATGCCTGTGATCTCACAGGTGGAGCCACTATCCCAAGTAGCTGTAATAACAGTACCTGCATTTCGATTGTGTTGGTACACTCCCGTACTTGAAACATATATTGTTGGACTTTGAGTTAGATTAAGATTTCCACTTATATTCTCAAATGTACCATTGATGATTAGATCATAGTCTGGTATATCACCTATTAAATCGAAATTACCCCCATCTAAGGTAAACCGTCCACCAAAGTCAATAATCATCTGATCCGCATCCACCTGACCTGAGTATTTAGTTATGTTGTGACCGGTACGAATCTGAATACCCGCAGAGGCAGCGGTTGGAGATAAAGTAGCATCTTGCCAGGTGATGCCATCTGCAGAACTCTCCCAAGAAGACGCCGAAACCCAATTGCCTGTTTGTTTACTCCTGAAATAGTCAGTGGAACTGGAGGTTATAATGATATCAAAGGAATTACTCAACGCGCTCATTGAGCCTGAAGAAGCTGTAATATACAAGCTCGTGCCCAATGCAGAGTGATTGATAGTTGCGAAGGTCGCAAGACCATTGACTGCATTAACCATCAGAGGCGCTCCTACTAGAGTTCCGGTAGAGGTAATCGATACTACACCACTAAAATCCAGGTCTCTATTTAAATTCTCATCGTTTGCTGACAGTGTGACTGCCGGTGCCATATTGACATTCACTGCGGTGGGTGAAGTGACGTTCTGAACGTAATTCAATTCTGTCGCGGTGACTTCTATACGATTATCATCACCAGAGATGGAGGTCTGAGCACCACCTGCATCACCGGCGGCAAAGCCGGAGCCA
>DAOLZQ010000053.1:0-21690 GCA_035426385.1 Saprospiraceae bacterium
AGTCTATTATACTATTGTTCAGAAGTTTGAAGCAGGTCCAACTCCTCCTTGCAACTTATATACCAATTGGTCTAATTCGGACTATCCGGTCGCTATCAATCCTACCAGGACTGGTGTGTCAGGCTTACTGACTCTGGCTGACTTAGTGAATACGGAAGCTATCGTCTCACCAAGTACGAGTGACTATGCGACACTTACTCCGGGTATTCTTGCGGCATTAAGTACAGCAAGTATAGCAGTACAAAGTCAGGTAGGAGATATGACTGGCGGACAATTGGTGGGGTTTGAACTCGAAAACACAGATATTTTAGGTTTAGATCTTTTAGAAAATACTATCATTTCTACTTACCTCGATGGTAGTTATGTTGAATCAAAGTCAGGTCCAAATCTATTAGCTGGTGTGAATCTTTTGGATGGTGGAGATAGATATACAGTTTCCATGCTAACTACCGCTCCATTTGACGAAGTAGTAATTACATTTTCTGTCCCAGTGAGTGTTGATCTGGGGACAACCCGCATTTATAATGCCTTTATCAAAGAATTCTGTGAGGGACCGCCTCTTGCATGTAATACAATGACGTCAATGGATGAGGAGGTGTATCCTTGGTATTTCAACTCGTCAAATTCTGGATTACTATGTGCTTCATGCAGTGTAGCAGATCTGAGTAATATCGTAGATGGTGATCCGAATACCGCAGCTACAGTGGATATTACCGCTGCAGTGGGTGCAGGTATTACTCTTGCATTTGTAGATCCATTGACTCCCTATCCAGCCAATACTTTTGTAGGTTTTGATATAGGAGCTAATCCACTACTTAGTGTAGATGTATTGAATTTCGTTGAACTAAAGCTATATAATAATGGCGCCTTAGTAAAGGATGCCAATAATGCCGGCCTACTGGCAGGTGTAAGTACACTATTGCTCACAGGCACAGGACCAAACAGATCGGTTATTGGATTTGTCTCTGATGTGGCATTTGACGAAGTCAGAATTACCTTCAACAATACCGTTGGCGTGAATTTGGGTCTGATAAAAGTATATGACCTGGTATTACAATCCGGCTGTGGTACTACATTGGTGTGTAGTGAGCAAAATCCACTCACTAGTCCTAAATTCCCAACTGTAATCAATTTTGAACGAACCGGAACCTTCGGAGGCGTCTGTGTCGGTTGTCAGGTAGATAATCCATGGAATGTCATCACCCCTTCACTGGCAGATATCGCCAGGCTGGAAGTAACTGTAGGTGCACTTGAAGTGGCTTCACTCTCAGTACTTGACCCAGTTAACACATATTATCCTGGCACTTATACCGGCTTCGTAATCAAGCAAGATGGTATGCCCATAGGATTAAACCTTTTAAGTGGTCTCACAGTGACCACTTATAATAATGGAGTCATGCAAGAATCGGTGACCGCTGCTAGTTTACTCGATCTGACCGTATTAGGTATTCTTATCATCAATCCACCACCTGACCCAGCTTATATACTTGGCTTTAAAGCGACCAAACCCTTTGATGAAGTCAGACTTTCTCTTAGCAATGCCGTCAGCGCTTTCAATGTCATTAATGTATACTACGCTTTTATCGATAATACAGAAGCTGTCTTTAGTGGGGGAGTTACACCGAGTATTTGCTTCAAGACCAATCCGGACTTTAACGTCACAAGCGTAAACACGCTTGTAAATGGTAGCGTAGCTACCAATGACATCATAGTAGATGGTCCTGCAACTTATGGTAATCCCATTTCGGACCCCAATAATCCCACAGGAGCTACTTTAAATATAAATGTGGATGGAACGTATGACTTTACTGCTACTACCCCCGGTGTATATATCTATTCAGTAGAAGTATGCCGAGCTGGTCAAACATCAAACTGTGCACATGAAAATCTGACAATCACAGTAAATGATCCCATGAGTATGATCAATCCTCCGATAGCAAACACTGATATCGTCGGAATGAACGGACCTGGTCCTGTGACCATTCCAGTCAGGGACAATGACACAGGGGGCAATCCGGGAAGTACGCTTACTGAACCTATACCTGGTGCTCTTCTACCTTCAAATGGTACAGTTGATATGACTGGTGGTGTAGTTCAATATACACCTAATCCGGGCTTTTATGGCGTGGATAGCTTTAGTTATATTATATGTGATGTTGATCAGCCTACATTGTGTTCTGAAGCCCTAGTAGTAGTCACCATATATCCACCCGAGATGGCTAATACCACTACTGCTGCTGACGATTTCGTTTTCACACCGGAGGGTGAGCCCATCAGTGGCAATGTACTTGACAATGACTTTGATAAAGAAGGAAATACTCAAACTGTAGTCCCAGTCAGTCAAATGATACCCGGTGTGGGCACGCTTGAAGTTAATGCAGATGGCACCTTTACCTTCACACCTGAAGTTGGATTCACCGGTCCTTATAATTTTCCTTTGACTATAATCGACGATGGAACTCCGATAGCAACTGCGATGTCAACACTCTATATCCTGGTTGAAAATTCATCTCCGTTGCCTGTTAATCTGCTTTCATTCCAGGCTCGCCGAGAAGGTAATGTGGCCCTAGTGACATGGACTACAACATTTGAAATAAATTCCGCCCGCTTTGACATAGAACATAGCGCTGATCAAAAGTCCTGGACGATCATAGGCAATAGACTTGCTGCAGGTCATACTACCACTCAGAGCAACTATGCATTTACACATCAGACACCATCAAAGGGAGTCAATTATTACCGGCTTAGAAGTATTGACGACAACGGAGCAAGTGCTGTGAGCGAAATACGTTCGGTTAATTTCGGGATGACTGGTACTGTGGAAGTTTCGCCGAATCCTACAAAAGGTGACGTGAAGTTGTACGGCACCAACAGCGGTGATCAGATTACAGTGTACAATACACTAGGCAGACTGGTAATACTAACGACTGCCTCAGCTCAAAACCATCGGCTTGACCTATCTTCATTCCCTGATGGTGTATATAGAATAGTGGTTGAAAGTAGCTCAGGTGAATATTACACTGAAAAAGTGATTAAAATGGCTAAATAGGAGAGTCATTTCATTAAAAAACTTTTTGCAGAAGCCGACTTTATTTGCCGTATGAGCATTAAAAGTCGGCTTCTTTTATTATTGGAATACCTAGTTCGAAATGTTGTAACAGTCGACAATATCAAAACCCGACCTACCAATATGTAGAGAAGAATAAACTATAAAAATACTACCTATGAAAAAAAATTCGATCGACTATTATTCAAAGGGAAAAAAGAAAAAACTAATATTTTGCAACGCCGGAATTTGCTTAAAAGCATTTTGAATAATTAAGCAAACCAGAAAATTTGACTGACTTCTTAGATTTGCTAGCAAAATGTAATGCAACAGAAAATTTTTATTTTTGAGCAAAAAAATACCTCAATATTCTACAGCAACATTTTATTGAGGGGTACTACTAGACATGGTGTTGTCTAACAAAACAACAAAGACAACTCATAATTGACCTGCAATAGCAGGCTTTAACAATAAAAACTTGAATGAGAAAGACAGATTTATTCAATAATGGAATTCCCATATCTCCCTCTTTGGGACCTACTTTAGAAGCAGAGAATGTTAGCCCAAGAAGGAAAGAAAGTAAAAAAAGGCTTCTTAAGATCTCAGTTGCTGCTTTCCTGATAGCAATAGTGGTAAGCTTCATTGCGAAGTTTCTGGTTTACCTGATAAACCTCATCACCAACCTATCATTCTATGGTAATCTTTCATTTGCACACGCTACACCCACTTCAAATTCGCTGGGCATTTTTGTCATTTTCATCCCCGCTATAGGTGGTGTGATCGTGGGTCTAATGGCGCTATACGGTTCACAGGCTATTCGTGGACATGGTATTCCGGAAGCGATGGAGCAGATACTGACAAATCAAAGCAAGATCAAACCCACCATCACCTATTTGAAACCCCTCTCCTCGGCTATATCTATCGGAACAGGTGGCCCATTTGGTGCAGAGGGCCCTATTATTGCTACCGGGGGTGCACTTGGTTCTACCATCGGACAAATCCTAAAGATATCGCACAATGAGCGGAAAATATTGCTTGCCGCAGGAGCCACTGCGGGTATGGCAGCTATCTTCGGTAGTCCCATCGCGGCTATATTTCTTGCCATTGAATTATTACTTTTTGAATTCTCCCCACGCTCCCTCATTCCTGTGGCCATCGCTTGTATGGTAGGAGCTGCAGGACATCACCTGCTCTTTGGATCAGCTGCAGTGTTCGAGATGGCAGCTATAGCCACTCCCGGCCTTCCGGCACTGATCACTTGTGCTGCCATGGGCCTCATTATCGGGCTATTGTCTATTCTGGTCTGTAAGGCAGTATACTTTATAGAAGAAGCTTTTGAAAAGCTGCCCATTCATTGGATGTGGTGGCCTGCTATAGGTGGGCTTTTCGTCGGACTAATCGGATATTTCTCTCCACGTACACTTGGCGTAGGGTATGAAAATATCACCGAAGTCTTATCAGGCAACCTGCCCATGCAGGTTATTTTATCACTCTGTCTGTTGAAGTTTACTTCCTGGGCTATCGCCTTAGGTAGTGGCACGTCAGGTGGAACTCTTGCTCCACTTCTCACCATTGGCGGAGCGACAGGCGCACTCTTGGGTATGGGTATTTTATACTTATTTCCCAACTCCGGTATCACCATTCCGTTGTCCGCTTTAGTGGGCATGGCTGCGATGTTTGCCGGTGCCTCCCGAGCGCTGCTAACTTCCATTATTTTTGCGTTGGAAACTACCTTTCAGACCAATGCCTTACTACCTCTCCTGATTACCTCTGTTGCCGCATATTTAGTTTCGTTCTATTTAATGGAGCATACCATCATGACGGAAAAAATAGCTCGCAGAGGGGTCAAAACTCCTGAATCTTTTGAACCGGATATGCTGGAAAGAATGACGGTCGAACAAGTAGTAAATGATAATGGTATTTTAATCAGTGAAGATAACAATGTCGAAGAAGTAAGAGAATGGCTGCAAATGGAGCCTGATTATAAACCCAATTATTTCATTGTCGCTAATAGTAATGGTGAATATAAGGGGATAATAAGTTCTTCTAATCTATTCAGCCAGCAGCACAAACAAGACATAAAAGTCGGCTCCCTCATAAAGCGCAATCTAATCTATGTCAATCTAAATGACGACCTCAGGCTAGCTGCAGAGACTATGGTAAAGGAAAATATTGATGTGCTGCCTGTTATCTCAGGTGAAGAGAAAAGTATTGTCGGGCTTATTTCCTATCTTGACATCCTGGCGACATACAGACAAGGCATCGATGATCATGAGATGCTGCGATCTCAGATCTCTTTAAAAAGAAATGGATTGAAAATGTTGTTGCGTGGACAAAAATTAGTCTCAATGATAAATCGGAAAAACAAATAACATGGAGCAAGAAACCAAAAAATTATAGCGGTTCAACGCCGTGCGTTAAAATAATTATGAAATGAGCATTCATTGTCCTAACTTTAGCTAATTACCGCAGAGAAAATGGAAGTATTTAAATGGTTAGTATGGGTACTCTTAATTCTAACCATTGTCGCAATAGTATTCCGAGGATCGCTATTTAGGATCACAGTAACTTATAGATCCATTGGACTTCGGGCTAACTATACAGCAACAGAAGAAACACTTATTCAACTAATCAACCAAAAAGTGGCCGGACAGATCAATCCTGACATCCGACAAATCATAAGACTCTCGCTATCTCTAACTTCAAAACAACTCAACTACGTAACGCCAAATGACAATATTGATCCGAACCAAATGATAACTTCACGATCGGCAGACTGTGTCGGGTATGCCGCATTTTTTTCGACCACTTGCAATTATCTTTTAGAAAAATATAAGTTGGCAGATACTTGGACCGCCAGGCCACAAGTGGGATATATCTATTTCCTGGGTATTAATATTCATAAGTACTTCCACACCCCATTTTTTAAAGACCATGACTTCGCCACCATAGAGAATAAAATGACCGGTCAAACCTTTGCAGTGGACCCATCGATAAATGATTATCTGCGGATAGACTTTGTAACCTTTAATCCTGAGAAACTTACCGAGTATAATTCATAGGCCAAGTATGGCGATCCATCATAATGGTTAGTTATCACTCAGCAACCACTCGGAATAGGAAGTAGGTGTCTCCATCAGCTTTAGATATACTAATCTCTGATCGCCGGAATAATAAGGCTGAAGTAAGGTTTTAAAGTGAATTATCAGGTTCTCACAAGTGGGTTGAAAGGGCAGATAAATCACATTTTCAAACTGCTCATCCAATATTTTGAGTTCGCGATGTGGTGAGTTTCCATTGAGCACCAGCGCATGATCGAAGGATCTAATGATCACTTCATTTATTACTTTCTTAAAGTCACCAAAATCAAGCAACATCCCATTCTTTGGGTTCTCAGTAGCCTGGGTGGCCTTGCCTTGAATAGTTACGAATAGGTGGTAGGTATGACCGTGTATATTCTTGCACATCCCATCATAGCCATAGAGGGCATGGGCCATATCAAAGGTAAAAGACTTGGTTACTCTTATAATTTCTGCATCCATATTGATCATAATCCCACTTAAATAATATTCACCCGGTAATGTTTAGCTCCATTGATCATTCATTCAGCTTCTAAGCAGAAAGCCTGAGCCGCTCTGGTTCTATCTTGACTCTGAACCATCTGTGCTACCTCTTCCCTCTTTTCGTCCCTCAAAGATACTTATATTCTGTTTCGTTCATAAAAGAGCTTTTCTGATTACCCCAATCCCCTGATAAGTCGGTGAGCGGACTTATACAGTAACCTTATGAGCTCTTAAAAGTAATTACTCGCCTCCCACTATTCCAGAAATCCGCTTACGTACATAGAAAAGTCAATTTGAATCAGTATATTTGAAGGAAGTAGCCCAAGATTAATTTGAGCTATGATTCAAGGAAATTTTACATATTTATTTTACAGATAGTCGGCGGACAAAAATATAGAATAGAAATAACCAACTTTTTCCCGGGAATATATATAGTTAGATTAAACTTAAGAGAGTTAATCATTTCAAAATTGATTATAAAAAATTAAAGCCCCCAGATCATAATTCAATAATCCAAGTCTCGCCTAAAGCTTGAAAGAATACATGGAAGAAGAAAATGTCATTAGAAAGGCTACACCGGAAGACTCGTCAGAAATTGCCAATTATATACTGTTGGCTATGGAGGATATATTATTCCAATTTATCGGAGCGGAGTCAACTGAAAAAGCTACAATATTTTTAGAGCAGTTAGCCGAAAGAAAAGGAAATCAATATTCATATGAAAACTGCTGGGTTGTCGAAGATAAAAATGGTACTATTGGTGTAGCGAATATTTATGACGGTGCCAAATTACACGAGCTCAGACTACCGGTAGCTGAACTGATTTTCACCATGTTTAATCGCGATTTTCATCCCGAAGATGAGACCCAAGCCGGTGAGATGTACATCGATTGTATCGGAGTACATCCGGACTATCAGGGTAGAGGTATCGGCACTAAACTATTCCAATTCCTGAAAGAAGAATACGTGCACAAGCAGAACAAAATCCTTGGTCTTTTGGTGGATGCAGACAATCCACATGCCAGGAGACTTTACTTAAAATTAGGCTTCGAAATTCAAGGTGAAAAAACGCTGGTGGGCAAAAAGATGGAGCATCTACAACTGATGAGCGATTGAACTCATTCCCTATGAAATCATTCTTCCTCTAAGTGCCGTAGACACGAAATATTGGTAACGCTGGATCTCAATCCGGCTACTGATATACCACGATCTGAGTGCGGTAAGTACGACACATATCTATACTCCACCCTGTACGTTCATATGTTCCGAGCCGACGACTCTCAGTGTTTAATAGTTTCCTGTTCCACGACTTGAAACCCGTGGTTACAATATTTGGTCGATGGTATGCATCAAAGTTTGAAATTCGTCACTAGAGTTCCTAAACAGGAACGCAACCGTAAAAGCTGAAAGAGGTAGGTATCATCTTTTGCCTTGCCAATCCCCGGCAGTTAAAAAGCCGACAAGCCAATTATGTTCACCTGAACCCGTAGGCTTATTTCTCATTATAAAGGTTAAATTAGTGCATATGCAACTCTGAGGAGCCTGATCCCGAATCGCCCACTCTCAGGACTAAAAGGATGGAATACGAATAGCGCCGGCGGAGAGCCGGTGGATTGCAATGAAATTGTAACAACAAGCCTGACTGGGGTTATATAATTCAGGAAATTCTCCACTATCCCTCTTACATTATTTTCCTTCAAAGCACCTTCCTCACCTCAGCCGACGATACACCGTCTAACCCACATTGAAAACCAAGAGTAAATTGCTATATTTGCAAGAGGCGCTTACAGGATAACTTTTAAAGAGGCATCTGCTGAAGAGCCCCGTTATATAACGAGCTTAATCCTCATAAAACCAATTACTTAAAGACATATAAAATGAAAGACGAAGAAGAAAAGAAAAAACTCACCTCGGTCTCAGGCAGACCTATCGCCGAAAATCAAAATGTTAAAACAGCCGGACGTAGAGGCCCAATGCTACTTGAAGATTTTTGGTTCCTCGAGAAACTCGCTCATTTTGACCGCGAGGTCATTCCGGAGCGAAGGATGCATGCCAAGGGCTCAGGCGCTTTCGGCACATTTACGGTGACACATGACATCTCAAAATACACCAGAGCGAAGGTGTTTTCCGAAATCGGTAAAAAGACAGATTTATTTGCTCGCTTTTCTACTGTAGCCGGTGAGCGAGGTGCGGCAGATGCAGAAAGAGATATCCGCGGCTTTGCCGTCAAGATGTATACCGAGGAAGGCAACTGGGATTTAGTTGGAAACAACACGCCGGTGTTCTTTATGAAGGATCCTTATAAATTTCCAGACCTTAACAAGGCAGTAAAACGCGACCCAAAAACAAACCTACGCAGTGCAAACAACAATTGGGATTTTTGGACACTGCTACCTGAAGCGCTGCATCAAGTCACCATTGTGATGAGTGACCGGGGTATTCCAAAGACCTACAGACATATGCATGGATTCGGCAGCCATACTTTTAGCTTTCTTAATGCACAAAACGAGCGCTTTTGGGTGAAATTTCACTGGAGGACCCAGCAGGGAATTGAAAACCTGACCGATGCAGAGTCAACAGAAATCATCGGCCAAGACAGAGAAAGCCATCAGCGGGATCTATTTGATTCCATTGAAAAAGGTGATTTTCCTCGTTGGAAGCTACAAGTTCAGATCATGCCCGAACAAGATGCAAAGACCTACAGGTTTGATGCCTTTGACCTGACCAAAGTCTGGCCACACGGCGATTACCCACTGATAGATGTAGGTATGATGGAACTGAATAGGAATCCTGAGAATTATTTTGCAGATGTAGAGCAAGCTGCCTTCAATCCGGCAAATGTCGTACCGGGTATCGGTTTCTCACCGGATAGAATGCTTCAGGGTAGGTTATTCTCCTACGGAGACGCACAACGCTACAGACTGGGTGTGAACCATTATCAGATTCCTGTAAATAAGCCACAATGTCCTTTTCATAATTTTCATCGTGACGGAGCTATGCGGGTAGATGGCAATCAGGGAGCAACTATCCACTACGAACCCAATAGCTACGGCCAGTGGCAGGAGCAAAAGGAATTTGTTGAGCCTGGCTTAGCCTTGGAGGGTGATGCTTTCCACTATGACCATCGTGAAGATGATGACTATTACACACAGCCGGGAGATCTCTTTAGACTGATGACACCTGAACAAAAACAAGTGTTGTTCACAAATACTGCCAATCAAGTCGGGGGTGCAGAAAGATTTATACAGGAAAGACATATAGGCAATTGCTATAAAGCAGACCCAGACTATGGAGCAGGTGTTGCGATGGCATTAGGAATTAATCTCACAGATATAATGATGTAATTAATACCTTTTATTTCCGCGCAAATCGGGGACTAATTAAGATAAATTATAAACCATGTCATTGCTTTTGGAGTTTACTTGGCTATAAAATGTTGTAAGTTTTAATATGTATATGTTTATGCTATTTTTTTTAGTTAAAAACAAATTATAAAATCGTAAATCAAAAAACAAAACAAATGAAAAAAACAGTAGGAATTTTATTGATTGTTCTGGGTATTGTACTTGGCTATTTTGGAGTAGGTAAAATCAGTAATAGCGGAGGCTCTGTAAAAGTAGTAGGTATAGAATTATCTGCATCAGATGAAGGTAAAAAGACAGAAGGTTACGTGTTCCTTGGTTTGGCTTTGGCCTCATTTATAGGGGGTATAATTCTAGTTGGCAAGAAAGACTAGTTCGGATTAATATCTTTATATAAAAGCTAGTAATTAATTTATAATTCGGCGCGTAATTGTCCTTCTTATGATCAATTTATAATAAAGCACTTATGCGCTGGATTTTTTATTTAGCCCTCAATCGCCCTTTTATAATTTTCACCTCTCACTCAGTTTACTTCTCTCAGATTCAAACTACAAATACAACTATTAAACCAATAATTTAATAACACTATGAGAGATTTTAAAAGCCTAATTGCCATAATTCTAATTTCATTTTTTATTTCGAATATTGCCATAGCACAAAATGAGGGAGCGTCGGTAAAGGTCGAAACAAAGGACGGCAATATATATGTGGGACGCATTGTTAGCGAAGACTCGACTACAGTCGTGATTGAAACGGAAGAGTTGGGACAAATTCCGATTAAAAAGGCTGCAATAACCAGCAGAACAAAAATCGACAGCACTAAAATGGTTAAAGGTAAGCTCTGGGACGACAACCCCCAGTCAACACGCTACCTGTGGACACCAAACGGATATGGACTTAAGAAAGGCGAAGCATATTATCAAAATATTTGGGTGCTATACAACCAAGTTAGCGTTGGTATTACAGATAATATTTCAGCCAGCATAGGAACTATTCCACTTTTTCTATTTGGGGTTGATGTCACTCCCGTCTGGATCATTCCAAAGTTTTCAATTCCGATTATAAAAGATAAAATAAATATGGGATTAGGAGTGTTTGCAGGAGCAGTAATTGGCGAAGAAAACAATGCCTTTGGTCTTGGATTTGGCACCATTACCCTTGGAAACAGAGACAAAAACCTGAATATAGGTGTAGGTTGGGGGTACACCCCAGAGGGTTTGGCGCAAAGACCTTTAATAAATCTAAGTGGGATGATAAGGGTATCTGCAAATGGCTACTTCTTAACTGAAAACTACTTTATCCCCTTAGGCGACAACTCCAATTTGGTTTTATTTTCTGCCGGCGGAAGGTATATGATTAAAAAAGTGGGAATTGATTTCGGTTTGTATCTACCTCTATCGTCAGAAATAGGCCAGTTTATTGCTATACCACTACTTGGGATTACTCTTCCCTTTGGAAGAGTGGCCAATAAATGATCACGTCTATTTCATTAGGAATTTATTACAATTAATATTCTAAAAGAAAAAGCTGCGAGGCATTTCTAATGGTCTAAAAGCTATTGCCATTTTTTTTGTCACACTGCCTTAAGTTATGTTAATCTTTAATCAAAAACTTACCACCTATATCTTTGGTGACATGTGTTGGAAATTAAGACCAATGGGTGAAAAATGATGCGAGAGCTATGCCTCCTAATCGTGTTCCGATATTACAAATGCTCCGAAGTTAACAAGGCTACGCCCCTACATTTTTTTAGGATGAGCGACTATGGCCTCAAGGGCTGAAGGTGTCAAAACATCTTCAATGTGCGAATAGCGAGCTCAGAGGCATTGCTCGCTACTAAAGAGAAGATATAGTGTTGTAAGAGCGGAAAATCATAAGACTATCCTAGCATACTTAATGTAATTCTGTTATATTTGATAATATCAGTTCTGGCTAGTAGGACATATATGTATCGAACATACCTAAAGCCGCAAGCTGTTTTCCCATATAGCTTCGGCTACATGACTGTAGCGAAGATTATTTACATACAGGCAAAATACAATGTACAAACAACATAGGTCGTTTATAAGAATTGATTCATAGTTAGTAAGAATGATGATGAGACAAAAAATGCTCAGGGTTGGTATAATATCCTTTTGGCTATTTTTTACTCTCGAGATAGTTACTGATATATGGTTCGGTCTTAAATTCCCCGGCTATAAATGGAAAGCACAGTCAATGTCCTTCATCGGCCAGAGCGGAAGTCCCTTAGAAAAATGGGTTTTATTATGGGGCGTGTGCCTTACTATACTGATTACGTTATTTTCTTTCTCCTTTTATCAACTATATAAATCAAATAAATGGACGATATTAGCTGCCTGGATGTTAGTAATCTATGGATTGGGCGAAGGATTGGGCTCAGGAATATTCCCGATAGATCCACCTGGTACTATAATTACACTGACCGGTAGGTTGCATAATATTTTTGGAGGTATAGGAGATGCAGCACTCATCTTATTTCCTTTTGTACTTATGTTGATTTTTCCCAAAGCTCAGCATAAAAAGCTCCACATTTATTTGTGGTCTATGGTTGCATTTGGGTTATTAATGATTTCTCTTTTTTTGCTTGCAAAATATTTTCAACCTGATAATTTTATATCAAGCTACAAAGGAGTTTGGCAAAGAATGTATTTATTCAATTATTATATTATGCTTGGAGTCATAAGCTGGAAAATGATCCGGCAAATTAATTTAGAATGATCGTATTTTTAGACTCTTTCTTTCATCTCGACGAATGGTTGCAACAGATAATTACCTTGCACCCTCTAATCACCTATCTATTAATTTTTGGATTTGTATATACTGAATCTGCTTTTTTCCCACTTGCCCCCTTCTTACCCGGCGATGGATTGCTATTTAGTGTTGGTGTCTTAGCCACAGGAGGTTTCTTTAATTTATGGATAGTAATTCCGGCTTTTATAGTTGCCGGAGTCTTAGGCACAGGAACAGCCTTCTTATTAGGTAAAAAGACTGGCGGTTGGCTATTAAGTAAAATATCGCGTCTAAATCAAAAACACGTAGATCAGGCGAATTCATTTTATAAAAAATATGGAGGCCTGGCATTTTTGTTTTCCCGGTTCATGCCGGTACTAAGATCACTTGTGCCATTAATTGCTGGTATTGCGAATATGGATAAACGTGAATTTTGGAAATATAATATTGTGAGCGTAAGCATATGGGTGATATTAATCACATTCATGGGTTATGAGCTCGGACATCTGTCTTTTGTGAAGGAATATTTTGGCAATATTGTTTTGGGAGGATCGGTAATTAGTTTAATCATAATCGTACTTCTATCAATATTTCAAAAAATAAAACGAAGAGCGTGATTAAAACATAATCTTTCTCCGTCACTATGTGAATAAAAATAAAAATGAAAGCCCTACATATCAGAAAAAAGTTTTTAGCTGCTTTAAAATACTATAAAATAATCTTACAGATAATCCTGGGACTATTATTTGTTCTGTTTGGTGCCTATTTTATTAAAAATGAGCAGTTAGAGATGAGCAAAGTAAAAAATTCTTTGCTGTCAGCTGAACCTTTCTGGATCGTATGGGGATTGATCTTATTAGCCGCTTTCATTATAGTCCAGGGCATGATGTACCAGCAAAGTTTTAGGGCCATTCATGAACGCATTAAATTGAGTACTGGAATCGGGCTTTTCTTAAAGCGCAATTTAATCAGTGTATTTCTCCCTGCCGGTGTATTAACTAATATGCTCTTTTTTAACAAATCAATTGAACGTAAAGAAGGAATTACTAAAACAAACATTTATTTTGCTTCTTCCATTTTTTCATTTTGTTCGATATTATCCGCCGTAATTATTGGGATTCCCTCTTTATTTTGGCTATTAATGAAAGGAAGTCTCTCACGAGACATGGTTTGGGGTATATTATTAACGTCTGTACTTTTAGCCTTAATAGTTTATGTCGTAGTTAGTTTAGTTAAAAAAGGCAGCGTATATCACTTTTTAGAGAATAAATTCCCGGCATTTAGCCAGACCTTAAATACTCTTTCTGGCAAATCTTTGGATCAGAAGAAAATTGGTCTAGTGCTGGTCCTATCTCTGCTAATAGAGATAATCGGCATAGCCCATTTGTATATATCCATTAGGGCCCTGGGGGGGTACACCCACTTTGGAAATGGCAGTCATAGGGTATACTATCGTCTTACTATTGCTGATGAGTTCTCCATTTTTAAGAGGCATTGGCGCTGTAGAAATTGCGCTGACCTACTCTTTGGTGTTATTTGGATTATCCACCGTTCTGGCAGTATCCGTAGCCTTTCTTTTTCGATTTTTCGAATTTTGGGGTGTATTGATATTGGGCTTGCTAGCATTACTGAGCAATAAGAATAATATAGTGGTGAGAGTCTTTCCTGCCGTCTTGCTATTTTTATTAGGCCTCATCAATATCCTTTCCGGTATTACACCGGCATTACCACATCGATTGCAAGCACTACAAGAAATAATACCAATGGACGCTATTCATGCATCCACTTGGTTGGTTATTTTAGCAGGTATTGTCATGTTGGCAATCTCTGTCTTCTTAATGAGAGGATTGCATAGTGCATGGATTGCTGCGCTTTTATTGAGTGGGCTTTCCTTAATAGCGCACCTTACAAAAGGGATTGACTGGGAAGAAGCCATATTTTCTTTCGTTACTTTCCTCAGTCTGGCTTACCAAAGAAAACAATACTTTATTCGTACCGATTTAAGATTAGCAAAGCGGAGTCTTTTACCAGGGCTTGGGGCAGTCTTAGGCATTATAATTTTTGGGACTATAGGATTTTATAACCTTAACTACCGGCATTTTAATTCAGAATTTTCATTGTGGGAAAGTTTCCAGGAAGCAATATCATCCTTCTTTTTATTAAATGTAGACCTTACACCGGCTACTCATTTTGCAAAAGGATTCCTTTATGGCCTAAATATTTTGGGTGGTGGAACATTGGCTTACATTGTTTATTTCATGTTGCGCCCTTTGATACTAAGGCCTTCAGTGACGGGAGACGAAAGTACGCAAAAAGCACAAGTGCTGATTGGAAAATATGGAAACTCTAGCTTGGATTATTTTAAAACCTACTATGATAAAAGTTTTTGGTTTAGTGATGACGGTGAAGGCTTCGTCTCTTTTAAGGTTTCTCGGAACTATGCACTCGTTCTCGAGAATCCTGTCTGCCGGGATAACAAAGCACTTGTAAATATAATTCACTGTTTTGATTCTTTTTGTCGCCGAAATGGCTTCAGATCGGCGTACTACAGAGTCCCTGAATTATATAAACCTCTTTATGAAAAGTTAGGTAAAAAGTTGTTTCCGATTGGTGATGAAGCTGTTCTCAATTTAGAAACCTGGAGCTTGGAGGGAGGTGATAAAAAGGGCTTGCGCAATGCTATTAATAAAATTACAAAGTTGGGTTATACTTTCCAGGTGAATGAACCACCACAAAAAGATGATTTCTTACAACAGTTAAAAGCCACAAGTGAAGAGTGGTTGAAAAACACAGATTACTCTGAAATTGTATTTTCACAAGGTAGGTTTAATGAAAAGGAATTGAAAGACCAGATTATCCTTAGCATCGAAAACCCCGAGGGTAAAGTAATGGGATTTGTCAATCTAATTTCTAATAATACAACAGGTGAAGGTAATTTTGACCTAATGAGAAAGACAGCAGATGCTCCAAGTGGTTCTATGGATTTTCTTTTTGCAAGAATGTTTGATCATCTAAAGGAAAGGGGTTTTAAGTCTTGTAATCTGGGTATGGTCCCATTGTCGGGTATTGAAAAACCTGAAAATTTACAAGAAAGGGTCATAAAAATGGCCTATGAAAAGATAAAGAAATTTGGTAATTACAAAAGCTTGAGAGAATATAAGGAAAAATTTAACCCCGATTGGCAGATGATGTACTTAGTTTATAGTGATCCTTATGATTTGATTTATTTACCTGGTGCACTGGAGCAGGTAATTGAACCATAAATTACTGTATCTCCGTCACCATTAAATATTAACACAAACAAACTGGTAGGTCACACTTACTCACAAAGGTGTATGAAATTATTGCCTTAGATAAATTGCATATTAAAGCGCTATAACCCACTCCGGATTATCCCCAAGTGGCGGTGAACCGGGCCTTTGTCATTGAATAGATTACATTTCTATCAAGAACTTAGTAGAAAATAACCGAAAAGACAAAAAATATCACTACTTTTAAAGAATTCTATTTTATCAAATTTTTGATATATAATTGACATTGTGTCATTTAGATATTATAATAATTTAATAATTTCTGTTTCTTTGGAAAGTAGTAACTCGTACTCAAAGTTCTATTTTGCTATACTTTAGGAGATGACTTCAGTGGAGTGATTAAAGTTATGATATCGGAAATAATTATCTATGCCTAGCCAAAATTAAAATTTCATGAACGACATTCATATTTCTTAAATAAGAGAAAAAATTTATTCTGGTTATGGCAGACACATTTTTAAAAACAATTCTCAATGATGTTGGTCAGCTATCCCGCTTTGCGGCCCGCTTTTTTACTCAATGTTTTAAGCCCCGATACGAGATAGCCGAGTTCTTTAAACAGTGCTATGTCATAGGGTACAAGTCCCTGCCACTGGTGGCGCTGACCGGCTTTATAATGGGGTTGGTGATTACCATGCAGCTACGTCCCTCTATGGTTAGTTATGGTGTAGAGTCTCGATTGCCGATGATCATTGGAATAGCCATAGTCAGAGAGATTGGCCCTGTAATTACGGCATTGATCTTTGCCGGGAAAATTGGCTCCAGTATCGGTGCAGAGTTAGGCTCTATGAAGGTAACAGAGCAGATAGATGCAATGAAGGTGAGTGGAACTAATCCGTTTAAGTACCTGGTAGTTACCAGAGTATTGGCAACTACATTTATGCTTCCGGTACTTGCAGTACTAAGCGTTGCCATTTCACTATATGGTGCCTATGTCGGTATAAATATTAAAGGAAATACCAGTTTTAATTTATTCTGGGCACAGATTTTCACCAGCCTTACATTTAATGATGTGCTGCCGGCATTCATTAAAACGTTTTTCTTTGGATTTGCCATTGGTACCGTAGGATGTTACAAAGGATATAACTCGATGAAAGGCACAGAGGGTGTGGGTCAGAGTGCCAACTCCGCCGTGGTTGTTTCATCTATTATGGTATTTATTCTGGATCTATTAGCAGTTCAGATAACAGATTTACTTGGTTTTAATTGAACAAATACTGATTTTAAAGAAATCAATACGCTCTTCAATACATTGATATGAGACCGGAAAAAGAGACAATAATAAAAGAAGCTAAAGATATCCTTGCAGAACCTGTAATAGCCATTCGCCATCTGTACAAGTCTTTTGGAAATAATCATGTGATCATTGATTTTAATCTGGACTTATATAAAGGTGAAAATCTAGTGGTACTGGGTAAATCGGGCTCCGGAAAATCGGTATTGATCAAATGCATTATAGGATTGCTAAAACCGGATAAAGGTACTATCACGATGTTCGACCAAAATATTCCTGACCTGAATGACGCAGAGTTGGATAATATAATGGCTAAGATAGGCTTCCTCTTTCAGAGCAACGCGCTATATGACTCAATGACCGTAAGGGAGAATCTTGAATTTCCTCTACGCCGACATCGGACAAACCTGCCTCAAGCAGAAGCCAATAAGATCGTTATGGAGGCACTTGAAGATGTTCAACTGGCACATACAGTGGATATGGTACCGGCAGAATTGTCCGGAGGTATGCGAAAGAGGGTTGCTCTAGCGCGTACGCTAATACTAAAACCCGAGATCATTCTTTATGACGAGCCCACTACAGGCTTAGATCCCATCACCGGCAATGAGATAATCGGACTGATGCTAAATATCCAGAAAAAGTATAACACGTCGGCTATCATTATCTCACACGATATGAATTGTGTACGCCTGGCAAGTGATCGCATAGCCGTATTAATGGACGGAAAATGTCACACCATCGGGACATACGAACAACTAAAACAAGATGCAGATCCCAGGGTACATCAATTCTTTTTATAATGTTAAAAAACTGAATATAAATGGCAAAGAAAGCAATGAATAATGTAAAACTGGGCGCCTTCGTATTGGTAGGGTTGGTCTTACTAATCGTAATGCTATATATGATAGGTAAGAATCGAAATCTGTTCGGTTCTAATTTTATTTTAAAAGCGCGCTTTGGGAACGTGCATGGACTAAAGCCGGGTAACAATGTACGCTATGCAGGAATTGATGTAGGAACAATAAAAATAATAAATGTCCTGAATGATACCACTATGGAAGTGGCAATGATAATTAATGAAAATATGAAATCAATTATCCAAAGGAATGCACTTGCATCTATCGGCACAGATGGTTTAGTAGGCAATAAAGTGGTCAATATAGTCCCTGTAAGTGGCGCATCTGAAATAGTAAAGGACGGTGATATCTTGACTTCAAAGGAAAATGTAGCTACAGACGAAATGCTAGAAACACTAGACAAGACGAATATTGATATTAATATTATTGCTCAAGAGATGAAGACTACAATGAAGCGAATCAATAGTAGTTCGGCTTTGTGGGGTCTCCTAAGTGACGAAAAATTGCCGAACGACTTGAAGTCAGCAGTTGCAAATATCCGATTGGCCACTCTTAAGGCAGATAATATGGTAAGTGATCTAAACTCCATCGTACGTGATGTCAAAAATGGAAAGGGTTCTGCCGGTGTAATACTTACCGACACCATGCTGGTGTATAACCTGAATGAGGCTATACTTAAAATAAAAAAAGTCGGAGACTCTGCGGACAACTTGCTGCATCAGGCTAGCTCGACGGTGGCAGGAGTTCAGAGAGATATAAATAGCGGTAAGGGGCCCGTAAATGCATTGCTTAAAGACGCCGAATTGACTGCTCAATTAAACAAAAGTCTAGATAATATTCAGAAGGGGACAGATGCGTTCAATCAAAGCATGGATGCACTAAAACATAGTTTTCTATTTCGTGGCTACTTTCGAAAACAGGAAAAAAAATCACAAGATGAAAATATCTCTAAATAAGAGAAGAGAATTATTATCTCAACAATCTTAAGGAATAATTGCAAGTGAATACAACAAGAGAAACTTGGCCAAAATATCCTCAGGAAAGCCTACTTTTGATAAAAAAGGTACTGACGCACGAATTCAGGTCTTCTTTAGATTCAAAGCATTTAAATAAATATTCTTCCCTTTAATACCCTATTAAAAATATTAATAAACCACAAATATCTAACGATGAATAAAATATCTAAGTCCTTTATATTTAATCTACGTATTACCAGAACTCTAATTATGATTGGTTTCATTTTTCTTATTTTAAAAGGAGAAGCACAAGTAAACTGGACCAATCTTGGTGATTCATATTTCAAAATGGAAAAGGGCCAATTGGTTACTTATACACTACCCAACAAAATAGCCGAAACTGTAATTTCTAAAGAGCAACTGACACCGGTAGGCAAATCAGAATCTATTGAAGTCGAACACATTTCATTCTCCTTAGATCAACAGAAAGTACTATTATTTACCAACACAAAGAAAGTGTGGAGGCTAAATACAAAAGGAGACTATTGGGTCTTTGACCTAAAAACTAAGACGCTCACCCAAATAGGAAAAGGCCTCGATCCTTCCTCACTGATGTTTGCCAAGTTCTCTCCAGATGGCACTACTATAGCTTATGTTTCCGAAAGCAATCTATATAGTGAAGACTATGCAACTGGAAGGATCCGACCCTTAACTACCAATGGCACAGTAGCCTTAATAAATGGGACATTTGACTGGGCCTATGAGGAAGAGTTCGCCTGTAGGGATGGATTTCGCTGGAGCCCGGACAGTAAATCTATTGCTTATTGGCAGATTAATGCTGGCGCAATCAAGAAATTCTATATGATCAACAACACCGATTCTATATATTCCCAGTTAGTGCCATTAGAGTATCCCAAAGTGGGAGAGAGCCCATCTGCATGCAAGATAGGAGTTGTGTCACTTTCAGATACCCGAACAACCTGGATGAATATTCCGGGAGACGTCTCTCAGAATTACTTGGTAAGAATGGAATTTATCCCTGGCACTAATAAGCTATTAATTCAACAATTGAACCGAAAGCAAAACAAGAGCAAATTATACATCGCAGATGCATTAACTGGAAATTCAGATGTGATCCAGGAGGAGTCAGACGAGGCATGGGTGGATTTATTTCAACCCGGGAATACCTATGAAATTGATTACACCAATAATTTTAGCTTTTTAAGAGAAACAAATAGTATCCTTTGGACCTCAGAGAAAGATGGGTGGAGACATTTATACCAAGTTTCTCTATCAGGGAAGCCGGAAGTAGTTATCACAAAAGGTGAATATGACATTATCGATTTAAAATACATCAATCAAGACGAAGGATATGTGTACTACCTGGCGTCACCGAATAATGCTACTCAAAAGTATCTCTATAAGACTAAATTGAATGGAAAAGGGAAAGCCGAATTATTAAGTCCGGAAAGCCTAAAGGGGAGCCACGACTATTCATTTTCTTCTACCGGAAAATACGCACTACATACTTTTTCTAATCACTATACCCCGAACACAACCGAGTTTATCAAAGTATCCGACCAAAAAGCATTGAGTGAAGAAGAAAGCATAGTTAATAACCTGAAAAAATTACAAAAAAAGCCAACAACTGAGTTCTTTACTGTTACGACTTCAGATAATGTTAAAATGGACGGATGGATAGCAAAACCATCAAATTTTGATTCGACGAAGAAATATCCAGTTGTGTTTTATGTGTATTCTGAACCTGCCGGCACGACGGTGAACGACACCTACGGTGTAGATCAGAATGGATTATATATAGGCGATATGGTTGAAGATGGGTATATCTACATCTCTTTGGATAATAGAGGCACTCCTGCACCTAAAGGAAGAGAATGGAGAAAGTCTATCTATAGAAAAATTGGGGTGATTAATATTAACGATCAGGCGATGGCTGCAAGAGAGATTCTGAAATGGGACTTTGTAGATCCCGAAAGAATCGCCGTCTGGGGCTGGAGTGGAGGAGGATCCGCCACTTTAAATCTGATGTTTCAGCATCCTGAGATTTATAAGACCGGAATCTCAATAGCTGCTGTTGCAAATCAATTAACGTATGATAATATTTATCAAGAGCGTTACATGGGCTTACCTCAGGAAAACAGGGAAGATTTTATTGCAGGCTCTCCTATTACTTACGCAAAGAATCTGGAAGGTAATTTACTGTATATACATGGTACCGGCGATGATAATGTCCATTACCAAAACGCCGAGATGCTAATAAATGAATTGATAAAGTACAACAAGCAGTTTCAATTTATGCCCTATCCCAACAGAACTCATGGGATTTATGAGGGTGCAGGAACCAGGGAGCATTTGGCAACTCTTTATACAAATTACTTAAAACTTCACTGTCCTCCGGGAGGAAGGTAAGTTAATCCACTTTGCTCATCTAATCAATTTGGTTAATTATTTTGGCTTTTTAAGTTAAACCTTTCGAAATTGACGTGGGTGTAATTTAGTACAAACTGTTAATGTGCAACAAGTGGGTTGTGCGGTTGTTATAGTGGGTAGAGATACTATATTAAATTATTCTAAATAAATAAATAAAAT
>DAOLZQ010000054.1:0-20334 GCA_035426385.1 Saprospiraceae bacterium
TGCTATGCTCCCTTCCAGAAATCTCTATTCCCTTCGAAAGCGGATGCAAAGATACTACTTTGCAAATCAATTCACCAAATATTATTTTCTAATAATCGAAAATAAATTTAGCAATGTCGTTTTCTCTAATGCCAGTCTATGTCTGTGCTGTAAAATTTTCTTGAAAAAAGAAAATCCGAGCTCCAAATACAATATGAAATCTAGTCGGAGGTAAAGCAATAAACCGAAGTCTGGCCGATTTAGTTCCAGTGAACCAAATTTTGTACTTCTGACTCATTTTCCTCTTAACGTGCAAAACTGGTCGCTCTCTTCTCACGTATCACAGTCACCTTGATCTGGCCGGGATATTGCATTTCATTCTGAATCTTCTGTGAGATCATAAATGAAAGGTCATCTACATAAGTATCAGACACCTTCTCACTCTCTACGATCACCCTCAGTTCACGTCCGGCTTGCATTGCATATGCCTTCTGTACACCTTCATATGTCATAGCCAGCTCTTCCAGCTCTGAGATACGCTTCATATAACTCTCCAGTATTTCCCGACGTGCTCCCGGGCGGGCACCTGAAATGGCGTCGCAAGCCTGTACTATCGGTGAGATGATATTGTCCATTTCGACTTCATCATGGTGCGCTCCTATGGCATTGACCACGTCGCGAATCTCACCATGCTTTTCAGCCAATTTCATACCCAATATGGCATGTGACAGTTCACTTTCCTCTTCAGGTACCTTACCTATATCATGGAGTAAGCCGGCACGCTTGGCCATTTTCACTTGCTTGGGATTGAGTCCCAGCTCAGACGCTAAGATGGCACATAGATTGGCCGTCTCGATAGAGTGCTTGAGTAGATTCTGACCATAAGAAGAGCGGAAACGCATCCGGCCTACCATCTTAATCAAATATGCATCTAACCCATGTATGTCGAGATCAATTACTGTTCGCTCGCCTATCTCCACGATCTGCTCGTCCAGTTGTTTTTTTGTTTTAGCTACGACTTCTTCTATCCTGGCCGGGTGGATTCGTCCGTCAGCGACTAGTTTCTTCAGTGACAACCGGGCGATCTCTCTTCGGATAGGGTCAAAACTGGAAATCACGATGGCTTCCGGCGTATCATCTACCACTATTTCAGCGCCAGTAGCAGCTTCAATAGCTCGGATATTTCTTCCTTCACGTCCGATAATCTGACCTTTGATATCATCTGACTCGATATTGAAGACAGTTACTGTATTCTCGATGGTTACCTCAGCTCCCATGCGCTGGATACTCTGAATGATAATCTTCCTTGCTTCCTTGTTAGCTGTATTTTTAGCCTGTTCCATCACATCCTTGATCATCGCCATGGCGTCATTTTCCGCCTTGGCCGTCATTGCCTGAATCAGATGGTCTTTAGCTTCCTGTTGTGATAACTTAGATAAATTTTCCAATTCTTTGATACGCTGTTCATTTGCAGAGTCGAGTTCTTCCCGCTTCTTTGCAACTATCTTCAGCTGAGTATCGAGGTTATCACGGATGGATTTGATTTCTACTTCACGAGCTTCAATACTCTCCTTTTGCTGGCTAAAGCTGTCAGAAGCTTGCTTTAATTCATTCTGCTGCTTAATAATTCCAATTTCAAGCTCCTTTAGTCGGTTCATTTCCCGATCACGCTCTCCGTCAAATTTACTTTTAAGTCGATTGTAATTTTCCTGGGTCTCCTGAATTTTCTGTTGTTTCCTTTTCTCATTATCTCGCTCGCCTTTACTTATGATTTTCTCGGCTTTCACCTCTGCATCATCTATCAGTCGCTTGGCGGACAATCTTGCTTCCTGTATTTGGAGATCTGCCTTGGCATTCATTTCCTCGATATGAGACTGTGATTTTTTCTTCACCAGCATATTTACGAGAAAAAACGCAATCAAACCTCCCACAATAAATCCGGCTATTACGCCTACTATTATCTGGCTATCCATAAAACGTTTTTAAGCGACCTTCGTCGCTGATTATATAATAAAATAACTGTGTGGATATAGCTCTGGCCCGAAAAATGCCAGGTAAGGTCAGACTTTTAATTGCTCATCGAGAAATACCTCCAAAGATTCAAGTTTTTGATCCAATTTTGTATCAGTAAACATGTTTTCGAGTTGATGCTTCTCTATTGCATAAGACAATAAAGCCATCGATACCCAATCTTGTTTTTCACGGTTGGTATATGTTTCCTGATATTCGCGGATCCGCTTATTTACTTTCTCTGCGATGTCTATGATCACTTGTTCTTCGTTATCCTGAACTTTCAACGGATAACTTCTACCTGCAATGAACACCGAAATTTGTTTGAGTTCTTTCGCTGCCATGACTATAAAGTTTGCAATTGATCAATGCATTCCTGCACTTCTTTGATATAATTATCTAATTCTTTCCTAATTCCGGCTTGATTCACACTGCTTTTAGTCACCTCCTCTGTGGCGCTCTCGGCTGTGACAGGCAAGCCTATATCTACATTTAAATTTTTATTCTTCTTTATATTGTTTAGTTGCTGTTTGAGTGCTATGTTCTCCTCTATTAGCAACATATTTTCCTTTCGTATGATCTCGAACTTCTGAGCCATCTTCCTGATCTTTTGATCAATAGTGGCTAGTCTTTCACTCAAAGTTCTGGTCATAGAATTGTCTTAAAGGATTTAATCTGGTTATATTTCGTTTCTAAATGGCGAAAATACAGTTTTATTTTCTAATTTCTATTCCGTATTTTACCTTTAATTTGTTGATAACCTTGCTGATGAGCACATCGAGGTCTTTTTCAGCCCAAGTTTTATCTCTATTTACCATCATCATACTGATTGCGTAGCTTTTTTTCCTTTTACTCAGCAACTCTTCATTTCGAAACTCATCGAACAAGTTAAGTTCACTCAGTGAGGAGCCCAACTCACTTCTGATTAGCGAAGCCACCTCAGTATAGCTGATACCTTCATCCATCATCAGCGCCAAATCCCGTCTAACCATAGGGAAGCGAGAAAATTCTTCAAACTGCTTGATCTCTTGAGCTTCTAACAGAGCCAACACCGTCTCCCATCTTAACTGAGCAAAATAGACAGGATGTTTTATATCGGCGCGGGAGAGTAGTCCAGTCTTTATCTCTCCGATGATAGCTACATTCTTTCCACCGGCGCTAATATGAACACAACTAACATAGTTTTCTTCAGTCTCATCAAGTATTTCAGTGAGGTCAAAAATTCCCAACTGATGGAGTAGATTATTACACAAACTCTTCAGCAGGTAAATATCTGATTTTCTGGTAGCACCATTTTGCCAACTCTCTTTCCAATAATCACCACTTATAAAAAAGGAAAGAAAAGGTGTTTCGATATATTCACCGCTATGCGACTTATAAGTACGTCCGAATTCAAACATGCGCAGTGATGTCTGCTGCCGGGACACATTGTACCTGATGACTTCGAGCGCAGTTGACAATGCCTCCGGCCGGAGTAGATCCAACTGTAAATTTGAGGTATTATTTATACGAACCCCAATTTTAGAGTCAAAACCTGAAATTTTAGTCCATTCATCTGCATTAATGATAGAAAGGCCCATGATCTCGTGAAACCCATTAGCCACTAGAAAATCCATAGCTTGATTTCGCAGAGTATGGTCATCCAACTTTCTCGCCTGGTTCAATGCATACTGGAAGCTTTCACTTGCCTCTATATTATTGAGGCCATATATCCTAACTATTTCTTCTACCAAATCTGCCTCTCGCAAGACATCAATCTTATAACCGGGCACCGTCACCTGCCACTCTTGCTGCGATAGCTGCACCACACCCATACTGAGCGCTTGTAATATCTCCAGCATCTGGTCGGAAGGGATCACCTGCCCCAACAATCTATTGACTCTCTCCGGAGAGATCGATATGAGCCGCTCAGGGGTCGGTTGTGGATACACATCGTACAAGCGAGATGAAACCTGACCTCCTGCGACCTCTAGTATTAAATGGGCTGCTCGCAGCAATACCTCCGGACACATGCCAGGATCGACACCGCGTTCGAAATGAGCTGCTGATTCTGTCCGCAGATTGTGACGTAGTGAAGTCCTGCGAACACTTGCAGACTGGAAACATGCTGATTCGAGAAATATGGCCTGGGTAGTTGACTTTACACCATATCCTTCAGCTCCATATACACCAGCCAGACACATTGGTTCTTCTCCCGCTGTGGCAATGACCAAATCATCTGCTACTAATTTTCTCGAGACACCATCCAGTCCTATAAAATCCTTATCTATCTGAGCGTTGCAAACCAAGATATCATTGCCAGGGATTGCCTCACGATCAAAAGCGTGCAGTGGCTGACCCAACTCGAACATCACAAAATTAGTCACATCGACAATATTATTAATCGGCTTCTGGCCGATACTCTGAAGCCTTTTCTTCAACCATTCCGGTGACTCGGCAACTGTAACTCCTGTGATCTCCAAGCCCATATAGCGTTGACATTTGTCAGTCGCCTGCAGATGAATATTCATTTCTCCCTCAGAAGGCAGTGCACTTTTGTCCAGTATTAAGGGCTGATTCAGCGGAATCTGGAGTCCCTCATGGATGTGAAGTGCCGCCCATAAGTCTCGCGCAGTGCCAAAATGAGAATTTGCATCTGCACGGTTGGGTGTAAGTCCTATTTCGATGATTTCATCTTGTACTATCTTGTACAATTCAGATGCGGATATGCCCACGGGCGTATCATTCGGCAGGACCAAAATGCCATCATGGCTATCACCGAGACCCAATTCGTCTTCAGCACAAATCATACCGGCTGAGAGCTCACCCCGTACCTTCGCTGTCTTTATCTCAAATGAATCTCCCTCAGCGGGATAAATCATTGTGCCCGGTGTTGCCACCAATACTTTTTGGCCGACGGCAACATTGCTCGCTCCACAGACTATCTGTGAGGGTTCCTGCCCTCCTATATCTACTGTAGTAAGTGAGAGTCGATCCGCATTGGGGTGTCTGACGCAGGTAAGAACCTGCCCGGTTACTACTCCTTTTAAGCCACCCTTGATGGATTCGGTGGTGTGAATTCCTTCTACCTCGAGGCCAATCTCAGTAAGCCAGCGCTCTATAGTAGTAATAGGAAATGTATGGGGAAGATAATCCCGGAGCCAGTCGTGCGATATTTTCATCTGTGTATTAAAATTGGCACAAATATAATTCTTTCGGCCAATGCCCAGGACGGATCACACCATATAATATTATGCAGTAGTTTTTTTCAATTTAGCCATATAAAAACCATCAGTACCGCCAGATTGAGGCCAAATTGTCTTAGCTTCCAAAAGTGTAAACTTAGGGTGAGCAGCTAAAAATTGGTTTATTTGGGTTTCATTTTCATCTGGAAAGATACTGCAAGTGGCATATACCAACTCGCCTCCGGGCTTCAGAATGGGTGCAGCATTTTCTAATATTTCTCTTTGAACTTCAGTTAACTGAGCCAACCCAAGTTGAGTTAATTTCCATTTCTTATCCACTTCCCGCCTGAACACACCCGATCCACTACAGGGCACATCACAAAGTATCTGATCAGCCAGTGAATCATAATGGTCAAGGTTGATCTGCTCGTAAGTATGTGCATCGACTATCTTGACTCCCGCTCGTTCCTTACGGCCCAGCAACGAGCGAATGGCATCCTGACTCGTATCAAAGGCTATGATGCGACCTTTATTCTGCATCAATACGGCCAGGTGCAGTGTCTTACCTCCACCTCCTGCACACATATCAAATACTATAGCTCCGGGTGTAGGTGCCATAAAGAGTGATATCTCCTGTGAGCCACCATCCTGGATTTCAAACTTTCCGTCCAGGTACATAGGGTCCTGCAAGAGATTGTATTTATCGAACAGTTTGATGCAACCCGCCTCATTGCACACCTCATATTTATAACCCACCTTAGTAAAGTATTTGGTAACGTCTTCAACCTCTGCCCTGAGTAGATTGACCCGAATGAATACAGGCGCTTGTTCTGCCAGCGTCTTCATGACCTCCGACCATTGCTCCAGGTGTTTCATCTTCTCATGTATCCAATCCGGCATAGAATAGCGCACCTGAGGTGATATATCCGATTGAGTGAGAAGTTCACTTAATTCTTCCGGATCGATAATAAACCAATTTTCGATGTGCCCTGCATCGATACCAGACTGACAATAGTAAACTGACTGGATGTGCATTAGGCTCTTCGGATCGCCTCCACTCTGCTCTGCCAACCATGAATAAAATCTATAGTTTTTGACAATGTCATAGATGGAGGTGGCCACCAGGCGGCGGTCTTTGCTGCCCATCTTTGGTGACTTGATGTGTTCCTTTACGACGGCATCTGCATATCTACCCTCCTGCATGATTGCTTCGAGAGCACGGGTTATCTGAAGTATGTGAGACCAACGAATACGCATGAAATGATGTGTTATTTGAATAAATTAATTTCGCCTCAAACCTAAGGAAATTAAACTGTGTGCCCTATATCCAATAGCCGACTAAACCTTATCTCTCCAACCTTAGCGCTTTGTTATGAACTTAAATGATAGGAAAACATTAAGAGTTAGCCGGAAATTAAAGCCCTTCACACACCGTTTGGTAAATGAACAATCTCTTGTATAAATACATTAAGTCAATATTCTAAAAACTAACATTAACATGAAAAAATATTTCTTTCTACCCTTATTTTCGGTATTATTCTTTTCGGGATGTGCCGAGCTTACCCAGATAGTAAATAGTACCACTGCCGGTGAACCTACCAATGCAGAAGTCAGCGAGGGGTTAAAACAGGCACTGAATATGGGGATTTCCAAAGGAGCTGACCAACTATCAGCTGCTGACGGCTATTTCAAGAGCCCATATAAGATATTATTGCCGGCAGAAGCTCGTAAGATAACTGACAAGCTAAGCGTAATCCCAGGATTCACTGATCTGGAAAATATAATTGTAGAGAAAATCAACCGTGGAGCTGAAGATGCTGCGAGTAAGGCTAAACCAATATTTGTCAGCGCCATAAAGCAAATGTCCATAGGTGATGTGTTTAATGTACTGATGGGCCCGGATGATGCCGCCACTCAATTTCTCAAAAAAGCCACCTACAATAACTTATACGCTGAATTCCAACCGGTAATAGTGAACTCACTCAATAAGTTCAATGCCCTAAGTCTGTGGTCTGATGCAGTCAATAAATACAATAATTTGCCTTTCGTGACTAAAATGAATCCCGCCCTGGATCAGTATGTCACTGACCAGGCGCTCGATGGATTATTCAAAATGGTTGCAAATGAGGAGAAAGAGATCCGACGCAATCCGGTCAAACGGATCACTGAGCTACTCAAAAAAGTCTTCGCAAAGCAGGATGCAAATAGAGGATAAGGTTATTTGACCTATCTCTCTATTAAATTATATAAAAGAAGAGATATCTGTATCTTTGGTATTCAATCAATTTTAAAAACAAGTGCGTCCACAGATTTTAATTCTTCTTTTGTTGCTGTTCAACGCATGTCGGTCAGATCAGGGTGGTTCAGAGTCTGAACTGATAGAAGACGACACATCATCTGTATCGACAACCCTGCCGGATCAAAGTAATGACTCTACCACAGTGCTTGACGTAGCTTCAGAACACATGGGTGCGCTCCAGGAGAAAGAGGGTAAACAAGTAATCATCTCATCCAGCTTGGTGAAAAAAACACTAACTGAAGACTATGGCAACCTAAATATGGTAAAAGAATTATTTCCAGCTACATTTTCAGCTACCGCCACTGCAGTATCTGACGCTGCGCGGGATGCCAAAGATTCGATTATCAATCTAAAATCTAAAATGACAAACCTTCAATTCCGGAAGACAGGTATAGATAAACCTGTGCTGGTATCAGGTACGCTTAGAGAAGAAACCTATATACTGCAGAATGGCGTGTCTGTGGGAATGAATATGAAGGAAGTGCTGGCAAAATTTGGCATTCGTGATGTGGTGGATCAGGATAAAATAGATATCATTTCAAATGATTCTAAGCAAAAAATCGAACTGTATTTCAAAAAAGGCGAATTGAACCGGATAGATTTGATACCCTAAAGTCTTTTCTTCAAGGAGACAATGAAAGGCCCGGTATGCGGATACTTGTATAATTAAAAACTTAGTGTTACTTTTGCGGAAGGTTTTTTAGAAAAAAATAACTGGGAACTAAATAGTTCCCTTTTTTATTGGGGTATATGACAGATCGAATCATACAATTATTAACGGCACTTTTCAGTACACCTGAATATAAATCCTGTTTTATAGTAGATATCGAAGTCAGGCCTCCATATAACATTCAGGCTTTTATAGACAGCGATGAGGGTATTACTCTCGTCATCTGTAAATCAGTCAGTCGATATCTGGAAAGTTTTCTCGACGAAGAGATCCCGGAAGGTAAATACTCGCTTGAGGTATCTTCGCCCGGTCTCAGCAGACCACTAAAGTTATCCAGACAATATATCAAGAATGTAGGTCGGGATATAATCGTAGAAACTCTGGAAGGTGAACACATTGAAGGTAAGATGACGGCAGCAGATGAGCAGGGATTTACAGTTCAGACACAACACAAAGAAAAAATAGACAATAAAAAGGTGCTTGTGACCAGAGAAATAACATTGCTCTACACAGACATCAAGGAAGTTAAAATCGCAATTAAATTTTAAGACTCAAAAATAGATAAAAATGAATCTATCTGAAACATTCAAAGAGTTCAAGGATGGCAAAAATATTGACCGGCCTACCATGGTTCGTGTCCTTGAAGATGTGTTTCGTACACTGATCAAGAAGAAATATACGACTGATGAAAACTTTGACGTGATCGTCAATACCACCAGTGGTGACCTCGAGTTATGGCGCAGACGGATGATCGTTCCCGATGGTGAAGTGACAGACGAGCAAATGCAGATCTCGATCTCTGAAGCATTGGCTATTGACTCTGACTATGAAGTAGCCGAGGAATGCGTAGAGCAGATAGATACAGAGGAGTTTGGACGAAGAGCTGTTATGGCCGCAAGGCAAACTTTAGTATCTCGAATATTAGAACTTGAAAAAGATGAAATATTCAAGCGATATGAAGATCGTATAGGTGATCTGGTCATCTGTGAAGTCAATCAGGTACTGGGCAAAGAAGTATTTGTACTCGATGATGCCACAGGTCAGGAAATGGTATTACCGAAGATGGAGATGATCCGCGGCGATTTCTTCAGAAAAGGTGAGTCCACTAAAGGAATCATCAAAAGAGTGGAGATGAGAAACAATCTACCCTTGATCACCATCTCTCGCACTGATCCTGAATTTCTCGAAAAACTGATGGAACAAGAAGTACCGGAGATCGAAGATGGCTTGATTACCATAAAGAAAATAGTTCGTATCCCCGGTGAGCGTGCAAAAGTAGCTGTAGAATCATATGATGATCGTATCGATCCTGTAGGTGCCTGTGTAGGTATGAAGGGAAGCCGTATTCACGGAATAGTGCGGGAACTAAGAAACGAAAATATAGACATCGTCAATTTCACAAACAACATCAATCTGTATATACAAAGGTCATTGACGCCGGCTAAGGTCACTGAAATACAACTCTTCCCAGATAAGATGCGCGCTTCAGTGTATCTGAAACCTGATCAAGTATCACTCGCCATTGGAAAAAATGGCTCAAATATCAAACTGGCTACTAAATTGACAGGATATGAGATCGATGTATATAGAGACAATGAAGAACATGAAGTAGAAGATGTCGAGCTAGACGAATTTAGCGATGAGATCGATAGCTGGATCATCGATGAGCTAAAAGGCATCGGCTGTGACACGGCTAAGAGTGTACTTAAACTGAGTGTAGATGAATTGGTAAGACGAACTGACTTGGAAGAAGAGACTATAAAAGAAGTAGTAAGAATTTTAGAGAAAGAATTCGAGGATTGAAATGAGGTCTTATGACAACTCTTCAAGCGGTGGATTCATTTTTATATCAATATTAAATTACATTTGTGGGAATTTTCAGGACAATATAAATGCTATATGTCAGGGAATAAAAGATTTGAATGGCAAAAAAACAACTTTTTCAAGTAGGCCGCGAGCTGGGTGTAGGTCTGGAGACAATCCACGAGTACCTCGTCAAGCAAGGGCATGAGCTTGAATTTAAACCGAATGCAAAAATTACAGATGAAATGTTTGACACGTTGGTCGAGCATTTTCAAGCTGATATTGTCATTAAAAACAAGGCGGAGCAAATACTTATTGGGTCAAAACCAGTAGTAAACAAACCAGAGGAAAAACCCGAAGTTAAGGTTAAGCCCATACCGGAGCCGGTACGCCCCGAAATCGCTCACAATAAAAAAGAGTCTTCCGTAGAACACAACTTTATTCCTGCCGAGACCACATCAGTAGATATTCCGATCGAGACAGAAAGTCCTAATGAACTAAAAGTGGTCGGTAAAATCGACCTGGATAAATTCAATAAGCCAAAAGCTAAGGCTAAGGAAAAAGAGAAAGAAAAAGAAAAAGAGAAGGAAAAGGAAGCTATCAAGAAAATAGAAGAAACTCCCGAACCACCTGCTCCCGAGAAAGAACCCGAAGCTAAACCAGTAACAAAAATTGTTACAGAACCCATAGCAGAGACAGTCACGGATAATGCACCTGCAGAAGGGACGCAGCAAAAATCTGCACCCGAAGAAGCGGAGATGTATCGAGCTGAAGCTCCTACCCTGAAAGGCCTAAAGATCATGGGTAAGATCGATACGAGTAAAATGAATCGGCCCGTCAAGAAAAAAGAAGAGCCAAAGCCAACTACTCCGGCTAGTAAACCTGCCACCGCAGGTGATAATAAAACCTCTATTGATCAGCGCAAGAAGCGAGCACGAACTAAATTCCCCGTAAAAGTCAACTCTCCGGGGGGAGGACGTCCGGGTGAATTCAGAAGAGATGGCGCTAAGCCCGGAGATCAGGTCAAGGAAGTTACTAAGAAAGAGATCGATGAAAAAATAAAGTCCACTATGGCACGTCTGAATCTGGGTGCCAAAGGCAAACGCCAGAAAGTCAGACGTGACAACCGAGATAAGGTCAGAGAAAAGACTGAAGCACAGCAGCTCTCAATGGAAATGGATAAACATAAGCTGCAGGTCACCGAATTTATTTCAGTAGCGGAATTAGCCAGTCTCATGAATGTGGCTCCTATTCAAGTGATTACTACCTGTATGGGTCTGGGTGTGATGGTTTCGATCAATCAACGCCTGGATGCTGAAGTCATCGAACTGGTTGCTTCAGGATTTGGATTTGAAGTAGAATTTATTTCTGCAGAAGATCAGGAATCTGAGGAAATGCAGGAAGAATTAGAAGATGAATCGCTACTCTCTTGGCGTGCACCTATCATCACCGTCATGGGTCACGTGGATCATGGTAAGACCTCACTGCTCGATCACATCAGAAAGGCAAATGTAGTCAGTGGTGAAGCAGGTGGTATTACTCAGCACATCGGTGCCTATGAAGTAGTGATTAATGACAAGAAAATAGTATTCCTCGATACACCGGGCCACGAAGCTTTTACAGCTATGAGAGCCAGGGGAGCGAAAATAACTGACGTAGCTGTCATTATCATTGCAGCAGATGATAGCATCATGCCTCAGACTAAAGAAGCAATATCACACGCTCAGGCCGCTTCAGTGCCGATCGTGTTTGCTATCAATAAGATAGATAAGCCGGGTGCTGACCCCGAGAGAATCAAAAACGAACTGGCGCAGATGAATCTGCTTGTAGAAGAATGGGGTGGCAAATATCAAAGCCAGGACATCTCTTCGAAGACAGGTGAAAACATAGATCTGCTACTAGAGAAAATATTACTGGAAGCTGAAGTACTCGATCTGAAAGCAAATCCGGACAAGAATGCAGTGGGTACTGTAATAGAAGCCTCCCTCGACAAAGGAAGGGGATATGTCTCCAAAATCCTGGTTCAAAATGGTACGCTAAATCAAAGTGATTTCATCGTAGCAGGCGAGTATTCAGGCAGAGTAAAAGCTATGTTCAATGAATACGGCAAGAAAATAAAGAGCGCAGGCCCCTCTACCCCACTATTGGTATTGGGACTTAGCGGAGCACCTCAAGCCGGTGAGAAGTTCAAAGAATACGACAGTGAGTCGGATGGCCGTCAAGTATCTGTCAGAAGAGCTCAGATCAACCGCGAACAGACTAACAGAGCGACCAAGCGTATCAGTCTCGACGAGATAGGCAGACGTCTGGCATTGGGAACCTTCAAGGAGCTGAACCTCATCATCAAGGGTGACGTGGATGGATCTATCGAAGCACTGGGTGATTCACTCATCAAGCTATCTATCGAGACCATTCAGGTCAATATCATTCATAAAGCAGTAGGCCAGATCATCGAGTCAGACGTTCTGCTCGCCAGTGCTTCAGACGCCATCATCATCGGCTTCCAGGTACGACCTTCACTCGGAGCTCGTAAACTGGCTGAAAAAGAAGGTGTCGAGATCAAACTTTATAGTATCATTTATGAAGCTATCAATGAGATCAAAGCAGCCATCGAGGGTATGCTGGAACCAACAAAAGAAGAGAGCATCATCGGACAGGTAACTGCCCGCGAAGTGTACAAAATCTCAAAAGTAGGTACAGTAGTCGGTGGATATGTGGACGAAGGAAAAATAGGCCGAAACAACTATATCCGTGTCATCCGTGATGGTATAGTAATCTTCCCGACGAAGGAAGGTGCACACGGTGAGATCAGTACACTTAAGCGATTCAAAGATGATGCAAAAGAGGTCAAAGCCGGTTTCGAATGCGGATTGACTATCAAGAATTTCAATGACGTCAAAGTCGGAGATGTGGTGGAAGTGTATGAGATCAACGAGGTCAAACAAACTTTAAAATAACAGATACAGAATCTTATCGGTTAAAAGAGTATCTGGACACTCTCGTCCTACGCTTCAATCATACTGATTTCATACTGACTGATCCCATAGCTATTCCCCATGGGTATAGAAAAAAGCAAGACATAGAGATAGCCGGATTTATCGCAGCTACTCTATCTTGGGGCCAGCGAGTGACTATACTAAACAAGTCGCGAGAATTACTTGGTTTGATGGGCTCTTCGCCGCATGAATTTATATTGAATCACCGGGAGCGGGATAGAGCAAAGTTCTCCGAATTTAAGCATCGGACATTTACCTACACAGATACATTGGGTTTCTTGCATTTCCTGCAGAGAATATATCGTGAGCATGAAAGTCTCGAAGTACTATTCACCAACAGCATACCCACCGGCCTGGACCATTTGCGCTCTCTTATGAGTGATGACGAAATGATTCCCAGACGAACTTTAAAACACCTTTCCTCACCAGCTCAGAATAGTGCTTGCAAGCGGCTCAATATGTTCCTCAGATGGATGGTCAGATCTGATCAGGAGGGGGTTGACTTTGGATTGTGGAAAAGTATCTCATCTTCTGCATTGTATATACCACTGGATGTACATGTAGGCAACACTGCTCGTAGGCTGGGCTTACTGGACAGGAAACAAAACGATTGGAAAGCAGTGTTAGAACTGACTGAAAAGCTACGGATACTGGATGCTAATGATCCGGTGAGATATGACTATGCCCTATTTGGGTCGGGAGTAAATAAAATTATAGACTTTTGGAGAGAGTAGCTTACCGCTTATAGAGCTTTATAGTCTTCAGCAGTTGGTTCTTATCATCAATAAAACGAAGCAGATATATGCCCGCAGGATAACTATCCACATTGTATTCATTATCCACAGTAACGGTGAAACTCTTCATTTCTTTACCGATGATATTATACATCTGGATTTTGCTAAAAGAAATATTGCCATATACTCTGAAGAAATCAGTGGCGGGATTAGGTCCCACGCGAAGATCGTCGGTCCTTTCGCCCGGCATTACCTGTGTTTTAGTGCTGATCGGAGATTGGGAATTAGCAGTAGCTCCGGTAACCATAAATGCAAGTAAAAAATAGAGTATATATCTTCTTATAAACATTTCAACTTTAAAATAATTGAGAATAGATTAATTACACTCCTTAACACTCGAAAGCACTAAGAAAGTTTAGGATTACGAAAAAATAAACAAAATATTATGTTAAAAAAAATAAAAGTAACATTTTCTAATCTAATGCAGCCTGAAAATGTTTTATAAAATCGTCGATAGTCATAGTACCAAGGTCACCTTCACCTTGTCTCCGCACGGAAACTTGTCTTGACTCAGCCTCCTTCTCACCGATGACCAGCATGAAGGGGATCTTCTTAAGTTCGGTATCTCTGATTTTTTTACCTATGGTTTCATTGCGATCATCTACGAAGCCACGAATGTCAGCCTCTGCGAGGATAGTCTCCAGTTCCTTTGAATACTCTACAAATCGCTCACTGATGGGAAGTATAGCCATTTGGTCCGGTGTCAGCCAAAGTGGGAACTTACCCCCTGTATGTTCTGTCAGCACCCCGATAAATCGTTCCATAGAGCCAAACGGTGCACGATGTATCATGATGGGCGTATGAACTTGATTGTCTGAGCCTGTATATTCCAGTCCAAAGCGGACCGGCAAGTTATAATCCACCTGGATAGTGCCAAGTTGCCAGCGGCGACCTAGAGCGTCCTTCACCATAAAATCTAGTTTGGGACCATAGAAGGCAGCTTCGCCAAGTACGGTCACGGTCTGCATATTGGCTTCTTTGGTAGCGTCTATGATAGCAGCTTCCGCCTTTTCCCAATTTTCATCTGACCCAATATATTTCTCTTTATTCTCAGGATCCCGCAGTGAAATCTGAGCGGTAAAGTCATCAAAGCCCAATTTTTTCAATACCATAGTAGTCAGTTCAAGTGTATTGAGAAATTCTTGCTTCAACTGATCGGCGGTACAGAAGAGGTGTGCATCATCCTGTGTGAATGACCTCACTCTGGTGAGACCGTGGAGCTCACCACTCTGCTCATAGCGATATACGGTGCCAAACTCTGCAATACGCAGCGGCAGATCACGGTATGATCTGGGTTTAAACTTGTATATCTCACAGTGATGCGGACAGTTCATCGGCTTCAGTAGAAATACTTCATCCTCCCGCGGCGTAAGGATGGGCTTGAAGCTGTCTTCACCGTATTTCTCCCAGTGTCCTGAGGTTACGTACAGTTCCTTCTTTGCTATGTGTGGTGTGATGACGGGGAGATACCCTCTTTTAAGTTGTTCCTTCTTCAGAAAATCCTCCAGTCGGGATCGAATAGCAGTGCCCCGAGGCAACCATATCGGCAGGCCTGCACCCACCAGATCGGAAAACATAAACAGTTCCAGCTCTGCGCCCAGCTTTCGGTGATCGCGCTTTTTAGCTTCTTCGATCATCACCAGATACTCTTGAAGTTCTTTTTGCTTTGGAAAGGAGATACCGTATATACGAGTCATCATCGGCCTCTTCTCATCCCCTCGCCAGTAAGCACCGGCCACATTGAGCAGCTTGAGCGCTTTGATCTTGCCTGTGTCCGGCAGGTGTGGTCCTCTGCACAGATCTGTAAACTCGCCTTGAGTATAAAAGGTAATGGTGCCGTCTTCCAGGCCGTCGATCAATTCTAGTTTATACTGATCGCCCTTATCAGTGAAGTACTGTATCGCTTCAGTCTTACTTACTTCTCGTCGGCTGAAGACTGATTTCTTTGCAGCCAGTTCAACCATCTTTTTCTCTATATCAGCCAGATCAGCCAGGCCGATTGCACGGTCGCCGGTGTCTATGTCATAATAGAAACCATTCTCGATGGGTGGACCGATGCCCAGCTTGACACCGGGGTACAGTGCCTCGAGAGCTTCAGCCATGAGGTGTGCGCTCGAATGCCAAAAAGTATATTTTCCCTCCGGATCATTCCACGTCAGTAGTTTCACACTGGCATCATGGGCAATAGGTCTGTTGGCCTCGCGGATTTCACCATTTACTATCGCAGAGAGCACATTCTGAGCCAGGCCCATGCTGATGGATTCAGCTATCTGCATCGCAGTCGTGCCACTTTCATATTGGCGCACACTGCCATCGGGCAAGGTAATATTGATCATCGAAAAAGAAATTTATTAGGTTGCAAAGTTGGCAAAATTTAGCGTAATCAAAAATGCTAATTATTTGGGCGCCACCCCACCGATGCCGGGGTCAGGCTCTCCGCTGTATAGCGAGGCAAGCTCGCCATGCCACTGCGATCCCTGGCGCAGAGGTCAGCAGGAGCATCCTGCAAGAAAATTGTTTGGGTCAAATTACTGATATAGAAATTTTATAGCATCTTTGCGGCCAAATAAAACAAAAAAATATGATTAACAAATTGAAAATTAATTACTTATTTACCTTACTCATACTGGGTATGGCTTTATTTACCGGTTGTAGCAAGGAAGGGCCAGTTGGACCTGCAGGCCCAGCCGGACCGACGGGACCTGCCGGAAATAGTGGCACACTCAATGTAAAGACCACCATCCTAGACGTAGTCTGGAATACGAATGGCAATACCTCATACAGAGCTGTGGTAAACGAGAAGAATATTACTCAGGCCATAATGGATAAAGGTGTCGTAAATGTGTCTATGTCCACTGACAAAGTGAAGTGGATTCCGATGCCTTATGCCAACTCAGTGATTGGCTTTTATTTGTGGTATGACATCGGGTCACTTACCGTCACATCAGTCAACCTGACCACCAATCCATTTGACACCCAGTATTTATACAAATACATAAAAATTTCCACCATCGACGGTAATTAATCGAAGCGTTGTGTTCTATGATGCTTGGTCTTTGAATCAGGCATCATGGAGCGCGACTATGCCGGACGGTAGGTGAGTTCGCTCATCACCCGTAGATGGAACTAACTCCAAGGGGTCCTGACCCTTGTCCGATGAAGCACCATAAAAAGTAGGACAGACTATTGTAACCATTTTACTTTCCACTTGGATGGCATGGATTGGTTGTGAACGCCAAAGCCAGGGTAGCTTATCAGTAAAAATAAAGCCCAAACTATACAGTTCAGGCTTTGTTTTGTGGCATAAACGCTCTAGTTATATCGTAATTACTTCACTACTTTAATCTCGAAGGGCTAAAGAATATTTTTGGTCCATTTGGATTTTAGAATAATTGACTTTGATTTCTTTGTACAGCTATTTAGTACTGCTATTAATCTAAAGTGGTCATTTAATAAGCCGTGGATTTCCATAGGAAAATATTTTTAAATTATTTTATAGTACCAATTGGTGACAAAAGCAATTCATTGGTTTCAATTAACCAGAACTTATTTCATTTTTATATCACCTAAAAGTGTTGTATTTTTGCATTTACCTTGACTTAAAGGTGATTTAAAGCACTTTATTATGACTTTTGGAGAAAGAATAACACTCATTCGTAAGCAATTAAAACTATCGCAAGAGGATTTGGCCAAAAAAATTGGCACTTCTGCACCTATAGTAGGAAGATATGAGAGAGAAGAGATTAAGCCTTCTATTGATGTGGCTGCAAAGCTTGCTGATGCTCTGGGTGTGTCTCTTGACTACCTTTTAGGTAAATCTGATAAAATGGTATTGGATAAAAAAAATCTTCAGCGACTTGAAGATATAGAACAATTGGCTGATGAAGATAAAAGCAATATTTTCTATACTATTGATAATTTAATCAAAGCTGCTAAACTTAAAAACATTGCTGCATTATGAAAAACCAAGATGTATTAATCGTTCATCCATCTAATGAAGAACAAGTCACTGTTCTCAAAGCCTTTTTGGAAGCTCTCAAAATCAAATTTGAGGTAGCCAAAGAAGATACTTATAACTCTGATTTTGTAGAAAAAATAATGGAAAGTAAAAGGCAAATCGCTCAAGGTAATTTTACCGAAGTAAAAAAAGAAAATCTTAAATCCTTTATTGATAGCTTATGAGTGGCTATACATTACGCTTTTCTGAACAAGCCAAAGAAGATATAAGACAACACAAAAAATCAGGCAACAAGTCCGTTGTAAATAAAATCATCTTGCTTTTAGAAGAGCTAGTACTACATCCTTTTACTGGTACTGGTAAACCGGAACCGCTTAAACATTCTCTTGCTGGTTGTTGGTCTCGCAGGATTAATAAAGAGCATAGACTTGTCTATGATATTATCGAAGGTAATGTTTTGATTCTTTCAGCTAAAGGGCATTACTTGTAACAATAACGCCGCTGCGGAACGCAAGGGCGTAAGCTTAATAATATTGTTGATTTCTTATGAATATAAAGACTCCGTCCACCTGCCGGAGGCTTTTATTACTTGCATTTGATTTCCTTCACCTGCTTCCTTCAATGGAATCTCATATTTCCAATAAAAACTGCCCTCAAAAGAATAAATTGTATATCCCAATTCTACAGCATAATAAATCATTTCCGTATCTAAAGAATCGTTCTTATGTATTATATTAAAATATCCATCTTTTTTTAGTGCATGTAATAACTTCTTTTTTAGTACAGAATCCGGCGATAATCGATCTACGTTAAAGATCAATACCCGAGGCATCTTGGTAAGTTTCTTAAAATCTTCATCTTCTAATAACTTTTCACCAAGCAATACTTGAATTCTCTCCGTATTACCAACAGTATAATCCAAAATATCATTTTTTGTCACATAAGTAAGATTAGTAAAAGGCATGGTATACTTTTTGCCTTCCATACTCCGAACGTTAATAAAGGCTCCGGTTAGTGGATTTATAACTTCATAATTCCGATCAATAAGTTTATTCTCATCGCTTCTGCATGACCACATTCCAAAAATTACAACAATAACTATTCTGTACATAATATTTAATTTATCATGGTTTTTCTAACTTCTTTGGATCAATCCGGTCTGGTTTCCCCTCTTTCTTCCCATAATTCTTTCTTTAATTTATATCATTTTTTGAGCGATAAATATTTTCCAAATTTACTGCTTTGATTGCATTAGGGTCCTTTGAAGTTTGCTCAATTTTTGATGATACTTCCCTAAATATTCCTAAAAATAACCATTATTTTGAATTTAATTTTAGCTCAGAAGCTGGGAGCCTCATGGATCCCCTTCTTTTTTGGTAAATAAAAGCGGGGAGTTTGAATATATTCAAGCAATGGTTTTACCTTAATGAAAAACCCCGATCTACACCAGAGGGTTTTGTTATAACTTAACTTTAATTTTTTTGATGATGAATGTGATCAAAAGAATCAATCGCGGCTTTGAAGGTAATGATGGAATTAATACTTAGACTGCCTAATCTTCTTTTACCTTTGGACATTTGCTCAGTCATCTCATTTAATCCCTTGCCTATATTCTGAAATGATCGTATAAACCAGCATCATCATTTATTTAACTCTAAAATAACAGGCTCGCGTAGCGTCTTAACGCCATTTTGTTCTTCTCTAATTATTGCCAATAAATAATATTTTATAGGATTTTTTGTTATTGGTTTAACTGTAACATAGAGTGTTTTAATTTGATCATTATTAAAAATAATACTATCAGTAGGAGTATAAGGAAAAACTCCATCGGGCTGAATGGTATCATATACCTCAAATATCAAATCCAATTTATCATACCTAAATTTAGTACCTTCAATCTGAACCTGGGCTTTGATCTCAAAAGTGTCACGGCTTTTATTCAACTTAAATTCTCGTATGATTGGTAAGATAGTTTCTACTGAGTCTTTAAAATTTCCACGACTGTCATAATGATACACTTTCTTATAATATCTTTCGTTATTTATATATTTACTTTTGGCTTTCAAAGTTCCATTTTCATTATATATAAATAGATTGCCATGAACCAAACCGTTTGAAAAGTTCCTGAGATAATATAGATTCCCGTTTTTATAGTATTCTAATGCTTCACCATGCAGCTTGCCTTCTTTAACATAATAGAGCTCATTTAATTCACCCGTTTCGTAAAACTCTTTAACTTGGTAACGGTTTTTAAAAATTTGATAAGTTGCACATCTCTTTGGGGTGCCGCTTTCATAGGATGTACATGAGTAAAAATGTCTAAAAACCTTATACTCCACGAAATGTAAGAATAGAATAGTAAGAATAATATATAGTACTCTTTTCATTTACCTTTTTTATATTGCCGTTTCACTGCGTCCAAATGATATCATCATATCTTTTGTTCCTTGTTCACCGTTGTAAAGATAGTTGTTTTATTCTTGCAGTTTTTGCAAAAAGAGACTCTAATTTTTTGGCTTCGAAAAGGCATGAGTCAGGGAGCTTTCGCTAGTATGAAGCCTAATTTGTCATAGATCTTGTTCTAACAAAAACAAATCTTCGCTGGGAAAGCTTGGAACTGATAGTAAATTAAATTTATATTTATTAATCACATCAGATTCA
>DAOLZQ010000055.1:0-20150 GCA_035426385.1 Saprospiraceae bacterium
GGTAGAACGACAAAAATATATGAAATGTTTCTAATATTATAAATTTTAATAATATATTAAATAACTGTATATGTTAAATTTTAATATCTCCTCGCCACACTCAATACAGGATTGAATCCAATGAAAATATCTTAAAAATGAAATTGGATAAGACTTATCCCGAGTTTCTCGCTCCCTATTTGTGTGTGACTATATTGAAATTGGACACGAAAAGCGAATCCCCATTTGTGTTCAATAGTCCTAGACGATATGTGATATCGCGATATCTTTTTTCCGGGAAGGGAATGCTCATGGTTACTTGATTCCAACCCGGCTTGACGTCGGCAGCATTAATATCAATGCCGTGCCAGAATAAAGGTGCATATTGATATGTAGCTCCGACGGTGAGCATTCCCGGAAACTTTAAGTGCTCACTAGCCACAGAGCTATATAAATCTAGTATGGCGTAGAGTGAATCTGCCCCTTTGAACCCGCCCAGATGGAGATCAACCCATGGCGAAGACTCGTTGGGCCCATTGGTGAGAAATATAGCCCGCCTGCCGTCCTTGATAATCCAACGTGCAGTGTCTGCGACTGCCAGTACATCCCTGCTCCAGTCTGCTACCGGCAATAGCTGAGTCACCTCAAATAAATGGGTCGATACCTCTCCCTCCATTGGTGTAAGTCCGGTAAAACGACCTAAATAACTAAGTCGCTTATCCCTCTTCAATGAATCCAATGTGATTCTGGCGTCCCACGACATGGTAAAATCATCATACAACACATAGCCAGGCGCTACCGGCTCCCCATTGAGTAAGGTCCTGATATCTCGCACTAGATACTTATCAAAAAAATTAAGACCCAGTTGATAGATCGCACTTGCATTATGCACATAAAATGTCTTGTTAGTGTAGTCCGGGTCTTTTTCAGTCAGATAAGATTTTATCGCTACAAACGATTCTTGCATACTATCATATACGATCTCTTTTCGCCAATAATTCTGCAGAATAAAACTGATGACTAGTGATATAGTCAATACTGCATAAAAGAGGACATTCTTCACCTTATCCCTTTCTGCATTCACATAGTTTCTGATCACTTCAATGCCCCTCAGTGTGATGATGAGGATGACCGGCATGATGCCGACTAATACCCTGAGTAATCCGCAAGAATTAAAGATGCCCAACCACCAGTACAAGCTGTGCGCGATGAAATAAGAGAGGAAAAAACCATAGATGAGCCAAGATTCATCCAGGTGGATGCCTGACCGAAACCACCTGCCGCGCAACAGTAAGTGGACCCCACCATAACCCAGTCCGACTGCTAGAAGGAGTGACTGTGCCAGACCGTCGAATATGGGAAAATTTTTGATGAAATAATACCAGGGACCACTGCCATATATTGAATACCACACAGCATAGGACATCTTGGTAAATACCCACCACAGATCGCCATGATAGGGATAGCCAATCAACCCAATGACTACGTGACCTGTCAACAAGAGGGGCAGAAATTTCCATTTCCTATCCAGCAATAGATATATGATAGCCGGGCAGATGATGATCAATCCTTCAGACCGTATGAATGGTAGAAAGGACAGCAGTAACACTGCCAGCACTGTCTTCCGTTGAATCAAAAAATAAATCGATGCGGCCAACCATACTGCAAAGAGCGGCTCTGTGAGCGCACTTAGTGTATGTGTCATATTCATCGGCGCAGTCAAGGCCAAAATGGGCAACAACCAGGTCGATTTGATATTGAAATACCGTGCTATCTTGATGACAAAATACAGTTGTAAGGTCCAACAGCCGACATTAAATACCTTTACTGCAGAGAAACCCAACTGGGCAATGGGTGCGGTGATCATTACATACAGTGGCTTAGCCCATTGGTTAAAGAAATTCTCCGGATACTTGAAGGCCCAGTGTGAATACATGTAGTGCATTGGTGAATCTCCACCATCTGCAGTACCGTTGAGCACCAGCGCTAGCACGATCAATATGAGTGCACACAGAAATAGGGTTAGATAAGCCGGATCTTTGAAAAACTTCAAGAATGCAGATTTTGATGTAATATTATAAAATTCTCACAAACGAGGAGCTTGAAGAAGTTCAATATTTTTCGGGTATTCTATAGCACTGTGCAAAGAACCCATCAGCGGTATAAGCGAGCCTCGTCTTAGGGTCTATGTGTAGTCCATTGATAGCGAAATTCGGGTCACTGTAATAGGGCGCTTTGCCATCATTAGGGCTTCTCATCTTCAGTACCAGTTTCTTATCACTATAACGCAGTCCATAGATCCAGCTATATCCGCCTGAGGCAGCCGTCCAGTAAAATACGCCATCAAAGTAACTCATCATACTATTCGAGGTTGGAAAGTGCAATTCCGGACTATCATACAGTATAGAACCGGTATTGGCGTCCAATTCTACAAAGTGGCCCCGATCCAAAAAACAGAGCTTTTCGTCCTCTAAGAATACATTACTGGCCAGCCAGGTCGGCCAGGAAGCTCTGGCTATGGGCGGCGTGGACCAAATGACGAGTCCTGATACCGGCTCCAAGTAATTAATAGCTCGGGTAGAAGCTGCTATGGTAGCTCCTTTATATTGGATTAAATTCTCTTGCAATGTGGTAGTAACAAAGTTACTATCAATCCACAGGGTCTGATGATCACGTATTGTTTCCAAAGTTATGTACGGCTTGTCGCCGATCTTCACATACTTTACATAGGTGTAGAGTGTATCACCCTGATTCATGATGTAGGCCGGACCGTCCAGCGTATTTACCTTGATGTCCTGGTAGTCACTGTCTTTCTGGAGGCGGTCAGTGTACCAAGCACCAGTACGTACATTCATCTTGAATACCGCAGTATAGCCTTCACATTCTACGCGTACATCTGTCAGGTATAAATAATCACCGATTAACCTGTTGAAAAGTCGAAATCGGCCACAGGACGGCACAGTAGCTATCTTATGCAATGAATTGAGATCGCTTCCGGTATATACTGAGTACTCGTCTATTACGATCAGCCCCACTCCCGGATGGTAAAACACATCATGAACGCCCCCATACGTGATGTCAGTACGCTGAGAAGACGTGTCTGCTTTATACATCATCAGGATTTTCTCATCACCGGTATAGTCATATTGGAAACATACATAATCATCCGTAAGGGTTATACTATTTCCAGGAGAATATTGGTTGTCCGGTCTCAGTGTCTTCTGCCAGACCAGTTGCAATCCGGTGTATTTGGGCTTTATGGTATCACTGCAATCCGGCAATTTGCAGGGCGAGAGCAGAGGTTCCTTGTGGCAGCTCATCAGTAGGAGCGTATTGAAGATAAGATATAATAATTTCATGGTGTTGATTTTAAAATAGCCGGGAGGTGTCTACTCCCGACTAAGTTTAGTAATTAATTTTATCTTTTTTCCGTCATATACCACTCTCGGGAATTTCTAAATTCTTCTCGTTGAGAATTCGGTAGAGAGCCATCAAACAAGTTTAATAATGACCATTTCAGATTATTATCATTTCTGATCTGCATGTGGCTAGAGTTTTTCAGAAACTGCGTAGGCATAGTCTTATCGTTGATCGCTGCCTGTGACTCTAGAGTCACTACTCCATCACTGGGAGAATCTACCATGGTGGTGTAGCTTTCTATGTCAGAAGAATATCCGACCAACATATCCTGACAGGAATACTCAGACGGCGGATTATCGAATAACTCCTGCGCTTTTTGACCACAGGAATTCTGGTCAGTTATTTCGGGAAAATAAAATGATTGTAAACAAGTTTGCGTCAAATAATAATCCTCTGAATACAGGTTCACCTTGCATTGATTTCGCACTTCACTTTTTCTGGCACCGATTATAATTTTCCATTTGTCATTTACGCCATCAAAGAAATCGGTGGCACCAATAAAAAGGTGTTCAGCATTGTGATATTCGTCGCAAATGTCCCAAAACAATAAATAGCCCAACCACGTATGGCAATTTAAATCAAGTTGTTTGGAATACATTTCTACTCTTTTCTTATCATATTCTTGCTGAATATCATCAACATTATCTTTCCAAGAACCTGGCCCATCATCTGCATTAGCTTGGAAATAATCGTATTGTGGCGGAGGATTTGCAAAGTAATTAATGGTCCTCCAAATCAAGAATCCTTCGTCAGGCTCCTCGCTAGTAAAATCTATTCGATGGGTTTTAAATTCTCTGGCTGGATTGGTCTCATAGTCTTTTAATTCTGTAAGGTACGCACTACCGGGCACGTAAGCATCTGTTTGAGTTTGATTTGCCAATCCGCTCACTATTTGACCTGCTACCTGAACCAAAGTGCTACTGACTATATTTGTAAGTTTGTCTGTTAAAATCTCACCAATAAATGTCAAAGGGAATCTCCAAAAAACTCCTGTCAATTGCTCTTTAATCACAGGCCGCAATAATAAATCACTCGCCCATAAGGTCATACCCTCGCCTAAGCCATCTCTGGCACTCTGTAATATTTGAGCACCGCCCAGAGAGCTGGTAAAAAATGCCATTCCTCCATAGTATCTTAGGTGAGGAGCAGTTTCTGCTCTTAGATTCATTGCCCTACCTACTATACCTCCCTGACTGTGACATATCAGCATGGTATGCTCGATATCTTCCTGCTTGAATTGAAGAGCAGACTGTACATCATCAATTTTTGCCTCTACTTTACTCGCACAGACTGTCATAGGAATATCACCTGTAGTATAGGTCATTGTTCTGTTCTTTGTTTTTCTCCCTGGAAATGTGCCATCAGGAGTACCAATATCCACTGCATCCATTGCCGTAGCCCAGGCGAACTCATCGCCACCCAGACCATGAATATAAAACAATAATCTCTCTTTCTCAGTATTTGTTTCTGTAGGTGGTGGTGTAAAGTGTGGATCAACCAAGCTATCCATATCAATGAAAGGCCGGTACATCATGGAATGGCCTTTTGCTTTATTTTGGCGCAATATTTCGCAGTTCTGGCCGTCCGCCCCTAGAGTCTGAACAAGACTTAAGAACAATAAATAAATTAACTTTTTCATGATTTAAATTTTTGAGATTTTATGAGTAATTACCTGCTTTCCGGAGCTAATCCTTAGAATATATGATGCGGATGGCAAGTCAACAGGGAATAATATTTTTATTTGGTCACTGCTCATCACCTTGATCTGTAGGGATATACTATTCCCTTTCAAATCAAATAGATCTATCTGAGCATGCTCCAAATCATCTATAATCCCATGACACGATACAATAAATTCACCATTATTGGGATTTGGGTACACATCTATTTCGCTTATTTCCTGTCCTAAGTCTTTCGTTCGCGGCTGAAGAGGTGTCCCAACATGTTGAAATTCAGAATACCTCCGTTCTGTAACTTGCATATAGCACATATTCTTATAATTAGTGTAGAAATCCTGTACTATAGTCTTATACTTATTACAAAAATTGCCATCAAAATAATAGTGGTCTGTCTCTATGCATTTTATTCTGTTTCCTAATCCGTAAATTATTGTCTTTGTCTTTCCACCATTATCAATAATCATTTTCATGCTATCTATGCCAACCTCAAGTCTGTCAGGATAATTATTCAAAATACTAAATCCCTGACTGTATAAATTGCTGATTTCAGTAAGTGTTAGATTTGGAACAAAAGTAAAGTTAGCTGGTACTTCTAACACCGGTGACATTAGCCGAGGATCGATATCTTCCCATGCATGCTGGTCTGTGTATGCTTCAAAAGAACCCTGTTTTATCAGATTTCCATTGAGATCTGTGAAATCTACGGTTCCATTCTTCTGAAACACCATCCATGTCGGCTGAATAGAATAATAACTATTATTCTGCAGCGGAGTCATGTTTAATACAGAAAAATTTACAAATGATCCATCAATCCATTTAAAACGGTACTTTCTTTCTCTATTCTTTGTAGTAAAGTCACTTTGATCAAAATCTGATAAAAGATCCAAGTTGTATTCGTCAGGAAGAAAGTAAGAGATGCGCTCTTTTTCACTCCACGAAATTTCCTGATCACCTATCACTGCATAAGGGATTTTGGGCAGTCCCACCTGTGCACTCACATCTAAGTGAGTAAAAAGTAGGATTAATGTAAAAAATTTAATTAAATTCATTTTCATTTTTTTAAAAAGTTAGGTAATAAGTCTCTCTCTCTTGCGCTTGAGATAGTCCAAATGTATTGAATGTCAAATAGGACATTGTAAACATTATTTTACAAAACAAGCAATTAGTGCATGTTCGGGCTCATTTGTAAAAATTTGTTTAACTTTAGAGGTGGATTGAAAATGAATCTTTACATGACACAGGAAGAAATATTCACTTTACTGAAACAGACATATGGCCTATCAAAACTTGTAGCTTGGCTGACAACGAATCTAGGAATCACCCGACCCACCGCATATCACTACCTGTCGGGCGAAAGGGAAATTCACTATGATGCAATGCTGCGACTACTCAAGACACCTGAAGCTAGTGTTTTGAGTTCCGGTTACACTCCACTTTCAGGAAATTCTTCGATTTGGGAGTATAAAAAGAATACTCTGGATCAAATGACACCTCACAAGTATATCCGGCTATTGAACAGGCATTCAACTCAATTACATCCTGAAATGGATAAATTATGTTTTGTTTCATCAGAAATCCCTTTGTTTTATTATATGTCATTTCCTATACTCATGGCCTTCAAACTTTTTTTTTGGAGCAAAACAATGTGGCAATTAAAGGATTATGATAATCTTATATTTGATCAAAATTTATTTCAGGATGAAATAATGTTAAGCCAATTAGAATCCAATGTTGATACTTTCTGCCAGATCCAAACTGAAGAATATTGGAATCTCAACATGCTTTTTAATACGTTGAGTCAAATTCAATACTCAATGTTAATGAAATGGTTTGATACCCCAAAAACTTTTAGTATGGTAATAAAGAGTGTTGGTTAGCTTGTGTCATTGCTAGAAGAAATAGTAGATTCCGGAAAAAAGAAAAATTTTGAACAAACGGAATTTGGAGCAGCCTCTTTCATCTATCAAAATGAAATATATTTTACTAATAACACTTTTATAGTAGAAGGCACGCATGAGTGGGTATTTACTGCAATGGATAATCCAAACTTTATCCGTACTGCTGACCCTAAAATGTTTACTGCTTGCAGAAAATGGATCACAAATATGAAAAGGCACTGTACTCCTTTAACCGGAAATACAGAATTAAATAATAAACGATTTTTTGATAGGCTGAGGGATAGAATGGATTTGTTTGAGTTTTAGCATGGCGGGAAATAGCAATAAAGTTGTTGATGATCTAATACCTTGCTCTAAAATTCCCTAGCACGGAAAAATATTAATCTAATTTTTCCCTATTTTCCCTACACGTTGACAAGTGTGAATTTTCCCTCGCCACGCAGGACGGCGGCGGTATTGCCCGGTGTATTGATGTCAAAGACCATGATGGGCATGTTATTCTCACGGCACAGAGTAAACGCAGTCATGTCCATGATTTGCAACCCTTTTGAAATCACCTCATCGAAAGAAATGTGATCATATCGTGTGGCTGTAGGGTCTTTCAGTGGGTCTGCGGTGTAGATGCCATCCACCCGAGTACCCTTGAGTATGATATCTGCACTGATCTCATTGGCCCGAAGCGCTGCAGCACTGTCTGTAGTAAAATAGGGGCTACCTGTGCCCGCTGAAAAGATCACTATCCGACCTTTCTCCAAATGCCGTATAGCTCGGCGACGGATATAGGGCTCGGCGATCTCCTGCATCTCGATGGCAGAGACGAGTCGAGTGAAAAGTCCCAGTTTCTCGAGCATGCTTTGCATTGCGATTCCATTGATCACTGTGGCCAGCATGCCCATATAGTCACCTGTGACGCGCTCTATTCCTGAAGCCGCCGCCTGTAAGCCGCGAAAGATATTTCCACCACCTATGACCACCGCTACTTCAATGCCCATGTCGGCCACTGATTTTATCTCATTGGCGTAGTGCTCCAGACGATGGTGATCTATACCAAATCCCTGATCCCCCATCAGCGACTCACCACTCAGTTTCAACATCACCCTTTTAAACATATTTATATTTTTTAGCAGACATCAATAGAACCCAAAAAAAAAGCGAATGACGATTCATCCGCTTCTAATTTCTTATCCCAACGCTACATGTTTAAAATCTGTAACGGTGAGGTCTTTATCGATCCCCTTTAGATAATCTCTTACTGTCTCCTTACCAGAACCTTTTACAAAGGCTTGATTGAGCAGTGTATTATCCTGGTAGAATTTGTTCAGTTTACCCAAGGCAATTTTTTCCAGCATATCTTCCGGTTTACCTTCCTGACGAGCTACTTCCTTGCCAATCTCAATTTCCTTTGCAATGACGGTTGCATCTACTCCGTCCTTATCTACTGCTATAGGCTTCATAGCTGCTATCTGCATAGCTACATCCTGACCTGCTTCAGTGGCAGCATCAGTGGCCTGATTCAGTGCCACTAATACTCCTGCGCGATTACCGCTGTGGATGTAATACTCTATCTGCTCAGCTTCCAATTTTTCATATTCTGCCAACTCGATTTTTTCACCGATGACACCGACTTGTTCAGTCACCTTCTCACCGATAGTGATATTCTTATAAGGCAGAGCCAGTAAAGCTTCTTTATCGGCAGGAAAACTATTGAGTGCGATATCTGCAAATTCCTTTGCCAGGTTGATGAAATCTTCATTCTTGGCTACGAAGTCAGTCTCACTACTTAGTTTTATAACGATTCCTCGTTTTTTATCATCCGCTACTTTCGCGATTACTACACCTTCTTTGGCTTCACGGTCAGCCCGCTTCACAGAAAGTTTTTGGCCTTTCTTGCGTAATAATTCGATGGCAGTATCAAAATTTCCTTCAGCCTCAGTCAAGGCAGCTTTACAGTCCATCATGCCGGCGCCGGTCATCTCTCGCAATTGCTTGACGGCGGAGGCTGTTATTTCTGTACTCATTTATTTATAATTTGTTTATTGCTTGAGATTAATTTTCTTCTTCTCCGTCGATCTCTTGTTTCATAGTCTTACGTTCGTCAAGGCCTTCTTTAATGGCGCTGGTCATGTAATTGACGATCAGTGAGATTGATTTAGAAGCATCATCGTTGCTAGGTATAGGATAGTCGATCTGATTGGGATCGCTATTGGTATCCACCATTGCAAAGGTCTTCATGCCCAATTTGTGTGCTTCTGCCACAGCAATGTGCTCATGTCCTATGTCCACGATAAAGATGGCTGAAGGCAATCTGTTTAGATTGGCAATACCCGAAAGTACCTTTTCCATTTTTTCTTTCTCACGGCCCATCATCAGTTTCTCTTTCTTAGTCACTGAAGTTAGGGTAGCATCACCCAGCATACGCTCGATGTTGTTCATTTTCTTGACTGAACGTCGGATTGTAGCAAAATTCGTCATCATACCACCCAGCCATCTTTCAGTGACGAAGGGCATATTGACACTTTGAGCTGCTTTAGCTACTATATCGCGCGCTTGCTTCTTAGTGGCTACAAACAGTATTTTCTTGCCTGATTTGGCCATTTGGCGCATAGCTGCTGCTGCATCTTCGAGGCAGTCAGAAGTACGGTTTAGGTCGATGATGTGGATCCCCTTGCGCTCCATAAATATATAGGGAAACATTTTGGGATTCCATTTACGCTTTAGGTGTCCGAAATGCACTCCTGCGTCTAGTAGTTCCTGATATGATGGTTTTTCCATTGAAAATATATTGTAAATCGTTGATTTTTGATAGAATAATATAAAGGAGCAAATTAACGCTTGCTGAACTGGAAGCTCTTTCTCGCCTTAGGCTTACCGTATTTCTTACGCTCTACTTCGCGTGAGTCACGTGTTAATAGCTTCTTAGGCTTGAGTAATTTTCTATGCTCATCGTCTATTTTTACCAGTGCTCTGGCGATACCCATACGCACCGCTTCAGCCTGACCCTTGATACCACCGCCACGAACATTGACTTTGATATTGTAGATGCCATTTGCAGCCACTGTCTCAGTAGCTTCCACTACCTTAAGCTGGATGTGTTTCTGAGGAAAATATTCGGTATAGTCTTTACCGTTGATCACTATATTGCCGCTACCTTGTGTCAGATAAATACGTGCAACTGACGATTTTCTACGGCCTACTGTGTTTATTGTGTCCATGTGTGTGTTTTAGAAATTGAATTTTTCCGGTTTTTGAGCAGCGTGGATGTGCTCAGCATCAGCATAAATGAATAATTTTTTGATCATTGCGCGACCCAGTTTAGTCTTAGGAAGCATTCCTTTGATACTGCTCTCCAGGATACGAGTTGGCTTGTTTTCAAGCACATCACCTGCTTTCACTCTCTTCTGGCCACCCGGGTACCCAGAATAGGTGATGTATTCTTTTTGGAGTAATTTATCACCGGTGAAGCGAACTTTGTCCGCATTGATGATGATTACATAGTCACCTGTATCTACGTGAGGCGTAAAATCAGGCTTATGCTTGCCCCTCAAAACGCTGGCGATACGGCTACTCATGCGGCCTACTACCTCGCCTTCGGCATCAAAGACATACCACTTCCGCTGTACTGTCTCTTTTTTGGCCGAAATGGTCTTATAACTCAGTGTATTCACGATATTTATTTTAAATCTTGACGAATGAGGCGCAAAGGTATGTTTATTTCAAATACCACAACCCATATGGTGAAAAAAATTTACAATTATTTTTTATAATCCCTTGTCACTCAGCGCAATTTTAGCCCCATAGATTTCATAGGCCCAAATAGCTACAGATAATCAAATGGATACACATGTAAATAAATTCATATTTATTTGTCATCTCAAAAAGCACCTTAATATCATCCTTAAATATATCAAGCAAATAGTTATTCTAAGAGACACGGTAGACTTAATATCAGGTTAGATAACTAAAGATCATGAAACGGAGTAATTCAATATTGAATCTATACCATATATATGATTTGGTGCGCTGAGGGAAGCCGAGGCCGACGCCATCAGACCTCAGTTCGAACCAGACTCCTAATTATAATCGGTTATGTAAGCCTATCTGATATACGTTTTTCCTGCCATCTTCTACATCTTGTTTCCTAGCGATGAGCTCATGCCCGTATTGAGCACCATAGAGCCTATTGATTTCTTTTATTAAGTTGGATCTTTTGAATCGCTGGGTTTTAGAAGGCACAATATCGATTATTCCCAAAATTGTATCCAACTCGTCAACCGAAAGTATTTGGCCGATATGTGGCAAGAGAGCTTCTAGGTTTTTGTTATACCACATATGAGGCTCTTCCTCAAAGGAGTCTAATTCGATTTTATTATTATTCCTTTTTTTGTCTACGATCACAGGTATTATGGTATACATCAATACAAGCGACAGAATGAAGATTACATAAAATTTTCTGACATTCTCCGGTTTTAATTTAGTAAAAAATTGTAATTCATCTTTCACACTAAGATCGAAACGATGATCCATATCGCCTTTGAAGCGGTAACACTGTCTCCAAATATTCTAAACATGCCCTTTTCGTTTTTCGAGCAACCTCTAAACGCGACTAATTTAGGCTCATAGATCTGACGAGTGGGCTTCTCAAGAAGCCATGCTTTATTTATAAAAATTATAGTGGAGAATCGGTTAATCTGGGTTAAAAAAGTGAACAAAAATGTGAGCTGTGAGCTCCTGCGAACAGCAAATAAATAATTTTGAGTATAATTATCCTTCAATGAGCGAAAAGCGAGGCCTTGCTCGCTACTTGAGATCAGCTAGTTGGTACTCGCCGCTTTAGAGCACCGATGCGATGATCGCTGCTCCGAGTTACAAGGATTTGCTCACAGCATACAGGAATACATTTGGATTAAGAAATCAACTACTTTACAAAAAGTCCAACCCTAAACAAAGGGGACATCCCTTTGAATTTGTACTATCTTGCTCTTTTATATTTCAAACATATGCCAATGGCTCTCCGCTATACCAAGTTAATGATGTGGTTGCTCGCTGCTTTTGTCGTAGTCGATTTGGGACAAGCGTTTCTACAATACTACCACAGTCCGATGGATGGGGACATGGTCATCCTGGCTCTGCCTGCTGAGTATGCAGGCGAGATATTTTCGAATCCAACCGGCTTGAAGGCTGTTATGACCGGAGAGCCGATGGGTGCAGTAGGACGGTTCACAGCTCAGTATTCGCTACACCTCTTCTACCATCACGTGCCCAGCTGGTTACAAGCTTTCGTTAGTCCGATAGACAGTATCTATCTGGCGACTGCATTATTTTCTTTGCTCTGCCATATATTATTTCTCTATCTGATGGGCCGGATGGTCACCCGCCGTCGAAATCCGCTCGCACGTGAGAATATCCTGGTGTATGCAATTACGACGCCACTCCTCGCCTTCTACCAATACTATATAGTGCAGGGCCTTATAGACCGGTCTCCCACTTATACGTTTTATTATATATGGCCTATTCTAATAATAATGGCTGTTTTAATTCCCATAGTACATACTATATTTTATGATGAAGAAAAAGGATTCGGTTGGCTCGGGTTCATTCTCTCACTCATCGTAGTGATTGTTTGGTCTCAGGGGGGCCCACTAATACCGCCGCTTGCCATCATTTGGGGGCTTATGCTGCTCGGCGCAATGGGATATAAATACATCTATCTGCGTAAATTTTCAGGACTAAATTTACAGCAGAAATCCCACAAAGTTTATTTCCCTGCAATCATACTGATAATTATGATACTGGCTTCCGGCTGGGCCTATTTCCTCAAAAAATATAATCCGGAGTTTATTAGTAATGATGCACTGGCACCTTTGGCGGATCGGTTTAAATTGTTGCTAAAAGGGCTCTGGATTATTCTGACCATCGAGAAAGGATTCTCACTACTATTGTTAGTTACAGGAATTAACTTAATTATTGCCCATAAATTGGTTCCTCAATATTGGCATCGGTTCAAATATTTCTTTTTTGCATTGGCTATTTTCAGCTTAGTGTATCTGGCCATGCTACCCTTCGGCGGCTATCGCTCCTATCGCCCATACATCGTTCGATATGACACACTGATTCCAGTAACTATATGTTTGATTACTGTATTTTTACATACTACCTATACATTATTAAATACACTTACTTCGGTCCGCCTCAGCTTATTTACCGGAATGATAGGTATCTTGTTACTTTTCAATATCTACGGTGATCTGGGAATACAACATCTCGAAACCTGCGAGAAAAATGCATTGAAGGAAATCAGCGCCTCCACCTCAGATACTATTTTTCTCAACAGTAATTGCAATATCTTATCCTGGGAACCAATCACGAGTCCTTATACTTCTCACATGATCAATGACATGTTGCGCGTATGGAATATTACCGATAGAGATAAATTATTCTTTTCTAAAAAACCCGAATAGACGGGGAAAGATTAATGATTAATGGTGAAGGATTAATGATTAATGATTAATGATTAATGGTGAAGGATTAATGATTAATGGTGAATGATTGATGATTAAAGTTGAATGTTGAATGGTTTATTTCGGGTTAAAAATTACTTGCATTCCAACTTTAAAAAGTATAATATTTTCTGTTCAAAGATTTTGTGCTCACAGAAACCTCATTAATCATTTTTACTCCCGCTCCCAATCTAGATTTTACAATAATACTAGGCAAACCCTGAAATAAGACAGCAAAGAACAATACAGTTTGCTTTAGGATAAATCTGTACAAAGCACTACTCCAATCTACTCCCCTCAAAGCGTGGTCAACACTGCATTTAACAGACCTTAACTAAAAATAAATTAAACAACCGTTTGATATTTTTAAGCGGTCGATTAGTTTTGCAGTATGGATCAGGTCAAACAAACCCCAGCCAAGGCGATTTCAATTCTCAGACATGCAGAGAAACTCTTTGCTCATAAGGGATTTGAAGCAACTTCGGTACGTGAGATTGCACATGCAGCAAAAGTAAATGTCGCAATGATATCGTACTATTTCGGATCAAAGGAAAAATTACTGGAGAAACTCTTCGAAAAAAGAATGACCTCAGGGCTGGAATTTGTACAGCAAATCATGGAATCACCAGAACTAAATGAGTGGCAAAAGATGACAGTCATCCTCAGAAATTATGTCAATAATATCTTCCACGCTCAGAATTTCTACCTGGTAATGCTCAGTACCCAAGTGACGACTAAGAATAAACGTATTCTGGCATTATTGCGCCGGACCCGCCTTAATTATATAGAATTATTTGATCTGTTTGCATTACTCGGGGTGGAGAAAAGACTGTTTAAATACCGACCTGATCCTTACCTACTTCAGTCTACCATCATTGGCAGCCTTTACTATGCACTACAGATGAAACCTGTATTCAAAGATCACAGTAAGAATCATCAATCTTTAGCCGAGTTTGATGAGGAATATTTCAATAAACTATTCGAATATTTAAAAAATATTTTGGCAACTCTCCTCGGATATGAAGACAATTAAATACATCTTACTAATGATTGCGATCCAGTTTGCAATCAATGCTCAGGCACAGACACAACTCTCTCTTGAGCAGGCCATTGCACTTGGACTACAACAAAGCAAATATTTAAAACTGGATTCCGCCAAAATAGAAGAGACAACTGCAAAATTGATCGCAGCTAAAAACAGGCAATTGCCCGGACTGGATGTTCAGGCCAGCTACTTGCGCCTGAATAATGCAGCAATTGATATGAAAAATAAAAGCCCAAACGGTCAGATGGGGGATATTCCAAAAATAAATAATGTCATCTATGGAAATATAAGTGTCTCATATCCGCTCTATACCGGCGGTAAGATCAAAAATGGAATTGAGTCCGCCCGCTACCTAATAAATGCTGCACAGCTCAACAGGGAAAATGATAAGAATATCATCGCACTAAATATAGCTCAGGCTTATAATAATTTATTTAAAGCAGACCAAATCATTTCAGTATTAAGAGAGAACTTAAAAGCATCTCAAAAGCGAGATTCAACCTTTATTCGCCTTGAAGATAATGGACTCATGGCGCGCAATGACCGGTTGAAAGCGGCGCTGCAAACTTACAATACCGAACTTCAACTGCTGGACGCTGAGAATAATTATGCGGTGACAATGGTCAATATGGATCTGCTGCTTGGGTTGCCTGATAGTACACTACTCCAGACAGACACCACCTACCTGAATCACACTATAGAGAACCAACCACTATCATTTTATATGGGTCACGCATTGACTTCTCGCAAAGATCTGGACGCAATAAGAAATCAGTTACTGTCAGCCACCTTCAACACTAAGATCGCCAAAGCTGAATCCTTGCCTTCAATAGCTCTTACCGGTGGATATCTGGCTGGGTTAATCCCAGGGTTCGTCTCTGTTACCAATGCACTCAATATAGGAGTAGGCGTACAGTATAATCTCGCTTCATTATGGAAAAAGAATAGCGATTTAATTCAGTCAAAATCAATTGAAAAAGAATTAGGATTAAATTCTGAAGTCTTATCAGATAAAATTAAATTGGAATTAAATAAAGACTTCTTAAACTATCAATTATCAAATAAGAAAATAGAGGTATATAGAAAAGCACTGGAACAAGCAATAGAGAATGACCGGATCACCACCAATAAATATAAAAATAGTCTTGTCAACATCGATGACTTATTAGAAGCAGAGGCAATGCTCCTGACCACAAAAATAAATGTTCTAAATGCAAGGGCTGATGCTGTATTGGCCCACAAAAAATTACTTCAAACTACTGGTATCCTAGTCGATTAATCTTAAAACTTAGTTCAAATCATGGAAGATAAAATGAATGATAATGTTATCCAAAAAAAGAAAAAGAAATCGCCTGTTTTCCCCATTATCCTGGCCGTACTAATGATAGCTGGTGGTATCTGGGGATACAGAATCTGGCAACATAGCCTGCACCACGTGGACACAGATGATGCTCAGATAGCTTCACATATGAGTCCGGTTATCTCCAAAGTTTCCGGCTATATAGCCGCTGTAAAAGTGCAGGACAATCAAATGGTGCACCAGGGAGACACCCTCATCATCCTTGACAATAAGGATCAATTAATGACGCTCAGACAGGCAGAAGCTGCACTGGGTACAGCCAGGGCTAATATCTTATCAGCCAGAGCAGGTGCTCAGGCTGCAAAGCAATCCATCGTATCTTCCCGCGCAGCCGTCCGCACCTCATCGGCTCAGATAGAAGCAGCCAAAGTCAATGTGTGGCGCACCAGTGAGGACCTCAAGCGCTATGAGAACCTAATTCAGGATCATTCAATAACTCGACAACAATACGAACAGGCGTTAGCTGCAAAGCAGACTGCTGACCGACAATTGGAAATTCTGATGGAACAAAAGAATCAGGTGAGTTCACAGACGGGAGTAGTATCCGCTCAGTCTAATGCCACTTCTCAACAGATCGGCATTACCTCTGCCATCACAAAACAACGTGAAGTAGATGTAGAAACTGCCCGCTTAAATCTATCATATACCGTCATTACTGCGCCCACCGATGGCTATGTTTCTAAAGTACCAGTGCAGCCCGGCCAATTTCTTCAAGCCGGCGCACAACTCTTCAATATTGTAGCCGACAATTCAAAGTGGGTGATTGCTAATTTCAAGGAAACTCAACTCACAAAAATGCTGGAAGGCCAAAAAGCTGACATCATGATTGATGCATTTCCGAAGCATCCTTTTCACGGAGTCATCAGTTCTATCTCACCTGCCACCGGCTCTACCTTTTCACTCTTACCTCCTGATAATGCAAGTGGTAATTTTGTAAAAGTAGTGCAGCGTGTCCCGGTCAAAATTGATTTTCTAGATACAAAGGATCCACTCCTCGAAAAATTACGCACCGGAATGAACGTCAAAGTCGAAGTGCAACTGGATCAGATTAATTAATTCCATAGCAGCCCACATTCTATGGAACAGAATTCATTAGTCGAATACGGCGCCCGTCGCGTGATCATCACGATCACTGCCATCTTCTGCGCACTACTGGAGATAGTAGATACCACCATTGTGAATGTGGCTCTGAACGACATGAAGGGAAACCTCGGTGCCACCCTCTCCGAAGTCGGTTGGGTCATCACCGCTTATGCCATCGGCAATGTGATCATAGTACCAATGACCAGCTGGCTATCACAACAGTTCGGTCGTAGAAATTACTTCGCAGTTTCCATAATTATTTTCACCGTTTTTTCTTTCCTCTGCGGCAACTCATCAAATATCTGGGAACTTGTATTTTTCAGATTCATGCAAGGCTTAGGAGGAGGCGCATTACTTGTCACTTCACAGACTATCATCACCGAATCATATCCCATCGAGAAGCGCGGTATGTCACAGGCCATTTATGGTCTGGGTGTGATTATCGGTCCTACATTAGGTCCACCTCTAGGTGGCTATATCGTCGATAATTTTAGTTGGCCCTATATCTTTTACATCAATATTCCGATAGGTATCATCGCCACTATCCTCACTCTACAGTTCGTACGCAGTCCGAAGTATGCAGCCAAGAGTAAAGCTTCAGAAGTTGATTGGCTGGGTATCTTTCTGCTTGCCATCACCGTCGGCTCGTTGCAGTACATTCTGGAGCGAGGTCATGAAGAAGATTGGTTTGAGAGCAATCTGATCGTCTATTTGGCTGTAATAGCCGTGTTTGGGTTGTTCTTTTTTATCTGGCGTGAGTTGACCTGCAAGCATCCGGTCGTAGCACTGAGGGTATTGAAGAATGGCAACCTGCGCATCGGTACCATCATGTCTTTTATTTTGGGCTTTGGTTTGTACGGTTCGACCTTTATCATACCACTATATACCCAGAGTATTTTGGGTTGGACTGCACAACAGTCCGGTTCGCTGATGATCCCTGCAGCGCTGACCACCGCAGTGATGATGCCCTTTATAGGTCGATTATTATCGAAGGGAGTCAAGCAGCAGCTACTCATAGCTATTGGTTTATTTTGCTTCTTTCTATATAGCTTGTGGGGTTACAAAATACTCACACCGGACACTTCAAGAGACGCCTTCTTCTGGATGTTGATTTTACGTGGTATCGGGCTCAGTATGTTGTTCATACCCATTACTACACTTGCCTTGAGCACACTACGAGGCCAGGAGATCGGCCAGGGTGCATCCTTCAGTGGAATGATGCGTCAGCTAGGTGGGTCATTTGGCGTAGCTGCCATCACTACTTTTCTGGCGAATAAGAATATGAGTTACCGTAGCAACTTGGTGACAAAACTCGATGTCACAGATCCCATAGTACAGCAACGGGTGATGGCTTTAAAAAATGGCTTTATCGCCAAGGGCTTGACACCGGACAATGCACTGAACTCAGCCTATAAAGTAATGGACTATTCTGTATCCAAGCAGGCAGCAGTGCTCTCCTACATGGATGTCTTCCTTTACCTAGGCGTACTTTTTCTATTTTGCGTTCCTTTTATACTCCTCATTCGTAACCGCACCGCGAAAGCAAAGGTTGACATCGGCGAAGCGATGCATTAAAGGGGGGAAACATTTTAGCATGTATTAAATATAGGATTGTGTTAACCACATTTTCGTCAAGAAAGATTAAATTTGTTTTGAGACTTTCAGCCATCACTTAAACTGCCAAATTATGCATCCATACATTCTACACCTGCTCAACGACATTCAAGCTGCACATCGCTCAGAGACCGGCGAGAAACCACGAATAGTATCTTTCGAAGAACAAATGGAAGAAGCAGAGCGCTTCGTTACAAGGCCCTTTGGCAAAGGGACACTTAGCGATCATTGTGGATTGAACCGAGAAATCTTTCCGCCTGTGGAGCAACTTTCTGAGGAAGATATGCGACTGGTCAACGAAGAGTTTATCAATATGCTTCGCAGTTGGCATGCTGAGATAGGCCTTCCTAAAGAGATGCCCACTGCAATGCAATACCAATTATTAGTCGATTTGCTTGACCATGACTTCATGTATTTCGAATATGGCTTCTATGGGATTGACTTTTGCACCGGGAATCCGGAGGGCTGTAAATTAGGAGCTTATTGCCCTTGCTTAGAACATGAGAGTATATAGATATAAAAAAACTTCAGAAGCTAATTTTAATTGGCATCTTCAAAATTTACTAACTCATAATTTTTTTCTATTTTGCAACTAAAATATAGGTGCACCTAGTTAATTAATCTCTATGGCAAACTACAGAACATAGTTAGAAAATTACTTGATCATAAAGCTATACTGAAATTTAGTGAGCTTGAATACTTTCTGAACAGAAAAGGCTATCAAACTGCTCGCGTGAGCTGGCAGTTCCCTCATCGAAGATTGTAACCTACTAATTTTATTTTCGGAAGCTGCTCGCAGGAGCACGCAGTTCCCTCAGTCTTCTTATTTCCTCACCAAAATTTTACTGTAAGGGCTTTCACCTTCGCGCCTCCTTACGCTGTCGCTTTGATATTCATTCAGTCGAGCTTTGCAATTCGTATATGTCAGAGGGGAAAAAGCCGTTACCCAGCGATAGTCCGCAGCGAGGGTTAAGAAGCGAAGACTTTCGCTTTACCGAGCTGGCGGCGGTTTTTGCAAAGCAAAAAATCGCCTTTAACGGCGAGCCTTTTTGGTTTACTTTTTTTGGCGACTGAAAAAAAGTAAAAGCCCTGCCGGCTCGAGGCAATAAAATTAACGCAAAATAGTTTCCAGGTTTTCGAGCATAGTCTCGCAGTTCCCTCATAGAAGATGGCAACCTACTAATTTAATTTTCGTTAGCTGCTCGCAGGAGCTCGCAGTTCCCTCATCAAAGGTGGATTAACCACCTTTGGTCCCAAGGGACTTCATTCGGTCATATTTACTTTTTTTTGGCGAATAAAAAAAAGTAAAAGCCATGCCGGCTCGAGGCAATAGAATCAACCAAAATATTAAATTTAAAATTAATTCAATTATTTGAAGTGCCCACCACCAAATGCCGAATAAGACAAAAATTAATACTCAATAGTTTCCAGGTTTTCGAGCGTAGTCTCGCACTTCCCTCACCGAAGATGGCAACCCACTAATTTAATTTTCGGAAGCTGCTCGCAAGGCTCCCAGTTCGCTCATCGAAGATGGCAACCCATCTTCGGCCCTGCAAGGCAGGGCTGCATTCGGTC
>DAOLZQ010000056.1:0-1950 GCA_035426385.1 Saprospiraceae bacterium
CTTTCACTTCCATAAAAATTAAATGTTAAATGGTGTTAAAAATTTGATACTTAAAGCGTCAAAAAAGTTATTTAAACCAGTATACTGTAAAATATATTCAACTGCAACTGCAGGATAGGCTCGTATCTCATTGATTACTAACAAAATACATTCATTTTAGAGAGTAACTGTTTCTTGTACTTTTTAGACAGCGGCAGCTCGGTATCATCGAGAAAAACCACGTCAGTATTGAGTTTAGTGATGTGTTCGATGTTCACAATAAATCTCTGGTGGATACGTTGAAAGGGCGGCTGAGGAAGGTATCCTTCGAGACTTTCCAACTTTGTGCGAAGGGGAATCTTCTTGTCATCAGTGACAATAAATACATACACGTGCTCACTGTAGATGTGCTTTATTTCATCATACGAAACCTTGATTATTTCAGTTCCCGACTTAAAAAACGCGTGTTTGTCTTGCTTCTGGCCTGAAGATAGAGCTTCATTGCCGGGGACTCTATGTCCATTTTTAAATTTTTTCTTATGGACACAGTCCATAGTAATCTCGATGATGTTGCTCAAATGCACCGAGGTAAAGGGTGTATATAGCAGACCGGAAGGCAGATATTTGGTCAGTTTCCCCACAATTGCATTTTTTTCATTCTCTATACAGAAGATATAGGGAATGTCCTGGCACTCGTGGTGTAAGAACTGGACTGCCTTATTGATAAATGAATTATTTTTATCTAAAATCACCAGTATGAGGTCAAAAGTAGAAGAATTAATTTTATTTATAAATTCTAAATAATCCTGAAATAAGGTAACGCGATCAAGCCCTGCCTGATTTAATTGATCAACAATCTGGTCGGTTGATTTGGATTTAGTTGCTACAATTGAAATATTATACATACAAACAAAACTTTAAAAAGGGCAATAGCCAAAAAAGTAAATATAAACGGGTTGATTTGCCTGGCAATATAACTTTTGTTATAAGTGCTTAAGATTAGAGTCAAAATTCATATTTTTTTAGGATTCTATCTCCTCTTAATCCATGCATACGTTCACTTTACGGCGGAACTACCCGATTGAAAAGATGCTTCATTAGATTAATTCTAATTTATTTTAAAAAAAGTTAAATATTTTTAAATTCGATTCATATATCCGATCTTTCTAGATTCCAATCTTATTAAAGTCTAAATCTGATTGAGTTAAAATTAAAGATATTCTAGCTAAAAAGCGAGCATTTGCTGCTTAATCAACTCAATTTATTTATTTATTCCTTAATTTATCTAAATCCATGTTATCGAATCTAAAAAGTTTGATTGATATTTTCAAATGTGATGCTGCAAGAATGCGCCAAAAAAAATAAAAACTGAAATAAACTGGTTTAAACTGAAATAAACTGATTTTAGCAAAAGGGAATTTATTACAAATGATTGATTACCTTCATTTTACAAAATAAGTTCAATTTTCGAAATCTCGTCTATTCAAATACATTTTTCTCACTTTTGACAAAAAATTAGGTACTTATCCAGACATTTTTGTGAATTTTCAACTCATTTTTGATAAATACTCACTCAAAATTGAAGAGCAAATCGCTTTTACCTTCGAAAAGCAATATTTTACGGATGTTTAACAGATCTCAATTAGGCCCTAAATCAATTAGAAACAATTTCTATTTATCACTTTTTGATAAACTTTCACCGTTTTGACTATCATCATAAGCGAATATAGATCGCAGTAATTTGACTGCCATTACCGATGTACCAACTGCGTCGATTTCTGTATGAAGCGGCAAAATACTCGGTATAGTGGATGATATAGGCAGGAAGCTATGAGTGGCCGGATTAGAGGCATGAGAGGGGTGTTTTGGGCAATTAACAATAAATGATGAATTGGATGCACTTTGCTTTCCCAGCATTGAAAGGAGGCAATTCAATTATTAATGATAAATGGTGAATTATTAATGGTGAAT
>DAOLZQ010000056.1:2050-18659 GCA_035426385.1 Saprospiraceae bacterium
AATGGTGAATGATGGGTAGGTGTGAGCCGGAGGCAAATCAATTATTAATGATGAATGCTGAATGATGGGAGGGTGTGAACGTAGTCCGTTTCGCGAGAGCGGCATATTCACTAGGGGGTAGGCTATAAGAAAGGCATGTTTCAGAATTCAGGGCTCGATACTCCAAATACAACCCACGAGGAGCTGCCCCTCGCTGATATATTACGCGCATTCAGGGCTTAACAAGGAAGCTAATAGACGCTCATTCCAGAGACGAGTTCTAAAACTTATAGCTCAGCATTAACATAAAGTATCGGGTGAGTACATTGCTGGATAAATCTTCACGATAATTATCGGCATAAGTTGTCGAGATGGAGTCATTATTCTTCAATAGGTCAAAGGCAGTAAGACGGACTTCAGCCGCATTGTCCTTTAAGAACTTATAACCGACACCCGCATTCCACAACACATAGTTATTTTTGAGATCGCCCGAAAGACCACCATTATAATAATGGGATACATCAGAATTCAGCACCCAATTTTTGAAAAATATAAAATTAAATTTAGCACCGTTGAGCATACTGAAATACTCATTATTGCCGATAGAAGAGAAATCATTTTTCACTACATTGTATTTGGGTCTTGAAAATAGAGTGAAGTCAACATTTTGACTAAAATTACTGCTGATCGTAATTCCAAAACCCACATTTGTAGTACGGGAATTATTGATGACATCATTCAGCATACTGGGCGCTTTAGTATAGCCTACACTTACATTGAGTGAAATATTGGATTTTACGAGGCTCATAGGAAATGAATAGTCAGCAGAACCACCTAAGGATTGATATCCATTCAAGTTGACCGGATATGAAAACTGTGATCCTCGGGGTAGTATTCCATATCCTGAAATCATGGTATCTCTATCAGAAGAGATTATTCTATTGGAGATATAATCTTGTATGAAGAAATTACGGGCACTAAAGCCGAAGCTGGTATAATTTCGATTATTGGATTTATTGTATCTCATGAAGAGCATATAACGGGTGCTTTGTTTCAGATCCGGATTACCGGTAGTGATCTTCAAGTAATTTGAATTATCGATCACATTTTGTAACTGCGAGATACCCGGCTCCTGGGTACGACCTCGAAAAAAGAAACCCAATGACTCAGTTCTGGTCTTACTCCAGCGCATCCATGCTTCAGGCAAGAAATTTTTAAATGTCTTATTAATATTGGCCACCACCGGATAAGTCTGATCAGCATTTAAAATAGAATATTGGTATCCACCTCCTAAGGAAAATCTCAGTTGCTTCTTATTAAACCGATAGTACATTCTGGCCAGATGACTAGTATAGGTATTATTTGTAATGTTGGTCAGGTTTCTGATCAGGGTTTGTGTCTGTGAGGGGTCAGAACCATCTAATTGATATGCTTCCTTATTAATATCATTCATTTTGTAATTCAGTTCATAATTGACGCCGATACTATTAAAACTGTCGATGGGCTCAGTGTAAGTCACCTCTCCACCATAAGACCTGTTGTAATTCTTTATATCAATTAATTGATTATTGACTGCAGCTGAATCACCAAAATCGGTAAATTGATTTTGATATACAAGGGGTAAATTATTTGAATAATTTTGAGATAATTCAAGGAATACACTTCGACCCAAAGTGTTCAACCGCTTCATATAATTTAAATCATTATTCGTATTCAGATTGTTACCGGTATTGGTATTTTCAATTACGTTTTTGCTAATCAATGAATTGATGTCATTCAGAAAACCAAGTGTATTTGCACGTAAATCAATAGTGCCATAACTAATTGCACCGGTGTAGAAAATCTGTTGTGAGGAATCAATCTTATATTCCAACCGAACATTTCCGCGAGCGGTATTAGCTTTGTTTGAGCTGCTATAATTTTCATTATATTGCTGATTAATAATATAGTATTGACGAAAAGTAGAGGTAAGGAGATTATTATCTGTAATATTGCCAAAGGCACTTCCTGACAAGCTCACTTTTTTAGCCCACGAATTTATAAAGTTTACTCCCAGCGCATGTGTCTTCATGACGCCATTTTGGCTATTGGACATTAGTGGGTTAGAGCCGCCGAATCCACCACCGCGACCTCCATGACCACCACCACTCTGTGTTTGCATAGCAGCCATGTCCTGTGAACTGAAGTTTTGCTCATTGATATCATTTGACTGAGCCAATATGGTGAATTTCCGGTCCTTGTCGAAAGTATTGAATACGCCGCCCGCTGTGTATTTTCCATCATTAGCCACACCCCCAAAGAGACGGCCGAAATTACCGGTACGACGATCCGGCTTGAATATGATATTTATAGTCTTTTCACTATTGCCGTCATCCACTCCGGTAAACTGGGCCTGATCAGACATAGCGTCGAAGACCTGAACCCTGTCTACTGCATTTGCAGGTAGGTTTCTCAATGTTGCCGCAGGATCCTTACCGAAAAATGGTTTGCCATCTACCAGTACTTTTTTTACTTCTTCCCCCTGAGCGGTTACTTTTCCATTTTCCATCCGGATACCGGGCATCTTGGTGACCAGATCTTCTGCAGTCGCATCCGGATTTACTTTAAAAGCGGCTGATTTCATCTCAGTAGTGTCATTGCGCGTCTGCACCGGATTGTTTTTGCCTACGATATCTACGCCCTCCAATAATTGATTCGATGCATTCAGGTAAAATGTCCGGTTAACTGACTTATTAAAGCCAAGTTCCATAGGCCGCAATAAATTTTGGTAGCCAATGAAGGAAATGGAGATCAAATATGAGCCCGCAGGTACAGCAGTGAAAGAAAAATTTCCACTTACATCAGTGATATCATTGCGTACTGAGGCAGAGTCAGGTAGATGAAATAATTGGACTCCCGCTCCTACTATCACCGAACTATCGCCTACCTCCCTTATGGTACCTGAGAGACTTACTTGTGCCGACAGGCTAATACCAAAAAATAACACACACGCTGTAACAAGAAACTTTAAACTCATATTCATTTTGAAAATATAATCCCGGTTGCTCCGGAAATCTTTATTGAAAAATCTTATACTGGGGAGAAATTTATTTATAACTGAACTTACAACCATATATAACGCTAAAAGGGTTTAGAACAAGTGTCATGGCATAAAGTTATTATACTGATGAAATCAAGGTCAATAATGCTATCGACTCTACGTGATTGGTATGTGGAAACATATCTACCGGTTGGATTTTGTCCAGTTTATACTTCACAGATAAGAGATTGATATCTCTGGCCTGTGTAGCAGGGTTACAACTGATATACACGATGCGCGGTGCGGCAAGTTCCAGCAGTGACTCTATCACATCACCGTGCATACCTGCTCTCGGAGGATCGGTAATAATGACATCTGCGCGACCGTGTGTAGAGGTAAATTCTTGATTGAACACATCCTTCATATCACCGGCGATAAACTCAGCGTTGGTGATATTATTCCAGCGCGCATTTTCCTTTGCATCTTCAATAGCCGCTTCTACATTTTCCACACCGATCACTTTCTTACACTGTCGTGCCACAAACAGTGCAATGCTTCCCAAGCCTGTATAAAAATCATATATAATATGGTGCGGCCGGATATCGGCAAACCTTACCGCCGCTTCATATAGTCTGAGTGTCTGTGGCGTATTGGTCTGAAAGAAAGATTTAGGTCCTATCTTATATTTAATTCCTCCCAATACCTCTACTGTATATCCAGGCCCTTTCCATACAGTATAGTCCAGATCTGATATCGTATCATTTGCTTTGGGGTTGATCACATAGCAGATGGTGGTGAGCTGTGGAAAACGATGATCCAGGACAGACAATAATTCTTCTATCCACTCAGGCTGCTCATAGTGCACCGAAAGGACGATCATCACTTCACCTATACTGGTGGTGCGGACGATAAGATTGCGCAACCAACCTTCACGGCTTCGCACATTAAAGTAGGCCCACTCACGTGCTTTTGTAAATTCCCTGATAAAATTGCGCAGTTCGTTCGAAGGGTCAGCTTGTAAGAGGCATTCATCTATGTCCACGATCTGATCAAATGCACCCGGGCGGTGAAAACCCAGGCCTGGCTCCTTACGGGGCATTTCCTGCAGATTCATTTCTTCCCTAGTCAGCCACCTTTTATTTGAAAATGTAAATTCCAGCTTATTCCGATAGAAATACGTTTGCTCGCATCCCATGATGGGCAGTCTCTCCTCAGGTTCTACCTTGCCCAGTCGTTGGATCGCTTGATAGACGCGGTTTTCTTTTTCTGACAACTGTCTGTGATAAGCGAGGTGCTGCCATTTACAACCGCCACAAATACCAAAATGAATGCAGGGTGGCGCGATCCTGTCAGGTGAGGGAGTGATCAACCGCTGCATTGACCCCTGAAAATAACCTTTTTTCTTATTGAATACCAGTACATCCACGACATCACCCGGCACTGCTCCTTCGACAAAACAAACTATGCCTTCTGGAGTGCGGCCAACTGCGTACGTATCCTCGGCAATGCCTGTGATCTGAATATTGGGTATTATCCTCGGTGTGAATCTTGCCATGCCGCAAAAGTAATGAAAAGCCTCGCGTCAAATGAATTTGCCGGGCAATGTCTAATTATTACAAAATTTATTTCTTCGGAGTAGGGACAGGAATATTGAGTGAGTCTTTTTTTTCAGCGGCCTCCTGCATCAATTTCTGACGCCGTACCTGTTCTGCATTCCAATCTTTCAGCGAAAACTCGACCGGGATGGTAATCGCAACCCTTACTTTTCTTCTAGCCTGTCGGCCGGGATACCACAGCTCGATCTTATTGTCCAGGATACTAATGAGATTGAAAGCTTCTTCGTCACACTGGGATGAAAGATGTTGGGTAATAACGGGATTGGTCATATTCCCAAAAGTATCGATGATCATATAGACTTTGACAATTCCCTCAGTCTTCTCACTGAGTGCTTCTGACGGATAATTCATATTCTCGAGGAACCACTTTTTTAGTGCAGTCAGAGTGCATTTATCCAAACGATACATATTGTCTGTGCTACTGGCACATTCCCAATACCTTGGCATCTCTTCCACCTGGGTGAATACACGCTCAGTTACTACATTCTGTGCAGTGAGTATGAGGGATGTAAATCCACAAATAAAAAACACCAACCAGCTTTTCTTCAATACGACCAAGCCCATTTATATATTAAAAGTTGCCATGGCAATTTTTATACTTCTTACCGCTGCCACAAGGACAAGGATCGTTCCGGCCTATTTTCTTTTCCGACCGGATGAAGGTTTGTGGTTTTTGCATTAACGCCTGTGCACCTTCATCACTACCTTCGATTGACTCATCGTATCCATCTGAATCATCTTTTCGTACTTTAGCCTTCGAGAAGTCAGTGCGCTGTTGCTTCGCTTCGCGAACCTGCTCCGGTCTTACTTCTATGAGGACATTTCCCTTACTTAGATAAGCAGTGACATCATGGTTGATCTTACTAATCAAATCTTCAAAGAGTTTGAAAGCCTCCATCTTATAGATCACCAAGGGATCTTTCTGCTCGAAACTAGCTCCCTGTACTGCATCCTTCAGGTCATCCATCTGGCGCAGGTGCTCTTTCCACTTATCATCTATGATGGCGAGTGTGACAGTCTTCTCGATGTCACGCGCTATACTCTTACCGCTGGTCTTGACTGCTTCTGCCAGATCTGCTGAGAGGTTCATCGGATGCGCTCCCCCATCTGAATAAGGAAGTGCTATGCGACGATATTTATCTCCCATACGGTTATAGACATCAGTAATGACGGGAAGCAAGTGCTCTGAGATTTTTTTATTCTTTCCATTATAATGAGTCATGAATTGTCTCTGGAACTCATTGACCACCTCATATCCATCTCCACGGTGAAAAAAGTCTGCATCCATCTCAGGTGTGAAACCTAGCTCTCGGGCACTCAACTCGATGAAATCTTCATAGGTAGGTAAGGACCGTCCGGTACTCACTAGAACCTCGGTCATCCCTGAAAACATATTACTCAGGTCCACTGAAAGACGCTCACCGAAGAGTGCATTATTCCTTTTCTTATAGATAGCTTCCCGCTGTATATTCATCACGTCATCATACTCTAGCAATCGCTTTCTTATGCCAAAGTTGTTCTCTTCTACTCTTTTCTGAGCGCGCTCTATTGACTTAGTGATCATACTGTGCTGGATCACATCGCCATCCTTGTGGCCCATTCTGTCCATCGCCTTGGCGATACGCTCAGACTGGAATAGTCGCATCAGGTTATCTTCCAGAGACACGAAAAACTGCGAAGTACCCGGATCACCCTGACGTCCTGCACGACCACGTAGCTGTCTGTCCACACGGCGTGATTCGTGCCTTTCTGTACCTATAATAGCCAGACCACCAGCCGCCTTGACCTCATCTGAGATCTTAATGTCAGTACCCCTACCGGCCATGTTGGTAGCGATGGTTACCTTGCCGGGTTGACCTGCTTCTGCTACTACAGATGCCTCCCGCTGGTGCTGCTTAGCGTTCAATACATTGTGTGGAACACCACGTAGCTTCAAAAATTTACTCAGCATCTCAGAGATTTCCACAGAGGTAGTACCGACGAGGATAGGTCTGCCTGCCTCACTCAGCTTGGTGACCTCATCTATTACGGCGTTATATTTTTCTCTCGCTGTCTTGAATACCAGGTCTTCTTTATCATCTCTGATGATGGGCCTATTGGTCGGGATAACAGACACATCGAGCTTGTAGATCTGCCACAGCTCAGTTGCTTCTGTCTCCGCGGTACCGGTCATACCCGCGAGCTTGTGATACATCCTGAAATAATTCTGGAGTGTCACAGTAGCATAAGTCTGAGTTTGCTCTCCTACTTTTACATTTTCTTTTGCTTCAAGCGCCTGGTGTAAGCCATCAGAGTACCGACGGCCTTCCATGATACGACCGGTCTGTTCATCCACTATCTTGACCTCGCCATCTATAGTTACGTAATCGACATCCTTCTCGAAGAGAGCGTATGATTTGAGCAACTGGGTGATGGTATGCAGGCGGTTTGATTTAACTGAATAATCGAGCAGCACTTTTTCTTTGGCATCTGCTCGTTCCTTTTCGCTCAGCTCAGTATTATTTTCGAGCTCGTGGATTTCCACAGCTAGATCCGGCAGGACGAAGAATTGGGTATCTTCCATACCCTGAGCTAGGTATTCTGATCCTTTTTCTGTGAGTTCGACATTCCTGTTTTTCTCATCGATATTGAAGAAGAGGGGCGCATCTGCTATGTGCATGTTCTTAGACTGCTCTTGCATATAGAAATTCTCAGTCTTCTGCAAGATCACCTTATTACCTTCCTCACTGAGAAACTTGATCAGTGGACGGTTTTTCGGTAGAGCTCTATGTGCTCTGAAGAGGGACAGACCTCCCTCGCCTTCCTTAGTCCCGGTGATATTATCAGCAATTAGTTTCTTAGCTTCTATGAGAAATCCGGTAGCCAGTTTGCGCTGTGCGTCCACCAGTTTTTCTATCCTTGGTTTTAGATCTATGTACTCCTGTTCATCTGATCCCTGCGGGATGGGACCTGAGATGATGAGTGGCGTACGGGCGTCATCTATCAGAACTGAATCCACCTCATCCACCATAGCATAGTGATGGGGGCGCTGCACCAGCTCTTCAGGCGTCGTTACCATATTATCTCTCAGATAATCGAAACCAAACTCATTGTTGGTACCATACGTGATATCATTGAGATACGCATTACGTCGCTCTTCACTATTGGGGCGATGCCTGTCTATACAGTCCACAGAAAGCATCAAAAACTGGTATAGTGGACCATTCCACTCTGAGTCTCTCTTTGCGAGGTAATCATTGACGGTGACTATATGCACACCGAGGCCTGAGAGTCCATTGAGATAAGCAGGAAGTGAGGCGACAAGGGTCTTTCCTTCACCTGTAGCCATCTCAGCTATCTTACCATCGTGCAGTACCATACCACCTATGAGCTGAACGTCATAGTGCTCCATGTTCCAGACGATGGGCGTACCACCGGCAGTCCAGGTATTTTTCCAGATGGCCTGGTCACCTTCTATACGGACAAAGTCCTTGCTGGAGGCAAGCTCAATATCAAAATCAGTAGCGGTCACTACCAGCTCCGAATTTACGCGTAGGCGATGTGCTGCTTGCTTGACCACGGCAAAGGCTTCGGGTTGGATCTCCAGGAGGATCTGCTCCAGGTGCTCATTCCGTTCCTTGCGGGCGTCATCGATGCGATTGTAGAGTGATTCCTTTTCAGAGGTATCATTTGTCTGAAGTGCCTGAGCCTCAAGAGTGCTAATATCATTATTGATACCGCTTAGATGCTCACTGATGCGTGCTCTGAATTCAATAGTCTTCTGTCGTAATTCATCATGGCTCAGAGAATCATATTCTTCGTAGAAACTGTGTATCTGATCGACAACCGGCTGGTATTTAGTAACTTCCCTCTCGGTCTTGGTACCAAATATCTTTTTAAAGACACTAAACATAGTATATGTTATTTATAAAGATTTTCTTAAATTTAATTACGGAATAACGCTAATAACGCTAAAAAATTGGTTAACATGGCGCAATCTCGGGAACGCAAAGGTAAAGTTATTTTGAAGAATGAATATTAGTTTAACTCTAGTTCCCATTGACTCCAATATATATAGCATACTAATGACCACATCACTAATAACACTACAGTAATGACAAAATGGCGCTTTATTGACTTACCACTTGCCACTTTAATCCTGGGACTATTCCTCATAGGTTGTGAAAATAGGCCTGTTCCTGAAGGGCTTCGCAGCTTTTACCCCTTACCTTCCATGTTAAAGGAGCCCAAAGTGTATCGTTACATCTCTCTCCTGGATACTGCGCTTTCTGATGAATATCGACTTATGCAGTCCATCGGAGATAATAAAATCACAGCATGCATCTACGATGAGGAGGGACGGCCCATGCAGTGGTACACTGAACAAGTGACCTCGAGCGGTGTAGTCATGGATCAATATAGACTTATGGCCACTACTACTAAAGGAAATCCGATATCCATTAGTACTAAAATATTATTTGATGATGTATTCCCATTTTTTCCACAGGCAGGAGGAATCTTTCTATTCAGAATGAAATGGAAGGGTTATGGTGCGGATAGTCTCAAATATGAATTGATCCGAAACCGAACCTTCATGGGTGACACCAACTACGAGTATGATGGCAGAAAACTGAAAGCAGTGCAATTTAAAGTACGTGACCGAGTAGAAACTGAACAGGATGGAATATTACCATTGGAATTTTTTGGAATAGAAATTTATGCAAAGGATATCGGGCTGGTTTACTACCGAAAAAAGATTTCTTCAGAGCGAACACTAGAGTATCAACTTGAAAACATCTATACCTTAGAAGAATTTAAACGAGAGTTTAAGTTGGATTTGAAATTTCCTGAAATACATTAAGTGAAAGATAGAACACTACCAATTATATGAATTATTCACTCCTTTTAAGACTAATTGTGACCAATTCTTGCATACCAGACTTCATTTAAACTAACGATTTCAAAAAGAGACAATAATGACATTAAATGATTTTATAGACCAGTTTGACAAAGAAAATTCTATTGTCCTTCTTGAAGGGAAAAGAAATGTATAAGAGGCAGACAAAGAGAACTCGGTTTCTCTAGGTAAACTGGTAGCATCAGAGACTTCAAAAATGATTTTCAGAAGTGGGAATGCGGACGGTTCAGACCAACTCTTTTCTAATGGTGTTGCATCAATAGACAATAAAAGATTGCAAGTCAATATACCCTATGCTGATCATAGAAAAAAAACAGATTAAGCATACGAAACTATTTCTTTTGACAAGATTAATATTGCTGCTGAGGCAGCTGTGATATATCAATCTAAAGGAAATAAAAAAACTGAAAAACTAGTAGATTAGTTATGTCTTGGGTGCAAGAGGTCGATATTCAATCAAAGCTGCTTATATCATTAGAAGCACTATAAAAGCTATTGGAACAGAAGAAATAAGACCAGCCACTTTTGGAATATTTTATGACGATCTAGATAAGCCAAAAGAAGGGGGGACCGGACACACCATGAATGTATGTATACAAAATAACATTCCAATATTGACCAAAAGGTATGGGTCAAGTGGCTAGCAGAGTAGAATGATATACCGCTGACAAGGCTTACACTAAAGAACTATACGTGAGAAAAATAAGCTGAGAATTATAAATTAATTCAATCTGATAATATTGCATACCACGACGATGTGGAGGGAAAGGAAAGACTGATTTTGAAAGTCCTACTAGCAAGAGTCTCACAAAAAAAATACAAATGCGGCGAATAATAATAAGACAGAAAGCATGGCAGGTAGTAACATTGTATATTATGACCTACCACTATTCTCTGGTACCCTGCCAGATCCTAGCATTAGATCCAGAATGATAATCACTTAGAAGCGGGAAAAGAGCTAAACCAAATAATAAAATATACGGCTAAAAGCGTTGTTTAGCAATGCTTTTAAGATATAGCAAGTCATATGACGAGACATGACAATGCTCATATATAAAGAAGGTGTCTCGTATTTTAAATAAAGTGAGGTTAGATTTGCAAAAATATTTTACAACCAACATGTACAAGTCAGCCCTATGGATTTTGTTATTACTCGGTACCTGGAGCAATATGCTACAGGCACAGATTGTCGCGCCGGAGCTCATCTGCGTAAAGGGTGACACCCTCCGCTGGAATCTCCCCGTCAATACATGTGGTGCTATGACCAGCTACAATATATACACCGCTAATAGCCCCGCCGGACCCTTCACTCTACTTGATCAGGTCACCGACCTAAATAGTATGGAATATATCCGGCTCAATAGCCCCGGTGGCACCTTGTATTACTATATGACTGCGAGCGCCAACTGTCCCGGCCTGAGTGAATTGCACTCAGATACACTGGACAATGCTTCTCCGGAGCCCGCCCGCATCACTTACGCCTCTGTCCTTGGAACCGATATTCAGCTAGCTTGGGCAGCAAGCACCAGCCCGGAGACATTTGCGTATATCATCTTCCGCGAAGAGCCGAATGGCACTATCGTTCGACTGGACACAGTGATGAGCCTCAACTATACTGATAGTGGCCTGCAGACCGATCGGGATAAGTACGGTTACTATGTCACCGCAGTGGATCGCTGTTGGGTTTCCAGTGTCTTTCCGGATAAGCACGTGACCGTAGTGCTTCGCACCGCATTTGATACCTGTACCTATAGCACCACGCTTGACTTTAATGCCTACCAGGGATATACTGCCACGACCTATGAATTGTGGGCTTCGCAAAATGGCGCACCGGAACAATTAGTTCGGGTCGTAAATCCACCGGTTTCACAAATAAATGATCTGCTGCCTGGCAATAACTTCGTATTGCGTATCAAATCAAAAGACAATAACAGTGCGAATGCCGCCTGGTCCAATCAGATAATGCTCAATACCCATATCGCTCCGCGTCTGGAATCTATCTGTATAACCGGCCTGGGTGTAGCTGATTCGAGTATCAATAGACTCACCTTTCAGACCAATTCAAATGTACCTCCGGGAAAACTCAAAGCGGTGATTGAGGCCACTTATGAAGCTGCTGAAAATAATCTCTCGGGTGACAATATCAGCACCTCAGGCAGTAGCACTACCCTATCCACCATCTCCAATGGCCAGTTTATGAAGCTGATCAGTGCAGATAATTGTGGCAATGTAATACCCTCCAATATTGTACAGGCAATCACACTGAGCGGCAGTCTGGCCAATGCCCGCAGCATCCATCTCAAGTGGAATACCATCCGTTGGGAAAATGGCGTCGTGCAGCAATACGATGTATATTATCTCCATCCCGATGGCACCCGCGAGCTGATAAAGACAGTGACGGATGCGAATACAGAAGCAGATTTTTCGATTCCAAATGGTGAAAACCTTACTGCCTATTGCTTCCAGGTGACTGCCTCTATTGACCTCAACTGTGGACAAGCGCAAATGGATGCTCTGGCGCATTCCAATGCAGTCTGTGTGGAAAAAACAGCAGGCTTTTTTGCACCCAATGCCTTCAAGCGAAGTGGCATCACACCACAGTTCAAACCAGTCATTTATTTCCCTGAAAACTTGAGCTCATTTGACATGTATATCTTCGATCGGTGGGGCAAGGAAATGTTCCACACCACCGATCCGGCCAAAGGCTGGAGTGGCCGCAAAGACAATGTAGATGCTCCCGTGGGCAATTACATCTACCTCATCAGGCTACAGTCCGGAAATGGAAAATCAATAGAGAAAAAAGGTAGCTTGATTTTATTGGATTAATAGCAGTAATTAAAGATTCATTCTGCATTTCACAACTTAAGGATGAGCATAGTTTAATTCGTAGTTCATTCAAATAGGAAATAAAAGTCTATCTCCAAATATTACACAGAAAAAAGGCCACATTGTTTCCAATGCGGCCCTATTCTATATAAAAGCTAAAGTATTTATTAGCTTTTCTTAGCTCGGATATTGATCACCAAACCCAATTCATCATGGATTATCTTATCCTTTGCGGTATTGATCACGCCGGAATTATACTTAATACCATATTTAGTCCGATCTATTTCAAAATTTCCGGTAGTAGCAGTAATAACTTTCCCTTCATCAGAGGCAATTACATAAGCTTCCAGAGTGAGTGGCTGAGATATGTCTTTAACTTTCAAATCACCGTTTATCTTGTGAGTGACTTTATCATTACCGGTGACTATCTGCGAGTTTTTCACCGTAAATGTAGCTTCGGGATATTTTTCGACATCAAAGAAGTCTTCTGATTTCAGATGTTTTTCAAGTTTCTCTTTCCCTTTATCAGATGTGAGATCAGTATTGACGAGAGAAGACATGTCCATCACAAATGAGCCTGACTTTATCACACCGTTTTCAAGATTGAACTCGCCGGATTTTATATTGAGCGTCCCGACGTGATTCTTGATGGCAGATGTACCGGTCCAACTGACGATGCTGCCTTGATCAATGATGTATTTACCATTGATATCATTAAGACTTAAATTGGATGCTTTGACATCGTCTGCAGGAATAGTATTCTCCAGTGAGACACTGTCGGTCATAGCATTGGCAGTATCAGTACCCGTCTGAGTATTATCACAGGCGATCATTCCGAAAGCGATCATCAATAGAATCAAAAAATTAATTGGCTTGGTCATATTTTTTATTTTAAAAGTTGCAATATTAGGACTTTAAGATTTAATGTGCTTAAGTTAAACTTGAATTTTAGTGGAAATGAGCTAAAGGTTAGAAGTGGTTTTTGATTTATACAGTTTTAGATTTCGATAATAGTGGGCAGTTCTCACTCACCGGTTCGGATAGATTACATTCTACTATTCCTAACAGGTTTATATGGGTCCTCAGATAGAATAGAATTATGAGTATAAAGCAGTGATATACCCGGCGTTAACCTACTGTAGATGGATAGTAATAGTCTATAAATAATCATCTCTTCCGGAATATAATTCAGATTGAAACATAGAGACTGTATATTTGTTTATCTCTTTACAAAAAAAACAAACGTACCCACAAAATTATAAGTCATTGATTTTAAATAAAATATGAAGATTGGAATTGTTTGCTACCCTACCTATGGCGGTAGCGGAGTGATGGCTACTGAGTTGGGTATAGGTCTTTCTAAGGTAGGTCACCAGGTTCACTTTATTACTTACCAGAAGCCGGTTCGTCTCAATTCCTTTTATGAAAATGTAATTTTTCACGAGGTAGAGTCTCTAGATTATCCTTTATTTGAGTTTGCACCCTATGAGTCCTCACTGGCTTCGAAGCTGGTAGATGTGGTGCGGTACGAAAAGCTGGACTTGCTTCATGTACACTACGCCATTCCACACGCTACTGTAGCCTTCCTGGCCAAACAAATCCTACTCAAGCACGGTATCAATATTCCGGTCATCACTACACTGCACGGTACAGACATCACTCTTGTAGGAATTAATCATGCATTTGCTCCGGTAGTGGAGTTCAGTATCAATTCAAGTGATGGCGTGACGGCAGTATCCAATAGTCTGAAGGAACAGACACTGGAGAGCTTTCACATCGAAAAGGAAATCAAGGTCATCCACAATTTTATCGATTTCGAACGCTTCAATAAGAACAATAAGGACCACTTTAAGAAAGCGATTGCACCACATGGTGAGAAGATCCTCATACACGTTTCTAATTTCCGTCAGGTCAAGAGAGTGGGTGATGTATTCGACATATTCTGTCGCATCACGAGTGAGATGCCCGCCAAGCTTTTACTTATCGGTGATGGTCCTCTTAGGTCTGAGCTTGAAGAGAAAGCTCGAGCCCGTAAGGATTATGAAAATATCCGGTTTCTAGGAAAACAAGATGCCATCGAAGAGCTATTATCCATCGGAGATCTGTTTCTATTGACTTCGGAGAAAGAGAGTTTTGGGCTCGCAGCACTTGAGGCAATGGCCTGTGAAGTGCCGGTCATAAGTACCAATGCCGGCGGTATTCCTGAGGTCAATATCGATGGGGTGACCGGCTATATGAGTGAGGTGGGCGATGTAGATGACATGGCTGCCAATGCACTCAAAATATTAAGAGACCCGGAAGAGCATGCACGATTCAGAGCCAGAGCGTATGAGCAAGCTAAAAGGTTTGACATCAAAAAGATACTGCCTGAATATGAAGCCTATTATGAGGAAGTCATGCATCAGATGAAATCCATACCTGTCGTCATCGAATGCAGCTAAGATTCTTATCCAGACCTTGGAAATAACTCAGAGTAATCTGCCTGTCAGAAAGAGTGCGGCCACCGTAAAATAAATTATCAATCCGGTCACATCCACCAGCGTAGCGACGAAGGGCGCCGATGCAGTCGCGGGATCTAATCCGACTTTCTTTAAAATAAGCGGTATTAATGAGCCGGAAAGTGTACCCCAGAGCACTACAAATACCAGAGAGACACCTATACTAAGTGCCAGATAAAACCAATATATGCCATAATCGTATATCCCCAGTTTCTGCCAGGCCATGATCCGGAAGAAACCAATCACTCCTAATATACCACCCAATAAAAGGCCGGAGAAAACTTCCTTGCGCATGACATACCACCAATCCTTTAATTTCAGTTCGTTCAATGCCAGTGCGCGAATGATCAGTGAAGCAGCTTGCGAGCCGGAGTTACCACCACTGGATATGATCAGTGGAATAAAAAGGGCCAGTACTACAGCTTTCTGGATCTCTGCATCAAAATAAGTCATGGCTGAGGCGGTAAACATCTCTCCGAAAAATAAGATGACCAACCAACCCGCTCGCTTCTGAACCAAAGTAAGAAGAGGTGTGGTGGTATATGATAAATCCAAACCATCGAGACCTCCGAATTTTTGCAAATCTTCAGTGTCTCGCTCCTTCATCTTATCGATGATGTCATCCGCAGTCACTATACCCACCAGAGTTCCATTCTCAGTTACTATGGGCAGTACAGAGCGGTCGTACTTTTCGAATCTATCTAGCGCATGCTCCAGCGAAGTGCTGGCAAAAATAGAGATGGTCTTGTAGTCCATCAGTTCAGATATCACCGTGGTGAGTTCAGCCATTAAGAGTTGACCTATTTTGAGTTCATCTATTAGTTTATTATTTTCATCTACGACATACACATAATTTAATGTCTCGACTTTTTTACCATATTTCTTAATTCGCTCTAATACCTGCAGCACAGTCTCGTCGTTAAAAGTCTGGATATAATATGGAGTCATCAATCTGGCAATACTGTCCTTCTCATAACCAATTAGATTTAAGGCTATTTGCTTCTCTTCATCATTGAGTAGATTAATGAGTCGCTTGATGACATCATCAGGGAAATTTTCAAATAATTGAGTCCGGTCATCCGGATTGATGTTGTTCAGGATATCAGAAACTTCCTGCTCTCCAAGAGACCTGATTATCTCCTGTTGTATCAAGGGCTCAAAATAGGGGAAGACTGCAACCTTAGTCAACCCGCTCAGAAGTAAAAATTGGGTATGGCGGGTAAGACTGTCCATCGTTGTCAATCGCTCCGCAATATCTGCGGGGTGAACCTGATTTATATCATTCATGTCTTTTGACTTTTTACTGAATATTATTTAAGCTGATACTTATTTCGTCCTTTTTTATCCTCGGTCTACACAGGCCAATTTACCAATAAAATAATGGAACAATGCGTATATTAATAGATACGATATGTCATACTCTATTCTTTTCTCTACGAAATGATTGACTGTACGACAATTATCCTCACCAAGGTAACCCCAATAAATATACCATAATCGTCTATTCCGAATCCATCTTTTGATCCGGTGTTAGCAATATCGTAAGTACTTGTGAGTTAATTTGTGTTGAACTAATGGTCAACATAGTGATAACGAAAATAAATGTTTTCATGTAAAAAAAATTTGAAGTAAAAATAGGAAGGTTTAAAACACCATTTCTGATCATCCTATAGATCAAGACAGCATTTTCAGTATAGTGCCTACATTACCGACTTAGATTGAGTTTCAGGGGATTGTTCCCCTTCTACTTTCAATCCCGTACGGACTTCTTCTT
>DAOLZQ010000057.1:0-11022 GCA_035426385.1 Saprospiraceae bacterium
TACTATCTACTTGCTCAATCTAAGACCTTTGTTACATAAAGTCTAAAGCGCCAACTCGCTAATGTGGCGCCCTCTCTTACAGATTCCGGTAATACTTTGTAAACCAGGCGTTGTAGAGCTCGATCGATTTACTCTTCAGCAGCTCCCTGTAATTGGAATTAGAAATACAGAAAATGTCATACGGATAGCGTGCCGATATAAATTCACTCTTCTTATTGCGTGCTTGATTGTAGTATTCCATTGCTTTGATCTTACCGTCGAAGGAGCGGACGATGATCGTCTGCCGCTCTTGCTTATCCATCAGCACTATATTGGCAATTTTAAGATTGGCCAATTTGAAATTCTTTTCATTATAGTCCGATATGGAATTTTTTACTTCTTCTATTTTGGAAATTTCAGGCTTCAACACTATGAGCACAAAATGCTGATCTGCAGGATCTTCTTTGTACACTTTTTCAGAGGCAGCCAGCTGTTTTTCAGCCTCATCCGAACCGGTACCCAGCAGACGTAGCATCTCCTTTGCCCTTAATTCTTCGTCAGTCCCCGGAAATTTGCTCACTATATCTTGCAGTGCCTTTATGTATGCTTCTTTTCCTTGAAGATTGCCCACACTCATCGCGGTGATCATCATGAATTTGGGTTTCAGCTTATTTGTCTTACCGAAGAGACTGTCACTTTGAATAGCGAGTGTATAAGCCCCCTGGTAATTGCGAATCTCCAGCGAGTCATAAGCTCTTTGATAATATTCTGCCAGCTTATCTGCTTTCTCATTCAGACTCTTCACGTACTCCGGATCGGTAAAATAAATCGAGTACGGGTTGCCTTTATATTTATTGCGCAGTTGGTCTGCATAATATTCTGCCTTGGCTTGATTGCCCTTGGCCTGATACGCAAAGTACAACCGATAGAATGCTTCCGGTTCATAACCTGAATTCGGATAGCGACGTAGCATTTCCTCCAGTATAGCAATGGCTTTATCATTGCGATCGATCTGATCGGGATATAATTTACCCAGGTTGATCATTGCCTTTTCTATAGTTGCATTGGCTACTTTTTTGGCTACCTCGTCATTTGGAATATCAGCCAGTACAGCCTGTATCTCCGAGCTGGAGATAAAGAGTTTGTTGATCGGATCTTCTTCTTTAGTGTCACTGCTATTGGAGGCAAAATTAGTGATCAGTGCAGAATACCTCCAGTTGTCCACCAGTGGCCGAGTTCCCCATACCTTGTCGAACTGACGTTTGCCTTCTTTTAGTGCCTTATCATTATAGGCAAAGAAAGAAGATGGCTTAGGGCCGGATACACCAGGCAATCCGCCAGATCCACTGAGACCGATAGCTCCGGACATGGCACCACGATTCATCCCTTTAGGATCAAAAATGGCTGTCTGAGGTAAATTACCTGAGGCAGGCGTATTCTTACGACGCTCTTTGATCACCCGCTTGGCATATGCTTCCTGATCTTCGGGTGTCATCTGAGCAATGGTGAGCAAGCTATCTTGCAACTGTATTGTCTCCAGATTGGCGGCTATGTCTTTCAGACTCTCTCTCCTCTGCTTTATCAATCCTGCAAATGGCTTAGTGGCAGGATAGCTTACAGCCGCACTGTCATAATAATGATATGCATGTATATAGTCTTCACGATCATAGAATAGATTGGCGATCTTCAGGAATTGATCCGCCTTGATCTCAGGCCCTTTCTTGCTGGCAAGTAAACCTTGCTGCAGATAGGTTATAGCCTGTGGTACATCATTGGATTTCAGTGCTACATCACCAAGCAGGAAATAAATCTGATCTTTATATTCCTCATTCTTTAGGTCTCGCAGCATTTTCTTCAGATTAGATACTAGGTCCTCATTTGATATGTTTCCGATGGCCAGTTGCTCCTTGTACATATTGAGCTTGGAATTAAAGACCATTTCATATGAAGGCTTTAATTTTTCTACCTGAGCAAATTGTTCGTATGCTTTCTCATGTTTGTTGAGGATAGCATACAACTGGCCAATAATATAGGTCAACCTGGCTTTTTCCTTTTTTGAATGCGACAGTTTAAATGCATTATCCAACTGAGGAATGGCGGCAGCATAAGACTTTTCTTTTAATTCCATGTAACCGGAAGTTAGGAAGGCTTCTTTTCGGATATTTTCGAAAGTACCTGGGCTTGACTTCAAATCCCTTAGAATTCGGTCTGCATCATCATAATTAGCTCTCTCTATGTGTGTCTTTGCAAGCCAGAGCCTTGCATCCTGGAACACCGGCTTGTGCTTCAGAAAGTATTTTTTTGGTTTTGATTCGACTAGGGATACTTTTGTGATACCGTCCTCATCCTCTTCCTCTTCTACAACAGTAGTTGGTACAGTCGTCTTTGGAGTTTTTGCTATAACCGGTTTGGTCTCTTTCTCGTTAACTACAGTCTTGGTTTCTTTTTCAGTTTCTACCGGCTTCTCATCTGAATTATCATTTACAGTAGTTGAAGTTTTTGTACTTGATTTTTTATTTGCGGCTGCCTTTTTCTTAGCTGCGGCTTTCTTCTTAGCACTTGCTTTTTTCTTTGAATTTGCTTTTTTCTTAGCTGCCGCTTTCTTTTTAGCGCTTGACTTTTTCTTTGAAGATGACTTACTCGTAGTGGTTCGCTTATTTGAATCGGTTGCTGTTTTTTCTATAGCCCGTGCTTCTTTTTGTGCTGTTCGTTTCTTTGCCTGCACCTTTTTCTTTTTAGACGCGGACATTTTCTTCAGCTTCTGCTTTTCTATCTTCTCGGGATTAAATTCCTGGGTCACATATTTAAAGGAATTTTCAGCAGTTTCAAAGTCATTTTTCAAAAACTGAGCTCTGCCGATTTGCAGATAAGAATCTGAGTTCCATTCACTGGCCGGATGCATGAAGACCACACGCTTCAGTTTGTCTATAGCCTTGGTAAGACCTGCAGACGCTGTATCCTTATCCAGTAGGACGGGAAATATGGGAAGTATCTCCTGATAATTATCCGGATGGCGGGCTATTTTTTCCACTATAGCCTGCTCTATCAGCACATTGGCATTGTAGTAGCCATTATAATATGCAGTGAGGTCCTGGTACTTTCGACCTACAAAACCGACGTCTTCTTTTTTCTTCTTGGGTGAGATACATCCCACCAAAAAAAGCATGGTCAGCGCAGACACCAATAAAGGTAATTTTGTGAAAATCAAATTGTTAAGTTTATGTTGTAAGAGATTTTTTATATAAATCGTCCTTCTAAACGCATTATTAACAAAAAATCGCACAAAATTAGGATTTTTTTGTCAATCGGTGAGGTTCACTTCAATCGGGCCAAAATTGCATACATTTATGTTGGATTATTCTAAATTTTAAGGGTTTCTATTAAATATTTTGAATATTCTGAACAATTTGAGCTGAATTCGTTTAAAAATACCAATAATAACTGTATCTAATTCTATTTGAAAAAAGCACTTCGCATATCTCTTCGAATACTAATGTGGCTGCTGATAGTGGTCTTATGCGTCGTCGTGTTGGTTCTATTCCTCGTGCAGACTCCTATGGGACAGCGTATTGTCAAGGATAAGGCAGTCTCTTTCTTACAGCAAAAGTTGGGTACTCCTGTACGTGTGGGGACCTTAAGTATTGATTTTCCGAATGATATCTTATTGCGGGATGTCTATTTCGAGGATCAGGCCCGTGATACTTTACTGATGGGCGATACACTTGCAGTGAATATCAGTCTATTTAAGTTGCTGTCAAATGAGGTAGAAATAAACTCAGTTGACCTTCGTGGTATAAATGCTAAGCTAAAACTTAGCCTCGCCGACAGCACCTTTAATTTTGATTATATCATCAAAGCTTTTGCCTCTGAGAAAAAGAAGGATCCCAATGCAGAAGAGAAGGCTCCGCTCAAGCTATCTGTAAGTAAGATCAACCTGCAGCGCATTCGATTTCTTTATGAAGATGAAGTCCACGGTACCTTAATGAAGACTCGGATAGGACATTTTAAGACGAAAATAGAATCTCTGGATCTAGACAGTTTAAAATTTGATATACCTGCTATCGCTCTTTCCAATGCCGAGTTTTTCATGCACCAGCGCAAAGCTCTAAGTGAAGAGGCTGTGCGTGCTGATACCAATATGGTGGTGTCTGACTCCAAGATGCCCGATCTAAAGTTAGGAAACCTTGATCTCAAGAACATCAAGGTCAGATATGATAATGAAATTAGCCACTTAAATACTGATCTACAAGTCGGTAAGCTAAATGTAGTAGTGAATAACCTGGATCTGAACAAAAGGAAAATCGACCTTAAAGAAATTACCTTATCAGAGACTAAAGGGAGCTTTGCGCTGGGACGCACAGCTCAGAAGGCAGTGAAGTCTACAAGCCAGGAAATAGCTCATGAGGCAAATACCGGTTGGCGAGTGGCACTCGGTCAACTCAATCTGTCACAAGTAGATTTTAAGTATGATGACTTAAGCCGAAAGCAAGATCGCCGTGGAGTAGATTTCAGCCACCTGGATCTGACAGGCGTCAACATCAGATTGACTGACTTCATCTATTCCACTGACGAGATCAAGGGCAGCCTGAAGGATATGTCACTTTCCGAATCCTCAGGTTTAGATCTCAAGCGCCTCGCTACTGATTTCTTCTATGGCCCTAAGGCTGCCTCGCTGCGAAATCTGGACTTACAGACTTCAAGGAGCTTGCTGCGCGATAACCTTGAAATAACCTATGCTTCATTGGGACAATTGAAGAAGTCTCCCGGTGAAATAGGTATAAAAGCTAATCTGAAGAACTCAAAAATAAGTTTTAGAGATATTTTACTTTTCCAACCTGACCTCAGATACAAGACACCTTTCGATAAGTATCCGAATGCTACTATGAGCATCCACAGTAAGATGTATGGTAAGCTGAGTGACTTACATATACCCAATGTCGAGCTTTCAGGTCTAGGAAGTACCAGACTCAGTGCTTCGGCTCATATCACCGGATTGCCTGATGTGAAAAATGCAATTTTTGACTTTAATTTTAGAGAGATTAGCTCTACCCGAAAGGATTTATTGGCTCTGTTGCCAAAAGGAACACTCCCGGACAATATTCAACTACCCGAGCGGTTTACACTCAAAGGCTTTTTCAAAGGTGATATGGCCAATTTCAATACTGATCTAACTCTGAACACCTCTTTTGGCTTCGCTAAGGTGAAGGCGCGCCTGAAGAATGGGGATAAAAAGGGTCGTGAAATATATACTGCAGATGTTTCAACGACCAACTTTGATTTAGGGAAATTGCTCAAGAATCCGGAGAAATACGGCACGGCAACAGTAGTCGCACATATCAATGGTATTGGTACTGATCCGAAGACGGCCAATGCTACATTTAAAGCGAAGGTGATCAATGCAGTTTATAATAATTACAAATACCACAATCTTTACGTAAACGGCGAGGCCAAGAAGGGGATAATTAATGCGGTTGCAAATATGGCTGATCCCAATGCAACCTTTAGTGCGAATGCCTACGCTGATTTCAATAATAAATATCCCAAAGTAAAAGCAGTACTGAATATAGACAGCCTCGATCTGCAACGATTGAATTTCATGAAGGATGAATTTAGATTTCATGGATTAGTGACTGCCGATCTGGAGACAGCAGATCCGGACTATCTCAATGGTGATATAAAGCTGACCAATACCCTGTTTGTGACCAAAGGAAAAAGATATCAACTAGATACGGTAAGTCTAGTAGCTACTTCCACTGCCGATAGCAATTCACTGGTGCTTCGTTCTGAATTCATGACAGCAAATATCAGAGGAAAATACCAACTGACTAATCTGGAACCGGCTATACAGTCAGTGCTTAATAAATACTATGATACAGGTGGCCAAGTGATCACGAAAAATATCAATACGAGTCAGCGGTTTATTTTCGATGCAGAGATATATAAATCTCCCCTTGTAGCCGAATTATTGCCGCAACTGACCGAACTTGAAAAGATAAAACTAGATGGTCGCTTTAATTATAGTGAGAATCTATTGCAGTTAAATGTAGTTGCTCCCGGTCTCACTTATAATGAGAATGTCATCAATGGCCTGGTATTTAATATAGATACTGAAAGTGATTCGCTTCAGTACGATTTGACACTGGATCGTCTGCTAGGTAAGCAAATTCAATTATTAAATACTTCTATCAAAGGTGCCGCGGTAGATGACCAATTGACCTTCGACTTGAAGATAAAAAATGATGTCGGTATCAATCACTATGATGTCCAAGGCGGATTAAAAACTGAACAGGGAAATTATCTACTTCATTTGGATCCGGATGGTGTGGTACTGGACAATACTAAATGGCAGGTATCCGAAGGCAATCAACTTCGATTTGGAAAAGACGGACTGCATGCAAGTGATTTTGCGCTTACTAATGGGGATCAGTCTCTTACTATCAATAGTCTTCAGCCCGGAAAAAATAGCCCACTTAAAATTGATTTTGAGAAATTTAAAATTGAAACAATTACCAGAATTGCGTCCAAAGATTCTCTCTTGGTAGGTGGGACCATCAATGGAGAAGCATTATTAAAAGATATCGCCACCAATCTCAATTTTACTTCCAATCTGAAGGTCAATGATTTCAATTTTAGAGGCGACACACTGGGTAATATTAGTTTACAGGCAAATAATTCTGCACCCAATACCATCTATGCACTTGCTACCGTGAGCGGAAAAGGAAATGATATCAAACTAGTTGGAAATTTTTTCCCGAAAGCCGTATCAGACAAAATGGCTTTTGATGTCGACATCAATCGGCTAAATATGAGCACGATTGAAGGCTTTACTATGGGCAATATAACCGATGCCAGTGGAAACATTGATGGTAAGATGCACCTAGGTGGCTCACCGAATAAGCCATTGATTCGGGGTGAAATGCACTTTGATGAAGTCAGGGCAAATGTGACAAAATTTAATAATTATTTTACGTTGAAGAATGAACGTCTTCGATTTGACCAGAGAGGTATTAATGTAGATCAACTTACGGTAAGGGATTCTAGTGGCAACCGTGCCATTCTAGACGGTATGATTTTTACTGATGACTATCGGGATTACAGATTTGCACTGACGATGGTTAGCAATGATTTTATGGTGATGAATTCCACCCGAGAGAATAATAGCTTGTATTATGGAAAATTATTTATCGATACAGATTTGAGAATAGGCGGTACACTCAGCGCCCCTGTGATAGATGGTGATGTGAAGGTGATGGACAAGACAGATCTGGCACTCATAGTGCCTCAAAAGGATCCCCAGATAGAATCTCGAGAGGGAATAGTTGAGTTTATCGATATGGATAATCCCATACTAAATGATATTCTGACCAATGTAAGGGATTCACTTACCAAGTCGAATGTGCGTGGGATAGATCTGGCGGTAAATCTAACTGTGGATAAAGAAGCGACATTAAATCTAATTATCGATGAGGGAAATGGAGATTTTCTGCGTATCAAGGGTGCTGCAAATCTTACCGCCGCCCTGGATCCTAGTGGAAAAACCACCCTGGTAGGAAATTATGAAGTGCAGGAAGGTAGTTACTCACTTACCTACAATTTCATAAAACGCGATTTCCAGATAAATAAAGGTAGCACCATCACTTGGACGGGTGAGCCTCTTACTGCCAATGTAAATGTCACTGCGAAATATATTGCCAATACAGCACCGTACAATTTGGTAGAAGGCTTCCTGGGAGAGGCCACTGCAAGTGTGCGCAATACCTATAAGCAAAAGTTGCCCTTCGAAGTGTGGTTGAATATGACCGGCGAATTACTGAAACCGGAAATAAGCTTTGATATTCAGTTGCCTCGCAAGAACTATGGAGTTTCGAGTGACATCATCAATACAGTAGATACACGCCTGATTCAGTTGCGAAATGAACCCTCGGAATTGAATAAGCAGGTATTTGCTATCCTAATCCTCAATCGATTTATTGCAGACAATCCATTCCAAACTTCTTCGGATGCCTTTAGCGCCGAATCACTGGCTCGTGAGTCAGTCAGTAAGCTGCTTACCGAACAACTCAATCAAATAGCTGCAGACCTCATCACCGGGTTTGACCTCAATTTTGATCTTAATTCTGCAGAAGACTACACCACCGGTGAGCTGAAAAACAGAACTGATCTCAATGTAGGGTTATCAAAGCGACTTCTTAATGACCGGCTAAAGGTAAGTGTGGGAAGTACCTTCGAACTTGAAGGTCCTCAGCGGACCAATCAGAAGACTTCCAACATAGCAGGTGATGTCTCTGCTGAGTACCAACTGTCCAAAGACGGACGATATCTGGTCAAAGTGTATAGAAAAGATGAATATATCATAGTACAGGGTCAGGTAGTAGAGACAGGAATCAGCTTCCAGATCAACGCCGACTATAACAGAGTCAAAGAGATATTTGCCAGAAAGACTGAAGGTGAGAAAATGCAACGACAGAAATTGCGCTCGCAGCGCCGTCAGGATCGGATCGATGAACGTAATGCAGTTAAAATTATTGACTCCAATAAAGCGCCCGAATAATGAGGAAGATAAATTGCTCCATATCCACGCTTCATGGCACACAGTTCCTCGGTTTAGTACTTCTGCTGCTCTTTGTTTCTAGTTGTAGTCTTACTAGATTTGTACCTCCCAATGACAAACTATACACTGGTAGTAAGGTCAAAATTGAGGATAAGGAATATCCTGTAAAGAATAAAAAAGAACTGCAGAATGAATTAGAATCGGTGCTACGTCCTAGACCCAATAGTTCTTTTTTGGGAATCAGATATAGACTCATGCTGTACAATATGATAGATACAGTAACTAAGAAGAAAGGAATAAAGAACTACATCAAAAACAGACTTGGCGAACCACCCGTGCTAATGAGTAAATTTTCAGTCAGCTCAAATAAAAATCTGATCACAAATCGTCTGGATAATCAAGGGTACTTTAAGTCTACTTGTTCTGCTGACACCATTTCTTCCGATCGCAAGGTGAGATACATATTTAGGCCCGTTCCCGGACCTCAATATAAGATTCGAAAAGTGGAGTATCAGGTCGATAGTTCTATTCTGGGTAAGGATATAGTAAAGAACTTACCGCGCACCATCTTAAGGGAAGGTAATTCGTATGATCTGGATATTATCAAGGCAGAGCGTGTGCGTATCGATAATAATTTAAAGGAACACGGTTACTATTATTTCAGTCCGGATCGGCTCTTTATCTACGCCGACAGCACTGTGGGAAAATATCAGGTAGATCTGTATCTACAAGTAAAAGATAATACACCCCTGAAAGAAAAGCAGAAGTACTTCATCGAAAATATTTACGTAGTCCCGAACTATGATATAGCCCAAGACTCCATCTACATTAAGCCCGGTGATAAGTACAAAGATTTCTATGTCATTGATAAGGAAAAACGATTTAAGCCGCAAGTATTCGAGCGCACTATGTTTTTTCACCAGGGAGATTATTACAATCGCACGGATCACAACTTGTCCTTGAATAGATTAATTAATTTGGGTGAATTTCGTTTTGTCAAGAATAGATTCTATGATATTGAAGGTGATTCGAACGGTATGGAGGTAATGTATTTTCTAACCCCGCTTCCCAAGAAATCGATCAATGCCCAGATTACACTCAAGCAAAATGATGCTGATTTCACCGGTTCTGATTTTTCAGTAGGTTGGCTCAATAGGAATACTTTTAGAGGGGCTGAAATGCTGCGAATCAATGCTTATGTAGGAGCGGATATTCAGCGAGGAGGTGACAGTCTGAATAATCGCAATTATTATAAATTTGGTGCAGAGGCGAATCTAAGTATTCCGAAATTTATATTGCCTTTCCAGATACAGAGCACCAGTGCCTTTGTACCTCGTACTATATTTACCTTGGGTTATGATTATCTCAAGCGAAGTAAATCATATGTGCTCAATTCCTTTCGCGGTTCTGCGGGCTACGTGTGGAAAGAAAATGTGCGCAAGGAACATGACTTGCGACCTATTACTATCAATTATGTGCATCCCAGTAATGTAACTTCTGAGTATCAGGAAATAGCTCTCAGTGATAGGACACTTTTAAAGGCAATTGAACAGCAATTTACTTTTGGACCATCTTATCGTTTTACCTATAGCACCACTAGTCAGACAGAGCGATTGAATACCTTTTATTATCGTGGAGGATTGGATATGTCGGGAAATATAGTAGGCTTAATTACAGGAGCAAATATCAGAGCTGGGAAAGAATCTAAAATATTTAATGCCGCTTTTTCACAATTTATCAAGGTGGAAAATGACTTCCGATATTTTCGTCGACTGGGCAGAAATTATTCCTGGGCAAATAGATTCATCGCCGGGTACGGTTATGCGTATGGCAATTCTGTCAATCTTCCTTTTGTAAAACAGTTTTTCGTAGGTGGAACCAATAGTGTGCGTGCCTTCAGAGCCCGCTCCATCGGTCCCGGCAGCTACTATGCGCCTAATGATCCCCGCACCACCGGTGGTTTCACAGCGGATCAATCAGGAGATATTAAGCTGGAAGCAAATACGGAACTGAGAGCTAAACTATATAAGTTTATCTATGGTGCTGTCTTCGTAGACGCCGGTCAGATCTGGTTACTTAATCAGAATATCGACCCGGCTGCTTACAAGGAGGGTGCAGTGATCTCAAAAGATTTTCTTAAGGACCTCGCTGCGGGGACCGGCATAGGTGTACGACTGGATGTGAATTTCTTTGTTTTGCGACTAGATGTTGCCACACCACTTTATAAGCCCTGGCTCAGTGAGTCTGATCGCTGGTCCATCAAAGATTTCAATATTGGAAATAAAAGTTGGCGACAGGAGAATATTGTGTGGAATCTCGCCATTGGATATCCGTTTTAATGTTTAGGGCGCTGCACTTTAGTCTTTGACAGTGCATTTGCGCTTTGGCACCTTAGCACATTGGGAGAAATAAATTAATTCATTTTCAAATGATATCTAAAAAGCTAAAACTGAAAGCTGATGACTGAAAGCTGATGGGTGTCTTGTCTTTAG
>DAOLZQ010000057.1:11122-18547 GCA_035426385.1 Saprospiraceae bacterium
CTGAGATCTAATGGCAGTTTGGAGTTTGTTGTTTATCGTTTGAAGAAAATGTAACCAACCAATCAATCACTATTTATCAGATAGCTGCCGGCTAACAGCTGATCACTGATCGCTATTTAGAAGATTCCATTTCAAAACTAATTTATTAGATGGCTCTAATATTTTTAATGAATAGTTGTACATTTATCTTTTCAAATAGGAGAAAGAACAGATATTATGCCGAAACAATCCAATTCATTAGCTGAGGTACATTCGACTGTGAGCATTCCAAAGACAGGAAAGGGTTGGCGTAGGATGTTCGCTTTTTTTGGACCTGCCTATCTGGTGAGTGTGGGCTATATGGATCCGGGCAACTGGGCGACTGATATTGCAGCAGGAAGCAAGTTTGGATATCAATTGATCTGGGTACTCCTGATGTCAAACATCATGGCCATATTCCTGCAGTCTCTCTGCACTCGTCTCGGTATCGTCTATGGACGAGACCTGGCTCAGGCATCTAAGGATTCATACTCGAAAGCAACCAACTTCGTACTGTATATCCTGGCAGAGATTGCTATTGCTGCCTGTGACCTTGCGGAAGTATTGGGTATGGCGATAGGTCTCCAACTATTATTTGATCTGCCGCTGATGTATGGAGTTCTGATTACCCTACTGGATACTTTTCTATTACTATTTCTCATCAACAAGGGGATGCGACTTATGGAGGCGTTTATTCTTGCGTTAATCGCAGTGATCAGCGTTGCTTTTCTGGTAGAAATGTTTATCGCTAAGCCGGTAGTAGGTGAGATCATGTCCGGGTTTATACCCTCACTAGCCAACGATGATGCTCTCTATATAGCCATCGGTATCATCGGCGCCACTGTGATGCCTCACAATCTATATCTGCACTCTTCGCTGGTGCAAAGTCGAAATTTTGAAAGGACACCTACGGGTAAAAAAGAAGCAATTCGGTTCAATTTTCTGGATTCAGTGATTGCACTTAATATGGCCTTTTTTGTAAATGCAGCCATCATGATATTGGCTGCCGCTACTTTCTTTCATATTGGTATGCACGAAGTGAGTGAGATCCAAGATGCACACCGTTTTCTAGAGCCTCTCTTAGGAACTGCAGTGGCTCCCATTCTATTCGCCGTGGCACTGATCGCCGCCGGACAGAGTTCAACACTGACCGGCACACTGGCGGGCCAGATTGTAATGGAGGGATATCTGAATCTGCGCATACAACCCTGGATCAGAAGATTGATCACTCGCGTGATTGCAATCATTCCCGCCGTCATCACCATATATATCTTCGGTGAGTCTGCGACAGGTGGATTATTGATTCTAAGTCAGGTGATTTTAAGTTTACAACTAGGCTTTGCAATTGTACCGCTCATCCATTTCGTGAGCGATAAAAATATAATGGGTGATTTTGCGATTGGCCCCTTCAGAAAGATTTTTGCCTGGTTGATTGCTTCTATTATTATTATTCTAAATATAAAGTTGGTATATAATTTTCTAGAAGAATGGGTGCATGATCCGGAGTTGAGAGATTGGATGATATTCCTGGTCATTCCTCTTGCGGTAGCTGCGGCAATTCTATTGCTTATTATCACCTTCAGACCTTTCATCAAGCGATTTATTATCTCACATGGTGGACATATTCACAAAGCACCCGAATTGACTCTCGCTCTGAATAAGGCGGATTTCAGAAGAGTAGCATTGGCTTTGGATTTTTCTGATGTGGATCGGGATATGATTCAATACAGCCTGGCGCTTGCTCATCCAGAAACAAAGTTTTTACTGATTCATACTGTAGAGACTGCCACAGCCATGCTCATGGGGAAGGATGCAAATGATTATGAGACAAGTGCGGACAGCGAACAATTGGAGAAGTACCGCAGATTCTTTCAGCAACAGGGATTTGACCCGGAGGTTCAGCTGGTGTTTGGCTTGCCCACGAAGGAAATTCCCAAGGCAGTTAATAAATTCGATGCTGATCTGTTGATTCTGGGTTCGCATGGCCATAAACAATTTAAAGATCTCATCTTCGGTACTACTATCGACAAGGTCCGTCACCGCGTAAATATGTCCGTATTTATAGTGAATAAATAAACCTATATTGATATAATGGGTTATGACTATTGAAATAGTGAGTTGCTGATTTAGAATTCTTACAAAACTTGAATTCTAGAGTACTTGTTACCTTTTTAAGTGCTTTAGATGGTTTAAAATTTTGATAATGAATAGTCAGTTTTTTTAAACAATTTCAATTTTGATGGTCCACTATTTGACCTGTTTTGAGCAGTGTAGATTACCTTCAAGTTTCCTAAATTGTTATATATTAGCCACTTAAATCAAATTTTTAAATCAAATATTTTTTATTATGACATTAACAAAATATCTAAGTGTAGTATTACTTTTCTTAGGAACAGCATTTACTACCGCACAGGCACAGTCATTAAAAACTCCTGCACCCAGTCCAAATCAAAAAATTACTCAAGCTTTTGGTCTTAGTGAGATCAGCGTTGATTATTCCCGCCCAAGTATGAAAGGCAGAACCATATTCGGTTCTCTTGTGCCTTATGATAAAATCTGGCGTACAGGCGCCAATGGTGCTACAAAATTCACTTTTGGGCAGGATGTTATGTTGCAGGGCATGAAAGTGCCAGCCGGTACGTATGCTCTATACACCATGCCAGGCAAAAACAAATGGACGATAATGATCTATAAAGATCTGACTATGGGTGGAAATGTAACTGATTATAATACGGGTGATGAGCTAATTCGCTTTGATGTGATGCCAAAGATGCTGAAGGATAAGGTAGAGTCATTTACTATCGAATTTGCAAATCTTACTTCTAACTCTACTGATATCCAACTACTGTGGGATGATGTATGTGTAAGCATCAAAACCACCGTAGAAATAGATAAAATGGTGATGGATAATATCAACAAAGTAATGGCTCAGGATAGCAGACCATATTACCAGGCCGCGAATTATTACTACGATAATGGCAAGGATATGAATAAGGCGCTTGAATGGGTCAACACCGCAATTAGTCAGAATCCGAAAGCATATTATATGTATGCCACTAAAGCGCGCATAGAGCTGAAAATGAATAAAAAAGCAGAGGCAGCAATGTCAGCTAAGAAAGTTATCGAATTGGCAAAAGAGGCTAAAAGCGATGATTACGTAGCAATAGGGAATGATCTTCTAAATCAAGCTAAATAATTTGCTCTATTAAAATTTAACCTGGTGGTAGATCTTTTTTTGTCTTTCCAGGAAAGATTAACTGGATTATAAAGGCAAAAAACAGCACCAATAGGCAACCGATCAGGTTGAGCCAAAGGAAAGCTGTGAGTTCGGTCCACCAAGAGATTACGACAAAAATTTCAGCGAGGATTGCAGCGTAGAAGACTGCATTCCCGCTGATTTTTTTTAAGAAGAAGGCGGTGACGAATATACCCAGGATCACCCCATAGAAGAGCGAACCGAGGATATTGACTGCTTCGATGAGATTGCCCATTCGGCCTGCATAGAGTGCCACAAGAATACAAAATGCGCCCCACGCTACTGTCGTCCACCGTGATGAATTAAGGTCATTGGTGACCGGACCCTTTCCAAAGCGACGAAGAAAATCCATCACCGTAGTAGAAGTCAAGGCACTCAATCCGCCGGCTGTAGCTCCCATAGCTGCCAGCAAGATGACCGCCATCAGTAGGCCAATGATGCCTATCGGCAATGTCTTAGTAATGAAATATAGAAATATATAGTTAGTATCATCCGCGTCTGAGGTCAGACCACTGTCAGCCAATAAGTGAACCGCCTTACTTTTGACTGTCTTTGCTTTAGTTTCAAGGAGTTGCAGTTGACTGCCCGCTTTCTCGATTCCTGCTTTATCTTCTACCTGCATGGCCTGCAACATGGCGCGGATCGGCTCTTTCTTCTCTGACTGTACCGCATTATATTCGGTAGCAACTTGCTGATATTGTGATTTCAACGGGCTGAGCAATATCTTTTCTTCCTGTCGCTCATTGAAGTACATCGGTGGAGTGTGGAATTGATAGAATGCAAATACCATTACACCTAACAAGAGTATAAAAAACTGCATCGGAATCTTGATAAGTCCATTCATCATCAGTCCGAGCCGACTCTCATCTACTGACTTGCCGGTGAGGTAACGCCCCACCTGTGACTGATCAGTACCGAAATAGGATAATTGAAGAAAAAAGCCGCCTATGATGCCCGACCAGATGTTGTACTTATTATTGAGGTCAAAGGTCAGGTCAATAGCATTTAGTTTACCCATTTTTCCCGCTAGGTGAAGTGAATCTCCCAGTGTCACACCCTCAGGAAGAAATCGAATCAACTGATAAAATACGATAAAAAGACTTGCGAATATCACGCCCATTTGTAATTTCTGGGTATATGAGACCGCCTTAGTACCACCAAATACGGTGTAGCCGACCACCATCACACCGGTGCATATAATGACATAGTAGATGTCGATGCCTAGTATGGATGAAAGTATGATGGAGGGTGCATAGATGGTGATGCCTGTAGAGATGCCACGCTGAAGTAAAAACAATAGAGCCGTCAATGACCTTGTCTTATTATCAAAGCGGTCTTCGAGATATTCATACGCTGTGAAAACATTCCATTTTTTAAAGCCGGGTAGGAAAAATATACACAGAAATATCATTGCGAGTGGCAAGCCAAAATAAAACTGTACAAAGCGGATACCATCTGAGTAAGCCTGTCCCGGAGCGGACAGATAGGTGATGGCGCTGGCTTGAGTGGCCATGACTGATAGCCCTACGTGATACCAGGGTAATTTCCTATCGGCTAAGAAATAGCCGGAAATGGTATTAGTCCCGCGACTCTTCCAGATACCATAAGCGATGATGCAGAGAATGGTGATACTAAAGACAATCCAGTCTATTAAACTCATGCAAAATGGATTGTAAACCAATAAAGCAGCACGATCAAAAGTATCAAATACACGACCAGGGCTATATATTTATTTCGCCAGGATTGGTTCTGACCTGTTTCATTCATTTACCGGCAGATTGATCAGATTTGACATCAAACGAAAGGCGCCCGGCACACCTGCCGGCAATTCACGGAAGAAAACCAGGCCGGTATAGACAAAATTGCCTTTGCCATAAGGAGCTATTATCAAACTCCCATCAGTCGGTTTTTCATTTTGGTCATTCATCAGAAATACAGACCTATAGGCTTTGTCACGGGTGCCTGCGAAGTAGATGCCCCTTTCCTGTACCCATCCATCGAAATCAGCATCAGAGATCTTATTCGGAAAATTCAAAGCAGGTTCAGCTGCATTTATAAAGGATACCTTTGCGCCCTCTTCAGTCACCCTGTCACGGGTGATTGAAAAAGGAAATGGACCTATTTCTCCTTTCAGTGGTCCCACACGTGTATTCGTATTATATTGTACTATGAGGTTGCCTCCTTGTGAGATATATTTCATCAGTTGGTCGTGATAGCCAAATAAATCTTCGTGCACATTATAAGCCCTTATACCCATGATGATCGCATCATAATTTTTTAACTCAGTGGAAGGTATGCGTGCTGCCTCGATGATGTCCACGTCATATCCTATTGACTTCAGGCTAGATGCTACATCATCGCCTGCTCCCGGTATATAGGCTATTCTTTTCTTACCGATTGCGATTGTGATGCGTTCTAGATTTATTGCACTTTTTCGTAGAATTAATTGATTGGGGATGTGATCATATTCGATCTTTTGTTGCGATAGTTCATAGAGCTTAGCACCATTTTCTAATTTTGCGTAGATGTTTAATACACCTTTAGCCGATTTACTTTTTATGTCCGGTGTGATAGCAATGGTAATGTCTTTTGTTTCTCCTTCACTGGCGAAATGGAAGGGTATCGAAGCGGGCGCTACTGAGTAGCCTGTACCCATTTCGAATACTAGTGTACCTGAAACATTTGCTGAATTACTGGATAATTGCATCTGTAATTCTTGTCTTTCACTACCGGCAAATAGTAAATGTTCGGGAGCTCCGGACAGGTGCACTGCCGGCAGGATATAGAAAGGCTGCTTGATATCACCTCTAGTAGGATCCACTCTTTTATACAAAAGAGGTGTTCTGACGGAAATGATATCGCCCTGTATATTCAGTTGAATTTCTGCTTCATATAATGCTGGTCCTTGTGGCTGGCCCAGAAGATTAGGATTCGAGATGCGGTATATATTTCCGTCTGCCGGTTCGAGTAGCCAATAGGGAGAGCTCAGCGAAGCTGCTTTGTTGATAGCAAGCGAATGTGCCAATTTGATTAATATATTTTTAGATAAATTTAGTTCCGCAGTCGAATCTTTTTGATCCGGAAAAATGATCTTACCGACTCTGATTTTATCTGTATTTGAAGCCAATATATTCAACTGCGTACTTATTATTTCACCTTCCACGGCAGTAGGTTGGGTGCTGAGTAATTCGACAAATACACCTGCACATTTTAGTATAAGCTGATCAGTTTCACCAATCTTGATATCGAGGTAATATCTAAATAACGGGTCGGTTGTTTTAATCGATTTTAATTTTGCTTTAATGGCTACCAGTGCCGGAATATTTTTTTCTACTTGAAGAAAATCAAACTGGCTTATTGCCGACTGAATGGTTTTACTCAGTTCAGTTCCGGGGCTACCGAAGCGGGACCAACTGAAATCGAAGGCATCAAGGGGTGATTTCTTTGGCATTTTACCCTTCAAGTACTTGAAATATTCCATTATTTCACCTCGAAGGATTTCAGCGCCGAACCCCTGGCTTTTGTGCATAGTTCTACTCTCTGCTGCTATCTCTCCTACTCGTCGACCCGTCAGCTCATTTAGACCTCCGATCTCCATCTTGAGCTGATCCTCGCTGATGGTATTTGTGCTGCCGAAATTGAAAGTGTTCCACAACAAGGTGGCTGGTTGCCAGGTGCCAAACTCACCGGCAGATGAGGGGAAAATAGCCGGATTTCCTGCGATGACATAGGCAGAATCAGCCAGAATAGCGGAAGCAGTATGATGTCCGTGTCCGCCCTCGCCTGTGGTGGGGAAGCGGCAGATCACCAGGTCGGGTTTAAACTCCCTGAAGGCGTGCACTACATCAGAGAGCACAGTGGTCTCATCCCACTTCTGAAGTGTCTCTTTCGGCGTCTTGGAGTAGCCGAAATCGACTGCACGTGTAAAAAATTGTCTCGCGCCATCCACCTTTCGAGCAGCAAGAAGCTCCTGCGTACGGATCACGCCCAGTCCTTCACCCAGTTCCTTGCCAATGAGGTTCTGACCGCCATCACCCCGTGTCAGAGACAGATATCCAGTACGTAGCCCTTCATTATTGGCCATATAGCTGAGCAGCCGCGTATTCTCATCGTCAGGATGTGCGGCGACGTATAGCACGCTACCTACCTTG
>DAOLZQ010000058.1:0-17889 GCA_035426385.1 Saprospiraceae bacterium
GCTAATTATCACTTTGAATCAATAATAATTGGCGTTCGACTATTTCCCATGATGAGCACTTTGGCATTGGGAGATTCAGCTAGTTTTAATTGTGCTTTTATGCTTTCGTATTGTAATTGTTTGTCGGTGAGACTCAGATTTATGATGCGCTGATAATCGGCGATACCCTGTGCTTCTACTCGCTTTCTCTCTGCCTCTTGTTTTTCTTTTTGGAGGACGAACTGCATTTTCTGCGCTTCCTGCTCTGCGTTGATTTTCTGTTCGATAGCAGATTTTACACTTTGAGGAAGAGTGATATTGCGTACTAGTAATTGCTCCAGCAACAAACCCCGTTTTTTGAAGTCCTGATTTATTGTCTCAAATATGGTCTGTTGAAATTCGTTCCGCTTGGTTGAATACAGCGCTATGGCATCATGATTTACCGCATTGTCCCGGATACGAGTGCGGGTGATGGGACGTACTACCTTGTCTTCATAGTCATTGCCCGTCTCGGCCAGTAACATAGGCGCTGAGGTGGGTATTACCCTATATAATATTGAAAGGTCCACGATCACTTCCAGGCCATCTGCCGTCAAGACCTTCATGGCATCGTCACCTACCTTTCGCCCTTCGTCGTTGACACCACTCATCGTATAGTTTTTAGTTTTAATGTCCATTTTTTCTATTTCGAGTAGTGGATTGATTAGGTGTAAGCCAGAATACAATACATTTGGCTGTATCTTCCCAAATAATTTTTTGACGCCCACATAGCCCGCATCTATCTGAACAAAACAGGCTGTCATCACTCCGATCAGCACCAGAACGACACCTACAGTACGTACGTATTTGTTGAAATGACTAAACTGAGGATTGGCTTTCGAAACTGTAAAAGAGGCGATCAGAGCTATGATACCGAGAAATATTAGAAACATAGAATTATTCTTTTATTACCATTAAGTCGCAATCTCATTTGCAAATAAATGATTATTACTACAGATGACTGGATAGAGTGTAATTTAAACAAAAAAAATTAAAATTAAGGTCATTAGCTAAGATTAGCTCAGTGCTGGCTGTAGACTTTATTCTATTCGAGTATAGACTTTATTTGTATTCAGGTGCTATTCAGTTTGTGTAGTTGTAATTTGATGCTTCCAGAGCTTTTTATATCTTCTGTATTTGAACCAGACAAACACCATTACAGCGGGATGAAGAATTACGAAAAAGAGTACATTGAGCTGTGCATAAGTAATACCAAGTATACTGCTTGTTTCTTTCATTATATTGACACAAATCCAAAATATAGCTTCCATTAAATCTATTAGTTTATAACTTTATATAGTTTAGTCTTAGCACTCAGATTCAATGATTGAAAATAATGAGAGATGGGATATTCATGATTCTTAAAATAGAGATTAAACCAAAATTTAAATCAGTTTATTTAGTCTCTCTTATATGTAAAATGTAAAAAAGGATTGATTGTCTGACCGACATCAGGATACTTTCCAGAATTGGAATCGGATATATACTGCAACATCAAATACAATGTAAATTAAGACATTCTGCTCGTCACTTTCTTAACCGATGCCTTGGACGGTACTTTTGGTTTTTTACCTCCAGCTTTGCCCAACGCTTGTTCGCGGTACTCTTCGATTAATTCCTGAGATATATTATCGAAGAGTGAATCCAGGTGTAGTGCCTGATCAAAAGCGAGAATAGCCTCACCTTTTCGACCGAGTTGCATTGAGGCTTTGCCGAGACCTACCATGACGGCGCGCTTCCAGTAGTAATTTGAGTCACCTTTGGGAAATTCTTTCTTTGCAATCAGTCTCCATTCGAAGGCACAATCTTCCCAGCGTTCCAACTTATAGTTACACAGTCCTTTCAGCCGGCGTCCGACCCAATGGATGGGCTCCTGAGCAACTGATTTTTCTACAGAAGTCTTCAGGATTTTTAAAGCATCTTCATATCTTTCCAGTTGCATTAGGAATTTACCTTTCCATAGTAAGGCACGATAATTATCTTCATCAGCTGTTAGAGCAAGGTCGAAAAATTTAAAAGCCTTTTTCGCATCTTTTTCACGGGCATACACACGACCCTTCATAGCAAGCGCCTGAGGGTGCGTGGGGTATTTTTCAAGTATGGTATCGAGCAGCTTCATCAACTGTGGCTTCTTGGTGGAATCATCCAGTATTTTAAGCGCTTTTTTGTATGCAGCTACAATACTCTTTTCGCTATCTGGAGCCAGGACTTCGGACTTGATGGCTTTACCTTCATTCATCATCCACATCTTTATCTCACCAGAGATGGCATACTGAGCAAGGTTGGCCAATAGATGAACGGTATTCATCCAATATTTATCTGAGGATAGTTGCACATAACGCTTGATGAGGAACTGAAACTTCTCATCATTGAAGTGTTCTTCATGTCTGGGGAAAATGACCTCATTCTTATAATACACCTCTTTGCGCTGAATATAGAGCTTCAGAGCCTTAGAATAAGTATTTTCTGTTCCAAAGTCAAGCCGACCCTGGATTATCACTTTGTACATAATCGTTTTCTATTTTACCCTGTAAAATGTGGATTACTTTACACTAGAATGTTGCCCACCTCTAAACACAAATATAAGAAGACAAAGTTAGAATTTTTTAACTCGGTAACCAAATGAGTTTTATATATTATTAATTTATATATATATTAATTGACATATGTCTCTTTGTTTTGAGTTGACCCTTTTTTTGGTATTTTTTTATAGAAATTTGAATAGTTATCTATTGTAAAGGGACGTCTTCCAGGATAGTTCTGAACACTAAAAAACGATTTTCGAAGCGTATTATTGCATCTCGGCGCAATTCTGTGGCGTATTTCTCCAGATATTCATCGAGCTTTTGTTGCTCAGTCATTTTATATTGGGCTACATAGGTATTATGTTCATCATTTAGTGGCTCCAACACTCGGGTGAAAGTATATCCTTCAAAGCAACCTGTCTCCATCATCTGCGGTATGTGAATATGCTGCATCCATTGGAGCCATTCTAATTCTATCGCCGGCTCTACATGCAGTGATACAGTATAGTATATCACGCGATGTGAGATTGGGTGATAGAGAGAAAGTACTCAATACCCAATCTGTATCCTTCCAGACCAAGCCCCATGATGGTTCCGATACATACTTTTGTCAGATACGAATGGTGTCGAAAATCTTCCCTTCGTCCCAGATTGGAGAGGTGTATCTCTATAGCCTTGGAGGGAAAAGCGGCGATAGCATCGGCGATAGCAATAGAAGTGTGCGTATAAGCACCGGCATTAATCAGTATTCCGGTAGCTCTCAGCCCTAGATCATGTATATAATTGATCAGCTCACCCTCTACATTGGATTGGTGATATTCTATCTCGACACCCGGATACAAATGACGTAGAGTGCCCAAATATTCATCAAACCCAATAGAACCATAGATAGAGGGCTCTCGAATGCCGGTGAGATTGAGATTGGGTCCGTTTACTATTCCTATAATCATATTAATTGGCCATTTCCGACAAAAAGGCCAACCTGACCAACTCTATTTCTTCGTAAGTGATACCCTCGTCTTTGAGTGCCTTGGAAGCTTCTTCTACTGAATCAGTCTCACTCTGTAGGAAATACTCATAAATATCTTCCTTGACATATTCGTCTATATTATCTTCGAGATAATACTTTAGGTCCAGCTTAGTACCCGATGTGACGATCATATAGAGTTCTTGATATAGACTCTCACGATCTAGATTATTTGATCTGCCGATATCTTCCAGTGGAATTTTCTTATCAATTGATTGAATGATACTTACCTTGACCTTTGACTTATTGGCCACCTGTCGAATGAGATAGTCTGAGGGACGATCTATCTCGTTCTCTACGACATATTTTTCAATTAGTTCGATAAAGGGCTGTGCATATCGCTCTGCTTTACCTTTGCTCACGCCGGTGATCTTAGCCATATCCTCCATCGTGATGGGGTATTGGGTAGCCATATCTTCGAGTGAAGGGTCACTGAAAATGACAAAGGGCGGTACTTTGAATTTTTTTGATTCCCGCTTACGCAGATCTTCGAGCATCTGAACTAGAATTTCATCCAGTGCGGCAGGAGCGCCACCCGCATCTTCATCGGGCGTATGATCCTCCGGAAATATCTGATTGAGCGGTATTTCTATGGAATGTACTGATGTCAGGAAATCATGTCCTTCGGGTGAGACTTTCACAAGTCCATAATTTTCGATGTCTTTCTTGAGCAGATTGCGCAGCAAAGCCTGGCGGAAAATGGAATTCCAGAAATTTTCATCAAAATCCTTGCCGATTCCAAACATTTCGTTGTCGTCAAATCGATACAGTTTCATTTGCTGAGTTTCCTTGCCAGTTATGAAATCTACCAGCATCTTAATGTTATAATCTTCATTGAGTTGCAAGACTGTTTCCAGTGCGAGTTTTACTTCCTCGGTGACGTCTTTAAGTTCTTTCGGATGGCGACAGTTGTCACACATCTTATGACAATTGGCTTCGTCAAATTCCTCGCCAAAGTAGTAAAGTAAAAATTTTCGCCTGCAACTACTGCCCTCTGCATATGCAGCCACTTCCTGGAGGAGTAGTGATCCCATCTCTCGCTCAGCTACGGGTTTGTCCCTGAGAAATTTTTCCAAGCGTGTAAGGTCCTTATAACTAAAATAAGCTAAGCAATTACCTTCCATTCCATCTCTGCCGGCGCGTCCGGTCTCCTGATAATAATTCTCTATACTCTTGGGGATATCGTAGTGAATGACGAACCGCACATTGGGCTTGTCGATGCCCATTCCAAAAGCGATGGTGGCACAGATCACTTCTATGCGCTCCATGAGGAAATCATCCTGAGTATTGGAGCGGGAGCGTGCATCCAGTCCGGCGTGATAAGGCGCGGCTTTGATGCCATTTACATTTAATATATTTGCCAGGTCTTCGGTGGTCTTCCGATTCTGTACATAGATAATACCTGAGATATTGCGATGCGTTTTGATAAATTGGATCATGCTCTTCAGCGTCTGCTCCTTATTTACTTTAGGCCGTATCTCATAATAGAGATTATCCCGGTTGAAGGATGAGATAAATACATTGGCCTCCTGCATGTCCAGTATCTTGATGATATCATCCTGGACCTTCGGCGTCGCTGTAGCCGTGAGTGCGATGACCGGAATATCACCAATGGCTTCGATCATATTCCGAATCTTTCGGTATTCAGGACGGAAGTCATGCCCCCATTCTGATATACAGTGCGCTTCGTCCACGGCCACAAAAGATATTTTTGAATTATGAAAGAAATCTAGATTTTCTTCCTTTGTAAGTGTCTCGGGAGCGATATACAAAAGCTTTGTTTTGCCATCATTGATATCCTGCTTGACTTGTTTGATTTGTCCCTTGTTCAATGAAGAATTGAGAAAATGTGCTACATTATCCTCAGTGGAATATCCGCGGATAGAGTCCACCTGATTTTTCATCAGTGCGATGAGGGGAGATATTACGATTGCAGTTCCTTCCATGATCAGTGCAGGCAGTTGGTAGCATAGTGACTTACCTCCACCGGTAGGCATAATGACAAAAGTATCGTGCCCGGTCAGCACACTTTTTATTATCTCATATTGCTGATCTTTAAAATTATTGAATCCGAAATGCTTTTCCAGAGCGATCGGAATTATATCTTCCATTACTTCCATTGAATACGAATTTTTAATAAAAAATACTTAAGTGATTAATCGCTTATATACGTTTGACGTATATGTAATATTACAAAATACAATCTACAATTCAATATTTATCGACAGATGTTTAATATCTTGGCCTAAACGAATTATTATCAAACACCACTTTTCATTTCCCAATGAAAAGCCTTGCTTGATGGCAATTAGTTTTATTGAATTAAATAGTATGCAACCTAATTCTGAGGGGAAAAGATGCAAAAACTAAATATAGGTAAAAATAAATTAACCTGCGGATAATTGTAATAATTGTTCAACTGACTGTTTAGTCAAATCTAGCAAGGTCTGAGGGAAAAGTCCAACAGTCAATATAAAGAATACGACGACACCCAGTACTAATCCTTCACTTACAGAAAGGTCTTTAAAGTGAGCAGTTTTGGCATTTCCGTTGCCAAACATGGCAAGCTGAAATACTCTGAACATATACACAGCACTCAGTATGATAGTCGTAGTGGCAAAGAAGCCGAGCCACTGATTATATTGATAGACACTCTTGAGCAACAAAAACTCACCAGTAAATCCATTGGTCATGGGCAATGCGATGGTACCTAGTAATACTATAAATGCAAGTGCAGCATATCGTGGCGCCGAAGAGGCTATACCACCTAGCTCATTTAGGTCTCGGGTTCCCAGACGTTTTTCGATAATATCTGCTACGACGAATAAGCCTACGATGTTAACACCATGGTTGAACATCTGGATTAAGGCACCTTGCCAGCCGGCTTCGCTAACAGTAAATATACCTGCGGCGATTAGATTGACGTGCGCCATTGATACCCATGCAAACAATCGCTTCATATCCCGCTGCGTGATGGCAATAAGTGAACCATACACAATTCCAATTACAGAAAGTGTGATTAGCCAGAATTTAGCCTGCTCCAGTCCCTCCGGACTAATGCCTACGAGCCAGCGCATAAGTCCATATGTACCCATTTTCAGCATAATACCACTTAGTAGCAATGTGCCTATTACCGGGGCATTAGTATAGGTATCCGGCTGCCATGAATGAAATGGGAAGATGGGTATCTTTACGGCAAAACCCAGGAAGAATCCGAGCATCACCAACACTGCTTCACGACCACTTAGGCTCACTGCAGTAAGCGCTTCCAGGTCGAAACTATGTGCACCCGGTGTCTGCAGATAAACATACAGCAGCGAGACTAACATAAATAGGCTACCTATAAAAGTGTAGATAAAAAACTTAAAAGTGATCTGGATCTTTTTCTCACCACCCCAGAAGGCACAGATGAAATATATGGGTATCAGCGCCATCTCCCAGAATATATAAAATGACAAGCCGTCACGGGCTATAAAGACACCATTCATGGCAGCTACCATCAGAAAGGTAAGCCCATAGACAGCATTTTTCGAATCATCTGCCTTATCAAAAGAATTGAGAATAATCAGCGGCAATAGTACTGAAGTCAGAAGTACCAGAAGGACATTTAGTCCATCCAGACCCATTGAAAACTGAATGGGCGGTGAGACCGACCAGTTCCAGGTGGTGACATATTCAGCCACACCTGAAAAGCTCATCGAGCTGACCAGATATCCAGTGAACGCCAATAAGATTAATGAGCCTGCAAGAGCTATTTGCTTCACAGTATTTCCCTTGAGCAGAAAAGAAATCATACTGAATAGGAGAGGAATGAGTACCAGATATATTGACATACAGTTATTCGCGCTTTATTTCAATTCAGTTTTAATTCAATTTCTAATTATCTCAAAATATATAGCCATAAAGTAAAAGGAGGATCACACCTGCTACCATACCGAGCAGATACATCTCCAGATTTCCATCTTGTGTACGCCGCAGTGTATCAGCCAACCCCTTAATAGCACTTCCTATGCCCTCAGCAATACGGTTTATCAGTCCCTTTTCGGTATAGTTATCTGCTATCTTTGAGGCAAAGACAGTAGGAGTTACTACTGTATTGTCATATAGTTCGTCGAAATAAAATTTCTTTGCCGGGATGGTACGCCATCCTGTAGGCTCCTCATGGGAGGCTACTTTTTTCTTTATAGCATACTGGTTGTACATCCAATATAAAATTCCCAATATAACTAATGTTGTAAGTCCCATTAGCGTCCATTCAGTAGTAGGTGTAAGCGTCATCTCATGAGCTCCATCTCCGAGTACCGGCTGTAACCAGCCCGCCAAAAAGGAGCTTCCGTGAAACAAATGTGGAACATTGAGCAACCCGCCAAATAGTGATAATATAGCCAATATCCACAGAGGAATAGTCATAGAAGGTGGAGACTCATGCAAGTGCGCTTCCTGATCTTTGGTACCTCGGAAGTCACCATAGAAAGTCAGGAAAAACATACGGAGCATATATATGGCAGTCAGTATGGATATAATCAAGCCCATCAACCATACTATAGGTGAGAAGCCAAAAGAGGCAGCAAGAATTTCATCTTTTGAGAAGAATCCCGCCATCAACGGGAATCCGATTATTGCCAGTGTTCCGATGAGAAAGGTCATGTGAGTAGCTGGTAATTTCTTCTTAAGTCCACCCATTTGTCTGATATCCTGCTCTCCGCTCATAGCGTGTATGACTGAGCCGCTACCTAGAAACAACAGAGCTTTAAAGAAAGCATGAGTAGTAAGATGGAAGATGGCAGTCGAATACGCGCCTACTCCTAAGGCTACAAACATAAGACCCAACTGAGATACGGTGGAGTAGGCCAGGACTTTCTTGATGTCATTTTGCTGTACAGCTATGAGTGCGGCGATAAGTGAGGTTATCAGTGCTACGACCAAAATTACCTGTGCGACAGTCTCACTCTGCATGAAGATGACATTAGATCGCACGATCATATAGATGCCTGCCGTCACCATGGTCGCTGCATGGATTAGTGCAGATACCGGAGTGGGTCCCGCCATAGCATCAGGAAGCCAGGTAAATAACGGTATCTGTGCACTCTTACCGGTAGCACCTACGAAGAGAAGTAGGCCGATGGCAGTGGCAAGTTCAGGACTCATGCGGCTTAAGCTGCTGAATACCTTATCAAACTCGAGTGAACCTGAGTGCTGCCAGATCAGAAAGAGGCCAAGCAAGAATCCCAGGTCACCAATGCGGTTCATGATGAAAGCCTTGCGGGCAGCATGGCCAAACTTTAAATTTTTGAACCAGTAGCCGATCAACAGATAAGAACAAAGTCCGACACCTTCCCAGCCGAAAAACATCACCAGGTAAGAACTGCCCATGACCAGCAGTAGCATGAAAAAAATGAATAGATTCAGATAGGCAAAATACCTTGCATATCCGGGATCGTCCTTCATATACCCTGCAGAATACACGTGTATCAAAAAGCCCACCCCCGTCACTATCATCATCATCCAGATGGATAGCCGATCGACCAGGAAGCCAATATTCAATTTTATTTCATTCAGATTGATCCACTGCCACCAATCATAATGGATGGGAGTGGCGTCATTCATCAGTCTCGAGAATAGGAGCAACGTCAGTATAAATGGAACAAGCACAGCCACATTGCCTATGATGCCTACGACAGTTCGTGAAAGACGTGCGCCGAAGATGCCATTGATCAGGAATCCAAGGAGCGGAATGATTACTATTAGTGGAATGTATGCGTCCATTTCTTGATGTAAGCGATGCGTTATATTATTTAATCTACCATTTAAGTCGGTCCAGGAAACTTATATCCACTGATTTGGTATTTCTGAAGATCATGATCAGAATAGCCAGACCCACTGCCGCCTCTGCCGCAGCTACTACCATGATGAAAAAAACAAAGATCTGACCCGCTACATCATTGAGGTAAGTAGAGAATGCCGCCATGAGCAGGTTGATGGCATTGAGCATCAGCTCGATGCACATCAGCACGATGATCATATTTCTACGTATGAGCACACCCAGTACTCCTATACTAAAAAGTATCAGACTCAAGTAAACAAAATGATCTACCGGAATATCTTTGATCAGACTGGTCATATCAGAGATTTATATTGTTATCGACGGGCTCTCGCTTACCTACCATCACTGCACCGACCATAGCAGCGAGGAAAAGGATAGAGGATATTTCAAAAGGAATGACAAAGTCGGTAAACAATACACGCCCGAGGTTTTTGACCAGTCCCAAGCCTTCTACGACTTGTCCGGGTTCTGCAAGGTCATTCACGCCGTGGGTAGCTCCAGCCATAGTGACGATCATGAGACCTGACGCTACCACACCTATAAATTTAAATAAAGTCGATTTTTGGGGCTCTGTATCTTTATTTAGATTGAGTAGCATAAGTACAAAAAGAAAGAGTACCATGATAGCTCCGGCATACACAATAATGTGCACCACCGCTAGAAATTGAGCATTTAGCAGGATGTACTCACCTGCCAGGCAAAACATGGTAAAAATCAGCGCAAGTACGCTGTATACCGGATGGCGGGAAAATATAAGAACCAGCGCAGAGGCAATGGCCATCACTCCGAGTAGGTAAAACATTGCTGCAGTAGGACCCATTACGATTTCGGTGGATTTTGTCTTTTTGTAATATCGATTCGCTGATCGATCTTCTCTACCAGTTTGTCTTTGCCATAGATAAACTCGGCGCGACCATATTCTGAAGCTACCAGTCTGTCAGTGAGAAAAATAGCTTCTTTCGGGCAAGCCTCTTCACACAGACCACAGAATATACACCTGAGCATATTGATCTCGTACATGGCCGCATACTTTTCTTCACGATATAGACCTTCCTCACCGGGCTTACGCTCACCGGCGATCATGGTAATAGCTTCAGCCGGACATGCTACCGCGCATAATCCACAAGCGGTACAGCGTTCACGACCTTCATCATCTAGCTTCAATACATGGTGACCCCTGTAGACAGGAGATCTTGGGCGAACATATTCTGGATATTGATAAGTTACCGGTTTTCTGAAAAAGTGTTTTAAAGTCAGTGCCATTCCTTTGAGCACAGCGGGTAGATAAATCTTTTCCGCCAGCGTCATCTGCTTGTTACTGACTTGCTTACTTCTATTAGTTAATGGCTGCATTGCAACTGCAATTTTAGATATTTTTTTAACATTTTTGCTATTACTGAGTGGCTATTTTTGAAAAATGGCCATAAATCCTGGGTTTATTCCCACCAGGCTCAAATAAGACCATAACATAACACTTTTTTCGCAAATACGACTTATTTTTTCTGAAAATAGATCTTGTTTTTTTGACGTCAATTAAGAAAAACTTAGATAAACAGACATTGAGTCATAAAAGAGGAGAATCGGCCGGGTACTTATACCATAAATTTAAGGAAAAAGGCCAAGAAATACTAATTTGTCATTCTTGCCTAGAAATGTTTCCACATCATAAAGCCGGCGGTCAGTAACAGATTGACAATAGCTAATGGAATAAGACCTTTCCAACCCAGGCGCATCAACTGATCATACCTGAAGCGAGGTAGTGTCCATCTGATCCACATGAAGAGGAATATGAAAAAGAATATCTTGGCGAAGAAGACAATAGCTCCCAATACGGTGAGCCACATGGGGTCTTTGATCATATCCATGCCGGGAAAATTATATCCACCAAAGAACAGAACAGTGATCACCGCTGAGGAGATAAACATATTGATATACTCTGAAAATAAATATAAGCCCAACTTCATACTACTGAATTCTGTGTGGTACCCACCTATGAGCTCCGTCTCACACTCTGCCATATCAAAAGGTGCACGGTTGCACTCTGCCAGGGCGGTCGTCATAAAGAGGATAAATCCAAGTGGCTGATAGAATATATTCCAGTTCATACCATGCTGAGACTCTACTATAGTCCTGAGGCTAAGTGAGCCGGTCATGATGATGACTGCTATGACCGATAGTCCCATCGCCAGTTCATAACTGATGATCTGAGAGGAGGCTCTGATGGCGCCATAGAGGCTGTACTTGTTATTGGATGCCCACCCACCCAGCATGAGTCCATATACACCGAGAGATAAAATTCCAAAGATGTATAGAATGCCCATATCGGGATCTGCGACTTGCATCGCGACGGTCCTGTCCCCTGAGATATAATCTGGAGCCCAGGGTATGACTGCACTGGTGGAAAGTGCTAGAAACATGGCTATACCCGGACCTAATATAAATAACCATCGCACACTCGCGTCTGGAATAATCTCTTCTTTGAAGAACAACTTACCACCATCTGCCAATGGCTGAAAGATACCCCAGGGGCCTGCACGGTTAGGTCCCAGACGATCCTGGAAAAAAGCAGCAATCTTGCGCTCGCCATATGTAGAGTACATTGCAATCACTAGTGTGATACTAAAGACTACTACAGCAAGTATTGATTTTTCGAGAATTAAGCTCCAGTCCATATCTGTGACAAAATAAATGAAATTTCAGAAATTCTTTTGGCAAATAATAAAGTTCATAATTTAAGAGTCTCGGAGAGTATAAAATTCACTACTTGAATTTTTCCTCAATATACCTTTGTTTAACACAATCAGTAAAAATGGTTCATGGTCTAAACCCTTCCAAAGTTGCGTGTGAGTGTAGTCTGCTCAGGTCGTGGTAATTCATAGTGATTCTGTGCGATAACAGAATGACGATCAATGTACCTGGGACCATCGATCTCCCAATATTTGATATCCTTAGTGTGGTAGCGACAGGTATTGCATATAAAGGATTCGACCTCCCCATTGATGTCTCTGCGGGCTGTCACCCGGAATATCTCATCATCGACCATCCACAGTACTACCTTACCATCACAAGTGGGGCAATCACGGTGTGCTGCCTTCGGATTGGTAAACCATACCCTACTTTTGAACCTAAATGTCTTATCTGTCAGCGCACCTACCGGGCAAACATCGATCATGTTGCCACTCATATCATTTTCTATAGCTTGATGTATGTAAGTACTGATCTCGGAGTGGATACCTCTGCCCAAGATTCCATGAACCCGACCATCTGTGAGTTGCTGAGCTACAAATACACATCTGTAGCAAAGTATACAGCGGTTCATATGTAACTGAATGTATGAGCCAATATCTTCTATTGGAAAGACTCTCTTGTCAAAGTCAAACCTTGAATGCTGGAACCCATACTCGAAACTCAGGTCCTGCAAATCGCACTCACCGGCTTGATCACAAATAGGACAGTCGAGCGGGTGATTGATGAGAAGCAATTCGACCACCCCCTTACGCGCCTCATAGACACGCTCGCTGGTGATATTTTTTACTTCCATGCCATCCATTACTGTGGTGCGGCAGCTGGCCATGAGTTTGGGCATGGGTCTGGGATCTTTCTCAGATCCCTTACTGACTTCTACCAGACAAGTTCGGCATTTTCCGCCCGTCTCATCCAATTTACTATAATAACACATAGCCGGGGGTACGAGATCTCCGCCTATAGCCCGTGCTGCATTGAGTATGGTGGTGCCGGCCGGTACCTCTATGGACTGACCGTCTATTGTTACGTTAAAAGTTTCTTGTTCTGCCATAATAGAATGTACTGAATCTAAAGAATATCTATAGCGAAGGTAAGAAATTTCGCTTTGATGTGAGAGAGATTTGAAAGACAATTAAGGTGAAAAACCAATTCTTTTATATATTGTTAGCATTTTGCCGGTAATTGTATCTGAATTTGTTTTGTACAGTTATTGTTTATTAACCTCAATTCTATTTTTATGCACATTGAACAGATCTATACTGGTTGTTTGGCTCAGGGAGCTTATTATATAGTATCGGGCGGAGAAGCTGTGATCATCGATCCGCTGAGAGAGACAGATTCCTATCTGAAGAGATTGGAAAAAGATAACGTCAAGCTCAAATATATTTTTGAGACTCACTTTCACGCTGATTTTGTCAGTGGACACTTGGATCTTAGCCGCAAGACTGGGGCTCCTATCGTATATGGACCAACAGCTCAGCCTGCGTTTGAGGCAATTATCGCCACCGATGGTCAGATTTTTAAAGTTGGCGAGATCAGCTTTAAGGCTTTGCATACACCGGGTCACACGATGGAGAGTACTACATATCTGCTTTTGGATAAGGAGGGACGTGAAATAGCCATCTTTTCGGGTGATACACTCTTCTTGGGTGATGTAGGTCGCCCGGACCTGGCTCAGAAAGCTGCCAATATGACGACTGAAGCACTTGCAGGTATGCTCTATGATAGCTTGAATAATAAAATATTGACCTTGCCGGATGATATTATTGTCTATCCCGCACATGGTGCGGGTAGTGCCTGTGGTAAGAATATGATGAAAGAGACAGTCGATACGTTGGGCAATCAGAAACAAGTAAACTATGCGCTCAATCAACCCGATAGAGAAACCTTTATTCAGGCAGTTACAGAAGGACTTACAGCTCCGCCCGGTTATTTTGGCATGAATGTGGCAATGAATAAAACCGGCTATTCCAGCTTTGACGATGTACTGAAGCAGGGTATGCGGTCTCTGTCACCAGCGGAATTTCGCGAGGTGGCGGAAACTTCAGGTGCCCTTATACTGGATACTCGTGATGCGGAGGACTTTTCTGCGGCCTTTGTGCCTCAGTCTATCAATATTGGCTTGAAAGGTGACTTTGCCCCCTGGGTAGGTGCTATGATAATAGATGTTGAACAACCCCTGTTGCTTGTCATCGAACCCGGTCAGGAAGAAGAAGCGGTTACCCGATTGAGCCGAGTGGGATTTGATCATTCACTGGGTTATCTGGAAGGTGGCATTACTGCCTGGAAGGAAGCTGGCTTTGATGTAGACGCTATTGAACGGATAGATGCCACTGAGCTAATTACCGAAGCAGATGAATCAGATATAGAAATAATTGATGTTCGAAAAGAGGCTGAGTATGAAGTCGAACATCATCCCAGCGCACAGAATAAACCATTAGATACTATCAATGATTGGTTTGATGAATTATCTGATGACAAGAGATATCTTATTCACTGTGCAGGTGGTTATCGAAGTATGATTGCTGCCAGTATTCTGCAGTCCAGAGGATATAGAAATATTTCTGAAGTGAGAGGCGGTTTTAAGGCTATTCAACAGGAAATGGCAAAGTTTCAACAGAGCAGTTAAGGCGATCTTTCCTATTTTTCTCTTTGTGATTTAATTCTCTTTTTTCATTTGTTGGGAGTCAATAGCTTTTAAATATTCCCATTCTCATCAGGAGTTATTTTTAAGTGAGGAAAGATGATGATAAATCGACCCAAATTTGGTTGAATAATCAGCTTTTTGAGCAGGCAATAATCCGATAGCTAGCTTCCATATCCTCTACATACCTCTCTTTAGGCCAAAATTCCCGAAATCGGGAACTGCCCGAAAGCCGCGCCCTACTTAGGTTTGATGTAAAAATAGGTAATTTACAGCCTTCAGAGATTCCCAAATTCGGGAATTTGACCCCCTCTTTCCCGATTCCGGGAATTGCCAAATTTGGTTTTTAGTGTATACTGCCCTTAACTTTGAATTAACATAACCGGATATGTTGAAACTTATTTTTTAACCCATTAAATTTTTTGATTATGAAATTTATCTATTTTATTGCTTTTTATTCACTGTTCAATCAGGTATTTGCACAAGAATCCACAAATGGAAATTTTCCGCCTGTTGACGATCAGACAATAAATTGGAATGTTCAGGAAAAGGTTGATTTTTATCTTAATGATAATATCAGTATATCACAAATCAACCAACAAGACAGGGTTGGATTTCAGCCCTATACTAGAAACTTTGGCTATAAATACATTTGGAAAAACCAGGAATTCGATCATTATGAAGTTAGAGACAATCAACCTGGTCGAACTACGTCCGATTATAATTCTTATCCTATTCACTGGGCAGAATACTATAACGAAGGAAACGTAATACACCGAGCTGATAATGGAGTAGTATTGTTTAGTAATAATTTGCCTGAGCAAAAAATAGATCAGGTTACCTGGTCTTTAATACGTCCGGAGGAAGTTGCACCAGTTAGAACTGTTGAATCAAATTATTCATTTGTTCCAGACTTAAGCCCATTACAGAAAGATGAACTAGAGCGTGTAGGATATAATCTTATCAATAATTATCCATATTCATTAGAGCTGTCAAGTGATAATCAATATGTATTGATGGATAATTACGAAAAAGCCATAACAAAAGTATATAAAAAGAATGGTACTATTGAGCAGATAGAGACAGAGTATTATTCTTTGACAAGTGATAAGTTGATAAAGTTCAAAACAGTCACACAAGACTTCTATACATTACCAGCTGGTGAATGTTACATGCAAGTTAGGACAAAGTTATTTCAAAATTATTCAGTTGAATATGATGATTTGCAACCAAGGAACTCTTCTCTATCCATGATTAATAAAAATTCGGGCCCAATTATCTATCCCAACCCAGCTACTAATCAATTCTATATAAAAGATGACCCTACTGCAGCCATTTCAATACTGAATGTCACAGACATTTTGGGCCATAAAGTTGAATATGTTGTTCACAGAGTTTCTTCAGATTTAGTGAAGGTGAATATTTCAGATATTCTGCCAGAGGCATTGTTTGTTACGATGATGAGAGATGGAAAAATTATTACAAAAAAATTACTTCACATTAAATAAATTAAATCATGAAAAATATAATTGTAAATTTAATAATTGGCATGAGTTTTATATTTCAATTGACTGGACAAGTTAATCAGCAAAATTCAAAGCCACCATGTCCATTTGATGCTCAAGTGAGCATTCACGACAACATTGTAAAAGTTCAACCTACCACCGACCGATCTATTATTCAGCCTGTATCTGGTGACTATTATCCTCGAACAGACAATGAAGATTCTCGATTTATCTTTTGGGTACATGGACTAGGAGGAGAAGGTTCATCTTGGGAACCGGCTAAAAATAACGTAGATTATGGTACTGCGGATGGTACTTTTCCTGCTAGAAAAACCTCTGGAACATCAGAAACATACACGAATGGTGGAGTATCAATGAATGATTGTTCATTCAATGTAAACAGTACAATCAAGGATAAGCAAGATATTAAGAATGCTACTTTGGATCAAAAGATGAATACAATGGTGATTGCGCACAGTCAAGGAGGAATCGTAGCACGCAACATGATTAAACTTATGGAAAATGACCCCTTGGAACATAGAGTTGGAGGAATTGTGACATTTTGCACTTCTCATGATGGAGCACAAATACTCAATAATGCAAAAAATGGAAATAGCACTTATTTTGCGCAATGGGCATGTAATTTGTTATTAGACGGGCCCATCAGAGAAAGAATCTCTAATCTACCTGGACTGGTTAAACTATTCCTTAATGAAAATGATCTTACTACCCAAATTAAGGAAGTTCTATGCGATAAACTTACTACAACTCTAGCAGAAAAAATGATTAATAAATGGGCAGGGGAAGCACAGACAGATTTCTATAAAGTTGGTTCACCTGATCTAAAAGAACTTAAAGAATATGAATTAAAATCTGAGAACACCTACAACCCTTATCGCGTAGCTTTCTATTCTGAAGAAACAGATGAGGGTGATCTGATATGGCGAACACTCAATTATGTCATGAATCTTCCAACTGATAAAAATAATTTTGGGGCAAATCAGGACGTAGGTGAAGGAACGCTAAAAGAAATAATAGATAATTTGAGAACCTGGTATCAGGATAATGCCAACAGCGATGCAAATGCTGCCTATTCGAAATGTATGAAAGAAAAATTGGGTTGGCCTTATTCTTTAAGGCATATTTTATGTGTTGATGTGTATAATTCTACAATTGACAAAAATCGTGCATTCGCAAGGGCAGAACAGTTCTTTCTAAGTGCCAATGAACGTTGGAAATGGCTTATTGGTGCTAATTTCTACGAAGGTTGCGTAGTAAGAGGCTCACAAGAGGATGTAGATCAATTGGGTAACCCGAATACTACCGATTTTGAATTAATTTATCCAGAGATTAATGATGTGAATGCTTGTGATGACAAAGCAGCTGAAGTAGCTCAGTGGCCTTATATCCTAAACGCAGAAGGTTCTATTTCTGCTGAACTTAAGACGCAGCCATCCGATGGCATAGTCACTGTTCAAAGCGCACAGGCAATGCCTGCTCAGACTTTCCCAACTCAGAAACTTGTCGGATCGTCACACATGCAGGTGCGAAATGATAAAAATACAAAATGGTCTTTATTAAATATGTTTGAAGGTACTTTG
>DAOLZQ010000059.1:0-16771 GCA_035426385.1 Saprospiraceae bacterium
TAATGACTCACCCGAGATTATTCAGCGTCTGTCACCACTGGATGAAATAGGTCTTGGATATGTACGACTAGGGCAGGCATCTTCTACCCTCTCGGGAGGAGAAGCTCAACGAGTAAAATTAGCCAGCTTTCTGATTAAAGAAAAAAGTAACGGCCATATCTTTTTTATATTCGATGAGCCGACCACCGGACTCCATTTCGAAGACGTCAGAAAGCTACTCTTAGCGATTGATAAATTAATCGACAAAGGTCATAGTGTCCTCATCATAGAACATAATATAGAAGTCCTCAAATGTGCTGATTATCTGATAGACATAGGTCCGGGAGGAGGGATACACGGAGGTAAAATATTATATCAAGGAGTGCCTGAAGGAATCAAGAAGATATCCGAATCATATACTGCAGCCTATTTGCCTTTCTAAGCTCTGCGAGCAGCTATCTTTATACAAGTAGGCTGCGAGACTTAGCTCGCAGTTCCCTCACCAAAGGTGCCTTTACATTTTTGGCTCTGCGACGCAGAGCTTCGTTCGGTCACCCCTTCGGGATTTTCTATCTGCGCTTGTTCCATCGGGTAATGATAATAATGATTGTTGGAATAAAACAGATTATTAAAGGCGTTAAAAGATGAGATTTCTCAGGCACCTGATGGTGCGCTCGAAATGACTGTCAAAATGTATGAATAAGAGCGGGCGACAAAATTGTTCCACAATCAGTCAATTTTGTCGCCCGCTATCTCCTGCACACGCAATGTTGTCATTCATATCCCGCGACAGCGGTAGAGGAATCTCATCATATTAGCCATAAAACTCTTAGAAACTCAGCCTAATTAGTTATTTAGAAAGAGATGGGATTATAAAACTACCCAACCACGCCGGACCGATCAATAAAAATTGTAGATCTTTAAAAAATGAAGGTTTTTTGCCCTCCACTTTGTGTCCGATAAATTGGCCGATCCAAGCAATTAGAAATAGTGTAAGCGAAAAGTATAGTAAGTTTAATTGATTCCACCCATACCATTTTAATAGACTCCAATTAGCCATTAGAAATACTATATCTAAAACAAGAAAAAAGATGGCTAATTTCCAGGATAATTTAAAATAATATATTAATGCCAGTGATAATCCGATAGAAGCAAAATTACTCCACCAGCTCTTTGGCCAGCTCTGTGGAATGCTCATTAATATACCAATAATACTAAAATAAATAATTGGTACACAGATCCAATGGAATAATTTATTAGTAGAATTCTGGTGGCTTTCGCCATATTCTTGGAGAAGGCTTTGTAATCTGGAAGTGATCATATTTTAGCTTAATAGTTCTTTAACCCTTTGTGCAATTTGTTTTCCATCAGCTTTACCTGCCAACTGTTTTGTAGCTATCCCCATCACTTTGCCCAGGTCTGCGAGTGAGGAAGCACCAGTGGTTGCAATGATTTTTTTTAGTTCATTTTCTAATTCCTCCGCATTCATTTGATGTGGCAAATAACCGGCTATTATATCCATTTCTTCCTTTTCAACTAAGGCAAGGTCATCTCGTCCCTGAGCTACATAGATATCATACGAATCATTTCGTTGCTTCATCATCTTCTGAAGTAATTGAATCTTTTTTTCTTCATTGAGTTCCGTTCCGCTTCCGTCCGTCTTTAACAACAGTATGGCAGATTTTATAGCTCGAATACCTCTAAGGGCAGAAGCATTCCTTGCTTTCATAGCTGTCTTTAAATCTTCATTTATTTGATCTTCGAATTTCATATATTATTCAAATTATATTGTTCAGGATTATTTAAATACTTTGTCAAAAAAACAAATTGATTTACTGAAAGTTCTTCAGGTCGGTGATCAAAAAATTTATCCGCAATCAGGTCTTTATTTTCCACTATAGATTTCAAATTATTGCGCAGCATTTTTCTACGCATCAGAAAACTAGTCTTGACTACTTTTCGAAATTCCTTATAATCAACATCTATACCTCCATCCGCACGCTTCTCCAATTCTATCACCATAGATTTAACTCTAGGTGGCGGGTCAAAATCATTTGGGCCTAGTTCCATCAATTTTTTTCCTTGATAATAAGCTTGTGTAAGAATACTAATAACACCAAAATCTTTATTTCCAGGAGAAGCAATTATTCGCTCAGCCATTTCTTTTTGAAACATGCCGATCATCCTCGGCACATACTCATGGTATTTCAACATATGGAATACGATCTGGGAAGATATATTATAGGGAAAATTACCGATTAAGATAAATTGCTCACCATCGAATACCTTATCAAAGGGTAATCTTAATATATCACTTTGAATGATCTTTCCTTGTAGCTCGGGGAAATGCTTCTGCAGGTAACTGATCATATCATCCTCCAACTCACAGCATTTATAATTACTGTATTTGCGACTTAGATATTGTGTCATGATTCCCATCCCCGGGCCCACTTCAAGTACTCCCATACCGGGGTCAATGTCACCAACATAAGCTACAATATTCTCTGCAACTTCAGGTTGACGAAGGAAGTGTTGACCAAAGGATTTTTTTGCTTTTATTCTGTGCATAGATATTGAAAGCCTACCTGTAAATATATAAATTAATATTTAATATGTTTCGAATCACTCCTCCGCCCTCTAAATAGATTGATTCACCTATATTTGCATTCTTATAAATAGTAATTATGTCAAATCCTGTTATTGGATTTTCTATCGGTGATATCAATGGCATTGGCCTAGAAGTGACTCTAAAAGCACTTAATGAGCCGATGATCTTGTCCAAAATCACTCCGATCATCTTCGCTTCTGACAAGGTAGTGGCGTTTCACAAGAATATCCTCACACGTGGTGAATTAGTCTTGCATAGTCTCAATCCCGGGGAGAAACCCCATGAAGGAATGATCAATGTAATGAATGTATGGCCAGAGACGGTGACCATTACACTCGGTGAGATGAGTGAGACTGGTGGAAAATATGCAACGCTCAGTTTGCAATCAGCAGTAGATGCGCTGAAAAGTAAAGAAATTGATGCACTGGTAACTGCTCCTATTAATAAGAAGGCAATGGAGATGGCGGGGTTCGAGCATCCTGGTCATACTGAATTTTTGACTACGGCCTTCGGCAAAAATTCTTTGATGATACTAGCCACTGATTCCCTAAGAGTAGGAATTGTGACTGGCCATATACCAATATCTGAGGTAGCCGGAAAGATTTCCACTGACTTAATAATAAGAAAGGCACAGATATTTCTAGACTCTTTGAAAATAGATTTTGGTATTGAAAAGCCTCGTCTTGCCGTGCTGGGGCTCAATCCTCATGCGGGGGATAATGGCTTATTTGGTCAGGAAGAAAAAGATATCATTATTCCTGCTATAATGTCTCTAAAATCAAAGGGGCACATCATTCAGGGTCCATTTCCGGCAGATGGATTCTTCGGCGCAGGTACCTGGAAGCATTTTGATGGGGTTCTGGCGATGTATCACGATCAGGGACTTATCCCTTTCAAAACTTTAGCTTTCGGAAGTGGAGTCAATTTTACCGCAGGTCTTCCTGTCATCAGGACATCACCCGATCATGGAACTGGATTTGATATCGCTGGAAAAGGTGTAGCTAAAGCTGATTCACTTCGAAGTTCTATATTTTTAGCACTAGATATCTATCGCCAAAGAGAAGAATACCACTACTACCAAAAAAATAAACTCAGGAAAAACGTCCGAACTGAAGAGCCCAACGTATCAGACGATTAAAAAAAAATTGCCCAACCGATTTAAAATGATGCGTGCGAATCTGTTTTTGGGATGAACCGGTTGGACAGAAACTGAAAATTAGGTTTATACTATACTGATCACTGCAAATCATGTGCCAACTATTCGGAATTCGTGACTTTGAAGTAAAGTTTAGCATCAAAAACATATATATAATAATACATATATATACCTTACTTATACACAGTAAATTCTACCCTACGGTTTTGTGATTTTTTTTCTTCTGTAGAATTATCGTTCAAGGGTTTAGAGGAACCCATGCCTTCAGTGGTGATCCTTCCGGCATCAATTTGATTCTTGACGAGATATGATTTGATAGCAATCGCTCTATCCTGAGATAATTTCCGCAGGCTCGCCTCACTACCGACATTATCAGTGTGGCCAAATATCTTCATTTTCAGTTCAGGATTGCGCTTTAAGACTTCTACCAAGATATCCAGTGCCTCATAGGAATTTTCCTTGATGATGGCCGTGGATTGCTCGAAATAGATATTTTTAAGTACAAAATTGGCCTCCTTATCTATTGGCTCTACATAAATTGTGACATCCCGAATGGAAATTTCATTCTGAAAAAGGCTGTCTAGATTTAGATTAGTATTCTTCGCAGTAAAACCCTTTCTGCGCCCCTTTACCATTATATTCTTTGGTGTAACGAAAGAATAAGTTACAGTACCATTTTCGGTGCCCAAGCTTTTGTTATAAAAACCATCCGTCTGCCACCCGATGGCTACATCTGCTTCTTCTGGTTGGCCCGTAAGTGAGTTTACCACATGTATTTCCAAAGTTTTATTCCTGATCTCTTTACTTACCGGATTATACTGTACTCTGAAGATATCACTTGATCCGTCTCTTCGGGAAGTAAAATACATATAGCCTGTGCTCTCATTTACGAAAGGTTGACTATCATCCTGGTCAGAATTAATTGGCTTGGGGAGTAATCTAGGCTTTTCCCAATTTTGCCAGGTACCATCCAGTCTTCGTGAAACATAGATATCATTACCTCCATATCCGCCAGGTCGAGACGAAGAAAAGAATAAATATTGCCCATCCCTGGAAATAAATGGCGTGGATTCGCGAAAGGTGGTATTAATATTATCATCTAAGGGAAGAGGAGTAGAATAAAGGTTCTCCTCAATCTTCATAGATACATATAGATCGTTGTCACCCTTACTAGAAGGCCTATTGAGCGAGAGAATGATGATATTGGCATCACTGCTCATAGTAAGGTTTACCTCCGAACTGGTAGAAAAGAAATCATAGATAAACAATGGTTTTGGAAATTGCCATGAATCGTGCCCATTACCCTTGAGAGTGGAAAATCCCTTATACATACTCCCATCTTTGTAGAATTCATTGATGATGATGATCTCATTACTATTCGGTGTTAGAGAACATACGCTATTTGGCAAAGCACTGTTTACAGGGTATTCCGGATGAAATAAGTTACTAAAATTCATTCCATCTCCCTTGGCAATCCATATGTCTTGATTGAAAGTGCTCTTATCGGCAGTAGCATGTTCACCATCCCCCATTGATTTGAATATTTCAATTAAATGAGACTGATAAGCTGCGAAGGGCATCGTGGAGCTAATGTCCACATCCATATCATACAGTGATCGATTAAAATCAGGATAGCCTACTCTGGTAAAATACATCGTCTTACCGTCACGCGAAATGACGGGATTAATCTCATCAAATTCTGAATTGATGCGATTATCCAACTTTTCGATGGTATATTCCTCCGGTGTCTTCTGAACGGACTGGAAGAAAAATAGAAATATGAACAGCCAATAATTCATTGACTCACGACCTTTATTAAAATGTTAAGACAAATGTAATGTTTTCACCAAGAAACATATTACAAAAACCAATAATATTTTGAAAGGGAAAGCGATTTAATAAAACAGTCTGCAATGTACACATTGCAGACTGTAAAAGATCAAAAACAAAACGAAAACTTATACAAAAACTCAGACAGGTCGCTCAAGCGAATTATTCTCTGAGTTTTACCTTGACTTGTTTGTAAGTTCCATTGCGATTAACATCGATCATGAGTACATCATTCAGCTTTGAATTAGTAAGGATAGACTTTAGATCGCTAATATTTCGAACTTGCTTAGAATTAATTCTTGAGATGACGTCATTGGGAAGTAAACCGGCATATTGGGCTGATCCTCCGTCAAATAGTTCCAGGAGGACAACACCGGTCTTAGCAGTAATTCCATAATCCTCTTTTGCTTGAGCAGAGATATCTTCAACATTGGCTGCTTGAATACCTAAAGTAGGTGTAGGCAGATAATTTTGTTTATTTTTTATGATGCTTTCAATAATAGGCTTCATAGTATTGACAGGAATGGCAAATGCGTAGCCTGCATATGTGCCGGTAGGAGATGCTATCGCTGTATTGATACCGATCAGTTCTCCCTTCACATTGACCAGAGCCCCCCCACTATTTCCCGGGTTTACCGCTGCATCTGTCTGGATATAATCTTTTTTCTTTGTCTGCTCTTCACTTCCGATCTGAAGGTCTCTGCCCTTAGCGGAGACTATTCCTGCTGTAACAGTAGAGGTGAGATCAAAGGGGTTTCCCACGGCTAATACCCACTCGCCTACTTTCACATCGTCGCTATTTCCATAAACTATGGGCACGAGGTTGTCGGCTTCTATTTTTATTACTGCAAGGTCTGATTCGGGCAATGTACCTACTTTATAACCTTTATATGTTCTGTTATCATGCAAGGTCACTTCTAGCTTATCTGCAAAATCCACCACGTGATTGTTTGTCACTATATATCCGTCCTTAGAGATTATTACGCCGGAGCCGGAGCCTTTAATGGGGGTATTGTCCATGAAGAATCCCCATGGGTCATATCTTCTTTGTTCGCGAGCGCGCTGGTAGGCTTGCATATTACTTTCTGCTGCCTTTATGTGTACGACTGCATCAAGCGATTTGCTGGCTGCCTCTACAAAATCAAAAGGAACTTGTGGACCTGCAAATGTTGAAGAAACTTGCTTGGGCACAGCATCCTGCTGAACGGTACTTTCAGGCTGCTCTTTATTTTCAAGGTATTTGGCGCCACCTATAGTGGCAGCTCCACCTATCATACCTGCGAGCAATAACGCAAAGAAATTTTTCATGTTTATTGGTTGATGTCTAGAAAGTTTATATTAAGATTATTTCAATTTCCTAACGTCAACACTGCCAAGTGAGTTATATGTTAAACACTAGATTAACATATATTTAACCAGTCAAAATCATACCAGATTGATTACCAAAATTGTATTGTCTTATCCTGAAGCAGATTATACTGATCAAAATCAAAGTTATACAAACGTGCAGGACGGTGTCTTACACCCATTTCATATTTCCCAAGATCAATCAGCAGGCCTGTGCTAAAAAATTTCTTCCTGAAATTTCGGCGGTCTAATGTGACCGAAAGCACTGATTCATAAAGGCTTTGAAGTTCTCTCAGAGTAAAATTCTCAGGTAAAAGCTTAAAGCCCACCGGCTCAGTGCGGATTTTTACCCTAAGTCTCTGTAAACACACATTTAGTATTTCGGTGTGATCAAATGCCAAATCAGTAATGTTTTCAATCTGATGCCAGTGCAATTCATTATCATGCTTGAGTATATCCAACTGATCTATATTCACAAGAGAATAATATGCAACTGTAATCACTCTGCCTGCAGGATGACGATTGACTTTGCCAAAGGTTTGGACTTGCTCGAGATAGAGCCGATCCAGTCCCGTCCTTTCTTTCAGTACCCGATATGCTGCTTCATCTAGATTCTCGTCTGCCTCTACTATGTCACCCAGCAGAGACCATCTGTTCAAATAGCCGGGAAAGTCACTTTTGATTAAAAGCACATTTAATGCTTGATTCTTAAGACCAAAGATGACACAGTCGACAGATAAAGTAATGGTGCTTTCATCCGCCTTGGACAGAACCTTATCAAAAGGAGGTTTAAATATTCCTTTTACCCGATCGGACACTAAAGGCCTCAATAATAGGTCAGTCTTCTTACTTTGCCTACGTGCTTAGCCAATCTCACTACCTGGCAAGTATAACCATATTCGTTGTCATACCAGGCATAGATAGTCACTGTCTTTCCGTCATTTGACACGATAGTAGATGGGCCATCTACGACACACGCACTGGTCATGCCGATTGCATTAGTAGAGACATATTCTTCTGAATTGGAAAACTGTATCTGATCTGCAAGAGGACCTGCCAGGCTGGCTTTGCGAAGTATTTTATTAAGTTGTGATTTATCGGTAGCATTCTCCAGACTTAAATTGATGATAGCCAGTGACACATTCGGAGTGGGTACACGGACTGAATTGCCGGTAATCTTGCCATCAAGGTAAGGAAGTACAGCTGAGATGGCTTCTGCAGCACCCGTGGTAGTAATAACCATATTAATAGCTGCGGCGCGACCTCTACGGGGTTTTTTATGAAAATTGTCCAGTAGATTCTGATCACTTGTATATGAATGTATCGTCTCTACGTGTCCTCTTATTATTTTGAACTCATCATCAAGTAGTTTGATGACAGGGACTATGGCATTGGTTGTACACGAAGCAGCACAAACAATATTATCTTTTTCAGGATCCAGATCGAGGTGATTTACACCGAATACAATATTGGGAATTTTCTTTCCCGGAGCGGTAAGCATTACCTGTTTTATACCTGGTCTGAGGTGAATACTCAGTGCTTCTCTATCTCTGAATATGCCCGTATTATCGATTACCAACGCATCGTTAATTCCATAGTCGTGATAATCGATTTCTTCAGGGTGAGAAGCATATATTAATTTGATACTGTTGCCATTGACTATAAGTTCCGAGCCGTCTTCATTGACTTGTACAGACCCTCCGAAGTCTCCATGAACACTATCACTACTCAATAATGCAGCCCTTTTCTCGGCATCCAGTTTCCGGTCTTTCATCTGAGGACGAATGACAATAGCTTTCAGTCTCAACTGTTCACCCCTACCTGTCTGATCAATTAATCTGCGCGCTACCAGTCGTCCTATTCGTCCAAAACCATATAGTACTACATCTTTAGGATGAATCCTAGAGGCGTCAGTTGAACTTACATTTCGCAATCTTGAATGCACAAACTCAGATAATGATTCTTTGCTTCCGGCTGCTTTCTTCCATTCCATGGCGAGGGTGCCAATATCTATCTTAGCCTGCTGTAAATCGGTATTATTTAAGATTTCATCCACGATGGCCATTGTATCGTTAATATCAATAGCCGTATCTCCAAAATTTGAAGCCAGATCATGATTGCTTATCAGATTACTCGGTTTACTATCATATACATCCTTTCTAAATAACACCAACTCTATTGAGCGGTCAAACCGAAGTTCTCCGGCCTTTTGCAATAGTTCATGTGCCAGCTTTTCTTGTGATCTCCAGGCTGCCAGGTTTTGTTCGTTTGTTTTCTTTTTTTCAGAAATAGTATCCATTTAGTTATGATTTAGGTTTTAAATTATAGCAGGCATTAAGGTAAAAAAATATTACTGCATTGACCATTTTAAACTAAAAAAAAATGCATCCCCTGATGAAGATGCATTTCAAATATTTTAAATCAATCTAATTAATGACCCAGGTAATGCTTAAGCAGCTTACTTCTGGAAACAGATCTTAGTTTATTGATTGCTTTATCTTTTATCTGGCGTACACGTTCTCTTGTCAGACCAAATTTATCACCTATATCTTCTAGTGACATGGGATGATCGATTCCAATACCAAAATACAATTTTATGACATCGCATTGCCTATCGGTCAGTGTACCCAGTGATCTTTCGATTTCCTGCCGCAGTGATTCTACATATTCAAGTGCAGAATCAGTACCGGGTGTACTACTGTTCTCCAGTACGTCTATAAGGCTATTATCTTCACCATCTACGAATGGTGCATCCATGGATACGTGTCTTGCAGCTACGCCTAGCGTAGTCTCCACTTCTTCGGTAGGGATCTCTAAGAGTGTAGCTAATTCATCAGCAGATGGCTCACGCTCAAACTGCTGCTCTAATTCAGAGAAAGCACGATTGATCTTATTAAGTGAGCCTACCTTATTTAGTGGTAAACGAACTATTCTAGATTGTTCAGCCAAAGCCTGAAGTATAGACTGTCTGATCCACCATACTGCATATGAGATGAACTTAAAACCACGTGTTTCATCAAATCTTTGTGCAGCTTTAATTAAACCAAGGTTCCCCTCATTGATTAAGTCACTGAGTGACAAGCCTTGATTTTGATATTGCTTTGCTACTGATACAACAAATCTCAAATTACCCTTGGTCAGTCGCTCGAGAGCTTCCTGGTCACCTTGTTTGATTCGTTTGGCCAGATCTACCTCTTCTTCCGGAGTCAACAAGTCCACCTTGCCGATCTCTTGCAAATACTTTTCCAGGGACTGGCTCTCCCGATTGGTTATAGATTTTGTAATTTTTAGTTGCCTCATGCACGCTCAAATTTTAAAAAGATGCGAAAATAATTTAATGTTCTGATAATTTTAGGAAAATTTTAAACCATCTAGTCGGTTCAAATTCAATTATTTGGAATCCTCAATTGGTGAAACTCTAATTATGCCATAAAAGTTCACCGTTATGATTTTTATCGCTAAGACGGTTTGAATATATATTGTTCTGCCGCAATAATGGGTGACAGATAATTACAATTTGCAATAAAAAAAGAATGCTTTATCGAATTATTTTTATTTTACCGCCAAAATCGATTATAATTCGGGATGAAAAAACAACAATTCGAAATAGAGTACCTATTTAAGGCTTCGGCAACTATCATTTATTCCTTTCTCACCACTCCTGCTTGTCTGGTTCGTTGGTTCTGTGATGAAGCAGATATAGAAAATGACACCTACACTTTTATGTGGAAAGATTCAGAAGAGACTGCCGAGTTGGTAGATGACTTTGAAGATGAGCTTTTGAGGTTCCGATGGGAAGATGCTGTAGAAGACAAGGAATATCTTGAATTCATCCTAGAGACAGCACCCATTACCGAAGAGACTATATTGAAAATAGTTGGATGGGCCTACCCTGTAGATTATAACTTTACCATTGAATTTTGGAATAATCAGATGAAAAATCTGAAAAAAGCTATGGGCGAAGCTTATTAATATTAATTTTTCCTTCCTTCAACACTTAATTGTAGTATACTATGAGTGAACACCCTAAGCACTTCAAGCAATCATTGGGATTGATAGATGCTACTATGCTGGTAGCGGGTTCCATGATCGGTTCAGGGATATTTATAGTTTCCGCAGATGTAGCGCGAAACTTGGGCAGTAGTGGTTGGCTTCTGGTCGCTTGGGTACTCGCCGGAGCATTGACATTGATTGCAGCACTGAGTTACGGAGAGTTGGCAGGTATGTACCCAAAGGCGGGCGGTCAATACGTGTATCTGAGAAAAGCATTCAATCCACTTATTGCTTTCATGTATGGCTGGACACTATTTACTGTAATTCAGGCTGGCACCATAGCGGCGGTAGCTGTAGCCTTTGCAAAGTTCTCTTCTTATTTTCTTCCTTGGTTTGGAGAACAAAATATTTTATTCACCTTGGGTGGCTGGAGTCTAAAAGGATCTCAAATACTCGCTGTGGTGAGTATCTGGGTACTTACAGCGATCAACTTGCGTGGAGTCAATATGGGTAAAATGGTGCAGACTACCTTCACCTTGGCAAAATTATTGGCTATCTTCGGACTCATCGTGCTTGGATTTACCATTGGGTACAATCCGGATGTGGTCAAGATTAATTTTACTGATATGTGGCATGCGATGAAGTGGGATGGCACTTCATTCCAATCCATATCCGGCATGGCTTTGGTCATGGCACTCGGTGCGAGTATGGTGGGAACCTTATTCTCTAGTGATGCATGGAATAATGTCACCTTTATCGCCGGCGAAATCAAGCATCCTCAGCGTAATATACCTCGTAGTTTATTCTTTGGCACATTAATCGTCACCATTATTTATCTACTGACTAATGTGGCTTATCTGTCTATTTTACCCCTCCAGGGAACACCAAATATGAATGACGTTCTAGCTAATGGAATTTCTTTTCCTGAGTTTGATCGTGTGGGAACATCTGCAGCCTCGATGATATTTGGCGTAGCTGCAGCAGCTATTATGTCTGCACTGATCATGGTGTCGACCTTTGGCTGCAACAACGGACTTATACTTTCAGGCTCCAGACTCTATTATGCATTGGCCAAAGACGGGCTTTTCTTCCGTAAAGCAGGTCAATTGAATAAAAATGCGGTTCCGGCTTTTGGTCTTATTATTCAAGCGATATGGGCTTCTGTACTCTGCTTCTCAGGGACTTACGGCGCACTACTCGACTATACTATATTTGCTGCTCTGCTCTTTTATATCCTTACAGTGATAGGCATCTTCAGACTCAGATATACTCAGCCGGATGTACCCAGGCCTTATAAAGCCTTTGGCTATCCGGTACTACCCGCCTTATATATATTACTGGCCGGGGCAATTGCAATAATCCTACTGGTGGACAAAACAGAAAATACTTTACCCGGTCTTCTCATAGTGCTGCTGGGTATTCCTATTTATTATATAATTAAGCGCAGGGGTATTAAACCCGCGGAGCTTGATGAATAATCTCTGATCCTGTGGCAATCTCAAACTTTCCGACAAATGGCCTGGATATTCCGGTGATCTATTGGATACATCAAGTCCTCCATAATACAGTATTGGATGAGTTGATGCCATATATCCGAATGCCGCTCGTATGGATACCGTTGTACTTATTTATTATTTACTTATTTATCCGTTGGTTTGGAAAAAAATTCTGGATTCCTCTACTCTTTCTTGCAGCCGCAGTCGGTTTTTCAGATTACAGTAACTCTAGTATAATCAAGAAACTCGCCCAGCGACCTCGGCCATGCAATGAGGTAGAAGTCAGAGCTCATCTGGATGTTTTGGTGCCATGTGGTTCAGGATATAGCTTCATGTCTTCTCACGCGGCCAATCATATGGCCATTGGATATTTTATGTATCTCATCATGCGTAGAAAGAAGAACAAATGGGCAGCAATCTGGCTTCTTTGGGCCGCGATAATCGGTTTTGCACAGGTATATGTGGGAGTTCATTATCCTATCGACGCTCTGTCAGGAGCAGTGTATGGTGCGTTGATCGGTGGAGGATTTTATTGTCTATATAGAAAATCAGAAAAGCGGATTGCCCACACTAGATTGCAGAAATACCAAATCCGGGTCTAATCAGGAAAAAAGTTGCTTCTCTGTTTCTTCACAGATAATATGAGCGATCAGCATATGCATCTCTTGAATTCTTGCTGTTATGCGACTGGGAATGTTGATGAGGATATCACAATTCGCTACCAGGCAAGTATCTTTATTTTCTCCGGTAAATCCAATTCTTATCATACCCTTTGTTTTAGCCATTTGGAGTGCCTTACAGATATTGGGCGAGTTGCCTGAAGTAGAAAGTGCTATTAGAATATCACCGGGCTGAGCCTGTGCTTCCACCGCCCGTGCATATACATGTTCAAATCCATAATCATTGGCTACGGCAGTGAGATAGGAAGTATTGACATGGAGGGCCTCAGCAAATAATGGCCTTCTCTCCATCAGATATCTGCCTTGCCACTCAGCGGCTATGTGCTGTGCGTCAGCTGCACTGCCACCATTACCGCACAGTAAGACTTTGTTCCCATTGCGAAAGCAAGTGACAATGTTTTCAACAGCAATGTGGATCTGATCTTGAAGTTTAGCATCAGCTATTACCCTATTAGTGAGCGAAAGGTGATCGCTTAAAGTATCTTGAATATATAAATAGTGACTCATTACCCGGTAGTTTCCTCTATGTTGTAATAATTACGACCGGCAGAGTTTCGGAAAATCAATTCGGCAAGGAATCCGGTTAGGAAGAGTTGCACACCAATGATAACTGTGAGAATACCCAGGTAAAACAATGGTCTGTTGGCTATGCCACCTACATTGGACCATAGCTTTGAAATACTGAGATAAAATAATATTACAAAGCCGATCATAAAAGAAAAGACACCCAGTGTACCAAAGAAATGCATTGGCTTTTTTCCAAATTTTCCAACAAAAAATATAGACAGCAAATCTAAGAAACCATTGATAAATCGGCTGAAGCCAAACTTAGTTACACCATATTTACGCTCCCGATGCTGAACTACTTTTTCAGTAATTCGATTGAAGCCGGCCCACTTGACCAATACAGGAATATAGCGGTGCATTTCACCATATACTTCTATGCCGTGGACGACCTCACCTCTGTAGGCTTTCAGTCCACAATTAAAATCATTCAACTCCAGGCGGCTCATCTTGCGAGTCGCAAAATTGAATAGTTTGGTAGGAATCGTCTTACTCAGCGGATCATATCGCTTTTTTTTCCAGCCCGAGACCAAATCATAGTGGTCATCTACTATCATCTTATACAACTCAGGAATTTCGTCCGGGCTATCCTGCATATCTGCATCCATGGTAATCACCACCTTTCCCTTTGATCGGGTGAAACCGGTGTGCAGCGCTGCAGACTTTCCGTAGTTGCGTCGAAATTTTATTCCTATCAAGTGAGAATTTGCAGCAGCTAGTCTCTGAATGACAGACCAGGAGTGGTCGGTGCTGCCATCATCTACCATGATGATCTCATAACTGTATCCATTTGCCTGTACTACTTTCCTGATCCACTCTTCCAGTTCGGGAAGTGATTCTTCCTCATTGTAGAGCGGAATGACTATACTCAGCTCAGGACGATCTGTGTTACTATCCAAATTTATTCTTCTGATTGATCTTACTAAATAATGCTACTATCTGAAGTCATCTTTTTGTGCTGCAGTATCATAAGTTACTGACTCAGTATAGGGTCTTGGCCAGCGCTTTAGTATGAGACCAATGACTACGCCTAGGATCGCATACATGATTATCATCGCAAAGAAACCAGAGAATGCCAGAAAACTGGGGTTCTTCATGATGCCCATCATTTTCGAGGCAGCATCCATTTGTTCCTGACTAAGTCCCTGTTTTTCCATCTCAGCCATTTGGAGATTGGTCATATCAGTGATGAGCTCAGGGCTGATGAAAGTATACAGAATATACATAAACACAGCTGAGATAATTCCCACTATGACTCCGACTAGTATTGAAAACAACATAGCCCTGCCAAACGGAATATAGCCACTTAGATCCTCATCCCGGTATCTCTTGATCGCATTGAACAATAGATAAGCACTGATGACAGTAGATCCAATACTTATAATACCTGAAAGCATTTTATTATCAGTAGGCTTAAAATATATTGCAGTCAGTAGTGAAGAAACTATAGTGATCAGACCGATAATCAGTCCGGTATTCAATATTTTTGGGTTATTGAATTTTAAAGGTGGTAGAAAATTAACTTGGTCCATTAGATTTCGTTTTATTTAATAATTAATTCGAGAGTAATTTATTTGATGATCTAAATATGGTGAATTATAACAATTTGAACAGACTTTTTCCCTTTTAAATTCGATTGGCATCGGCCCGAATATCACCTGACCGGTATCCGACTCTATATTAAATACTTCTTTGATCCGATCATGCATTGCTCTCTGAATCACAGGAGCAGCGGTCTCAACACCGTATTTTTGCAATAAGGCACCTACTACAGTCTGCAGGCCTAAAGTCCCGAAGTCAGCATAATAAAATTCCAGGTCCTTACGCTCAGGTTCTAAGGGAGTGTGTTGAGATACGATGATATCTATGGTCCCGTCAACTACCGCGCTCCACAGTGCTTTCTGTGTACGTGAGTCTCTGAGTGGTGGAAGTAATTTTAATTCTGAATTATATCCCCCGACTTCAGTGTCGGTAAATAGGAGATTATTTGCACTCACAGAGCAGGTAACCTGCAGACCGGCTTTCTTCGCTTTGCGCACCAGGTCAATGCTGCCACGTGTACTGATACAGTATAGGTGTAGTCGGCTGTTAGTCAATTTTGCGAGAGAGATATCCCGATGGACTGAGATCTCTTCGGCTGCTTCAGGAATACCCGGCAAGCCCATTTGAATTGAAATAGTGCCCTCATTTACCTGGCCCTGCGGAAATAAATCAGGGTCTAGAGGTGAGGTAATGATGATGCCATCGATCGCCTTTACATATTCCATAGCTCTCATGAGCACCCCAGATTTTTGTAACGGCTTCATGCCATCTGAAAACCCAATCACACCTGAATGATGTAAATCAATAAATTCTACCAGATGATCACCTGCTCCCCTTTCAGAGATAGGAGCCAGCGGATATAACTTCACTCCCTTTACGCCTCCTGATCTGCGGGCCAGATACTCGATATAGGTCTTACTGTCTGCATTGGTTCCCTCGCCTGGCATAGCAATCAAAGCAGCAAAACCACCCTCATAGGCCGCCTCACACGTCTGTTCAAGTGTCTCTCTATATTCATTTCCGGGGTCACTGATTATAGTGCCCAGGTCTATAAGACCTGAAAAAACGACCATACCTTCACCATTGACTGAAGTTACCTTTTGATCGGAGGTGGGTTTTGATACTATCTCACCTTTCTTTATAAAAATAGTACCTTTCTTACGGGTACCATCGTACATCTTAAGTATGTTCTTAATCTTAGTTGTCAATGCTTTTAGATCGCTTTGTTAGATTAATTAATAATCAACTTGCCACTCTTCTGACCATATTTCCCGGTAAATTGATAAAAGTAGATTCCCGGAGTTAAATTATTATTGTCCACCTGAATGTGATTGCTACCAGGTTTTATTTCAGTTGTCTTTAATGCTACTTGCTTTCCATTTACATCACACAAAAATAATTTGGAGCTAAAGTGCAAATCACTGACCACTCTAAACTCCACTCCCTCTGCCGTCTGAGCACAATCTATCTGAATGTCAGGCGCGGCGACCTCACGCACAGCAGAGAGGCACTCCGGAGAACCCTCAGGTAGTAAGGTGATGGTGTAGGTACCAGGCGCTAAGTTTGGATCCGGGAA
>DAOLZQ010000060.1:0-14620 GCA_035426385.1 Saprospiraceae bacterium
CCTGGCAGAGCTTTGCTCAGAATTATCAATACTATATTGACTATTCCGGCTACGGCGAATACGATGCACACGCATTATTGAGTAGCAATATTGACGCCCTTACGAGCCTATATTCCATGTCCCTTATCAGTTTGACCCTTCTTTGCTGAAAAATCTATTTCTTTGCAGTAAAATTCAGATTAAATGATCACGATATCCAACCTCTATCTTCATTATGGAGATCGAGTCCTCTTTGACGGTGTCAGTACCACCATTCAGATAGGTGAAAAGATAGGCCTCACCGGTCGGAATGGCGCCGGAAAGTCCACTCTGCTCAAGATACTGGCTGGTGAGATCAGAAGTTTCGAAGGTACTGTTGATAAACCCAAGAGCCTTAGCGTGGCCTATTTGCACCAGGATATCGAGATCAATGGTGACTTCAATGTGATGCAGGAAGCACTTACCGCCTTTGAGGAACTCAACGCTATGGAGATCCGCATCAATGAGGTGGTGGATGAGCTAAATCACCGTACCGATTATGAATCAGATAGTTATGCGAAGCTCATCGACGATATATCTCACTTGACGGAGCAATTCGAATTTCGGGGTGGAAATCAAAAAGAGGCCAATGCAGAGCGCATTCTGAAAGGTCTTGGCTTTCTCTCCACCGATTATGCAAAGAAAGTAAATGAACTCAGCGGTGGCTGGCAGATGAGGGTAGAGCTGGCGAAGATGCTACTCACCAAGCCGGATTATCTGCTACTGGATGAACCAACCAATCACCTGGATATCGAATCCATCATCTGGCTGGAGAACTTCCTAGCCGATTATAAAGGGGCAGTTGTCCTCATCTCGCACGATAAACAGTTTCTGGATCGGATCACAAAGCGCACCATTGAGATCGAACTCGGCAGACTATTTGATTATCAGACGAACTATTCCAACTACCTACTGCAGCGTTCTGAGCGACGTGAACTCTTGAGCGCAGCATTCGAAAATCAGCAAAAAGTAATCGCACAACGCGAGAAGACTATAGCGCGCTTTATGGCGAAGGCTACCAAGACCTCTATGGCGCAGTCGATGCAGAAGCAACTCAATAAGATGGACCGCATCGAACTCGATGAGATGGATACGTCTCAGATCAGGTTGCAATTTCCTCCTTCACCGCGCTCTGCAGAAGTACTGTTGGATGCACATGAGGTACGCAAGTCTTACAACGGAAAATTAGTCTTTGACCATGTCAGTTTTCGACTTACTCGCGGTGAAAGAGTCGCCTTTGTAGGCCAAAATGGAATGGGTAAATCTACATTGGCTAAAATTCTGATCAACCAAGAAAAACCCGATCATGGCACAGCCATCATGGGTCAGAATACATTACTGGGTTATTATGCTCAGAATCAGTCTTCAAGCATTGATCAAAATCAAACTCTCTTGCAGGTGATGGAGAATGCGGCTCCGCTGGATATGCGCACCAAGGTGCGATCCATCCTGGGCTCACTCATGTTTAGCGGACAGGATGTGGACAAGAAGATCAGTGTACTCTCAGGAGGTGAGCGTGGACGTCTTGCACTTGCGTTGCTATTATTACAGCCCATCAATCTATTGGTACTCGATGAACCGACCAATCACCTGGATATCAATGCTAAAGACGTTTTGAAGAAATCACTCATGGATTTTGACGGAACGCTCCTCATCATCTCACACGATAGAAGCTTTCTGGAAGGGCTGACTGACCGCACGATCGAATTTAAGGATCACACCGTAAAAGAATACCTGGGAGATATCAATTACTTCCTGGACAAGCGTAATGTGGACAATTTCAGGCAAGTCGAACAGACAGAGAAGCAAAAGCAGATCAAACCTGTCGCTATGAAGTCCGAGGTAAGCCGAGATAGCAAAGCGATCGATCAGGTAGAGAAAAAGATCAGCAAGCTCGAAAAAGAAATGGAACAGCTCAAGGTTACAATGGGTAAGCCCAACTTTTTTGAGTCAAAGGAATATGGTCAAACCCTGAAAAATTACGAAGTACTTCAGGAAGAACTGGATGTCCAGATGGAGAAGTGGGAATCATTTATCTGAGGTGCAGAATCTGCGTTAAATATTCAAGTGATATAGGTTTGAACATTCTTGTTTAGTTTTGTGTGAAACCGAAAACGGGCTTAACTTATTGATAGGCAAAAAATTGCAAACAACAAACTTCAAACTCCTGGCACTATTGCACTAATTAGTATGGTAAAAATTGATATCTATCACCTAAGTTAGATTTATTTATCGGAAAGATGAACTTTCAGCACCAGATTCTTACTTTTGGATTAAGATGTGGTTAGCACAAAAGTTGAATAAGGCTTTCTTAATTGCCATTTTAATTTGTTTCTGTGGGTTAAGTCAAAGTTGTAAGCAGGACAGATCTGAGCGGTTGCCTGAGGTGTCTTCTGACCGGAAAGCTGTAGAAGTAGAAAATACAGGTATTCCACTATATGTTTTACAAACTTTGTCTTATATTCGTATTCATAATAAAGCGCCTAAAGGATATGTCGGAGGGAGGTATTTCCAAAATCGTGAAAAGCGTCTTCCCCTCTATGAAGATGGTGCCAAAATAAAGTACCGTGAATGGGATGTAAGACGTAGAGTAAAGGGAATAAACAGAGGACCCGAAAGATTAATTACGTCTGATCTAAAAGCATATTACACCCCCGATCACTATAAAACATTCGAATTAATAAAGGAAAATAAAAAAATTATCTTCAAATGAATCATATCCGGTGTGCCATACCTGACACTGAAATAAAAAAGGGCAACAATAAAAAGATAATCCAGCTAGATGGAGAAGAAGTAAAGGACATAAACAGCTTTTATACTGCGCTGGTAAATGAGTTGGAATTTCCAGAATATTTTGGTGAGAATCTGGATGCACTATACGACATGCTCACTGACCTTCAATGGTTGAACTTCAAGTGTTTTGTAATTGTAATTACAAATTTTAACGCCTTCCTGTCGGAAGAAGATTTTGAGACAAAGGCCGAAGTAATGGCTGTACTTGACGATGCCATTCAGGCCTGGATTGAGGACGTAAATGATGAGGAATCCTGGGATTCTAAGAAGCTGAGTGTATGGCTTCTCGGGGAACCGGTGACACTACAAAAAGAAATGCATGCTTGCAGTTCCTATCTGGAAACTTCAGAAGAAGAATAATTTCTATTCCACTTCATCGCCTATTAATTCCCGGCTTGTTTAAGTTTATTTTTTAGTGATTCTCTCACACTTGAATCCATCAAATTTGCCTTGGTTAGTCTCATATCGGGATATAATTCTTTAGCCCGTTCTACAGCTTTGATTGCATTTGGATTTCTCGCCCATGCCCTGCGTGCGATACCATTGTAAACATCCCACTGAAGCATTGATCGTAGCTTTCTTTCTGCTGCCTCACTTCCATCGAGCAGCATACCGAATCCGCCGTTGATCACTTCGCCCCAGCCGACACCACCTCCATTGTGTATGGATACCCAAGTGGCACCTCTGAAGCTATCACCGATGACATTCTGGATCGCCATATCTGCAGTAAAGGCTGAGCCATCTTTGATATTTGCTGTCTCACGCCAGGGACTATCTGTTCCCGAGACATCATGGTGGTCCCGTCCCAATACAATAGAACCTTCGATGCGTCTATCTTGTATAGCCTGATTGAAAGCACTTGCGATGGCTATTCGGCCCTCTGCATTTGCATATAGAATTCTGGATTTAGAACCGACAATAGGAATATTTTCTGCTGCCTCCCGGATCCATTTTATATTATCAGCCAGTTGTTCGCGGATGTAATCAGGTGCATCCGCCATTAATTTTTCCATCACTTCAGAGGCGATCTTATCTGTCATGATTAGGTCGTTGCGGCTGCCACTCATGCAGACCCAACGGAAAGGACCGAAGCCCAGGTCAAAGCAAAGCGGACCCATGATGTCTTCTACATAACTGGGAAATTTAAATTCTCGTTTACTATTGTCTTTCCAGACGTCTGCACCTGCCTTGCCGGCCTCCACCAGAAATGCATTTCCATAGTCCCAGAAATACATGCCCTGAGTTGCCAGATGATTGATGGCAGTCACTTGTCTTTGCAGAGAATCCTCGATTGCAGTACGGAATTTTTTCTTGTCAGTGAGCATGAGTTGCTTCGCTTCAGCAAAAGTATAACCCACCGGTGTATAGCCCAGATCATCGATATTATGAAGAGAAGTCTGATCGCTTCCCAGCTCAACTTTAATATTCGCTGCAGCCAGATATTCCCACAGATCTACGACATTGCCTGCATAGACCAGAGTGTTCGCAATTTTATTTTTTCTAAATTCTTCAGTCTTAGAAACCAATGTATTTAAATCTGAAAATACAAGAGAAGCATCTATGTACCCATCCGTGATTCTCTGCTCAATCGCCTCCTGATCTGTCTCTGCTATGAGCGTCACGCAGCCACTTATCTTACCCGCTATCGATTGTGCTCCTGACATGCCACCTAGTCCGGAGGTTACAAATAGTTTACCATGCAAGTCGCTGCCAAAGCCCAACTTTCGCCCGGCATTCATCAGTGTGATAGTAGTACCGTGAACAATTCCTTGAGGACCGATATACATAAATGAACCGGCGGTCATCTGACCATACTGTGTTACACCGAGTGCATTGTATTTATTCCAGTCCTGTTTTGAAGAATAATTTGGTATCATCAGGCCATTAGTCACTACTACGCGCGGTGCACCCGGAGCCGAAGGAAATAAACCCATTGGGTGACCGGAATAAAGCACCAGTGTCTGCTCCTCAGTCATCTGTGAGAGATAATACATAGTTAGCCTATACTGAGCCCAATTTTGGAAGACTGCACCATTTCCACCGTAAGTGATTAATTCTTCGGGGTGCTTTGCTATTGTCGTATCCAGGTTATTTTGAATCATGAGCATGATGGCCGCTCCCGCCTGACAGTTGGCCGGATACTCCCATATCGGTCGTGACTTTATAGGATTTCTCGGCATAAAGCGATACATATAGATACGTCCGTATCGCTTCAGTTCGGCTAGAAACTCAGGAGCTAATGTCTCGTGAAATTTAGGATCAAAATATCGTAGTGCATTTTCTACTGCCAATATTTTTTCATCCTCATCCAGTACACCACTGAGGTCTCTCACGGGTGCGTGTGAGATATGTTCGGAAGGTGTACGTGCTGCGGGCAGATGATCCGGAATACCTTCGAGGATCTCAAGCTGAAAAGAGGGTTCTTCTATATTCAATTTTTATTCTTTAGAGTTATTAAAATAAAGTGAAGGGGTGTCAAGAAGAAGTTAAACAATTAATGAGTTAAATTAAATACGACCATTTGGGTTAGACTATTTTATGATGGTGATATCACCCTTTTTTAATATGCTGTCACCATTTACATCTACACATTTGAGGTAATAAACAAATACACCGGGATTTTCTACTTTTCCTCTGTAGCTGCCATCCCAACCGGTCGATGAATCATTTGGTTCAAAATTTTTCAGTGAAAAAACCTCGGCACCCCAACGATTGAAGATTCGGAACTCATCTATTTTTTGAATTGCGCCATCGGTCTTGATGACCACCCGATCATTTATTCCGTCCCTATTAAATGGTGTAAATACATTTGGTACGAAGATGTGCGGAATCTTTTTCTTCACCAGAATAAAAGTCTCAGCCTGAGCTTTGCAGCCAAAGCCATCTTCTATGAAAATAGAAAGCAGTGCACTTTCACCCGGATGAAGTAGTGGGGTAGCGCAGTGATAACAATCCAGATAATCTGCTCCGCTCCAATTCAACACTTGCAATAAATTAGTGTCAATCGAAAATTCAGGTTGAATTAAATATTCGTCTCCCCGCTCCATCTTGATGGTATCGGGCAGGCTTACTGTGATTCCGGCTTTTTTATTTATTTGAATTTCTTCTGATTTAGAACATCCATTGGCATCAATTATTTCTAATGTATAAATTCCACTTTTCAAATCTGCAAATACATTATTGACCGGTGTTACTAACTGATTATTTAGATGATATTCATACGGCGCAGGGCCACCGGAGATATTCACAAAGGAAATGCTTCCACCCTGATCATTACAATCTGCCTCTGAATCGGACAGTTGATTGATCACCGGCGCAGTGATAGCTTCAGTCACTTTCACTGTATCACTCGCCTCACAGCCATTGGTATTGTTTATGATATGCAGTATATAGGTACCCTTGCTATTTACTGTCGGTGTGAGTGTACTGCCTCCGGATGAGATGATCCCATCTGCTGTCTGCCATTGTACCAGTAAGCCTACATTTCCGGAATTGACACTGCCATCCAGGAGAATGGTTTTAATCTTACAATTCAATGTCTTATCACTACCTGCCATTGCTGTCAGGACATCAATATCTGATTTTACCTCAACCTGTTGTTCAGCGGTACATCCATTTTCTGCATCAGTTACTGTGATAAAGTAAATGCCTGGCCGATCCACAGTGACTTGATCTGAGTTACCTCCGCTGATAATATTGCCATTCACTGTGCTCCATTGAAATGAATAATTAGGGGCTGTATTTTGTAGACTGACAGTAACTTGCTTTACTGCACAAGTCAACAGTGCCGGGGACTGTATCGTGAAGGGAGGTGATATCGTATTTTGTGCAACTACTATCGAGCCCTGAGCTTTGCATCCTGAGGTTTTATTCTCCACTTCGATGAGGTATGTTCCACCTCGATTTACTCTGATAAATGTGTCAATGTTGCTTAGTATATTTCCATCAATGGTGGACCATTTTATCACAGGAAGATTTCCGCCATTTGTCCAGGTGGCTATCACGTCCACCTGCGGATTTCTACATGTAACGGTAAGATTCTGAGGTAGGATTATGAGCGGTTTATCACTATTTAGAGTTACTAGTACGGTGTCTTCATCATAGCAATTATTGATCAGATTAGTCACTCTGAATATATACATTCCCGGATCTGAGATATTAAGAGAAGTTGTATTGTCGGGGCCTAATATAGTTCCGTCGGTTGTAGTCCATTTTAATCGGATCTGACTGGACGGATCATTGGAAGAATATGTAGCTGAGATGCTGGTCGTCGTCTGAGTACAATCAAGTATTACATCTGCACTGGCTGAAGCTATTGGCTGATCAGGAGAGCCTACTACTTCTACCTCGGTAGAGTCGATACAGTTATTAGCGGGGTTTACTACGATTACTGTATAGATTCCCGCTTTATCTACCAGGATATTATTACCATCAGAATTTCCTACAATATTTCCACTATCTGTCTTCCATTGGTAGCCGGCATTTGGTATGGGATTGGTGAGGGAAGAACTTACATTTATACTGATTCGGGTGCAGGTGATGGTATCGACTGTATTGATGGAGATATCAGGCCTGTTGACGTCGGCTTTTACTAATACAGTATCACTTGCAGTACAGTAATTGAGCGTATCTATCACAGTGAATATATAAATTCCGGGATCCATTGCCTGGATGGTTAACTGTGTCGGATTTGAAATGGTTGCATCGGGGCTGGTCCATTCGGTAATAAATTTGGAGGCGGGTGAACTAACCGTTCCGGTCAATGGAACACTAGCCTGGACACAGGTAATAATTTTATCTGACCCTGCATTTACTACCGGTTTAGTTTTATTTTCAGTTACAGTAATTGTTTTGGTAACCGAACATCCCACACCATTTATTATTTCAAAAGTGTAGATTCCACCTTTATCTACTTTGATATTTTTTATGGTATCTATACCGATGATATTTCCATTTGTTGTTTTCCATTTATAGTGCAATCCATTATCCGGATTTATACTTGCATAGAGGGTTACAGTATCATTTTTACAATTTATATCCGCATCCTTAGAAAGGTTCATGTTGACATTAAAGCCGGTTCGATTGACTACAAATGATGCGGTATCGATACAGCCATTTAGTAGACTGGTTACAGTCAGAGTATAAGTGCCTTCTTTGTCTAGCTGGACTATATTATTTATATCAGTACCGACTATATTTCCATCAATAGTAAACCATTCATATGTGAGCGGTGGAGTAAGCGAAAGTGTACCGCTAAGTGTACCCAGATCATTCTGACAGTCCAGGCCTTGCAGCTGAGTGATGATAGCGGTAGGAGCTGCTTTATCTTCGTTGATATTTATAGATAAGCTGGTAAATGTGCATGTCTTGCCGCTGTAGGTGATCGATAGATTCAGCTGGTAGTTTCCCGGTTTATCAACAATTATCGACGGTGATCCCTGGCCGGAAACTATTGATCCTACATCAGTAACCCATCCGTACACAATAGTGTAATTTGGATCGGGATTCCCGGAGTTGTCCACGTAATTGGAATTTATTCCTACTAGAGAATTATTACAATCCAGATCACCGGTCTTATCCAAGAAAACATTGAAATCTAATACAAGTAAGTTTAGATGAACTACAGTATCACATGGATTACCATTTTTATTGTAAGTGTACACTCCTGTGGTAGAGAAATTATTCCCATTTCCACCATTAAACACATCTCCATCACATAGGATCGCATCGATAAATTTCTCAGCCTTTGGAGTTACATCCAGATTGATGGTCCTCACTGACTCACAGCCATTGGATGCAATAAATGTTTCAGTATAAGTTCCGCTTTGTGTGAATGTATTTCCTTCAGGAGAGGTAAAAGTTTTCCCCTCACAAATATTTGGATTGATGGTATCATTTTGAGGACTGGTGTCATCAATCACAGCAGAAGCATAGCAAAATGACTGCTTATTGACAGATCCCCCTGTAGAAGCTGTTAGTCCCCAGTAAACTACGGTATTTCCGCCGAAACAATTATTTACAATATCCAGATTCGACTTTGAGATTGTCAGAACTCCGTCGAAATATACGCTAAAGTTCAGCGTAGCCGGATCCCAAATATACTTCACTGCATGATCAGCACCATCTTCTACATTTCCACCACCCAAAATTTCCGGCCCTACAATAGGTATATCAAAATCACCATTATAATAAAAGGTGGTGTGGTCCTGAGGTGGATCACCATGCTCTGCATTTTGCCAGGTATCGAATGTGATGATAAAAGAATTTGGAATCCCCAGCGCACCGATTCCTCCGCCTGACTGCCCACACCCCGGTGCAGTGGAATAAACCATGCAAATGCCATCAGCACCGTTGGCATCCAGTGTACCAAAATTCAGCGTAAATTCCATTTCAAATGGTAAGCTAAAGTCTATCGAAATATTATACCAGGAGCAACCCTTCTGGGTTTGTTGAGCGGGAGTGAGTTGGACACAATTACTTGAGGTATTATATGCACTTCCCGAATTGGTAAAGTTACTCGCATTTGGGTCTGTTATCCTTATCTTAAAAGTGCCGGCAGCTCCTGCTTCAGACCACACCCTGATATAATACGTAGTGCCGGGTGTTAAACTGGTCAGTGTAACACCTGGGTTGGGATCTGTTCCGCATTTTTGATCCTCACGACAGATTATTTCGGTGGGACTACTACAGGCACCATTGTAAATAGCCATTGCAGGATCTGAACAAGTGAGGCCTTTTACTTCAATAGTAACGGAAGCACCAGGTGGTGCGACAAATGAAAACCAAATATCCGGGTCATTATAAGTGCCACATGATGGCGCAGAGATACCCGATGGACTCTCCGACGTAAGATCATGTGTGCTGAAAAAGATGGAATTATTTGAGAGCGGTATGGCAGAACAGGGATCATTGGCTATGCCATGGAGAGGTAGTGATACTAATGGTATAAGAAAGAGGGGAAATAATAGTTGAATAAGGCCAGTGCGATGCGTGAATTTCATTTAAATGAAGATATATTGTACTTTATGCGGAAAAATACGAATTTTATATCTTTCGTGAAATGTTTAACCAAACCAAATTATAGAAAAGTGGCTAAATCGACTATACAGGAAATGTAAAATTTAGTCGCGAGGTCGATATTTTGCCTGATATACAAGGATTATACCGAGAATAATCATAGTGAGTTTCACCAAAATTGAGATTCTAGAATCCCAAGTATCAAGAAAACGAAGAAAAACAAACTGCACGCCCACTACCGTCAGCAGGATAGATACAAATCCGAGCATGAAAAGTAAAAAACCTATTATGGATTGTAAATCTTGTTTATTCATATTAAAACCAACCTGATTTACCCCGACCTTTTTTTATTCCCAAAACTCCCAATAGGCCTCGGGTGAGTTCGCGAGCCACTGTGCGACCTATCTGGCGAGTTGTAGTACTTTCCATTACATCTTGCAAGATGCTCTTGTCTTTTGATTTGCCTGTGGTGGTCTCTTTGGGTGGAGTTCGCTCTAAAGCATCCTGTATTTTTGCGCTCAGGATCTCGTATGCACTGACGCGATCAACGGTAGTATTATATTTGGCGATGAGGTGAGATTGATTATTAATTGCATTTATTTCATCTGAAGTCAATATATCCATGCGTGATTCAGGTGCACGTAACATGGTATGCACCACCGGAGTGGGAATTCCTTTCTCATTCAGCGCAGTCACGAGTGCCTCTCCAATACCCAGATTAGTGATGATTTCATTCAAATTATAAAAATCACTCAGTGGAAAGTTTTCTGATGTAAGTTTAATGTCTTTACGGTCCTTGGCAGTAAAAGCTCGTAGTGCATGCTGCACTTTCAGGCCCAGCTGTCCCAGCACTGCGGCAGGTACATCGGAAGGACTCTGAGTGATAAAAAATATGCCTACACCCTTGGATCTGATTAATTTGATCGTAGTGGTGATCTGGTCCAGTAGAGTTTTGCTCGCTTCATCGAATATCAAGTGAGCTTCATCAATAAACAAAACTAACTTGGGCTTATCCAGGTCACCTACTTCCGGAAATGTGCTATACACTTCAGCCAGCAGTTGCAACATGAATGTAGAGAAGAGTTTTGGCTTATCTTGTATATCTGTAAGCCTAATGATAGAGACTATACCCTCTCCATCAGAAGTACGACGCATCAGATCAGAAACGTCAAAGGAGGGCTCCCCAAAGAATATAGAAGCATCCTGTTGCTCTAATTCCAGCATTTTACGCATGATAGTGCCGGTGGAAGCCGGTGAGATGGTGCCGTATTGAGCGGTTATTGCCTGCTTGCCTTCATTAGTTAGATATTGCAGCGTCTTCTTAAAGTCTTCCAGATCTAGTAGTGGGAGAGAATTGTCATCACAATATTTAAAAATAAGTGCGACTACTCCTTGTTGGGTTTCATTTAATCCCAAAATTTTAGAAAATAAAATGGGCCCAAATTCAGTCACCGTAGCTCTTATGCGGACACCCGGTTCATTAGACAAGGAGAGGAACTCCACCTGTGAGGCATGTGGTGTGAATGGTATTTTGATTTTTTCCATCCTTTGAGTGATCTTATCATTGGTAATCGCCTCGGCGGCAATTCCACTCAGGTCACCCTTTACATCCATAAGAAGTGAAGGCACTCCCTGACGGGCTAACTGCTCGGCGATGATTTGTAATGTCTTTGTTTTGCCTGAACCAGTAGCACCGGCAATAAGTCCATGCCTGTTTAGCATCTTGAGTGGTATCTGAACTATTGCCTCGGGGAATACATTTCCATCGTGCATACCTGCACCCAGTACCAGTGATGCCCCTTTGGTCTGATAACCGGCAAGCATGGCATCTACAAAATTATTTGGCTCACTCATCATAAATATTTACTCAAACTTACGATAAAATTAAGTTTTAGGCATCGGATGAATTAAATGATATGACAGAATGCATTGATTGTATATATTTGAATGTATGAAATGGATTTTTATTTGGCTACTTCTCTTAGTTCACTATGCAGCACATAGTCAGCAGGGCAATAAGCTGTTCATCAACGGGTACACCCATGGCCTTTCTGAAGCCAATCTTTCCGAAGCCAATTTTCTAGCAGGAGGTCTCAATCCTGCATGTCTGGGATACACCGATTCCTGGAATCTCCAGGCAGGCGCTATGCAGTCATTTCTGCTTAAGAATCTTTATAATGCGCACCTTGCCACAGATTTTAGACTAAATAAAAATCAGGTAGCAGGAGTCAGCTTTTATTATGGTGGAAAGACCATTTATCATGAACTTCAACTCACCGCTGCATATAGTTTACGTCTGGCAAAGCACACATACATCGGTCTGGCACTTCACGGAATGAGTTTTGTTGCCCCCGAAGTAAAAGCACATTATTCAGGTACGTTTACGCTGGGTATTCAGTCTATGATAGGGGAGGAGGTGAGTCTGGGAATGTCGACCTTTAATCCAGTAGGCTTCTTCCGCGAAGAAAAAAATAATGATCTCAGCCGACAAGTTGCTCTGGGAGTGGGATATTATCCCGCTGATTACTTAGCTTTTTTTCTCTCTGGTCGACTGACTAATGAATATCCGCTTTCTATCTCAGGAGGTGTAGCCTACACGATAAATAAGAGATTACAACTTTATGTTAGTGCTTCCTCGCAGCCGGCTCAGTTTGGCGTCGGTATTGGATATAGGTTGAGTGACAAGAGCAGACTGGATCTTAGTGCCACACAACATTTACAACTGGGCCTTTCGCCCGCTTTTTCATATGCTTATGGTAAATAATCTCCTATTTGTTGTAGCTACTCCCTTTGAGATAGCTCCGCTCCATACCTGGCTGGAAGAATCGACTAAAAAGGTCGCAGATAATATCTATAATATGAAAGGTCTGACGATAACTATCTTGGTCACCGGAGTAGGCACCTTTAATATGAGCTTCCAGTGTGGAAAGCTTTTTGGTAGTGGGTACAAGCCCCAGCTTGCTGTGAATGCCGGCCTGGCAGGGAGCTTTGATACTGCTCTTGAACTCACCACAGTGGTCAATGTATATAAGGATACTTTTGCTGATGTGGGTGTATATGAAAAGGACGGCTCGTTTACATCTATTTTCGATCTGGAGCTGATCAAGCCCGATGTCATCCCATTTAAGCAAGGATGGTTGGAGAATGACTCGCATTTAGCTTCTTTCTTACCAAATAAGACAGCGATAACGGTCAATGCAACTTCAGGTGATGAGGCACGGATCAAAGTTCTGAAAGATAAGTACAACGCAGATTTGGAATCAATGGAAGGCGCTTCCTTCGCGCATGCCTGTCAGATGAGTAGCATTCCATATCTTCAGATTCGTGTTTTATCCAACTATGTAGAACCACGGAATCGAATGAATTGGAAAATAGACCAGTCTATTGCCCGGCTCAATGAAGTATTAATCCATATGGTGCAGGCTTATGCAGCTCCATAGAAGAGATATATAGAAGATTCATTTTGAAAGAACCTGATATTTTTATATTATTGACACAAAATTGTAAAATATGCCACGTTCAAATAGAGGATTTCACGGTAAAAAAGGAAATTTTAGACAAGGTACTGTGCGTACTACCGGAGAACCTGAAGTCAAACTTACCAAAGAACAATTAGCGCAAGACGCCGCAGATCGAAAGAAATTTTTCATGATATTGGGAGTTTTAATCGTATTCATCCTGCTCATTATTTATTTCTTGATGATGCGCAATCTATAGCGGATAGCACTTACTACAAGATCAGTTGATTGCAGCCACTTTATATTTCTGACCCTTGCTATTTTCCTCCTGTCAGTATCCTAGAGGCTGCAGTGAAAAATGCTAACTGGAACTGGTGTGATACAGATCAGTATCGTAAACACAGCTTTCGTAATGCTTGTTATATATTGACAGCTCAGGGACGTAAACTGCTCTCAGTACCGGTGAGAAAAGGTAAATCATTGCAACTGACCAGAGATGTCTTAATCTCTTATGATGAGGCCTGGCAGCTGAAGCACCTACGTGCCCTTCAGACAGCCTATGGCAACACTACCTTCTTTCCACACTTTATTGACGATCTGACCTTAATTCTTGAAGCCAAGCCAAAATATCTCTTGGACCTAAATCTCAGCATAGTTCATTGGCTTCTCAATATTCCCAAATATAGGAAAATCTGCTTTTCACTGGAGGATCATATGCCGGAAGGGCATATCAACCTACCCTTAGATCGAAGAAATTACGAAATGATAAAGGTCGAGCCCTATGTACAACTTTTCTCAGTGGATAACTTCCAAAATAACCTCTCAATCTTAGATAAATTATTTCAGGCTTGGTAAGGCGGTATTTATTAATATAGCTAAACTGGCAAATATTGGAGAGTTGATTAAAATGATACATATAATAAGCTTGTAATCAATCCGATGTGAATTTTAACCTAGGTTATTAAAGCAATTTCTAAAAATCGATAGACTAATTTTAAGTTTTTTTAAAACCATTTACAATTAAGATATGTTTCGTTTGGGATTTTGTGACAATCAATTGTTAAAAAAACCTTGGACTTAGATTATTAACAAAACAAACTTAAAAACATGAAAAAAGTAACATTCTTAATTTTATTTTTTGCGACCTCCTTTCAGTTGGTGAATGCGCAAAACAACATCGCACTTGGACCAATCGTGGGAATCGGACTATCAAAAATTGGTGGTGGTGATGTGGACAAAGAAAACACCAAGTTTTTGCCATCTTATGATTTTGGTGCCAGTGTGATTTTCTCCACTCAAGCTAATTGGGGTATCGGTGCAGATTTCTTGTACTC
>DAOLZQ010000060.1:14720-16456 GCA_035426385.1 Saprospiraceae bacterium
CTTTCTTTTGAGAGATTAAAGTCATTTGCTATTTCTTCCAGCGTCTGGATTACATGATTATTTAATCCATAAAATCGAGCTATGATCTCATATTCCCTTGGAGCCAGTGCATTTAGCCCCAGTTGCATTTCTTCAGAGATTGATTGAGACATTATGTGTTCATCCGGAAGAAACTCATCATCTTGTATCATCAGATCGATGAGTGAGGTTCCGTCCTCTTCATTTCCAACGGGTGCATCAAATGATACGTGCTTGCGTGACGCGGTTAAAATATGTTGCACACTTTTCAATGTGATATCCAGTTTTTCAGCTATTTCCTCAGGTGTAGGCTCACGTTCCAAGACCTGTATTAATTCTGAGATTGCTTCATTTACTTTATGATATGGCGCCATTTTGTTGACCGGCATACGCACTAATCTGCTGTACTCGATGATGGCTTGCAGTATAGATTGTCTGATCCACCAGACTGCATACGAGATAAACTTAAACCCACGGGAGGGGTCAAAGCGGCGCGCTGCTTTGATGAGACCCACGTTGCCTTCGTTGATCAGATCTGATAGCGATAGACCATTGTGTTGGTATTGCTTTGCGACAGAGACGACAAATCTTAGATTGCTCTGAGTGAGTTTTTCAAGAGCCAACTGATCACCTGCCTGAATTCGGTGTGCTAGTTCAACTTCTTCCTCTACCGGCAGGATGGGTATCTTGCTGATATCAGTCAAGTACTTTTCCACCGACAGATTCTGACGGTTGGTAATACTCTTCGTTATCTTAAGTTGGTGCATTTTCTCACTCTGAATTATTATTTTAACTCAATATTGAATTGATTAAGTTCACTTTGATCATCAATATAGCCATATTTCAGTTGCTCCATGTCCATATTGAGGATGAAACTCATTTTTAAATATGTTTACCCGATGGTCCATTATGAGTCTAGAGCTTATTTCATTCTTTAGTTTTCCCTTGCCGATACCATGAAGTACGAACACCTGCTTCACGCCTAGTCTTAGAGCCTCTTCTATGAAGCGCTCGAAGTGTTGCAATTGTATTTTGAATACCTCTCCAGGAGATATCTTACCTTGGTTGGGTAGTAGCTTTTCGATGTGCAGGTCCAGTACATTATTAAAATCCGCTTTTGCTTTTATTTCCCAGGAAGGTTGCCGTGTAGTGGTCTTCATGGGTTGGCTCATGGCTCTGGAATAGGCTTTTAGAGAGTCAGATTTGTGAGCCGGCTTGATCAGTTGTTGATAATCAGAAATGGGGTAGAGGCTACCTTGACTTTGCATCCAACTCATCTCACCGAATTTATTAAAGAATTGTGCAGCTTTTATTTTAATATCTGCCGTATTTATTTTATTGTCCGCGGTGAGTTTACTCCAATCTATTTCATACTGCGGATTATCATTCAGTTGGTCAAACGCCAGCTGGTGAAGTAGATCTATGCTATTCGCTTTTATCTTTCCCCTCAGTAGCTTAGGATCACTGACATTGGTAAAGAAATTGATATCATATCCCACATCTTCTTTTAGCCCATTGGCCAGAAATACGGGAATCGGAGTTTCGGGCGAAAGTGAGGACATCTTATATTGAAAGAACATCCACAGTCCATCCGGTATCCGGTCACCATTTTGCATTGAGACGCTTTCTGGTTCACTTATTCTGACGACGAGCTCAGGAGAGTATGGAGCCACATCTTCAGTCATCGCCGGAATCTCTTCCCTGTCCTTTTCCATTCG
>DAOLZQ010000061.1:0-420 GCA_035426385.1 Saprospiraceae bacterium
GATAATGTGTTCGAGATAATTACGTTGTCCGACTCTATTATTAAATTGTTTCCTTCCCATATTTTTGACTCCCCGAATATAATTGACTGTTACAGTGGATTGGAATGCTCCGACCTCACCTCGCGGTGGACTCATTTTTTGGTTGCGGAGAGTGAGGGATTATTAATAGCATGATCCCCAAAATGGAGGAAGAAACTCAACCAAAAAATGTGTTGCTCCTTCCAGTCGCGTTGTTCATTTGCAGCCGTTCCGCACAAAGCTTTGCTTTGACTACACTACTGCAAATACAAAATCCACCTCGCGGTGGACTCATTTTTTGGTTGCGGAGAGTGAGGGATTATTAAATTCATGATCCCCAAAATGGGGGAAGAAACTCAACCAAAAAATGTGTTGCTCCTTCCAGTCGCGTTGTTCATTTGC
>DAOLZQ010000061.1:520-16040 GCA_035426385.1 Saprospiraceae bacterium
ATACAAAATCCACCTCGCGGTGGACTCATTTTTTGGTTGCGGAGAGTGAGGGATTCGAACCCTCGATAAGCTTTTGGCCTATACACACTTTCCAGGCGTGCTCCTTAAACCACTCGGACAACTCTCCAAAATCGGGGCAAAGATAAAAATTCTTTAGTGATATTCGATTCTACTCCATCCTACACCGTCTTTAGCCGCAGGCAAACTATACGCTTCGTGCTGTAGCAAAGGAAAAAATCAAAAAACCGCCCCTCCCTTTCTCCTTCTACTTCATATTTATGCCGGAAAGCCTTTATCTTCCCATCCAAATTCTAATCATATGTCAAGAGCTGCTCTCTTGTGTATCTTCATTCTATCTACATCTGGTCTGATGTCCCAACATTTATTGACTGATGATCCGGATACGACAGCCCTAAATTCTCGACGACTGAAGATGATTTCTGAAAAATATGGGAATTTATCCTTCAGCGGATATATGCAGCCACAGTTCCAAATTGCCACTAAAAAAGGCATTGTGAATGAGTTCGAAGGAGGCGCTTTTGACCACAATGTCTCCAACAGATTTCGCTTGCGACGTGGGCGACTGAAGGCTGAATATTTAACTTACCACAAAGATCAATCACCCGAGACCTACTTCGTTTTCCAATTTGATGGAAGCGAAAAAGGAGTTAATATCCGTGACTTTTGGGGTAGATACTATGAAAATAAGTGGAAACTATTCTCATTCTCAATGGGGATGATGGGCAGGCCTTTTGGCTACGAACTACAACTGTCATCTTCTACACGCGAGTCTCCCGAACGAGGCCGCATGTCGCAAACACTGATGAAAACCGAACGCGATCTGGGTGCACTGATCTCTATCAATAAGAGAAGCTCCACCAACATCATGAAAAAAATACAATTAGATGTCGGCCTTTACAATGGTCAGGGACTCTCAGGTCCCGGCGAATTTGATAATGTGAAGGATATAGTCTCCCGCTTATCTATCAAACCGATGGGCATAGGTAAGCTCCAGCAATGGTCCATACAAGGTGGTATAAGCTCTATCTATGGGGGCATCGAAAATCGTTCGCCTTATCTATACGAGACTGTCAATATAGCGGGTCAAATTAGGATGAGCTCAGATAGTATAGTAGGGAATGTGGGCAAGAAAGCACCTCGAATCTATGGAGGCATCGATGCAGAGATAGCCTCTAAGAGCCTAAAGTGGAAGACACAACTCCGGGCAGAATATATATTCGGGAGGCAGAGCTCAACCAAGTATTCATCCTATACACCAGGTAGCTATCCAGTCAGTGGAGGCATCAGTCAACCGCTCTATATACGCTCGTTCAATGGCGCTTATTTCTACCTGATTCAAAATATAATGAGCGCAAAAAATCAATTGGTTTTAAAGTACGATTGGTATGACCCCAATACCAAAATTGAAGGTAAAGGTATTCTGGAAAACTCAGGTTTTACCGATGCCGATATAATGTTTGCTACAGTGGGAGTTGGGCTGATCCATCAGGTAAATCGGAATTTAAAATTGATGGCTTACTACAGCCATCCGATGAATGAATCTAGTGGAATTACCAATTATACATCTGATATAGATGATGACATCTTCACACTTAGGACTCAATTTATGTTCTAAATAGGTTTCATTTAATGAGGCACTGCATTTAGCTATGTCCAGCCTCTTCCAGCTCAAGGATGATGATTTTATTCATTTTCATGAGTGCGTTATTCACTTTAGCGGCTTTTGTCTTATCCTGCATCAACTCCAATAATCTATTAGGTACAATCTGCCAACTTACTCCATATCTGTCTTTCAGCCAGCCGCATCTACCTTCGCTTCCTCCATCGGAAGTCAGCCCAATCCAATATTTATCCACTTCGACCTGATCGGCACACATCACCACTAGGCTCACTCCATCGCTAAAGCTAAACCTGTGGCCCTCATCGCCATCCATAGCCATCAATGTAAAACCATCGATATCAAACTGAGCATGCTGAACTAATCCTTTCAAGGTCGGCTGCTCTGCACCATATTTAAGTATGCCTTCGATACTGGAATTGGGGAAGAGGGTAGTATAAGTTTTGATAGCCTCCTCTGCCCTACCCATCTCTGATTGACCATACAGGAGGGTAGGTGTCAATGACTGTGTGATTTGATCCTCAGTCGCCAAATACAATTGCCAGCTAACCCCATATTTATCTTCCACCCAGCCATACCGAGGGCTCCAGGGATATGAGTCCAATGCCATGAGTATCTTCCCGCCCTCCAATAGTCTTTCCCACATGCGCTCTATCACCTGCTCATCGCTGTGCATTAGCATAAATGAGATAGAAGGATTGGGCACAAAGTTGGGCCCTCCATTTATCAACATAAAGGGTTGATTCATGATGGATAGCATTGTAACTACTTGATTACTTGAGGTGATAAGAGTCTCAGGAAGTGATCGGACATAGAAATCCGCAGCATCTGTGGCTTTACTTTCGAACCACACACAGGGATAAATTGAATTATTCATCTTGAAAAATTTTAGCTTTCTCTAACAAATAAACATAATGTCTGTTCAATCCTAAATTTAAGTAACTTTCATTTTGCGAATACTGAAGAGACAAAATTTATGAGACAAGGCAATTTTTTTGTATTTTACACGCTATTAACTGTATTAGTATTATCTTGCAGCCCTCGGCAGAACCCATCAGACGGTAAACAAACCGTCAGTATATCTGCAGACACTCTTGCAACCCACTCCGAAAGTATGATCAACACAACTGACACTATGGCCTCAGGCACATTTATAAAAAAGGACTCTTCAATTGTCAATAAAGATTTAGAAGGTATCGCCACTGAAATCCTAACTCTGCTCAAGAAAAAAGACTATCAAAATCTGGGCAACTATCTTGAGCCGAAAGGCCAACTTATGTTTTCGCCTTATGGTCATATAAGCAAACAGGAAGCAGTGAGATTTTCCGCCGACGATTTGGAACACGTGAACAATGTAAAAATTCTCCGCTGGGGCACATATGACGGAAGTGGAGAGACTATCAGTTTAAATATCGATCAGTATTTTGATAAGTTTGTATATGATTCCAGATTTCTGGAAGATGGAACCATGTCTATTAATAAAATTCAGGGGAAAGGTAATACCATTATAAACATTGCTCAGGTATTCCCGGGAAGTGATTTCGTGGAATATTATATTCCAGGTAAGAATCCGGACTATAGAGGTATGGATTGGGCCAGCCTGCGACTAATATTTAAAAAATCAGGTAGCCAATATTATCTACAAGCTATCGTTCACGATGGGTGGACTATTTAATCCTTTATTAAATCTGATCTATTCTGCTCGTGAGAAGAAATTATTTTTTTATTTTAGTTAGTTTAATTTTACTGACCGGTTGCTCTCAGTCACCTGTCAGTCTACCCAAACCAAGGTCCTATCCCAGAATTATTTTTCCAGAGAAAACGTATCAACAATTCGATACCAATTATTGCCATTTTACATTCGAGTATCCTACCTACGCTATTATCGAAAGGGACAGTACTTATTTTGATGAGAAGGCTCCGGATGACTGCTGGTTTAATATAGTGGTGCCTCAACTGGGCAGTTATATTTTTTGTACCTATTACCCGTTGGGAAATAAGAATAAATTTGACAAGGTGGTAAATGACGCATTCCAGTTTGCAGATAAACACAATATTAAAGCAGATTATATTGATGAAATTCCAATTAAAAAACCCGGACATGTCTCAGGCATGATCTTTAATATTGAAGGAGCGGTAGCCTCAAATTTTCAGTTTTATCTCACCGACAGTACCACCCATTTCCTGCGAGGTGCATTGTACTTTAAGACTCAACCCAAACCGGACTCCTTAGCACCGGTAATTGAATTTCTAAAAGAAGATATTGTCAGGATGATCAATACTTTCGAATGGAAGAAATAATTTTTAATGATAAATGGTTAATGATAAATTGTTAATTGTTAATGATAAATTGTTAATGGTTAATGGTTAATGGTTAATGGTTAATGGTTAATGGTTAATGGTTAATGATAAATAATGAATGGTTATTAACTTCAACATGAGCTATTATGAATTAAAAAATTCAACCTATAAATCGCAAAAGACTATACCGCTGGGGTGGTACTTACGAAGCAAAGCGTCCCAAAAACCAAGGACTAAAAGCTGTAAGCTGTAGGAAGTGTGCAATTAGAAAAAAATGTGATACTTGTACACTAACTAATTAATTCAGTTATCAGCAATAAGTTCCAAATCAAAAAATAGCACAGAACAGAAATAACCGAAGGTGTGAAATGATTATAGAAAAGATTTTTGGTACCGGACGAAACCCAGGATAGGTGGCATTATCCTAGGACAAAAGCCAATAGCAAACGCTAAAAGCTATACGGGCTAGGCAATAGGCAAAAATTGTGACGGGTGATAAGTGACAAGAAAATTAAGTCAATAACTAATAGTAATACCCTATTTACCTACAGCCGCTGACTCAGTAAAGGAATGACTTCATCCTTCCATTTTGCAAAATTATTTTTTAGAATTTGTTCACGCGCAGCATCCACCAGTTCCATATAAAAAGCAAGATTGTGCAGTGTTGCAATTTGAGCAGCAAGTAATTCACCACAATGCACCAAATGTCGGAGATAAGCCTTAGTGTAAGTACGCGAGCTCTTGGCTCTACTGCTTGCATCAATAGGCGTAAAATCAGCCTTCCATCTTTCATTTTTGATATTGATCACACCATTCCAGGTGTAGAGCAGACCATGTCGTGCATTCCGACTGGGCAGCACACAGTCAAACATATCAATACCCAGACCTATACATTCCAGGATATTGGCTGGTGTACCTACACCCATCAGATAGCGGGCTGACTGCTCTGGGAGAATCTGAGTTACCACATCCGTAATCCGATACATTTCCTCTGCAGGTTCACCTACTGATAAACCACCGATGGCGTTGAGTGGCAACCCTTTAGAAGCGATATAGGTCGCTGATTCTATACGTAGATCATCATAAGTACTTCCTTGCACTATAGGAGCCAAAATGACCTGATGCCCATATGGCTTTTCAGCTTGTTCGAAATACTGAATGCACCTATCGAGCCAGCGATGCGTCAACTGCATTGAAGCATGCGCGTATTTATATTCACAAGGGTAAGGCGTACACTCATCAAATGCCATGATAATATCAGCACCGATTTTTAATTGCGTTTCAGTGGCAGATTCCGGCGTAAATAGATGTTTGCTACCATCTATGTGAGACTGAAATACGACGCCCTGCTCACTGATCTTCCGACGCTGTGCCAGTGAAAATACCTGATAGCCGCCACTATCCGTGAGTATGGGCTTATCCCAGGAAATGAAACGGTGCAGTCCACCTGCAGCTGCTATAATCTCTACGCCCGGTCTTAGGTACAAATGATAATTATTGCCCAAAATAATCCGGGCAAAAATTTCATCTAATAATTCGTGCTGGTGAACACCTTTCACCGAGCCCAATGTGCCTACTGGCATGAATACCGGAGTCACTATATCACCATGATCAGTGGATAATTTTCCTGCACGAGCACGACAGGAGATATCTGTATGAATTAATTCAAATGGATGTCTTGTCATTTTCTCACGCGACTACTGTCCAACTTTAGCGCAACCCCTATAAGCACCGTAAAGCCCAATAGTGAAGAACCACCGTAGCTCAGAAATGGTAAGGGAATACCGATGATCGGAATTAAACCCATAGTCATACCAATATTTATTATGAAGTGAAAAAATAGTATTCCGGCTACACCCCAAATGTAATTTCTGGAAAAGTTAAGCCGCTGCCTTTCTGCCAACAGTGTGAGTCTGAGGATTAAAAATAAATACAACCCAATCACGGCAAAAGCACCAATAAATCCGTGCTCCTCACCAATGGTACAAAAAATAAAATCGGTGACCTGTGCGGGCACATAATTGAGTTTTGTCATCGTACCTGCCATAAATCCCTTGCCTGTCAATTGTCCCGAGCCTATAGCCATCTTGGACTGCAACACATTGTACAGTGCACCTCTTGGATCACATCGCTCCGGATGAAGCCATACATTGATACGTTCCTGCTGATGCTTTTCCAATACATTCTGAAACACAAATTCTGACCCCCAAGAAAGTAACGAGCTGAGCAAAATTAGTGGCAAAACAAATAAGACCAGTTGGTACTTTTTGATCACGTAATTAAATACTATCAGTCCAAGTGTGATTACACCGCCTCCAATAAGTACATAATTAACCAGTCCCTCGTGTATGCCATATATTCCTGCGGCAAATAAAATAATCAGAGCCAAGATAGTCCATCCACGCTGTTTTATCTGAAGCGCAAAAGCAGTACTTGCCATGAACAGTATTAAAAATAGAGTGTACTGAAATCCAAAATAAAGTGAACTGATAAATAGCCCTATAAAGGATAAAGCAATTACATATAAATTGGGATTTAATCCCTCCCTAAACATGACAATGAAGAAAGAAAAAAATACGAGTGCCGAACCGGCGTCGGGCTGAAACATAATCAGTACCGGCGGTATCATCACCATACTGATGGCTATCATCGCCGATCGCGGCTCAGATAATTTAATTTTATAATTACTCAATAGATCGGCGAGTGCAAGACTAGTACCAAACTTGGCAATCTCGGCAGGCTGGAAAGAGAAAAATCCCATACTAAACCACGCCCGCTGACCATTGATTACTTTTCCAAAAAAGATAACGAGAATCAATAATACAAGGCCTAGAATATAAAAGCCATTAGAAAATGTTCGCCACACTTTACTATTAGAAACCAAGATAAAAAATAATACAAAGAAGGAAAGTGCTATAAATATTAATTGTCTTCCGGCATTGTACTCCATACTTACCAGAGGCGGTTTCGTTACCGGATTGTAACTCACCGCATATATCATAAACCAACCGATGGTGACTAAAGCCAGATAGATGGATAGTATAATCCAGTCTATCTTACCCTTTTCTACATTTTCGTACACTGCCATTACTGAGGGAATATTACCCAATATAGGAATTTAGAGTAATAATCGTTTTTTAGCTTCTTCCACCACAAATATAGCTCCGGGATAAACCTTCCGAATAGCGAGGATATCGCTGAAAGCAGCCAACTTGGACTGATACGCACCTGCTTTCATATAATAATAGGGTCCTTTCTGATGCCAATCAGTGACGATATCAAAATCAGACTTAAACTTTCTTATCTCCATCTCCATTGCCATTCGATCAGACATAACAGCGTACTGTATTCGGTAAACTTTCACCGTATTTACACGCTGTTCAGCAGCATTATAAGCATTTATACGGGTTGCACTTTCACTATCCATCCGAAATGATACTGTCTGAGCTGTACAGGCTGAAGACAAAAAAATTAATATATATGTGGTAAATATCCTCATCGCAGAGTGTAAAACGTCAGGTATTTGTCAAAAGTTTTTTACTGGACGCGCCTATACGGTCTGCGCCGGAGGCTATCAATTCCTCAGCTTGTTCACGTGTCCTAATACCGCCACTTGCCTTTATCTTCACCTGAGGAGGCAAGAGCGCTCTAAGGCGAGCTATGGCTTCAGGAGTTACCGCTTCACCATAGGTGCCGGTGCTTGTCTTGATAAAATCGACTTCTTTAGCTACTCCTATTTTACAGACCTGTGCTATTTCTTCTTCAGTAAGCAGATTGATCTCGATAATCCATTTGCATACGATATTCCTCATATGGCTTAGACGAGTCAGACTTTCAAATTCGCTCATTACATAAGTCCAGTCACCGCTCTTCATTGCAGAAATTGGGGCCACTATATCCACCTCATCTACATTATCATCTACAGCTTTTTTGATTTCTTCTGCTTTTACTTGAGATAGACTATTCCCATAGGGAAAGTTGATCACGGTACACACTTTCACCGGATAATCTTCCAGTATTCGCGAACATTGCTGTACGAAGTAAGGCGGCACACACACCGAATAGGCATTGTATGTGATGGCATCACTGCAGAGTTGCTCTATTTGATCGCGGGTCGTGTCCGGCTTTAATAACGTAAGGTCGATGTAAGAATTGAGATTGGTCACAATATTTTTTATGGGATTACAAGTGTAAAGATATAGATTTCATCAGCAGTAATCCGACATTCAGTCACCAGTCGGCTAAAGAATTTATTGAAGAATAGTACATTCCTCTATACAGGTAACAGTTGTAACTGAATTAAATAATTTTAAAATAAAAATTTGCCATTTTCATAGATTACTACGCCATCAGCCAGGATCTTACCTCCTTGGGTCATGTCAGTAATCATATCCCAGTGCAGTGTGCTTTCGTTCTTACCTCCTGCCTGCAGATAACTTTGGCCCACAGCCATATGCACCGATCCACCGATCTTTTCATCAAATAGTATATTTCGGGTCAACTTTCCGATACGATAATTGGTGCCTATGGCGGCTTCGCCAAATCGTCTTGCTCCCGGGATATTCATCGCTTCATTCAGCACTTCCCAATCATTGTCACAGCTCCAATCTGTGATGTAGCCGTCCTTGACTTGCAGTTCCACATTATTCAGCGCATAACCCTGAAAGAGTGAAGGAAATGAAAAACGAATATTACCCTGTACGCTATCCTCCACCGGGCTGGTATAAACCTCACCCGAAGGCATATTCGTCTTACCATCAGAGTTGATCCAGGTCCGGCCTTTGGTATTGAAAGATATATTAAATCCGTTGCCGACATAGGTGAAGTTCTCATGGCTATTGAGGCGATCCACGATATGTTGCTGCGACTTTCCTAACTTCCGCCAATGATCCGCGGGCACTTCTTCGTCCAGATAGCAAGCATTCACTATAAAATCAGAATGCTCTTTTAGACTCATTCCGGCAGACTTAGCCCCTTGCTCGGTAGGATACTGACATAGATTCCGCTTCAGCTCCCGGGTGGCTGTCCTTTTGAAGTATATATTATTGGATTCGGCACGGCGGTCAGAAGCAATTGAGGCGATCTCCGGAGTAGCAAGACGAGCTTCTGTAGCTTCGAAAGGTGCCCTGATAACCAGATAACCTTCAAACTCTCGCATAGCAAGCTCATATGTGGGCGACAGATAGCCGGCCTGAGCTGCGTGGCCCATTTTATTAAAATGCTCCACCTTTCCTTCAAAGTCAAAGATCACATCCATAACCACTCCGCGGACCATACACTGCTGATACAATTCAGTCACGAGAGGTTCAGCCAGTGTCGTTGTATTTACCAGCAGTCGCTCTCCAGCCTTTAATTCCATACAGTAGTCCAGGAGCAGTTCCGCATATTTAGTTATTACAGTCGCCCTCATATATTATTACATTTTTATGCTGATAAATGTAGTAAATGTTATGATAATATTATGGAAAACAACTTAATGTACATGCTGCGGATTTAGTAGAAAATCTCAAGTTATACGTGCTTTCTATACATAAATTGTATTTCATTGATTTAAAATATATTGCCAAAAGTTTGTTGTGCAAATTTTCCTTCCTCACTAAGTGAGCTGATGCATAACTAATTGGTGTTCAAAACTCTTTATTTAGAACTATTATAAATAAAGTTGGTTATGTAAGCCAGAGCGAGTAATTTTGTGCCATGCAAACTGATAGTGAAATATTAGATGACATTACCAATAGAGAATATGAATTTGGTTTTGTCACTCAGATCGAGACAGAATATGCCCCTAAGGGGCTAAATACAGACACCGTTCGCTTCATATCGGCCAAGAAAGAGGAGCCGCAGTGGCTGCTGGACTGGCGATTAAAAGCGTTGACTGATTTCGAAAATAAAGACAAAAATCCGGATTGGCAGAATTTCCCAATGCCAAAGATCGATTACCAAGGCATCTCATACTATGCCGCTCCGACCAATACACCTAAGTATCAGAGTCTTGACGAGGTAGATCCGGAATTACTCCGGACCTTTGAAAAGCTGGGTATTCCGCTTTCTGAGCGAAAGGCACTAGCCGGTGTGGCCGTCGATGTAGTATTTGACAGTGTATCGGTAACTACTACTTTCAAGCATCAACTGGAAGAAGTGGGCGTGATATTTTGCTCCATAAGTGAAGCTGTAAAAAATCATCCGGATCTGGTACAGAAATATTTAGGTAGTGTAGTGCCGGCGGGCGACAACCTGTTCAGCTCACTCAATAGCGCCGTTTTCTCTGATGGCTCTTTTGTTTACATTCCACCCGGCGTACGCTGTCCCATGGAACTTTCTACTTATTTCAGGATAAATGCCGAGAATACCGGCCAGTTTGAACGAACCCTCATCATCGCCGATGAAGGTAGTTATGTAAGCTATCTTGAAGGTTGCACTGCTCCTCGTAGAGACGAGAATCAACTTCACGCTGCAGTAGTAGAGCTTATCGCAATGAAAGACGCTGAGATCAAATATTCTACCGTCCAGAACTGGTATCCGGGTGATAAGGATGGTAAGGGTGGGATTTTCAACTTCGTTACCAAAAGAGGTGCTTGTCGTGGTGCCAACTCAAAGATTAGCTGGACTCAGGTAGAGACCGGAGCTGCCATCACCTGGAAGTATCCAAGTGTGCTGCTGATAGGTGACAATTCGATCGGTGAGTTTTACTCGGTGGCTATTACCAAGAACAAACAGATCGCAGATACAGGTACAAAGATGTATCATCTGGGTGCCAATACCCGTAGCAGGATCATCTCTAAAGGTATTTCAGCCGGAGAGGGTCAGAATAGCTATCGCGGTCTGGTGCATGTTGGTAACAAGGCACACAAGGCGCGCAATTTTACACAATGCGATTCATTACTTATAGGTGACCGCTGCGGCGCGCATACATTTCCATATATTGATTCAAAAAATCCCTCTGCCATTATAGAGCACGAGGCAACTACCTCGAAAATTGGTGAGAATCAGATCTTTTATCTGAACGCCAGAGGTATAGATACAGAGAAGGCAGTCGCTCTGATAGTCAATGGATATGCAAGAGAAGTGCTCAATCAGTTACCAATGGAGTTTGCCATTGAGGCTCAAAAACTGCTTGCGCTTACACTTGAAGGAAGCGTAGGTTAATCTATTAAGCAAATAAAAATATCCCGCGGGATGTCAACTATATCAAACCATATGTTAGAAATAAAGAATTTACAAGCGTCTGTTCAGGGCAAACCAATCCTGAAAGGAATCAACCTTACTATTAATGCAGGTGAAGTACACGCCATCATGGGCCCCAATGGCTCCGGCAAGAGTTCACTTGCTTCTGTCCTGGCAGGTAAAGAGGATTATGAGATCACCGGCGGCTCAGTCTTATTCGAAGGCAGAGATTTATTGGAACTAAGTCCTGAGGACCGGGCAAGAGAAGGTGTATTCATGGCCTTTCAGTACCCTGTGGAAATACCCGGAGTATCAAATATTAATTTTCTCAAAACGGCACTAAATGAAATCCGCAATTATAAAGGCCTGCCGGAAATAGCTGCGAAGGACTTTATGCAAATGACTAAAGAGATGCAAACCCTCGTCGAGTTTGACGCAAAGTTGGCTCGTCGCAACCTGAATGAAGGTTTCTCCGGAGGCGAAAAGAAAAGAAATGAAATATTTCAGTTAGCTATGTTGGACCCCAAACTAGCCATTCTGGATGAGACTGATTCCGGCCTCGATATTGATGCGCTCCGAATAGTAGCCAAAGGCGTAAATCGACTGCGCTCTAAGAATAATGCATTTGTGATGATCACACACTATCAGCGATTGTTGGATTATATCATCCCCGATTGCGTACATGTACTGGCAGATGGCCGCATTATCCGTTCCGGTGAAAAAGAACTTGCACTTGAGCTTGAAGAAAGAGGCTACGACTGGTTACTTAAGGAGACAGCACCCGAATTAATCGCAAAAACAAAATAATGAGCATTGAAAGTAAAACCGAAAAATTAGGCATAGACTTAATTTTTCCGGATGATAGCGCTTATCGAAAGATAGCGGGAGAAAGGTTCATGCAGATGGGATTTCCAGATATCCATCAGGAAGACTGGCGCTTTACTAATCTCAAGCCCTATCTCAGCGGTTTTGACCATTTCAATCCATTACCGGTGGTAAGTGATACATTTACTGACGAGGACAAAGCACTATTTAATACATCTTCACCTGAGGCGTATTTTATAGTACTGCACAATACTCGCCTGGATAGAACACATAGTGAATTACCCGATGGAGTAGTCATAGAACCTTACCAATATAGCGAGGCAGAGATAGAGGGTACCTCAGAGGAAGTTCGCGAGCGGTCACTTTTTCAGGCCAATGTAGCCTTACACTCTGGTGGAATTATAATTAGAATTAAGGAAAATATAAGTCTGGACAAACCGATACATGTCATCCATCATTTTAGTGTAGATACACCGCATTTTGCATTTCCACGACACCGGATTATTGTAGAGAGGAATGCGATTGCATCAGTTATAGAATCGGTTCACTTTAGCAAGAGTATGGGAAATGTGTTTGAGATATGTCATACTTCGATTTCTATTGCAGAAAATGCAACATTCCAACATTTTTCATTACAGAATAGAATGACTGCCCATAAAGTCATCAATCAGATATATGCTACACAGGCTGAAGGATCGACCTACAGCAATTTTACTTTTAGTCTGTCTGAGGCTGACCTGATCAGAAACAATCTAGATGTATATTCGCATGGTCCGCAGACGCATACCGACATGTATGGGCTTAACTTTACTGTGGGCGATCAACTGGTGGACAATCATACAGCAATGCACCACTTACAGCCCGATTGTACGAGTAATGAATTGTACAGGGGTGTGCTTCGCGATACTTCGAAAGGAGTGTTTAACGGAAAGGTGTTTGTGCACCGGTTAGCTCAGCGAACAAATGCGTTCCAGAAAAATAACAATATGCTGCTCAGTGACAAGGCTATTGTCTTCGCAAAGCCTCAGTTGGAGATATTTGCAGATGACGTACGCTGTAGCCACGGCTGTACCATTGGCCAATTCGATGATCAGGCTATGTTTTACCTGCAGAGCCGAGGAATAGGTTATGATTTGGCAAAAAACTTACTCGTCGAGGCATTTGCATTTGATATCACCAGTCGGATTTCCATTATTCCGTTAAAGAATTATCTAAATAAATTAATTCACGACAGGATGTTGGTCTCTGCGGAGCTGGATAATTAATTTTAAATGGCTTTGAGAGAACACATACAAGATATTCGTACTGAATTTCCTATACTGGATATAATGGTACACGGCCGCCCACTGGTATACCTGGATAGTGCAGCTACATCTCAAAAACCAAAAGCAGTGCTGGATGCGCTTGACAAGTACTATACGCAATACAATAGCAATGTGCACCGTGGCGTGCATGAACTGAGCCAACAAGCTACTACAGCCTACGAAAATGCACGTCAGACAGTAGCTAATTTTATTAATGCAGAGCACGACCATGAGATAATATTCACCAGAGGCACTACTGAATCCATCAATCTTGTAGCCAGTTCTTATTGCAGGAAATATGTAAAGCCGGGTGATGCTATTCTGATCTCAGGCATGGAACATCATTCCAATATTGTACCCTGGCAAATAGCATGCGAACAGACGGGAGCGAATCTCAGAGTGATACCCATCGACGAACAAGGTGAATTAAAGTTGGAAACTCTGGACGTCTTGCTCGATGCAGATGTCAAGTTGGTTGCTATTACCATGATCTCAAATACACTGGGCACTATCAATCCGGTAAAAGAAATAATCGCCAAAGCGCATCATCTGAATATTCCTGTTTTGCTGGATGCCGCACAGGCTATTCAACATATGCCGGTGGATGTACAAGCACTTGACGTGGACTTCTTGGTCTTCTCAGGACATAAGATGTACGGCCCAACCGGTATAGGCGTGTTGTATGGAAAATCAAAATGGCTAGATGCCATACCCCCCTATCAAGGAGGAGGTGATATGATCAAAAGTGTAACTTTTGCGCGGACGGTATATAATGAATTACCGTACAAATTTGAAGCCGGCACACCTGATATTGCCGGTGCTATCGGTCTGGCAGCAGCAATTGAGTTTATATCACAACTAGGTCTCGAAAATATTGCCGCTTACGAACAGGAATTGATACAATATGCTTACCAGGAACTACAGAATATTCCCGGACTTCGATTTATTGGTGATTCAAAAAATCGGGCGGGTGCTATTTCATTTTTAATTGATGATTTACATCCCTACGATGTCGGCGAACTATTGGACAAGATGGGCGTAGCTGTACGCACGGGTCATCACTGCACACAACCCATTATGGATCAATTTGGTATTCCTGGGACGGTGCGAGCTTCCTTTGCAGTGTACAATACTAAGTCCGAAATAGATATACTGATCAAGAGTCTGCATCAGGCGATTAAAATGCTCAAAAATTAATCATCAGTATGACCATCGAAGACAAACAACAAGAAATAATTCAGCACTTCTCATTTTTTACGGAATGGATGGATAAGTACGAAGAGATCATCCGGATGGGCAGAGAATTACCTCCACTGGATACTTCACATCACACCGATGAAAAACTCATCAAAGGGTGTCAATCAAAAGTGTGGCTAAATGCTGAAATGAAGGATGGCAAATTAATCTTCGAAGCGGATAGTGACGCGATTATTACCAAAGGATTGGTGGCCATGATGGTTAGTGTTTTATCCGACCACACACCTGAGGATATTATTAAAAGCGAATTATACTTTATCGAAGAAATAGGGTTGACTCATCACTTATCACCTACCAGATCAAATGGATTATTGGCGATGGTCAAACAAATGAAAAATTATGCCATTGCATTTCAGACATTATCAAAGATAGGAAAGATATAATGGAAGCAAAGGTAGTACAGGAAGATATAGAGGCCGCCCTCAAGGAAGTGTATGATCCCGAGTTGCCGGTCAATATATTTGATCTTGGATTGATTTATAAAATTGAAATTACATCCGAGAGCATTGTAAATATCAACATGACACTCACCGCACCCGCCTGTCCTGCGTCGAATGAAATCATGTTTGACGTACAGACCAAAGTAAGTGCTGTACCCGGCGTACAAGATGTCAATATTAATCTGACTTTTGATCCTCCCTGGAATCGTGAGATGCTGAGTGAAGAAGCAATGTTTGAACTCGGCTGGATGTAATATCTATTCCTATTTATTTTCAATTTACGAGCATAGGTGGATGTCTTTACTATTACAAAATTGTAAGGCTGCACTTTAGTATATTAAATTAAAGTGACTATAGCATTTGGTAATAAACATGATTACCTTTTAAGATATACGAGAAAAGATAAAATTGGTATGAAATAGAAGAGGCCGCATAAATATGCGACCTCTTCTAAATTTTGATCAACTAGAAATTTTAATTCACTTTGACCAATTGTAATGTTCTGATCTTATCCGCATTAATTATTGTCACCAGATAAATACCCGATTTCAAATGGTCTGTACTCAGGGTTTCAGAATTATATCCTTTAG